>CANQQE010000008.1 GCA_947625935.1 uncultured Muribaculaceae bacterium | reverse complement strand
ACTTCAACCAAAACCCTTGTAACTCAATTCTATCACTATATCTTTCCGCATTTCACTTTTTTGTAGTAACTTTGCATTTGCATGGTATTGCGCGAACTGTCAATAGTAAACTACAAAAACATATCCGGGGCCGAGCTTGAATTTTCTCCGAAAATCAACGGATTCCTCGGACGGAACGGCATGGGCAAAAGCAATCTTCTCGATGCCGTCTACTATCTCAGTTTCTGCAAAAGTTTCAACGGTGTGACCGATGCGATGGTCATCAGCCGCGGAGAGAGTTTCACCATGCTCAAAGGCGTCTATGAACGGCGCGGCGCGAAGGAGGAAATCACAGCGGGGCTGACCGCGGGCAAGCGCAAGAGTTTCAAGCGCAAAGGGAAGGAGTACCAGCGGCTGAGCGAGCATATCGGGTCGTTCCCCTTGGTGATTGTCTCGCCCCGCGACAGTGACCTCATCACCGGTGCGAGCGACGAGCGACGACGCCTGATGGACCAGGTGATTTCGCAAAGCGACACTCTGTATTTAGACCACCTGATACGCTACGGGCGCGCTCTGGAGCAACGTAACAAACTGCTACGCGAACATATCGTCGACCACACTCTTTATGAGGCCGTGGAGATGGCCATGACCATAAGCGCAGGCTACATCACCGACGCACGTCTGCGGTGGGCGGAGCGGTTGCAATCCATTTTTGAAGAATATTACAAGCTGATAGCGGGCGACGGAGAACCGGTGTCATTGGCCTATGAACGGCCACAACTTCCGCTCGACCGTCTTCTCGACCAGGCGCGCCGCCATGACGAGATAGCCGGGCACACGAGTGTAGGCCCCCACCGCGACGACCTGTCGATGGAGATAGCGTCGATGCCGGCGCGCAGGGTGGCCTCGCAGGGGCAGTGCAAGACGTTTACAGTGGCCCTCAGGCTTGCACAATATGAGTTTCTGAGGCAGCACAGCGGTCTGAAGCCGCTACTGCTGCTCGATGACATTTTTGACAAACTCGACTCAACGCGCGTGGAACGCATAATGGAGATAGCGCGCCGCGACAACATCGGGCAGATATTCGTCACCGATACCAACCGCGACCATCTCGACGAAATCATGAGCCGCATGGGAGGCGACTACCGTCTGTGGGAGGTGGACCACGGGCGGTTCACACCAATCCACACCACAACGACGACCGAATGAAGCGCACGGAACCTAAGATACTGAACCGCATAATCGAGGAAGCTCTCAGAGAAACATCGCTGTCTGACACCTTCCGCGAACAACAGGCGTGCTATCTGTGGCCCGAGGTGGTGGGACCCGGGGTAAACCGCTACACCACGCGCCGCTATGTGGACCATGGGAAACTCCATGTCTACATCGCGTCGGGACCGCTGAAGGGGGAGCTTCAGTTCATGCGCTCCCATATCGCCGATGAACTAAACCGCGCTGTCGGTTCAAACGTTATCACCGAGATAATAATCCATTAAACCGAATTTCAAGATGAGAACCCCGATAAAATTCCCCCCGTCGGCCAATCCGCGAGTCCCGGACCCGCAACTGCCGTTTTTCCACACGGTTCAGCTCCAGACACGTTTCAACGACATAGATATGCAAGGGCACCTCAACAACAATGTGTATCTTACGTTCATGGATCTGGGCAAGACGCGCTATTTCAGCGACGTGATGAAGGGGAAAATCGATTGGCACAACATAGGTATCGTCGTGGTGCATCTGACGTGTGACTATTACGCCCCGGCCTACCTCGACGAACCGCTCGCCGTGGCCACAACGGTAGCGAGCGTGTCGCGCCACAGCTTCAAACTTGAGCAACGCATCTTCAACTTCGTCACCGGCCAGGTGAAATGTGTCGGTTCCACCATAATGGCAGGTTTTGACCCGCGCACCGGCCACTCCACCGAGATAGCAGACGAATGGGTGGACGCGTTCTCAGCCTACGAAGGCCGCGACCTCCACTCACAAAGACAAAACAACAACCCTAACCAATAACACCAATATATGTTCTCTGGAATAGTTGAAGAAGCGGCGACAGTAGCCGCCGTCAAGCGCGACAACGGCAACATCCATCTCACGATTGAATGCAGCTTTGTCGATGAGTTGAAAATAGACCAGTCCGTGGCACACAACGGCGTTTGCCTGACAGTAGTCTCGATTGCCGACGGACGCTACACCGTGACCGCTATACAAGAGACGCTTGAACGCAGCAACCTGGGCGACCTCATGCCGGGCGACCTCGTCAACGTGGAGCGTTGCATGGTCATGAACGGCCGGCTTGACGGGCATATCGTGCAAGGCCATGTCGACTGTACCGCCGTGTGTGAAAGCGTGGAGGAGGTCGATGGAAGCCGATACTACAAATTCCACTATTCGGCCGACCCCGAGATGGTAGCCAAAGGCTATGTTACTGTCGAGAAAGGCTCCGTGACTGTCAACGGCGTGAGCCTGACCGTGTGTGACTCAGAGCGCGACAGCTTCAGGGTCGCTATAATACCCTACACCTACGAGCACACCAACTTCAAGAAGATAGTGCCCGGCACAAAAGTCAACATTGAGTTTGACATAATAGGCAAATACATCTTCAAGATGGCCCAACTGGCGAAACAATGATTCTTAGTCTTATATAACAATTTAATACCTTGCAATGAGAAAATATCATTCACTGCTGGCGGCAGCGATGGCCGTCATCCCGGGGCTGTCGATGGCCTCACCGGGTGTGTTTAAAACGACTACCGACGCAGGGCGCGAAGTAACCGTCACCGTCATAACCGACAACATCATCAAAGTGACCAACGCACCTAAAGGAGCTGAAATCCCGGTATCACGCGCTACGGTGCTCGACGCCGCCGATTTCAAAGGTAAAACCCTGACGGTGGGCGACCTGACCAACATCGTGACCCCGGCGGGTGTAACCGCCACGCTCAACGCCAAAACCGGCGAAGTGACAATCTCGGGCGGAGCGAACCGCTCAATCGCCGATAACGGCCTGCGCACAATGGCCGACGGCAAACAGAAGCTGCAACTCTACACAAGCGTAGGCGGCTCGTTCTACGGCGCCGGCGAACGCGGCCACTCCTTCAACCTCGCAGGCGACACCTTGGTGATGTACAACAAACAAAACTACGGTTATGTCAAAGGGGAACCCCGCATCTCACAGATGAACATAACCATGCCGCTGTTCCTGTCAAGCAACGGCTACGCAGTGGTTTTCGATGATTTCGCAGCCGCCGAGATGGTGATGTCGAACCCAATCGAGTATATCTCGGAAGGCCGCTCGCCTATCTCGTACTACTTCATAAAGGGCGACAACGACAACCTTGCGTCGCTCACGACCCAACTGTCTAAGCTCACCGGCCGCCAGGCACTCCCCCCTTTCTGGTCGCTCGGCTACATCACATCCAAATACGGCTACAAGACCCAGGCCGAAACGACCGGCGTGATTGATACCCTGAAGATGAAAGGTTACCCGGTGGACGGCGTCGTGCTCGACCTGTACTGGTATGGCAAAGAGGAAGATATGGGCCGTCTGGCATGGGACAAAGAGCAGTGGCCCGACCATAAGAAAATGCTCGCCGACCTGAAAAAGCGCGGGGTCAATACCGTGACCATCTCCCAGCCCTACATACTGCAAAACGGACGCGGAGTGGACAACTACAACGAACTCGCTGCCAAAGGGCTCATGGTGAAGGATTCCACCGGCGGAGTGCAGCCCGTCACAATCTGGGTGGGACATGGCGGAATGTTTGACGTAGCTAACCCCGACACCCGCAAATGGCTCGCCGAACGCTACGCACAGCTCACCGACGACGGTGTGGGCGGATGGTGGGGCGACCTCGGCGAACCTGAGGTACACCCCGAAACCGGCCTACACGCCAACGGCCTGACGGCCCGCGAATATCACAACCAGTATGGCAACGACTGGAGCGAAATCATCTATGACCTTTACAAAGAGAAATATCCCGACACCCGACTGATGACAATGATGCGCGGCGGCACAACCGGGCTGCAGCGTTACAGCGTGTTCCCATGGTCGACCGACGTGTCGCGCTCATGGGGCGGTCTCCAGCCTCAGGTGACCATCATGCTCAACTCCGGTCTCAGCGGCCTTGGGTATATGAGCCACGACGTGGGAGGTTTCGCCGTAGATCCCGAACACCCGGTTGACCCTGAGCTTTATGTGCGCTGGTGCCAGCTCGGATTGTTCTCGCCGGTGCTGCGCACCCACGCCCAGCAGGTCGCCGAGCCGTTCCGCTACCCGGAGCAGGAGAAAATTCTGAAACAGATTGTGCTCGATCGCTACCGCTGGCTACCCTACAATTACACCCTCGCATCGGAAAACGCCAACCTCGGTCTGCCGATGGTGCGACCCCTCAACTTCTACTCGGGCGACAACCGTTATGACGACATCGACGACCAATACCTGTGGGGCGCGAATGTCATGGTGGCTCCGGTGATGACCCGGGGAGCGACATCGCGCAAAGTCATCATCCCCGACGGGCAGTGGATCGACTATAACGACGACTCACGCGTGTTCAACGGAGGCGACACCATCGACTATTCCGCCCCGCTCCAGACACTCCCGCTATTTGTCAAGGCAGGTTCATTCATCCCTATGGCCGAATATAAGATGGGCAACACCGGCGACTACAACCCGGCCCGTTACACCGTCAACTATTATCCCGTCGAGGGGCAGTCGAGCGGATATATCTTCGAAGATGACCGCCAATCGACCAAATCGCTTGAGAACAAGGAGTATGCCCTGCTGCTTTTCAGCGGCGACGCCACACCCTCACAAATCAAAGTCGAGATGAAAATCGCAGGAAGCTATGCCGGAATGCCCGCCAAGCGCGACATCACCATGGTGCTTCACGGAATCGACGCGGCCCCGAAAGCCGTGACTGTCGACGGTAAGAAAGTGCGCACGGCCTATAACAAAAAAGCCCGCACGCTCACCCTCCCCCTCTCGCTCAAAGGCACATCGTTCACCATGACCGTCACCCGCTGACGCCACCATAACAGATGACCGCACAGAGTGGTGCAGCCCCGGCGTGGGGCTGCACCACTTCGTTTTGAACCGCGGATTTGTCATCGACGATTTTTTGCGTATATTTGCGTTTAAAAACCACCTGTAATGGCACTAAAGACAAAAAGATCAGAAAGCAGGGCTCGATATTTCACACGGCAAATAGCGGCAGACAAAGGATGGAATCTATCGCACCCTCAGAACAACGGAGACCTTCTGGAGGAACAGGAGGTAGCCGACTTTCTGCCCGGTACCGCACTTGGAGCTAAAAAGCCCGACTTTTTGTTGTGCCTGAACGGTGAGCCGGCAATAGTAATCGAAACCAAAAACAGCTATCGGAAAATCAACGAGGCCGTCAGCCAAGCTATAAGCTATTGCGACAGAATCAACCAAAACGGCAGATACAAAGTAAAAATCGCCATCGGAGTAGCCGGTGACGAATCTACGGGATGTATCGTCACGGTGATGTACCTGAAGGATGGTGAATGGAGTTATCTGAAATCGAAGGGGAATCCTCTAACCGCTATCTTATCGAAGACTGAATGTGCCGTAGCTCTTGCCAGCGACAACAGCACCACCGACGTCAGCATACCCTCGCAATCTGAATTTATCGACGCTGCAATAGAAGTTTCAAACATACTGCGCACAGCAAAAATCGAAACTTCGCTTCGTCCCAAAGTCATCGGCACGTTTGCCGTGGCATTATATAAAGGCGATGTGAATCCCGACTCGACCGACATATTGAGCGACATTAACCGAATGGCCTCGGAGGCGATAAACGAAAGTCGGCATTTCGCATCTGACAAAAAAGGGAAACTCATAGAAGCGATTACTCTTGGAAACAATGATTTCGCCCGACTGAATCCATTTGCGCTAAGAATAGTTTCGATACTCAAACGGCTAAATGTCCGTGCCGTACTGCAATCAGACGCAGATTTTCTCGGGATGTTTTACGAGGCGTTTTTGCGCTATGGAACCGACAACAATGCCATGGGCATAGTGTTTACCCCGCGCCACATAACCAAACTGTGCGTTGACCTGATCGGGGTTGAAATCGGAGACCACATAATCGACATCACCTGCGGAACCGGCGGGTTTCTTGTCTCGGCATTCGATTCCCTGCGGAAAAACGCCACAAGCGAGGAAGCGACCGACCTGGTCAGGGAATCAATATATGGCTATGACACAAATCCCACCGTATGGGCTTTGGCTTGTCTGAATATGTTTTTCAGAGGAGACGGCAAGAGCAATATCGAAAACTCCTCGTCGCTCGACAAAGAGTCCAAAGCGGCGATAAAACGAAAGTTCCGACGGGCATTTCTCAACCCGCCGTTCCATCAGGAAAACGAGCCGGAACGGGAGTTCATCAACACTTCGATGGATTCGTTGATACAGGGAGGGCTATTTGCCGGGGTGATTTATTCCGGAGTATTTGCCGACGAGGAAAACAAATTGTGGAGAAAAGATTTTCTAAACAAGCATACTCTTTTAGGTATGATCAGCCTGCCAGACGAGCTTTTCTATCCCAATGCATCGGCAATCACCACTATCATGATTGCCAAAGCCGGCGTGGCGCACGGTCAAAGCAAAGTGTTTGTCGGCCGCATAGCCAATGACGGGTACATGAAACTGAAAGGGAAACGCGTGGCTTGCGGCAGGAATCAGATACCTCACGTTCTTGAAAACTTTCACAAGTTCCTCAACGGAATGGAATTTTCAAGCAATATTTGCACCGTGCTTGACGCAAAGGATATAATGGAGGGAAACGAGTTCAGCCCACAACAATATCTTCCATCGTTACCTTTGACCGAAACATTGGTAAAAACACACAATAACGAGACATTACTATCTTTATTCCAAGGGGTGACAAGTTATCCCGACGTGACATCGTCGCTGTCACAGGTCAACACAGGCGATGAAAACGCCGAGACGCTCCCGCTTGACGAGACGGGACCGTTATCGAAATATTTCGACATCAAGACAGGCAAATCAGCGGGATTCAAGGGATACGCCCAAGGGCCGCTGCCATATGTGTCGAGCGGAGACGGCACCAATGGAATAGTGGGATTGGTGAGCGCGCCTGACGATGAGATATGCCAAGGCAGCATCACCGTATCGGCTTTCGGCACGGCATATCTTCAGCCGTGGAGATATGTGGCAAGAGGGAACGGAGGAAGCTCGGTCAGAGTATTGGTTCCTAAATACAAAATGACCGTAATGGAATTATTTTGGTTCGTAGCCCAGATCAACAGCCAGAAATGGCGTTTCAACTATGCCCGGCAAGCTATTAAATCACGGTTAACCACTCTCATAGTAAAAACTCCGGGCGTCCACTTGACCCACGACGTCGATGTAGTGGCCAAAATCAGCGATTTCAAGAGCAAACTCAGCGAACTGAGCGTGCTGGAGTGACGGCGAGTGAATCGCGTAGCACGCGGGTGAACTTCAACGCTCCGCGGTCGTTAAGATGGTCGGCATCCCAGAAATCGTCGGCTGTGAAACGGCTGTCGGTCAGGAAATCGAGCCATCGCAAACCGTAAGCCGCCACAACCGTGTCGGTCAAATCGACATAGCGGTCAAACTGCGCCTTGTCGAGGTGTTCGTTGTAGGTGGCGTAACACGGCGGGGTGACGAGCACAGGCTCAGCCCCTATGGCGCGGCACAGATTGATGAGACGTCGCAGGTAACCGAGGTTGTAACCGACCCAAGAGGTATCGGTCGATGTGTGACGGCGGGCTGCAATCTCGCCCGTGCGTTCCCAACCGTCATAGCGAGAATCAAAAGTATAATCAAGACCAAACCCCGCGGTGTCGCAAATCGCCGGCGATTTGCGCATCATGAATTTGCGCAGCTTTCCCGCATATATCGGAAAATTGGAGATTTCAAAACCGGTACGCGAAAGCTGTCCGTGTTTATTCACCCCCATATAAAGCTGATAATTGGTCTCTTGCCACCATTCTCCGTGAGGAAAATCGCTGTCGGAAAATGAACTGTAGCCAACGTTGATAATCACACGGCGCAGGTTTGGCATCAGCGGAGCGTACTTTTCAAGCAACAGGTAGTCGTACTCATAATTTTGTGATATGTTGGCGAGATTGAACACACTGTCGCCGAGCGCTTCAGGCACAATGCCATAATAGGTGTGACTGCTTCCGAGCACCAATGTCGCCACACGGTCGCCGTTACGCTCAAGACCGCGGGCCTTTATCTTGTAGGGATTGGGAATATTTCTGACTATAACCTCGCCGGCGGCGAGCGACAACAACACCACCAAGGCGAACACTCCGACGTAGCTCAAAAATCTTTTCATAGCACAATCAGAATTGGAAATAAATGAACTGCTGCTGGCTACCCGAGAAAAACAGGATGGTCATGAATATGGCATAGTAGAGCGTGCAACGGGCCATGCGGCTGCGGAACAGACCTTTCTCATCGCTTCTGAAGTCCAGAGGATGCTCGCGGTGTCGCGACACCCACTCGGCACCCATCATCACCGCCACCCAGCACAACGGTACAAACCCTATCAACGGCATGGAGGAATAGGGAGGAAGAAATCCGGTAAACATTATCTTGAAGCATTCCCACGCATCGCTTATATCTCCGGCTCGGTAAAGCACGCGCCCGATGACCACGAGCGCGAAAGTCCACGCCATCAAAGCCGCCTCGTTAATCGAGGGGAGATGACGCCCGGCAGCGGGTTCATCAAGATATTTGCGGTTGCGCCCCGTGAGTATCATCGGCACGAACAAGACCGCATGATATGCACCCCATGCGAGGTAGCCCCACGTCGCGCCATGCCAGAATCCGCTTAACAAAAAGATGACAAACGTGTTGCGCACCTTTTTCGGCTTGCTCACGCGGCTACCGCCCATCGGGATATAGACGTAGTCGCGGAACCATGTGGTGAGCGATATGTGCCACCGCCGCCAGAACTCGCCGATGTCGCGGGAGAAATAGGGCAGCTTGAAGTTGCGCATCAGCTCAAACCCAAACAGGCGGGCGGTGCCTACGGCAATGTCGGAATAGCCCGAAAAGTCTCCATAGATCTGAAACGAGAACAAGGCCGCTCCGATCCACAAATTGGCAGCCCCCATCGAAGTGTAATCCCCGAATATCAAATCGACGGCCTCGGCGCAGTTGTCGGCCACAACCATTTTTTTGAACAATCCCCAAAGAATCTGCCTCATACCCGACACCGCGCCGGCATAGTCAAAACTATGGGCGCGCATGAATTGCGGCAACAGGTTTGAAGCCCGCTCTATGGGGCCGGCCACGAGCTGCGGGAAAAAACTGATGAAAGCGAAAAACGTCGGCACGTCATGGCTCGCCTCAATCTTGCGGCGATACACGTCGATGGAATAGCTTAGAGCCTGAAACGTATAGAATGAGATGCCCACCGGCAAGACGAGACCGAGCGTGATGTCATCGACAGCCCACCCCATGGCGTTCATCATCTGATAGAAACTGTGGGCGAAGAAGTCAAAATATTTGAACATCCCCAATATGCCGAGATTTATGGCCACGTTGATCCACAACACTGCCAAGGCCGCACGGTGGCGACGGTCGTTCAGCCGCTCGATAGCGAGACCGCTCAGGTAGCTGCAAAGGGTTGTGAAGGCAATCAGGCCCAGCAGCTTTACATTCCACCAGCCGTAGAAAGTGTAGCTGGCGGCGATTATGAACAGGTTACGGGCCGTCCTCTCTTTAAACACCAGCCAATAGACCAGGAACGTCAAAGGCAGAAACAGTAGAAATTCAAACGAGTTAAATATCATCGGTAGGATTTGTGGACTGCAAAGATACGAATAAGCGAGCGCATAAATCAAATTTATTTGTTTTTGCCGAATGCGAGTATCCAAGTCGCAGCCAAAGATAACAAAAAAGTAGCAACCGCCGTGCGCTTTGGCTGACGTGGTGTTGGGGGGATGGGAATTTTTCGCTAAATTTGCACGATTTATTGACCATGAGGTCAGTAACATGATTTTAAAGGCAAAAAGACACCCTTTATGAACATATCCTATAAATGGCTTAAACAATATGTCGATTTCGACATGACCGCCGATGAAGTGGCGGCAGCGTTAACCTCAATCGGGCTTGAGACCGGCTCGGTCGAGGAGGTTGAATCGATTCGCGGGGGATTGCGCGGCATCGTCATCGGCAAAGTGCTGACCTGCGAGGAGCATCCCAATAGCGACCACCTCCACATCACAACCGTTGACCTCGGCGACGGCCAACCGACACAGATTGTGTGCGGGGCTCCCAACGTGGCAGCGGGCCAGACCGTGGTAGTCGCTACCGTCGGCACAACCCTCTACGACGGCGATAAAGAATTTCAGATCAAACGCTCCAAAATACGCGGCGTAGAATCGCTCGGCATGATTTGCGCCGAGGATGAGATTGGTGTCGGCACATCACACGACGGCATCATAGTCATCAGCGACGAGGTAGCCCCCGGCACACCCGCATCGCAATACTATAACCTCTCAAGCGACTATCTGCTTGAAGTCGACCTCACCCCCAACCGCATTGACGCGGCATCACACTACGGGGTGGCCCGCGACCTCAACGCATGGCTGTCGCGCCATGCCGCCGACGGCAAGCTCCACCGTCCCGACGTCGACAGCTTCAAGACCGACCGCCCCGACGGTGGGATCAGCGTGGAGGTCGACAACACCGAGGCAGCCCCGCGCTACAGCGGCGTGACAATCCGCGGCGTCAAAGTGGCCGAAAGCCCGCAATGGCTCAAGGACCGCCTCAACGCGATAGGATTGCGCCCCATCAACAACATAGTCGATATAACCAACTACATACTCCACGGCATAGGCCAACCGATGCACTGCTTTGACCTCGACAAAATCAAAGGTGAAAAAATCGTGGTCAAAACCTGCGCCGAGGGCACACGGTTCACCACTCTCGACGGCGTGGAGCGGAAGCTCGACAGCCGCGACCTGATGATATGCAACGCCGAGGAGCCGATGTGCATCGCCGGAGTGTTCGGCGGCCTCGACTCGGGCGTGACCGACACCACCACCTCGATTTTCCTCGAAAGCGCATACTTCAACCCCACCTGGGTGCGCAAGACAGCCCGCCGACACGGCCTGAGTACCGACTCGTCGTTCCGCTTCGAACGCGGTATAGACCCCAACGGCACTGTCTATGCCCTGAAACTTGCCGCTCTGCTCGTCAAGGAACTTGCTGGTGGTGAAATCTGCGGCGACATAGCAGACATATATCCATCAAAAATAGAGCCGTTCAAGGTCACTCTCCAATATGCCAAGGCCGACGCCCTAATTGGTAAGCATATCCCCGCCGATGAAATCGACGCCATACTCGGCTCGCTCGAGATCGCCATCACCGGGCGCCGCGAGGGGGAGGTTGACCTTGAGGTGCCCACCTACCGCGTCGACGTGCAGCGTCCCTGCGACGTTATCGAGGATGTGCTGCGCATCTACGGCTACAACAATGTCGAATATTCGTCAACGGTCCACTCATCACTGTCGTTCAAGACATTCACCGACAGCAGCGATGACCTGCGCCGCCTTATAGCCGACCAACTCACCGCAACCGGATTCAACGAGATACTCAACAACTCGCTCACCGCCGAGGGGTACTACGACGGACTGTCGACCTACCCCGCCGACCATTGCGTGAAACTGCTCAATCCGTTGAGCAACGACCTCAACGTGATGCGCCAGACACTGCTTTTCGGCGGCCTTGAATCGCTTGCCCACAACATCAACCGCCGCGCAGCCGACCTGATGATGTATGAGTTTGGCAACGTCTACTTCCGCAACCCCGAAGCCGTCAGCACCGCCGAATCACCGCTCGCACCCTATAGCGAGGGCGCGCGCCTCGGGCTGTGGCTCACCGGCAACCTGCGCCAAGGCGGGTGGAACCGCCAGGCCGAGGAAGCCACATTCTATGATCTGAAGGCCATAGTGGCCAACGTGTTAGCCCGATTGGGACTGAACACTCGTGAAATCAGCCTGAAGACCGAGATTCCAACCGATATTTATTCGGCAGGCATCACAATCGCCACCCGCTCAGGCAAGGCTCTCGGAACAATGGGGATAGTAAACCGACAGATTTTGAAAGCCTGCGACATAAAACAACCCGTGCTTTTCGCCGAGCTCGACTGGAACGCTTTGGTGAAACTCGCGCTCAAGAAGAAGGTGACTTTCACGCCGCTGCCAAAGACCCAGGAGGTAAAACGCGACCTTGCGTTGCTGCTCGACTCGGCGGTGACTATGGAACAGGTCGAGAACACCGTGCGCGAAAGCGAGCGCAAACTTCTCAAGGATGTCGCACTGTTTGACGTCTACGAGGGGAAAAACCTCCCCGCCGGGAAGAAATCCTACGCTATCGCCATAACTCTACAGGATGACGAGAAGACACTTCAGGATAAGCAGATAGAAGCTGTCATGGCTAAAATCGTGGCAAATCTCGAAAAGCGTCTCGGCGCCTCGTTGAGATAACTGACCACTTATGATTTTTTTACTCGCATATAATCTAAACAAAATATCACAACAATATGGGAAGAGCTTTTGAATACCGCAAAGCAAGAAAACTCAAACGCTGGGGCAATATGTCGCGCACATTTACCCGCATAGGTAAAGAAATCACCATCGCCGCCAAGGCCGGCGGACCCGACCCCGACACCAACCCCCGCCTCCGCGCGCTGATGCAGAACGCCAAGGCCGCCAATATGCCCAAGGACACCGTTGAGCGCGCCATCAAGAAGGCAACCGACAAAGATGCCGGCGACTACAAGGAAATCACCTACGAGGGATACGGCCCCTTTGGCATCGCCATCGTGGTAGAAGCCGCTACCGACAACAACACCCGCACCGTGGCCAACGTGCGCTCCTACTTCACCAAGCACGGCGGCTCGCTCGGCACACAAGGCTCGCTGTCGTTCCTGTTTGACCGCAAGAGCGTGTTTAAAATCAAACCCAAAGAGGGCCTTTCAATCGAAGACCTCGAACTGGAGCTGATCGACTTCGGTTGCGACGACTTTGACATCGACGAGGAGGAAATCGTCATCTACGGGCCTTATGAAGAATATGCCCACATCCAGAAATATCTTGAGGAGAACGGGTTTGAGATTATCAGCTCAGAGTTTGAGCGTATCCCCACCACCGACCTCAAGGAGGTCACCCCCGAACAACGCGCTACCATCGAGAAACTGCTCGACAAATTCGAGGAGGACGAAGATGTGCAGAACGTGTTCCACAACATGAAGGAAGAGGAAGAAACCGAGGAATAACCCTCACCCCGATTCATCCGGGAACTCCGCAAAAATAGCGGCCCGGCTGCTACCCCTTGGGGGCCGCGGCCGGGTCGCCTGCATTATAAAAACTACTACTGCTACAGTGCCTCATCTTTCAATTACCAACAATGGCATTGTCGATTGGTTCGGTAGCCGCTGTCGAACAAATAACAAAAACAAAGGGATGCCTCAACCATAGGGTGTGTTTTTCTGTTTTGATAGTAAAGAAAAATGATTATTCACGTTTCAACCAAGCTATAGACACAGAAAATATGTACTATCCTTTTACTTATTCGACCATCAGCAAGAAACCCATACGCCGTTCACAGCCGAGACTCGGATTTTCGCCTATCACACTCTCCGACATCCCGGCAATCAACCGCGTGCTGAGAAAATCGACAAGCCGCACCTGCGACTACACCATAGGCGGCATCTATATGTGGATAGATTATTTCAAATATGAACATTGCATAATCGGCGACACTCTTTTCATAAAGGGATTGACCGAGAACGATCGGTCGACGACGGCATTCTCACTCCCCATCGGTGCCATGCCGACAGGAAAAGCGGTGGGCCTGATTGAGGAATACTGCGCGGCTCACGGACTGCGCCCGCGGTTCTCGGCTATTCCTGAGGAGCAGGTGGAGCATCTTATCGCAGGCCATCGGTCGACGGTAGAATTACTCACCGACTGGGCCGACTACATCTACAATGCCAACGAACTCGCCACACTCACCGGCAAGAAATTCAACAAGAAACGCAATCACGTCAACCGTTTCACGGCCGAACACCCTGAGGCAACTCTGCTCCCGCTGACCGCCGACATTATACCCGAAGTGTTGGATTTCCTCATGTTTCTCGAACATGACAACACCGACACAGCACGAGCCGAGCTGGCGCAAGTAGCGCAAGTGCTTGACAACTATGCGGCCTACCCGTTTGAAGGGGCCGTTCTGCGCCTGTCGCCCCAAGGGCCGATAGCGGCGTTCACAATCGGCGAGGTCATTGACGACACTCTCTATCTTCATATCGAGAAAATGGATCACGGCATAACGGGAGCCGGCGAGACCGTCAACAAGCTGTTTGCAGCCAAAATGACCGCAAAACACGGAATAGCCTACATCAACCGGGAGGAAGATTGCGGCGACCCGGGACTGCGTCAAGCCAAGCTGTCATACAACCCGGCATTCATGCTCAACAAATATAACGTGATTCTCGACTGACCTGGAGTAACGCCGTCATTTATCGACAGGGCGGTATTCGCGATAAGGCCGGTTGAAATCAAGATAATGGAAATTATGTTGCACCCGTTTCTCCACCGGCGGGACAGTCATGTAATCGCCATACATACATTTCAGATAGGGGTCGAAATGTGTGATACCCTGAACGGTGTGGCCCTCAAACTCCATAGGGCCGTATGTGTCGATTATCTCTTTGGGAAGCACCTTGCCGATTCCATCGGTATAGCTTGAAGCCAACGATGCCGATGTGTAATCATAGCGC
The DNA here is from genome assembly GCA_947625935.1 of uncultured Muribaculaceae bacterium. Lineage (GTDB taxonomy): Bacteria > Bacteroidota > Bacteroidia > Bacteroidales > Muribaculaceae > JAJPXC01. Next base: position 99,123 of record CANQQE010000008.1, on the reverse strand, counting down.
GTCAATACTTTGCGTATGGCTCGCTGCAAGCCTTGCATGGTGAACAGCTTGCGCGCCAGCAACGGCGCCCATGAACTCGGGCCTCGGCCATGCTTGTAAGGGTCGCGGTGGACCAGATACAACGCCTGTTTCAGGAAATGGTAGCTCACGGCCTGCCAACGTCTCGCCAAGGGGTTTGAAGGCCATGCGTCAAACGGGAAAATATCGACATAACAACCGCCGAGATAATAGAGATGGGGGCGTTCTATGAGCGTCGTCGACGCATCCTGAATTTTTGCGAACGGCAACGGATATTCGGGGTCAAGCTCCGCACAAACCAGTTCAAGCGGCTCGGGAAGCCACTCGCGGGCATGAGCTATCAGCCTGTCGTAGTCGGGACGCGGCATAGAGACATCGAGGTCATCGTCCCACGGGATGAACCCCTTGTGGCGCACAGCACCAATCATGGTGCCGCCACATATACAATAACGCAACCCATGCTCGCCACAGACGCGATCAAAGGCCAAAAGAATCTTTAGCAAACGCTCGTGGAGCGCGCTGAGGTCGTAATTAGCCACCGTAATGTCGTTGTAGTTACATTAATATGCCGGCGGCCGGTAACGGCTTGCCGGAAAAAACTTCGTCAACGACAAAATTAATAAATTCGGCCAAAATCAGCAAAATTCGCGTATCTTTGCCATTAAACTCACATAATCAGATGACCACGGAAAACTTTGTAATCACCATAGGCCGCCAATTTGGCGCAGGTGGCCGCGAGCTTGGCCGCACTATCGCCCGCAAGCTCGGCATCGCGTACTACGATAAAGAACTGCTCGTAGAGGCTGCCAAAGAGGCAGGCGTCAGTCCCGAATTTTTTGAGAAAGCCGACGAACGGTTCCCATCGTTTATCTCGGGGCTTTTTTCGTTCAATCTCGGCTCTAACCCGATGTCTTACTATGCCGGCTCGACCTCGATAAGCGACGACAGCATCTACAAAGCCCAGTGTGACGTGATCAGGTCGCTTGCCTCGCGCGGATCTTGCGTTATCGTCGGGCGGTCGGCCGACTACGTCCTGCGCGACCACCCAAAGGTAGCCAACATATATGTCCACGCCCCGATTGACGTCAGGTGCCGACGCATCATGAAGCGAAGCAACTGTGACGACAGCCGTCAGAATCCGGCCCGCGCACGCGCTCTGGCTGAGCGCACCGACAAACTACGCGCCAACTACTACAATTTTTACACCGACAAACGCTGGGGCGACGCGCGCAGCTATGACCTCACGCTCGATTCTTCACTGATGCCGATGGAAGCCTTGGCCGACGTGGTCATAGCCTATATAAATGCGCGCTGGTGAAGGGTATAAAAAAAAAACGAAAGTGCACTTCTTCACAGAAGCGCACCTCCCTCATAACCAAAATTCAAGTATATATTTTCGTGTCTAACAAAACGTTATTATAATTATCGCATAGGGCTACCTTACACGCCCGGCGCAAAGCCGCACTGAAAAATTTATCAGAAGCCAACGAACTGAGTGGAAAACAATGGCTTAGAGCCATTTTATTTCTCATGATATAATCGGAGATAATATCTTTTTGCACTCCGCTACGAATAGTTTTTCAGTCAGGCGTTGCAAAGTTAATGAATCGCAGGCGGTATTCCTAATAAATTTTTGTCAACAAAAACAAAAAAATAAAAACAAACATAATAACGGCATGAGGGTCGAAACTCTCATGCCGTTATCGGTTAATTTATAGCGTGTCAGCTATGCCGTTATTTCACGAGCACTTTGGTAACAGTGTTGCCTTGACGACGGAGGAAGATACCGCCCTGGGGATTGCTGACGCGGATACCCTGGAGATTGTAGTATTCAACAGGAGCGTTCTCATCGCTTACAGTGACATTTTCAACGCCCGAGAATCCTTTGGTTGTAACCTCGATGTAGCTGAAACGAATCTGTTTTGCAGAGGTCAGGACAAGAGCCGAAGTGGTTGAACCTGTCCATGTGATGGGGTTAGCCGCACCAACGCCGGTACCTTCTACCGTACCTGTTTCGGCGGTGAAAGCGCCCTTTGAGTTAGCGACCGTCTGAACGAACACCTTGATGATGGTCACGCCGGCAGCAGGGGTAAGCGTAGCTGTCTCACCCTGATACCAGCGTACCTGGTTGCCGAACGATGAAACATAATATTCACCTGTACCGTGAGCGAACTTGAGAGAAACTCCCTTCTCGGTGAACAGTTTGTCGTTGAGACCCTTGGTTTCATCTTTTGTATCGTCGTTGGTGAGAGTGGTCGAACCGTCTTTGTTCATCAGGGCGCAGCCTGTCTTACCCTCGAATGATGGAGCGAAGAAGTAAGCCACGTTGGGATCTGAGGGAGTCGGAGGAGTCGGGCCGCCGCCTTCGCCAAGATCTGCCACGGGAAGTACCTGGAGTTTACCGCCATGCACACCGACAACGCCGGTGAAAGTCAGGTTCTCGCCTGCGCCGACGCTCACACCAAACTGGTTATAGAGAGCGATGTCGCCTGTATTGTCGCTAAGAGTAAATTCTTTATCGGTTGCTCCGGCCACGACCTTGACACCGAGAATCTTTATGTAGCTTGAAACCATGTCGGCTGAAAGCTCCTCGATCTGATATACCTCAGGCTCAACCGCGGTGCCTGCTGTGGGCGCGCCGAAGGTTGTAGCGTCGGGGTTGCTCATCTGGAGCTGGCCTTCAGAGTAATTGAAGTTAGTGCCGGTGATACCTGCGGCGATGACATCTCCGTTCTTATATGTGCTGTTGAGCTTGCCATAGACGAGAAGCGGGGTGGTGCCGTCGGTCACATATAGGTAGCTGCCATTCTGATAAACAGCGGTGACGGGGCATTTGATTTTACCTACCGACTCAAGGGGAAGCGCGAGGAACTCGGCGATTGAGTTGACTTCGGTGGCCTCGGGGGTTGGAGTCGCGCCAGTATTAAGTTTTACGTTATCCACACACCAGGTGGCATAGTTAGCATCCTCGGTGGCGTAATAGCGGAAACCGATGTAGACGGTGCCGCTCTGCGCGCTAAGATCGAGGTTGCCCGATGCGACCCACGATGAATAGCCCGATTCGGGAGCTACGGCGAGGGTGGGGTTGAGTTTGGTCTTGGTGGCAGTGGCTACATCGTTGGATGAAAGCACATAGACTTCAAGCACCGAGGTGGTCGAGCCATAACCGTTGACCTGAGTGTCGAAAGTGAGGGTCTTGTCGGTCACCTTGCTCATGTCGATGGCAGGGGTGAGCAACCACTGGTCGAAGGGAGCTGTACCCTTGTAACCTGTCATGGCGGCGTAATAGTTGTTTTGGAAGCTGGGGGTATACCAGCTCTTGTTGCCGGCAACCTGTACCTGCGACCAGTTGGCGGGTATAGAACCTGCGTCGAAATTCTCGTCGAGTGAGGTCACGGGCCCCTGGGGAGTGGGAGGAGGTGTCACACCGGCACCGTCGAGGGTGTAGGCCGTGGGGGCTTTCACTCCGGGAACGCCGAAATATTTGATGAGTTGGCCGGTGATGGTCAACGTTTTGCCAAGGTTACCGGGGTTGTCTTTAAGGTTGACCTTCGAGCGGATATCAGTCTGGGCCACGAGCTGCACGGGTACGCAAGCCGTAACATCGGTGCAGTTTTGGGCATCGGCGATCAGCACGTTTGAAGCGGATGCGCCTGTGGCGTTGAATGTAGCACCGGTAGTTATCACTTGTCCGTTGACATAACCGACAATGTAGCCTTTGACTGATGCGCTCGCCACATTGAGGTCTGCCCCCATGGCGATGACTTCGGCCACCGAATAGGGATCGGCGGCGGTGCCTGTGCCTGCGTAGGCCGTCAACGAGGCCGCGCAAATCATGGAGAGTAATAATTTTCTCATAAAAATTTATATTTAAGGGTTAACATTATTCCTGTTACCGAACTGCGAAAGTAGGGGTTAGCTGTGAGATAAGCAATCGGTATGTGTTAAAATTTTGTTAATTTACAGCTTTTCGCAAGAAAATCTCGGTTGGAAAGTGATCGGAAAATCCGTCGAGATGGACACCGGCCGAGAATGTGCGCAGAGGGTATCCCTGACGGTTACCGTTTTTGTCTTTCAGGAAATCGCGGTTGAGCACTTCACATTTCCAATATTGCAATTTGCCGGCGGGAGCGTTGGCGAGATTGCCCGAAATCACAATCTGGTCAAAGAGGTTCCACGAGCTTTTGTAGGCGAGCGTCCCGACGCCGCTGTCGAGCACCTTCCACCAGGGGTTATAAAATCCGTGGGGGTCGGCGTCGGCCGCGTTTTTCTTGCCACCGAGCACTTTTGCGCACGATTTGTCCTGTGGGTCGTCGTTAAGGTCGCCCATCACAATCACACTCATCGACGGGTCTATGCGCCAAAGCGAGTCGGCGATCGATTTGCTGAGGGCTGCTGCCGCCTCGCGCAGATAAGACGATTGTTCCTGTCCGCCGATTCGCGAGGGCCAGTGGTTGACAATGACCGCCAGACGCTCTCCGGCCATTCGGCCCACGACACACATCTGGTCACGGGTGCGGAAACTTTCGTAGCCTTCTATGCGCAACCGGTGGTTTGTCACACCCTCGACCGTGAAGAAACGCGGGTTATACAGCAGACCGACATCGACACCGCGGCGGTCGGGGGAGTCGTGATGCACAATCTCAAGGTTCCATTTGGAAATCTGCGGGTCGGCGACCAGATCCTCGAGCACGGAGCGGTTTTCAATCTCAGAGACGCCGATGACTGCGGGCCCCATGGGGGTCGTCGGGGTCTTCATCGAGGCAATAGCGCGGGCAAGGTTGTTGATTTTCGACCAATATTTTCGACCGTCCCAACGGCGGGCGCCTTGCGGGGAAAACTCCAGGTCATATTTTCCGTTGTTGTTTATCGTGTCGAAAAGGTTTTCAAGGTTATAGAAAGCGACTCCATACACCTTATATTTCCTGCCGTGGCTCTCCTGAGCCGAGACCGACATCAGCCCCAACAGGGCGAAAAATGACAACAGAATAAATTTTTTCATTATTTCGGTGATTAGTTAGGTAGTGTTTATTTTCAATGTTAGCGTTAACCCGCCCGCAACAACGTAACGAGAGCGTAAAGATAAAGAGAATTTTCTGAAAAAATGAATAAAAAATAAAAAATAATGATTACTTTTGGGACGGTATAGTTAACCTGCACTAATTGACACCGTATACTAAACAAGTGGGTTTTGAGCTTTATGACGATGATTTGAAACCATGCGTTGCGACAAGCCTACATATAGCAAAAAAAATTCCTCGAAAACAAATCAAACATTAACATAATTATTTTATGAAATTAAAACTGTTTTTACTGTTACTGTTATCGGTCGCGGTTCCGGCATTGGCCCAGACAGCCTCTGTCACGGGACGCGTGGTCGACGCCGACACTGGCAATCCCATCCCGGGAGCATCAGTGACCATAGGCGACGGTGGAATCAACGTAACTACCGGTGTCGCCGGTGATTTCAGCGTCAGCAAGGCCCCAGCAGGAGCCGTGGTGCTTTTTGTCAACGCCAACGGTTACGCTTCCGGCTCCAAAGCTGTGGAGCTATATAACAATCAATCGGTCGACGCCGGCACGATTAAACTTTACAACGAGATGGCCGGCGGAGAGTTTTTCGAGGAGCACCAGGATATGCTCTTCGACGAGGCAGTGCTCGAAGATGAGGAAGGCAACTCACAGTCGTTGGCGGCTCTGACGGGAGCGGCCGACGATGTGTACTACTCGACTGCGAGCTACAATTTCGGGCCGATGTATTTCCGTTACCGCGGTTACAACAGCGAGTATCAGCAGGTCTATATCAACGGCGTGTCGTTCAACGACCTCATACGCGGCCGCTTCAACTTCTCGACCCTGATGGGCCTGACAAGCCGCGCCTTCCGCAACAAGACCACCACACTCGGACTCGGAGCGGCTGATTACGGTTTCGGCGATATAGGCGGCAGCATCAACTATAACACCGCAGCCTCGGCCTACGCCCCCGGCTTCAACGGGTCGGCCGCCTACACCAACAGCAACTATATGTTCCGCGCCATGGCCTCTTATTCGACAGGAGTCAACAAGCACGGCTGGGCATTTACCGTTGCCGGCATCGGACGCTACTCAGACGAGGGTGTCGTTGAAGGCACGTTCTACAACTCGGGAGGCTTGTTCTTCTCAGTGGAGAAAGTTCTTAACAAGAATCACTCGCTTATGCTGACAGCCTTCGGCGGCCCGACACAGCGCGCCAACGGCTCACCCACCTATCAGGAGGCATATGACCTCGTAGGGTCCAACCTCTACAATCCCAACTGGGGCTGGCAGGACGGCAAAAAGCGCTCGGCAAGAATCATCGAGTCGTTTGATCCCACCTTCATGCTCAACTGGCTCTACAAAGACACCAAGACATCGGCCAACACCTCGCTGACAGCTCGCTGGGTCAACTATTCGTCATCGGCCCTCAACTACTACAAGGCCCCCGATCCCAATCCCACCTACTACCGCTACCTCCCCTCCTATTTCCTCGACGACGGGGAACCCACGGCGCAGTCAGAGTTCTACACCGAGCTATGGAAAAACAACGAGGCTTTCCGACAGATCAAATGGGATAACCTGTATCAGGCCAACTACCTCAACAACCTGGCCAACGAGAACCTCCCCGACGATCAGAAAAAAGGATCAAGCTACATTCAGGAGAAGCGCCACAGCAATCAGTTCAACGCCTTGTTCAACTCCTACATGAACCATCGCCTGACCGATAATCTCAGCGTGCAGGCCGGTGTGTCGTTGAACTACACACGCGCTTCGTTCTACAAGACCATCCGCGACCTGCTCGGCGGCGAGTTCTGGGTTGACATAGACCCGTTCAGCGACCGCGACATCGCTCTCGATCCTGAGATGCTTCAGAACGACCTCGACCATCCAAACCGCCGCGTCGGCAAGGGTGACCGCTTCGGTTATGACTACAACATCAACGCCCTCCAGGCCACAGCATGGCTCCAGAATGTCATCACACTTCCCAAATGGGACATCAACTATGGCCTGAAAATCAGCTACACCCAGTTCCAGCGTGACGGAAAGATGCGCAACGGCCGCGCCCCCGATAATTCACTCGGCAAGGGCAAGACCCATCGCTTTGACGACGGAGCCATAAAGGCCGGCGCAGTCTACAAAGTAGACGGTCACAACTTCGTGATGGTGCACGGTGAATACGCGACCCGCGCCCCGCTCGTCGACAACATCTATATCTCACCCCGCGTGAAAGACACCGCCGTCGACGACCCCAAAAGCGAGCGCATACTCTCAGCCGATTTCACCTACGGTTGGAACTACCGTCGTTTCCGCGGCGCTATTTCGGGATTCTACACCGAATTGAGCGACTTGACGGAGCGTTCGTCGTTTTACGATGACCGCTACAACACATTTGTCAACTATGTGCTGAAAGGCGCGAAAAAGGTGTTCAAAGGTGTGGAACTCGGCATGGCTTACCGAATCACCCCGTCGCTCACAGCGACAGCGGCCGGAACCTATGCCCGCTACCAGTACAAGAACAACCCCACCTGTATCGGTTCGCCCGAGAACGGCATCTATGCCGACTACACCGAAAAGGTATATCTGAAGAACTACTACGTCGGTTCAACCCCGCAGTATGCCTCCAATATCGGCCTCGACTGGGCCGCTCCCAAAAACTGGTATTTCAACATCAACGCCACATGGCAGGGTGACGCATACGTCAATCTGTCGCCGGTGTACCACACCGCCCTACCCGACCTGTACACCGCATGGCCCGGGCCCGATGTTGCTCCCGACGAGGAACAATGGCTTAAGGAGAAGACCAAAGAGATGTCGACACAGGACAAACTCAAGAATTCTTTCTCACTCAACCTTTCCATCGGCAAGACTCTCTACATCAACCGCAAGGTGTCGATGAACTTCAACCTCAACATCAACAACATCCTCAACAACGAGGATGTGGTGACCTACGCTTACCAACAGAGCCGAATGGACATCAAGACCTACGACCGCACCAAGTACCCCAACCGCTATCTTTACGCACAGGGCACAAGGGTGTTCTTCAACGTCGGTGTGAGATTCTAATTCCCGTTACTAACGTTAACCATCACTTAAAGCAATGAAAAATAAATTATTATATATAGCATCGGCATTGTTGGCATTCGCCGGATTCACAGCTTGCGACGATGATTGGGATACACCTCCGAGCGTCGTACCCTCAGTGCCGGCAGGAATCACTGTCAACACATCCATTGCCGACTTAAAGACCTCACCGTATTGGTCTGATGAGCGCAACAGCGCGACCGAGATAGGAAAGACCGCCGACGGCAAAGATATCATCATACGCGGCCGCGTGGTGTCGTCGGACTCAGCAGGAAATATCTATAAGAACCTCGTCATCCAAGACCTTGAGACAGGCGACGGACTCACCATCAGCCTTGACACCACGTCAATCTACAAGACATGGCAGATCGGACAGGAAGTGGTCATCAACCTCACCGGGCTTTATGCCGGAATGTACAACAATCTGTTCCAGATCGGTGGCCTGGGCGAATACAACGGCGCGCCGTCGATGACTTTCGCGGCTGCCTCGACATTCAAGGAACACGCTTGGTGTGACGGTCTGTCAAACTGGCAGGAGATTGACACCACCGAGGTGACACTCGCCGAGCTTAGCGCCGCCAACAACAACCCTGAGCAACGCCGTCACTACATGAGCCGCATAGTCCGCATCAAAGATGTGCGTTGGGACGGCGGCGGCAAGCTCACCTTCGCCGAACCCGCATCGGTTGCCAACAACACCAACCGCTACATCAAGGACTCCGAAGGTAACCGCATCATAGTACGCAACAGCAGCCACGCCACATTCCAGGGTGTAGTCCTTCCCAAAGGCACCGGGTCAGTGACAGGTATACTCAGCTACTATGGCACCGACGGCTGGCAGCTCATGCTCAACAATCTCGCCGGCGTCGACTTTGAGGACTGGAGCGTAGACACACCCGTCGACCCCTCGGAACTTGAAGCCAACACCACCATCGCCGAGTTCAAACAGCTCTACTGGTCGAGCGAGCGCAACAGCGCGACACTTGTGGGCAAAACAGCCAATGACGAGGATATGGTGATACGCGGACGCGTGGTGTCGTCGGACGCTGCAGGAAACGTTTACAAAAATCTCATCATCCAGGATACAGAGACCGGTGAAGGTCTCACCATCGGCATCAACGCAAAGAATCTTTATCTCGAATATCCCGTAGGACAGGAAATCCTGATCAAGGTCACGGGGTTGTATGCCGGGATGTACAACAACCTGTTCCAGCTCGGCGGTCTCGGTGAATTCAACGGCGCGCCGTCGATGACATTCGCGGAAAAAGAGGATTTCACCGAAAAAACCGTGAAAGTCGGCACCCCCGACCCCTCGGCTGTCAAAGTGACCACAGTCACCATCCCTGAACTGACAGCGGCCAACGCTAACGCTGATCAACGCCGCAATCTGATGAGCCGCATGGTGAAACTCGAGAACATGACATGGGACGGCGGCGGCTCACTGACCTACGCAGAGCCGCAGACCAACACCAACCGCTACCTCATCGACGCATTGGGCAAGAAAATCCTGGTACGCAACAGCGGTTACGCCTCATTCCAAAGCAACATACTCCCCGCCGGCACAGGCAGCGTCACAGCAATCCTGAGCTACTACGCCACCGACTGGCAGCTCGTGCTCAACGACACTGACGCTTGCCAAGGATTCAATTGATTTTAACCACATCAACAACGACTTGAAATGAACAGATTAAAATATATCATAGGGCTGACACTGCTCACTGCCTCCGCGGCAGGGGTGACATCATGCCAGGATGACATCGACGCCCCCGGGCTTGAGATACCCGTGGCTACGCTGCAGCCCAACACCACAATCAAGGAACTGAAAGAAATCTTCTGGCAAGACCTCATCAACTACACCACCGAAGTAGGTACCCGCGAGGACGGCAGCCACTACATCATAGCCGGGCGCGTGATCTCGTCGGACGAGGCCGGAAATGTGTTCAAAAATCTCATCCTTCAGGATGCAACGGGAGCCATCACCTTCTCGATTGACTCATACAACCTGACCCAGCACTACCGCGTGGGACAGGAGATAGTTGTCGACGTGACCGGGTTGACAATCGGAAAATATGCCGGGCTGATGCAGTTTGGCATATCAAAAGAGTATCTTGACGGCACTCAGGCCAGCTTCATGAGCCGCGAGCTTTTCGCTGTACACGCCGAACTTAACGGGCTGCCAGAAACAGCCAAAATCGACACCCTCACATTCGACAATTTTGACGAATTTATGTCGATAGACAAAGATGCCTGCGTCAAATACCAGAGCCAATTCGTGAGATTCAACAATGTTTCGTTTGTCAACGGCGGCAAAGAGACCTTCTCGACCTATCACGAAAACGTCAACCAAAACCTCGTGGACAGCAAGGGCAACGGAGCGTCGACAACCGTAGTGGCCGTGCGCACCAGCGGCTATTCAAGTTTCTGGAGCCAAATGCTTCCCGAAGGGTCGGGCGACGTCTGCGGCATATTGTCGTTCTACAGCAACGGCTCGTCGGCCAACTGGCAGCTTGTGCTCAACGACGCCGACGACTGCATGAACTTCGGCAACCCCACCCTCCCACGCGGAACCCGCGAAACTCCCTACACCACGGCAGAGGTTGTCAAGTTTGTCAACGACCAGACCTCTAAATCGGGATGGATGACCGGCTACATCGTCGGAGCCGTCGCCCCCGAAGTCACCAACGTCACAAGCAACGCCGACATCGAATGGGGCGCAGAGGTGACACTCAACAACACCCTCGTCATAGCACCCGCGGCCGATGTCAAAGAGTTTGACAAATGCGTCGTCGTGGAACTGCCTCAAGGCACTCCGCTCCGCACCCTTGGCAATCTCCGTGACAATCCCGCCAACCTCGGCAAACAGATATGGATCACGGGAACGTTCGCCAAAGTACTCGGAATGGCGGGTATAACGGGCAATTCAGGCGCATCGACCGAATGGGAAATAGAGGGCATCACTCCCCCCGTGGAGGGCGCAGTGACCTCGATTGACGAGACATTTGAAGGGGGCGCGATTCCTCAGGGTTGGACTCAGATACAGCTTGAAGGCACAAAGACCTGGTATGTGACATCGTTCTCCAACAACTCTTACGCCGCCATGACCGGATACAAGGGCACGGCACCGTTCGACTCCTGGCTGCTCACCCCGCCAATCGACATGGCGGGCGTGGCAAACAAGACTCTGACGTTCCGCACCCAGGTCGCAGGCTACGGAGCCACTACCACCACATTTGAGGTCTACGCTCTCGACAAACCCGATCCGGCCACGGCTACAATGAAAGTGAAACTCTCTCCCGCACTCCCCTCATATTCTACATCGGCCGTCTACTCCGACTGGAAAAACTCAGGCAACATCGACCTGAAACAGTTCACCGGCACCATCTACATCGGATTCCAGTATGCCGCCACACAGGATGCCAACTACGCCACCTGGTGTGTCGATGACGTGAAACTCAACGCCGGCGACACCCCCACCCCTCCGACTCCTCCCACCCCGTCGGGAGACTACAAAGGGGACTTCGACTCATTCAACGGCGGAACACCCAAAGCGTCACCCTACGGAACATATGAGAACGCCACCGGCTGGAAGGCAGAGAACTCCATAATACTCGGCGGCTCATCATCGGGCACCGACCAGAATCCCCGCTTCTCGTTCATCGGTGGCGACAACACTCTCGCCCCCACCCTGAACGGAAAAGCGTCGACCCCCGGCCGACTCATCTCCCCCACGCTTACCGGCGGCATAAAGACACTGACATTCAACTATGGCTTCGCATTTACCGACACCAAATGCCAGTTCACTGTCAACATCATGCAAAACGGGGCCGTAGTCAAAACACAGACCGTGAACGTCGATCCGGTGAAGAAGGGTGAAGCCCAGTCGTTTTCGATGGATGTCAACCTGTCGGGCGACTTCTCGATAGAAATTGTCAACGACCACATCGGCAACCAGACGGGTAACAAAGAGCGCGTCTCAATTTGGAACCTGACCTGGACTAACTAATCCCTGAACCCTCCAATACAACACAGACGGCTCGGACCCCATCTCGGGGCTCCGGGCCGTCATTATATCCGTCATTATATCCAAGAAAGAAAAAACTAATCAAAGATTTTAGTTGCGGGAACGGCGGTAATAGCGTAAATTCGCGGTAAACCGATTGACCATGAAATCACTCCGCATTCTGACTATCTTATTGGCACTCTTAGCGGCTGATGCCGCATCGGCAGTGGGTCTTGACCGCGTCAGATTCCACGACGAGACGACAGACACTACCGCAATAACAGCCCTGCTTATCGAAGCCGAGCCAATCAAAGACCCCGGCCAAAGGGTGGCAATGCTCGCCCGCAAATTTCTTGACCGCCCGTATGTAGCCCATACTCTTGAAGGTGAACCGGAGGTGCTTACCGTCAACCTCGACCAGCTTGATTGCACAACGTTCGTCGAAACCGTCATGGCCCTGGCGTTTACCGCAGGCGAGGGACGCACGTCGTGGCGAGACTTCATCTATAATCTTGAGAAACTTCGTTACCGCGGCGGCGAGATGAACGGCTATCCGTCAAGATTGCACTATATCAGCGACTGGATCGTCAACAATAACCACCGCGGCAATTTCCGCGAGGTGACCGACTGCCTCCCGTCGGTGTCATACGCCATAAAGACCCTCGATTTCATGAGCCGCCACCGCGACGCATACCCGGCACTGGCCGATGACAACAACTACGAAGGTATCAAAAATGTGGAACTCGGCTACCGCAGTCACAAATTCCCATACATAAAATGGGAGAAAACCGACTCGCGACAGGTAATAGACGCTCTCGGCGAAGGCGACATACTGGCCTTCACCTGCGCAGCCAAAGATCTTGACGTGAGCCACCTCGGCATACTCACCATGGTCGATGGACGCCCGCATGTGATCCACGCCTCATCGTCGGCAGGGAAAGTGGTTGTGTCGCAGCACGAACTACGCGAATTTCTGCGCCGCAACCGCATGACAGGCATCCGCGTAATCCGCCTCAACAACTAACCGATTATTTTTTAACCTGACGGTACATCCTGTAGGCTTCAGAAAGCATATCGGCATCATTGTATTTGGGATGCCAATCGAGATCGCGTTCGGTTTTGCTAATGTCCAATACATATTCCTCATCAGCAATCATAAACTGCTCGGGGTACATCAGCGTAAGCCCGATTTTGTCAAGCAAGCGCAATACAGACTTCACAACTTTACCCGGAGTAGATATAACTATGCTTCTTGAGCCTGCGGTAGAAATGACACCTTTAAGCAATGTTTTGATGTCAGGGGAATCTTTTGAGCCAAGATTGTACTCCTCATTCGGTAATCCTTTTTCTATCGCCGCCATAATTGCCGAAACGCAATCAAACACAGAAATCATCTGATAGTGGTTCCTACCGTCGCCGATTGTTGGAACAGGCAGCCCCATATCGATCAGTTTAAATAGCTTGACAAGAATACCCAATCGACCCGGACCGTTTATCATGCGGGGACGCATAATGGTTATATTCATACCCCTTTTACGATATTCCCGACAAAGTTCTTCACAGGCTTTCTTGCTCTGTCCGTAAGGGCCAAAAGGATTTTGCGGATGGTTGGTATCAATGGGAAGGTACTGTGGCTTTCCATAGGTCATATCGGTCGTTAGCATCAGGTAATTTCCAACGCCTTTGTTTTCCATAATCTCCAGTATGTTTCGCGTACCGACAGTATTCACGCTAAAGAAATACTCCTCACGGTTGGACGGCACTTTAGTATGATACTGATTTGCCGCTAAGTTTATAACCACATCATCTTTATCCATCTCGATGCGAGCCAACGCATCTTTATCGCATATATCGGTTTTTATGTATGACGCTTTAGATGAAATCCTATTATCGAGATTATCTTGTAAATCTACGACAAGCACTTTGCCGTAACCGTATTTTTCGCCCAGTGAGTCAGCCAGGTAACGTCCTACGAATCCGTTGCCTCCAAAAACAATATATTTCATAGTCAACTTCTTGATATTAAAAATACACCTAAACATATTACAGCTATTCCCATTATTCTGACCAAAGACAAATCCTCAGAAAAGAAGTAATAGCCACATATCGCCGCAACCACATATCCTATACTTAGAAAAGGATAAGCGAAACTTACCTGTACGCGTGACAACACCACCATCCATAGGATGATGCTTATCGCATAGCTCAGAAAAGCACCCCACAACCAAATGTTGCTTACCATCACGCCCAATTTTTGAAAAAACTCGCCGACACCAAGTTCGCCGACGCACAGCATTCCTTTTCTCATCAGCAGTTGGGCACCGCAATTGAGAAGCACGCTCACGATAATAAGAAATATATTCATAACGATTCTAATTTTTAAATACTTTATAATGCGAGACATCGGCGAACTGAAGCAATTCTTTGTCTCCGGAGCTGTCACCATAAGCCTCAATAACATAACCCGTGCGCTCAGGGAATATTTCCTTTAAACGAGCAACCTTTTCTCGTCCTTTACAATTTTCTCCAATTAATTTTCCCGTTAATTTCCCATCTGAAGATACTTCAAGACGCGATGAAATTAACCTATCAATACCCAGATAATCGGCAAACGGTTTGACCCAAACGTCGGCACTCGCCGAGGCTATTATTGTGTAGTCACCATTGGCCTTATGTCTCCTGATGCACTCTAACGCATCATCACGCAGTATCTCACGGCCGATCGTCTTAAAAAATCCATCACATATTCTTTCAAAACAATCATAATGCATTCCGCACAAAAAATATGAGAGTAACCGTTCCTTCACCGTAACCGACGGCATCAATCCCAACTTCATCAACACAAGCCAAGGGATGTTCAATGCTACCCACCGGCTAAGCCGCTTTGCGCCAAAGGCATAGCGTATAAGAGCCATCATGCTGTCTTTTTTGGTGATAGTTCCGTCAAAATCGAAAACGGCTATAATCTTTTTGTTATCGTTCATCTCACATACAAAATTAAAGCAAACGTAAGCAGCCAACCTAAAATGCACATCTGGATGAACTTGTCGTGAAGCAGTATTTGGGTCGGTGAACCGCTTCGGATGTCAACAATGGCGAGCTGCAGGTATCTTAGGATTCCCGCCAGAACAAACACCGAAGTCAAATATAGCCATGAAGTACCGAAACGGGTAACGACCTCAGGACTTACTGAGTACATTATATAACACATCATGCAGAGTGTAGAGATGATGCCTAAAGCCAGATCTATGAATTGACGGTTATATCTGTCAATATTTCTTCTCATTTTCGCTCCCGACTGCTCATAAATGATTACGTCGTCACGGCGTTTGGCCACAGCTAAAAACAGAGCCAAGAGGAATGTCAACAAGACAATCCAATGTGAAATCGGAGTTGCAGTAGCAAAACCACCAGCAAGTATTCGAAGCACAAATCCAACGGCAACTATGACAATATCAATAATAGCGATATGCTTTAACTTCAGACAGTAAGCCAAATTAATAATCGTGTAGGCAATCAAGATATAAGCTAATTCCAAAGATGCATAATCGGGCAATAGTGACGTAGCAAGTATTCCAATACAAAAAGCAGCAATACAACAGACTACAGCCTCAGCCGGAGACACCGCACCCGATGCTATGGGACGATGCCGCTTCTTTTCGTGCCGCTTATCACTCTCAACATCTTTCAAATCATTAAAACAGTATACAGAACTTGCTACCAAAGAAAATGCCACAAATGCGATAACAGCATTTTTCAAAGCGGCCGCATCAGTGAGTTGACCATAGAAAAACATGGGCAGGAACACAAAGAGATTCTTAGCCCACTGTTGAGGCCTCAGCAACCTAACTAATTCGATATATTTCATTATGCAACTATAAACTCTAAATAATTGGAATACAAGCTGTATAAAATTCCACCTATAACTGAATTACTATATAAATTCTGTAAATTGTACCCACAAAAGCCAACGCCATAAAACATCATTATAAACATAAGGGTAAGTAATCGATTTGGAATAATACAATCGATAAAATTATTTAACTTTCCTACCCAGTTAACACTTTGGAATGAGAAAGTTCTGTTTATTACCCGTTTTGGCATAATGAAAACATAGAGTGCAGAAGTAACGAAAACATGCATGAACATACGGCCGAAATCTATGCTCAGACCCAACCACAGGGGGAGTTGAGACAGAACTTGGAATAAAATCACCGCACTCCAGACACCATAACTACACGGAAACCTCTTCTTACCATAAATGGCTACAAATGGAAAACGCATGAAAATATATGGGGTAACAATCAAAACTATAATTTTATACAACTCTGATGTCCATCCGAAACTGAAGAATACACTTCCATTCATTTTTAACGAATCAGCCAATCCCCACCCAAGGAATCGTTCATTTTGTGATATTTCAGGCTCAATATGTGCGGGCATGAGATTATGCCATGACGCATGCATTTGTTCTGCAGTCTCAATATTACCTATGCCAAAAAATGTCAGACTAATCATGGTTAAAATCATCAATCCTGTATATATATATATATATTTTAAAGATATATTGATTTGATTGTCTCGCCATATCGTTAGCCACAAGATTGGAATAAACATAAAAAACGCCGGCTCATACATCAATAACACAATAACACTTAATATTGTCACAATCAAGAATCTATAAGCCAGTTTAATTTTATCTGATTTCAAACAAAACAACATTACAGCGAGTAATGCAATGATAATAAAATCTTTCCTTATCAAACAGCCATATGAAGCTCCAAGACAATAAGACATGGGCAGAAGCCACCAATGAATTTGATATTGCTTAAATTTCCTCCAAAGGAAAAAGACAATCACCAAAAAGCACCCAACCGCCAAAGGTATCGCTAACCACCTAAAATCAATATGTGAGAAAGATGTAAACCAAAACAGCAATTCACCAAGAAGACCTCGCCGCAGAAATCCCCCTTGATAATTTGACATAAATTCAATCAGATTCAACCGAGTAAAATCAGTCGCACAATCAACGATTACTCGACACTGCCAAGGTAATCTTGCTAAAAAGTAAGCCCAAATTAACAAATTGAACAATTTTACACCGTGCTTGTCCATGAAATTTTTGTAATTCATCAGCGGCCATTATTTATAAATACACTGTGATTAAACGCAACAAAATTAGCTATTAAACACGTTTAATACAAATTAAACACAAGTATAACTCTATTCGGGGCGGTAGGCGCGGGCGGAGAGCATACGGTGGCCGATGCGGCAGTAGAGGCATTTGCGCCGCTCGCAGTATTCACGCCGCAACTGAATCAATGCCTGGGAGGTGAAGGCGTCGCGGCAGGGTATACCGGCAGCGGTAAACATAGTGACGATGGTGTTGCTCTCGGGTTTGAGCTGCTGCAGCATCTCGACGGCTCTGTCGCGCAAACAGTCGTCGCCGCGCGATGTGGCGTAGGCGTGCAGCAGCGGCACCACAGCGTTAATCATCAGCAACCGCGCCGACGACGCGCTGACCGCCTTCTCTATATGCGGCGAGGGCGCGCCAAAACGATAATGCCGCCCCCAGTAGCCTGAAAGTCCGAAATTGAAAAAACTGGAGGCTTTTTCCTCAGAGTCGATAGCGAGCAGGGATGACATTATGCGGCCGCAACGGGCCACAATCTCGGCCAAAGTGGCCACGCGCCGGTGCGGGAAGTTCCATGGCCGCATACGCCCGAGTTTCCAGGCGCCGGGCGACAACGGCCTCAACCCGAACTTATGGGACAGAAAGCGGTATTCGTTCACAAGACGGTCGACGTAGGGGTCTTTTTCAGGCGCACCGTCGAGCAACCCGGCCTGACCGAACAACAGAGCCTCGACCGAAAGTGGGGAATCGCCGTGCTTGCGCAGAAATTTAAGGGGGAGACTCATCGCCAGCCGCTCGAAAGTGTCGTTGTTGACGCCGAAACCCATAGCTCTCGCCAGTGTTATGTAGGCAATCTCCTCCCAGTCACCTTTTAGCCGCCGGGCGAGGTCGGCCAGATGGTCGCTTTTGCGGTAGAGACGCTCATAGCCGAGAGTGGTCACCCAATCAGTGAGATACACACCGGGCATCGCGGCAATCTCGGAGGCGCACGGCAGCCCCGCAGCAGACGCTCCCATAAGGTCGGAACAATGCCGGCTGAACTCAGGCGCGCAAGGCATTCTCATTTGTGGGATTATCTGGCCGTCATGCCGCCGGACGGGCATATCGTCCCTGTCGACGACATGGAGTATCACCGAGTCATAGGCCGGGTCATTGTCATGGCCATGCCGTCGCCAGTCACTGGCACGATAGTGGATCTCGACATTTCCTACCCACATCTCCCCGCCGATCGAGACTTTGGCGTTGAAAAAGTCGGGGCCCGCACCGGTGTTGAGCAGTCCGGGGTCAATGATTCTGACCGCACGCCCGTCGACCGTGGACATCCCGGCGGGATTCCACAGCCTATGCTGCCACACATATTGCATCAGACGCTCCATCACAAGCAAATATAACGCTAATTTCGCTATGTCGGGTAAAAAAACTGAAATTTTTGATTAACTTTACGGTTTGAAATCCTAACCGACACAATTATTTGACATCAAAGCTACTGCCATGAACCGCAACCTGCTCGTCACATTGGTTTTAGTGACAATCTGCACACTGATTCCCGCTGCCGCCTCCGAAGTCATAGTCGGGGCAGCCCGTACCGACCAATACATACCCCTGCTCAAAGGGAAGAGGGTGGGCCTTTACTCCAACCACACCGGTATTGTCGATGGCCGACACTCGCTCGACATAATGCTTGAGAAAGGGGCCAACGTCACCAAGATATTTTCGCCGGAACATGGATTCCGCGGCAACGCGGACGCCGGCGAACATGTGGGCAACTCCCGCGACCCTCAGACCGGGGTGGAAATCGTGTCGCTCTACGGCAACAAGAATCCCAACGCCGCTGCCGACGCCATGCGCGACCTTGACGTCGTGGTGGTCGACATACAGGATGTGGGGCTGCGGTTCTACACATACTATTGCACCATGCTCCAACTGATGAACGTCGCCGCCGAGCAAGGCAAACAGGTGGTCGTGCTCGACCGCCCCAACCCCAACGGCATGACCGTCGACGGGCCTATACTTGACATGAAATACGCATCGGGGGTGGGACGACTGCCAATCCCCGTCGTCCACGGGCTCACACTCGGCGAGATGGCGCTGATGATAAACGGCGAGGGGTGGCTCAAAAACGGGCGCAAAGTGAAACTCGACGTAATACCTTGCCTGAACTATACCCATCAGACCCGCTACGAGCTGCCGGTCGCACCCTCGCCAAACCTGCGCACCATGAAGGCGATTTACCTCTACCCGTCGACCTGCTACTTTGAGGCCACCCCGGTTAGTCTCGGCCGCGGGACCGACTACC
This sequence comes from uncultured Muribaculaceae bacterium, assembly GCA_947625935.1. GTDB lineage: Bacteria > Bacteroidota > Bacteroidia > Bacteroidales > Muribaculaceae > JAJPXC01. Next base: position 79,578 of record CANQQE010000008.1, on the reverse strand, counting down.
CGTTTGAGGTCTACGGCCATCCCGACATGAAAGGCTACGCGTTCAGTTTCACCCCCCGCAGTGTCGAGGGAGCGAAAAACCCGCCGCAACTCAACAAGGAATGCCACGGCCGCGACCTGCGCGGGCTTGACAACGAAGCTATCATAGCCCAAGGGGTCAATCTCGAATACCTCATCGACGCTTACAACGCGCTTGGTCTCGGCGATAAAATTTTCACCGGTTTCTTCGAGAAACTTATAGGCGACCCGTCAATCAGGAGCAAAATCGCCGCCGGACAGTCAGCGGCTCAGATAAAAGCGTCATGGGCTGACGACACCGCCCGTTTCCGCCGCCAACGCAAACCCTATCTACTTTATGCCGAATAACCATTAACACAGAAACCCGCCCGACATGGAACACCACTGGATTGTAATAGCCACCATAGCAGGCTACTTCGCCCTGCTGCTGATAATATCATATTTCGCGTCGCGCCGCAGCGACAACTCCACCTTTTTCACCGGTAACCGCCGCACCCCGTGGCCGTTGGTGGCATTCGCCATGATCGGCGCGGCGATATCGGGTGTCACATTCATCTCCGTGCCGGGGATGGTGGCAGGCAAGGGCTACGCCTACCTCCAGATGGTTCTGGGGTTCATAGTCGGGTATTTCGTCATAGCGTTTGTACTCGTCCCGCTGTTCTACCGGCGCAACCTCGTGTCGATTTACGGCTATCTGGGTGAACGGTTCGGAGGCGGGACTTACCGCACCAGCGCATGGTTTTTCTTCGTGTCAAAGATGCTCGGAGCCTCGGTGAGATTTCTCGTGGTGTGCGTCGTGTTGCAGGCTCTCGTTTTCGAGCCGCTTCATGTGCCGTTTATCTTCAACGTGATTGTGACTATAGCCTTGATCTGGCTCTATACCGTGCAGGGAGGGGTGAAAACGCTCATATGGACTGACACTCTCAAGAGCTTCTGTCTGATCATGTCGGTGATACTGTGCATCTATTTCGTAGCTGCCAACCTCGGTTTCTCGTTCGGAAAGATGACGTCGGCCATCGCCGCCCACGACAGTTCACGGATGTTCTTCTTCGACAACCCTAAAGAGGAGACCTACTTCTGGAAACAATTTCTCGCCGGAGTGTTCATGGCCATAGCCACGAACGGACTCGACCAGGACATGATGCAGCGCAACCTCGCGTGCAGCGACTCGCGCCAGTCCCAGAAAAACATGATAGTCAGCGGCATAATGCAGTTTTTTGTAGTCGCCCTCTTTCTGATGCTCGGCACCCTCCTATACATATTCATGGAGAACAAGGGATTGGAGATACCGGCAAAGACCGACGAGGTGTTCGGCTTTGTGGCCCATCACAACGAGATGCCCGTGATAGTGGGCATACTGTTTGTGCTCGGGCTCATATCAGCCGCCTACTCAGCCGCGGGATCGGCCCTGACCTCGCTGACCACGTCGTTTACCGTCGATATACTCGACGGGCAGAAGCGTTACGAAGACAAGCGTCTCGCCCGCGTGCGCAAACTCGTCCATGTGGCCATGTCGGCCATGATGGGCCTTGTCATCATCGGATTCTACTACCTGAGCGACCAGGACGCCATAAGCGCGGTCTACACACTCGCGTCCTACACCTACGGGCCTATCCTCGGTCTGTTTGTCTATGGTATGTTCTGGAAAAAGCCAGTCAGAGACCGCTTGGTGCCTTTTGTCTGCGTCGCCGCACCGGTTGTGTCGTGGTGCCTGCAATGGGTGCTTAGGGAAGTCGCCGGATATCACACCGGTTTTGAACTTCTCATCATCAACGCCGCCGTCACCGTCATAGGGCTGAGATGCCTGTCGATCGGCGTGCGCCATCCCGGCACGGCAGGCGTCTGACCAGTGTAACAGCAACCTATAATTCTTATTATCGTATATGTCTAAAGACCTTTTCAGCCGCTACATATGGATAGTGGACACAATCAAAAGATATGGCCGCATATCGCGCAAAGAGCTTAACCGACGATGGCGCAACTCCCCGTTCTCAAACGGGGAGAACCTTCCGCGGCGCACATTCTACAATTACCGCATGGCCATCGAGGAACTGTTCAGAATCACCATCGAGTGCGACCAGACCACCTTTGAATACTATATCAACGACGAGGACATCCACAACGAAAGCGTGACAAACTGGCTGCTCAACTCAGTGGTTACCAACAATGTGCTTAGTGACTCGCGGAAAGTGTCGGAACGCATTTTCCTCGAAGACATCCCCTCGGCCCGCGACCACATGGGCACCGTCATGGACGCGTTGAAAGAACTCAGACCGCTGACGTTCAGCTACGCGCCGTTCAGCCGCACATCGGCGCGCGAGGTCACCCTTGAGCCATATTTCCTGAAATTGTTCCGTCAACGCTGGTATATCACAGGACGTAATGTCAAGGAAGACACGCTTAAAACCTATGCCCTCGACCGCATGAGCGACGTGACCGTCGGGCCGGAACAGTTTGAGATTCCCGCGGATTTCAACGCCGAGGAATTTTGCCGCGACTCATTCGGGGTTGTCTTCACTCAGGGAGAAACCAAACGGGTAGTCATCAGGACCGATACCCGACAGGCCAAATACCTGCGCAACCTGCCGCTCCACCAGTCACAGAAAGAGATGGTTCACGACAAATTCTCCATATTCCAGTATCAGATCAAGCTCACGCCCGACTTCGTCAGCGAACTGCTGTCGTACGGCACGGGAATCGTAGTGCTTGAACCGCCGGAACTGCGTGCTATGATGCTCACTTCGCTCCGCGAAACTCTCGAACTCTACAACCAGCACGCCTGACCGACACCGACAATGGACAGCTACACATACGATGAACGCCAGCGGTTCCTGTCGCTTTTGAGCGCGACAGTCTCCGACATGAACAATCAAGCCGATGTCAACCCCGACTTTTTCAGGCAGAACGGAATTTGACGCATGGGCGGCCCAGGTCAACCGGATGTTTGCTCTCCGACAGTTCCGATTCACTATCGAGACAATCATCACCATTCCACATTGAAAACGGAAACTACCGCATCGGCACGGACAAAGAAGATGAATTTAAAACCCGGATTTATACCGTATAAATTAAACCATCCCCCCAAAAGTATTGGTTTCAACTTTTGGAGGGACGGTCTATAAATCACGACACAGCTTCGTGACGTTCAATTTTTTCAAGGCCGGAAGCGCAATCAGAGACGGGCGCGGATGGCTTCGGTCTCTTTTTCGTAACCGGGCTTGGCGAGCAAAGCGAACATATTGCGCTTGTAGGCTTCGACTCCCGGCTGGTTGAACGGGTTTATACCGAGGATATAACCGCTTATGCCGCAAGCAAGCTCAAAGAAATAGATGAGCTGGCCGAGGTATTCCTCTTTGAGCGCGGGAATTATGACCTGCATATTGGGCACACCGCCGTCGACGTGGGCTATGCGCGTGCCAAGCTCGGCCATTTTGTTGACTTCATCGACACGTTTGCCCGAGATGTAGTTCAATCCGTCAAGGTTGGCGGCATCGTTGGGGATAACGACAGAATGCTGCTGCTCTGCGACAGAAAGCACTGTCTCATAGATTATGCGCTCACCTTCCTGAATCCATTGACCCATGGAGTGGAGATCGGTCGAATTGTCGACTGCGGCGGGGTAAATACCTTTTCCTTCCTTACCCTCGCTCTCGCCATACAACTGCTTCCACCATTCACCGAAATAATGGAGTTTGGGATTATAGTTAACGAGAATCTCGATTTTCTTTCCGGCGTTGTAGAGTGCGTTGCGGGTAGCTGCGTAAACTTCAGCCATATTGTCGGCCGACGGGGTCTTGAGCGTCAGTTCCATGAATTTCGCACCGCTCATGAGGGCTTTGATGTCAAAACCGGCGACTGCGATGGGGAGCAGACCCACAGGGCTGAGAACCGAGAAACGTCCACCTACGCTGTCCTCGATGACAAAAGTCTTGTAGCCTTCCTCGGTGGCGAGCTGACGCAACGCTCCGCGATGCTCGTCGGTAACGGCAACGATGCGCTTCGACGCTTCGTCTTTGCCGATTGCCTTCTCAAGCTGGTCTTTGAGCAGGCGGAAAGCGATAGCGGGTTCGGTAGTGGTTCCCGACTTTGAGATAACAATGATACCGAAATTTTTACCTTTGAGATAATCCTGAAGCTCATACAGGTAATCCTCGCCGATATTCTGTCCGGCAAAAAGGATTTCGGGGTTATTGTCGTCATGTCGATAAGCAGCGAACGAATCGCTGAGAGCCTCGATAACCGCTTTAGCACCAAGGTAGCTGCCTCCGATGCCTATGGTCACCACGATGTCACATTTCTCGCGCAGAGACACGGCGGTAGCCTGTATGTCGTCGAGAAGAATTTCATTAGAACGAGACGGGAGGTCGAGCCAACCAAGGAAATCGTTACCTGCGCCGTCGGCGCGATAAAGGGTTTCGAGAGCCGCGTCTGCCTTGGGAAGCAGAGCTTTCACGTCGGCTTCACTGACTGTGCCGAGCGCATTCTGAATGTTTACTTGAATAAGATTCATCTCTTATATATAAATATGGTTATTTTTTTGTTTATAATCTCTATTATTGGTAATTACAACACTTGGGGCAAAGGTAAAGTTTTTTGCCCTTACCGCCAAATCAAAATAAGACTGGCCACAGCTCCTGAAGCCTCATGGCTATGTTGTAGGCGAGCACGGGGGGAACGGCGTTGCCTATCACCTTATACGCGCCCGAAGCGCTCATGGCTCCGCCGGGGAATAACGGCGACGTCCTGACAAAGGGGAAATCGGGAGGAAACGTCTGTATGAGGGCGCACTCGCGCGGTGTCAGCCGTCGTTCGCGTCTGCCCGCCGCAAGCTCCTCACTGTGCCGGCCTCCATGCTCGGCCGACAGACGCCGGAATTCTATGTTACCATGGTGCTCAGAACGTATCGTAGGCCCCGGACGGTCGAGCTTTATCTCAACCTGCCCTTGCGATCCGTTTGACATGAATTTGGCCTTGGAATAGGTCTGTTGCGAACGGTCGGCCGACTCGTCAGGCTCCGGGAGCGACGCAAGCACCTCGGCCGTGGTGACCGCCGGACAAAACGCCGGGTTTCCGTCCCTGCTATGGGTGGGACGCGGGTAGGGGTTATACATAGGCGGTATCTCGTCGGCCTCTAACGCAGCGAGAGCGTCGGGCCGCAGCGCGTCCCGGCGCAACCCGATGAATATGACACGCTCCCGCGACTCGGGAACCCCATAGTCGGCGGCGTGCAGCACCTGCGGGTCAAGCACGATGTAACCGTTGCTCGCGTTGGAGAAGTCGCGCTGTATTATCTCCTTGACATCTTTAAGATTGACAAGCCCTTTCACATTTTCAGCGATGAAAACCTTGGGACGGGTCGCGTCAATGACCTGCTTCATCCAGAAATAGAGCTTGCCGCGGCTTTCCTCCGACGGCTGGCCGATGTCGTCACCGTCACGTTTTTTCCCAAGATGATTTTTGTGGGACTCGAAACCGAGACGCTTGCCTGCGACACTGAAATCCTGACAGGGGAATCCGCCCGTCACCACATCTATGTCGCGGGGAAACACCTCATTCCCTTCGTTATGCGCTTTGACGAGATCCACTACGCTCACGTTGCTGAATATATCCTCACCATGGCCGAACCGGCTCATGTAACCGAGCCATCCGGCACGCGCTTCGGGCAGAATGTCGTTGGCGAAAACAGTGGTGAAACGCGTCTTTCTGACAAGGGCCCAATCGTCGCCGATGTTTCTCACCACCAGCGGGCTACCGACAGGAAACGACCTGCGCGGGGCAATAAACCATCCCTCAAAACCGGCGTCCATGCCACCGCAGCCAGAAAACAGCGACAACACCCTCAGAGGATTATCTCCGGGACCAGGAGCAGCGGCCATCTCGGCAAGCATCGCCGGGGTTACCAAATCGCTCACGACTATTTCTGGCGGCAACTCTGCCACATTCTCAGTTTTGCCTGTTTTCTTTTTTGTCATCGGTGATTTACGGATATATTTTGCAAAAGTAGCGATTTTTCATGAATAAAGGTGCGGCAAAAAGCTACTTAAAGATCTGAATAAATGAGCCCGGCTCGCCAAATAGGCGGCCGGGCCGGTTTGGGTTGGAATCTAAAAATAAAATCTTTTGGTTATGAGGGGGTGGCGGGTCTTGCAGTCCCGCCGCGGTCAAGCCCTGGGGTTTCGTTTTTAGCGGTAGTCGGCGAACCGTTTCTGGAGCTTCTGGCGGGCGAAGAATATGCGGCTCTTGACCGTCCCCAGCGGCAGCTCCATCTTCTCGGCGATCTCGTTGTACTTGTAGCCGGCGACGTGCATCGAGAACGGCACGCGGTACTCGTCGGGGAACTCGTTGATGTAGGCCGTTATCTCCTTGGCCCCGAACGACCCCTCGGGGGTCTCCAGCCCGGAGTCCTGCGACAGGTTCAGGTGGTAGAGGTTCTCGGTGGTGTCGACCACGGTGGCGGCGCGGGCCACGCGGCGGTAGTTGTTGATGAAGATGTTGCGCATGATGGTGAACACCCACCCCTTGAAGTTGGTGTTGTCGACGTACTTCTCCTTGTTGTCGAGGGCCTTGAGGGTGGTGTCCTGGAGAAGGTCGTAGGCGTCGTCGCGGTTTGAGGTGAGCATGTACGCGAAGTTGAGCAGGTTGCCCTGTAGCTTCATCAGATTGGCTTGAAAGTTGTTAGATTCCATATAGCGTAGTTTTTAGTTGTTATGCGATGCTCGTTTTTGTTGTCACAAGGTTGAAACGATGTTGTTACAAATTGATGACAATGCAAACGTAATACAATATTCTGAATACACAATAATTTATGACATTAAAATATGTTAAAGCATGGAAAATAATTTACATACTCTGACTAAAATATTATTAATCAGCGCAATAGATTTAAATACAAAAAGTGACACATTTGTTACAAATCATACACTATATTATGACACACATCCGATTCCTAATATTTTATGCTATTACAAAGCCTGTAACAACTGTAACATCCGTGACTAAGATAGGTTCATCTGACTTCGACAGTCGGATTGACATAGTAGAGCGAGGCAGTGGCACGGGTAGTAGCGGTATATAGCCACCTGTAAAATTCCATACCCTGCGCCTCGGGTGGGATATAGCCCATGTCGACAAACACGTTGGCCCACTGGCCACCCTGCGCCTTATGGCAGGTAACGGCGTAAGCATATTTAACCTGCAGGGCATTGTAGTAAGGACAAGATTTCAACGCAGCCCTCAGAGCCGTCGGCGATTCACCGGCAGGCGCAAACTCAGGATCGGCCAGACACGCCTGAGCAAGTTGGGCAAGCTCAGCTTGCCCGAGAGATGCGGAGTCGCTCCACATAGTGTCGAGGATAACCTTCGCATCAATCTCGATGTCGCGATACGGGAAATGAAGCGACACGTCGGCAAATTCGAATCCATACCGCCGCTCCGTGCCATAGACTTTTGTGACGGTGGCCACATCGCCGTTGGCTATAAAGTCGAGACCGGACACTTTCGCACTCCAATGATAGTTGTTTTTCGCCACCATCAACAGCTCGTCGCGGCCAATCATGCCCTCTCTGCCGAGAATGGACGACCTTATGGCCTGGTTGAAAGCCGTCGCACGCTTGTTGGAGCGTGTGATCAACACGGTCTCCCTTATCCCGTCGTCAGAGTAGCACCGGCCCATTTCGTCTTCAAGTTCCTCGCCATCGATGACTTCCACATCATCAAAGGCCGACACCGACAAACGCGGCATGGGCAGAGGATTGGCTCGCATAGCCCGCCGGATCCATGTGGCGTTGTATAGTATTCCCGACGATGAAGCCTGACGCACGGTGTCGGTCAGCACGGCGCGACTCACTCTTAGCCCGTAACTTTTCAGCACATCGACATCCATAGCCGGACTTTCGGCACACCCCACCGGCGGAAGCTGGGCCGTGTCGCCAAGCAGCAACAGACGGCAGCCCACTCCGGTATAGACGTAATGGACGAGGTCTTGCAGCAGATTCTCGCCGCCGTCGTTTCCCGCCCCTATCATTGAAGCCTCATCGACTATGAAGATGGCGTCGCGGAAGGGGTTGTCGGCCACATGGCTCATCCCGGCCACATTCATGCGGTAAATCTGCCGGTGTATGGTGTAGGCCGGGTGACGGGCGTAGGCGGCAAACACCTTCGCGGCACGACCGGTGGGAGCAAGCAACACCGCTTTGCGCCCGGTGCTCTCGACCGCCCTCACCAACGCGCCCGTCAGCGACGTTTTTCCCGTGCCGGCATATCCGTTTATCAGAAACACCGGGTCAAGACTACTGTCTGACAGGCAGAAACGAGCCAAAGCCGCAATCAATTGTATCTGTTGCGAGTTTGGCTCGTAGGGGAGCTGTTTTAATATGAGTTCAGCTAACTCAAGCGGTTCCATCGGATCGCACGGTGACGACTATTTCCTGACCGACCACTCAAAACCGTTTTTCGTGTCCTTGACATCGAAACCGATTGCCGCCAGACGGTCACGAATAAGATCGCTCGTGGCCCAGTCTTTACGCGATTTAGCTTCACCGCGAAGCTCAAGCAGCAGGTCGACAGCTTTTTCAAACGGCTCCATGGCGGCAGTCGCCTCACCGTCGGCCGCACCCACAGAATCGGTGCGAATGCCCAATATCTCCACCAAGAAGGTGTCAAACAGCTTTTTAAGCGTGTCAATATCCTCTTGGGTGGCCGTAGCGTTACCGTCGTTGACCTGATTGATCAGACGGCACGCCTCAAACAGGTGGGCGATTACGATGGGAGTGTTAAGGTCATCGTCGAGAGCCTCGTAGCACTTGGCCTCCAAGCCTTTGACATCAATGGTCGATGTCTCGGACGGTTTCAGCTCTCCGAGACGTCTGACCCCGTCGAGCATACGCTGCAATGCCCTTTCGGAGCCTTGCAACGCCTCATTGCTGAAATCGAGCGTGCTGCGATATTGCGCCTGAAGGATGAAAAACCTGATTGTCATTGGCGAATAGGGCTGCGTCAACAACTTATGACTGCCGGTGAAAAACTCATCGAGCGTGATGAAGTTTCCGAGCGATTTGCCCATCTTCTGACCGTTGATGGTAATCATGTTGTTGTGCATCCAGTAGCGCACGGTGTCGTGACCGTTGTGGGCTACGGACTGGGCTATCTCACATTCGTGGTGCGGGAACATCAGATCCATGCCTCCACCGTGGATGTCAAACTCCTCGCCGAGATATTTCTGCCCCATGGTAGAGCACTCCAGATGCCAGCCGGGGAAACCGTCGCTCCATGGCGAGGGCCAGCGCATGATATGCTCGGGAGCAGCCTTCTTCCACAATGCGAAATCGGCGGGGTTACGCTTCTCCTCCTGACCGTCGAGAGTGCGTGTGGTCGACAGAAGCTCATCGACATTGCGGCCCGACAGTTTCCCGTAAGGGTAATCCTTGTTATAGCGCGGAACGTCGAAGTAGACCGACCCGTTGCTGACATAGGCATAACCGCTGTCGAGAATCTTCTTGACATACTCGATCTGCTCGATTATGTGACCCGACGCGTGAGGCTCGATTGACGGCGGCAGCACGTTGAGACGTTCCATCGCATGGTGGTAGCGGTTTAGATAATGTTGCACCACCTCCATCGGCTCAAGCTGCTCCAGACGGGCTTTCTTCGCGATTTTATCCTCACCGTCGTCGGCGTCATGCTCAAGATGCCCCACATCGGTGATGTTGCGCACATAGCGCACCTTATAGCCGAGATGGGTCAGGTAACGGAACAGAACGTCGAACGTGATGGCCGGGCGGGCATGGCCGAGATGGCCGTCGCCATAGACCGTGGGGCCGCAGACATACATCCCCACTCGGCCTTCGTGGATGGGGACAAACAGTTGTTTGCGGCGCGTCAGTGTGTTGTAGATCGCGAAATTGTTTTCTTTCATCGCGCTGTGGATATTGGGGTTTCTTAATCAGATATCTCTCGCTTCGGCTCTCGGTCAGAGAGCGACACGGGGCTCAGGCCATGAACGGGTTGGGGATGTTGCCATCTTTGCCACCGTTGTTGACGGGAGTCTTACGCTCGATTTCGCCGAAAGTCTTTTCATACTTCTGCACATTGTCGCGGAGGGCGAACAGAAGGTTCTTGGCATTCTCCGGGGTCATTATGATGCGGCTCTGCACCTTGGCCTGGGGCATATTGGGGGCGACGGTGATGAAATCGATAAACACCTCGTTTGAGCTGTGAGAGATGACAGCGAGGTTTGAATAATGGCCGTTGGCCACTTCGGGGGTAAGCTCGATTTTCAGTTCATTCTTTTTTTCGTTGTTTGCGTCCATTGTCTTATTGGGTTTTCGCAGACTGACATTCGCGTCGTTTTCTGACGCCTTGTCACGTCCATGTGGTTAATATTTATAGGTTAATTGAAAATCAAAAGTAGTCATTTCCCCTCATTCCCGCAAATTCCATGCCAAAAACCACCGACGCGTTAATCAAATTTAGAGCTTATAATAATTGTTTACGGTTTTGCCACCACCCTTCTGACCACTGGTAGCACAATCGACTCCATCATTCGATATCCTGAATCAGTCGGATGCACCCCGTCGTCACTGTAAACGGCCTTCATACCACCGGTCGCCGGGTCTACCAAGCCTGAATAATAATCTACATAGCGATAACCTTTCTTATCGGCCAACGCTTTTATGAGCCGATTGAGCGATGCCACCTTCCTCTGGATGTCAACCGCCTCGGGGCGCCAACCGAATCGGTCAGCGGGCAAAACGCTCGTCAATATAACCTTTATCCCGTTGGCCTCAGCTATTTCAGACATAGCTCTGATGTTGCCAAATGTGCGCATTTCGTCATAAGCGTAGTTATTTTCTGCGATATCGTTGATTCCCCCGTTTATCACCACCGCCTCAGGTCGCAGATTGACGACATCATCGTTAAATCTCACGAGAAACTGGTATGTAGTCTGCCCTGAAATGCCGCGGCCCAAAAAGTTATTATCCTCGAAAAATGCTTCGTTCGACGCCGGCCACCGATCGGTAATGGAATTCCCCATAAAGACCACGAGATGGTCATCGACCGCCACACGCGACGCGACGACCTTATTTTCATCGGCATACCGTCCTATTTTTGCCCAATCCTCACAATAGCCCTTGGCGACAAAAACAGTCATAACCAAAAGAGCGATAAATATCCTGACAATCATATTAATAAAAGGTAATTGAGTAATGAATGTCCACAAATTTACAACTTTTTTTGACAATCCCCAATACCGCATCCGACCGCCGCTCATCCACCCAGTCACACAACCCGTATTTTGGGGATTTTAACCCATGCAACCACATCAAAATAGACTTAAAATTAAATAAACATATCTTATGAGTAGGATAAAATTGCTACATTTGCGTTATGGACAATCCCTCAGACGAAGATTTTGTTTTTCATTTACATTAGGTATCTCTGTTAATCATGCATTATGAACTTGATTTTGATAGTTAAAAAAATGTTCTTTATAAAATAATATGTATTTCAAAAAAAACGTTTATTCTAAACATTAAGTGTCTATGCCACTAAATGCGATAAGTTTATTTTCATCATCTGGAATAGGAGATTTAGGATTAAAGGCCAACAATATTTCAACCGTTATTGGCTGTGAGCTATTGCCTGAAAGAATGGATTTGTTCCATCATAATTATCCTGAAGCTACTTGTTTCTGTGGAGATATTTGGAATCTGAAGAGCAAAATAATCGAATTCTATAAAACCTCGTTTACGGAACCACCGTTCGTAATTATGGCAACTCCTCCATGCCAAGGAATGTCGTCTAACGGCATGGGGACAATGTTGAAGAATTTCCGTGAGGGTATACGCCCTAAATTTGATGATAGGAACAGACTTATCATCCCTGCCATAGATATAATCAAAGAGCTAAAGCCATACTGGGTAATTTTTGAAAATGTACCTAATATGATTAACACACTTATAAAGGATGGCGATGGCCTTATAAGCATTATCGAATATATCAATAGAGAGTTAGGCGAATGCTATGAAGGGAAACCGATTGCCATAGATGTTGCTGATTATGGCGTACCACAACACAGAAAAAGGCTGATTACCATCTTACACAGGTCAAGCAGACCTAATAGTCAAGCAGACCTAATAAAGGAATATGCTTCATGCCTGAACCTACACATGGAAAAGAAGCGTCATTTTTTGTTAAACCTTGGATAACACTGAGAGACGTGATATCTGATCTACCCCCACTATCATCAGAGAAAGGGAAAAACATAGACGGCCATATACCACTCCATCGTGTTCCTCTATTGGATGACAAAAAATTATTTTGGATTTCAAATACACCTGAAGGTCAGACAGCACTTAACAACCAATGCATCAACCCCGATTGTATGTATCAAGGGAACAGAATTCACGGGGCGAAACATAATGCCGAAGGAATAAATCAGTCCAATACTGACACTCCTTTATATTGCGAACGTTGCGGAAAGATACTACCAAGGCCCTATACCGAGGATAAAAAAACAGGAGAACGCAGATTTATGAAGGCATTTACCAGCGCATACAAGAGAATGTCATGGAATGAACCGTCAAGCACACTGACACAAAATTTTCAATACGCCTGCTCCGACAACAAGTTGCATCCGACTCAGAACAGAGTATTGTCTCTTTATGAAGGATTAATCATTCAGACTATATTACCCTACAATTATTCATTCGAAATCGATGGAAAATATGTCAGCGACAGTCTCATAAGAGATTCCATAGGCGAAAGCGTTCCACCATTGCTAATTGACAAAATAGCTAATCACATATTATCTTATCATGCAACAGGGCAATGAGAGATCCTTCATGCCCATTGCTCAATTCACTTTATATCCTATCCATTTCTTTTTTGACAATAGGTTAATATATGCCGGATCATTCAAAACAGCCACCCAACCACTGCACATTTTCTTTATGCCTTTGGAATTCATGATTGATACGCTGGTAGTCCGGCCTCCTTCCTCTTTTGGCCTGACGATATTACCCCAGTCATCTTTAGTTAAATCGTCCTGATAGAATGCCGCCACAATAGTCGGGTTTTCATTAATAAAATCCCACAATACGGCAAGCAAGTGATTAGTTTCTCTATGATGGGCTTTCCAGTCAAAACTGTTTATAAGAGAGACCCGTTGTTCTCCAACCAGCGGTTTGGGATGTATAGAGGCAGGAGGTGTGCTGCCACAAGTCGCTTTTATCTCTATGCCACCATACCGATACGGGCTGAACACCTCTTTACTGAAAGGATATTTTTACCGTTTTCTTCGGTATAAAGGGATTCAAAATATTTCTTTTTTATCTCAGTATCTGTCAGACATAAATCAGGATATCCGTCTTGATGAAGATTGCTTTGGAGGTTTCCATTAGATAGCCTCATTATACTTCTTGCAAAGTATTCTCCGACAAGACCACTTAAATTTCTCATACCCAAAGTCTCAAATATATTTATATCAAACTCCTGAGTAGTAGCATTCAGTTTGAGTAAAGCATCGTTAGAGAAATTGATTGCATTCACAACATCCTGTGGCGATAGCACCATATCCCCTTCATAGGAAATTTGCATTTTGGAATTTATAACATACTTCATTTTATTTGAATAAATCTTTAATATCAATTCCTAAGCCATCGGCCAATCTTAACAAATTGCAGAGCGAGATATTGCGTTCTCCACGCTCAATCATACCTACATATGTGCGATGGAACCCTGCCCTGAAAGCCAGTTCCTCTTGCGAAATTCCAAGTTTTTTCCTTAGTTCTTGGATGCGGCGGCCAAATGATTGTAGATATTGTTTGTCAGTATGCATTGGCTAACTATTGTATACAAAATTAGAGGTAAAATCATCCTTCGACAACATACAATAGTTAGCATTTTATTTATCTCCCAGTCCTAACAGATATCTGTTTTGATGGCACTTTGCGGCTAATTGGGGAAAATTGCGTAAATTAGCGGGTTGAAACCGTGACCAAAACATCGCAATGGAAAAAGAGAAAAAAATAAAAGTGGGAATCACCCACGGCGACATAAACGGCATAGGCTACGAGGTAATCCTGAAGGCTCTCGAAGACAACAGGATACTCGAGATGTGCACCCCCGTCATATATGGCTCAGCCAAGATAGCGGCGTTTTACCGCAAGGCGGCCGAGATGCCGGCAGTCCCGCTCAACCAGATCGCATCGGCCTCAGAGGCGCGCGACGGAGCCAACAACATAATCAACGTCGTCGGCGAAGATGTGAAAGTCGAGCCGGGGCAATCGACCGAAGGAGCCGGACAGGCCGCGTTCATAGCCCTCGAAAGGGCAGTCACCGACCTGAGGCGCGGCGAAATCGACGTTCTGGTTACCGCTCCCATCAACAAGCACAACATACAAAGCGCGACATTCACCTTCCCCGGCCACACCGAGTACCTCGAATCGTCCATCGGCGACGGAGCGAAAGCGTTGATGATTCTCTGCAACGACATCATGAGAATCGCGCTTGTCACCACCCACTGCCCGATCAGTCAGGTGGCAGGCAAAATCACGATAGACGCCATAGTCGAGAAACTTGAGATTTTCAACCGCTCGCTCACGCGCGACTTCGGCATTGTGGCCCCGCGGATAGCGGTCCTTTCGCTCAATCCCCACGCCGGAGACTCCGGGCTGCTCGGACAGGAGGAGGGCGAGATAATAGTACCCGCTATCGAAAAGGCCCGGGAGGAGAAAATACTCTGTTTCGGCCCATACGCCCCCGACGGCTTCTTCGGGTCGGGCAACTTCAAGAAATTTGACGGCATCCTCGCCATGTACCATGACCAGGGACTCGCCCCGTTCAAGACCGTGGCCATGGATTCCGGGGTGAACTTCACGGCCGGGCTGCCGTTTGTGCGCACATCACCCGACCATGGCACCGGCTACGATATAGCCTCAAAAGGTGAGGCCAGCGAGGAATCAATGCGTCAGGCCATCTACTCGGCTATCGACATACTGCGCAACCGCCGCCGTCACGACGAAATGACACGCCGGCCACTCCGCCGCAAATATTTCGACAAGAGCGGCGACAAGGAGGTGCTCGACCTGACCAAGGATCCCGACGCCGACAAAGACCTCTGAATGCCTTGCCAAAATTACAAATACGAATCAACCGAATATTTTCGCGATGAACTATGCCATTATAGCCGCCGGCGAGGGATCCCGGCTCGTCCAAGAGGGGGTCAGACTCCCGAAACCATTGGTGCGCCTCAACGGCACACCGATGATCAAACGCCTCATCGACATCTTCATGCGACACAACCCCGAGTCGCTCAGCATAATAGTCAACGAGCAGATGACTCAGGTGCGCGAATATCTTGAGAGCCTGGAGCTCCCTGTGCCGCTGAGGCTGACCGTCAAGACCACCCCCAGCTCCATGCACAGCTTCTGGGAAGTGAGCCGCTGTTTCGGCAGCGGAAAATTTTGCCTAACGACAGTCGACACCATATTCCGCGACGACGAGTTCCGCCGCTACATCGACGCTTTCGAGGCCGACGACAAAGCCGACGGTTACATGGCTGTCACCTCGTTTATCGACGACGAGAAACCGCTCTATATAGATGTTGACGCCGACGACCGCATCACCGCTTTCCGCGACGAACCGTTTGAAGGGGTCAGATATATCTCTGGGGGGGTTTACGGCCTCACCGCTCCCGCGCTCGACACACTGCGCCGGTGCATGGACAGCGGCGTTTCGAGAATGCGCAACTATCAGCGCGCTCTCGTCGACGACGGTCTGGATCTGCGCGCCTTCCCGTTTGACAAAATTGTCGATGTGGACCATGCGGGCGACATTGCCACCGCCGAGAAATTCATCAGCCAACCATCATAAATAACCACTCATTTTTTAATATATTTATGGCAGAGACAAAAATTGCCGGAATCATGAGAGCGGGAGCCTACTCCCCCAACCACATCGGTAACGATGCCGCCATTTTCAACGCCGTAGTCGACCAACTGCGAAAACGCGGATGTGAGGTCAACGTCTATAACGAGGAGCAACTCGCTGCCGGCATAGTCAATGAGCCGATAATCGTCAATATGTGCCGCGAGCAGAAATCAATAGCACTGTTACAGCAGCTCGAGGATGAAGGGAGACTTGTGATCAACTCAGGTTACGGAATTGAGAACTGCACCCGCGAACGCATGACACGCATACTCATAGGCAGCAACATCCCCTATCCCCCCAGCCTCATCGTCAACACCGACGAGGTGGTCAAAGGGCAGCTTGTCAAAGAGAAGTTCACCCAATGCTGGATCAAGCGCGGCGATTTCCACGCCATGCACAAAGAAGATGTGTCGTACGTCAGGCACCCCGAAGAGGCCCAGGAGGTGCTGCAGGAGTACTTCCTGCGCGGCATCAAGCGCGCGGTCATCAACCGTCACCTCGTCGGCGATCTCATAAAATTCTACGGCGTGCAGGGCACCCCGTTCTTCTACTGGTTCTACCCGTTCGACATGGGCCACAGCAAGTATGGCCACGAAGCCATCAACGGAAAGAGCCAAGGCATTGAGTTTGATAAGGATAAGCTGAAAGCCATATGCCAAAGCGCGTCGGAAGTCCTCGACGTTAAAATCTATGGCGGCGACTGCATCATATCGCCCGACGGCCAGATCTCGATCATCGACTTCAACGACTGGCCAAGTTTCGCCCCCTGCCGCATGGAAGCCGCGCCCCACATAGCAAAATGTGTGATGAACACCATCAAAGCCCGCAAATCATGACACCCGATAACGAGATGAACACTGCTGACAATAAACCGGCGACGGGCCGCGGCTACCGCGCGAGCCTCAAGTCGATGGACACCGAGGAGACTTTCGACCTCATCTTTTATCGCCCCATAGGATATGCGTGGGCTTGCTTTTTCAGGAAAATAGGGGTGTCGCCCAATGCCATCACCATAGCGTCGATATTCCTCGGTCTGGGAGCGGGCGTGATGTTCTATTTCAACGACATATGGCTCAATATCATCGGTATACTGCTCCTCGTGTGGGCCAACTCGTTTGACAGCGCCGACGGACAGCTTGCCCGCATGACCGGCCGATATTCCCGTCTGGGACGCATACTCGACGGACTGTCGGGCGACGTGTGGTTCGCAGCCATATATGTTGCCATATGCCTCCGCGAGAACTACACGTCGGAGTTTTTCATGGATCACAAATGGGTGATATGGGTAATGGCCGTGATAACAGGGCTGTGCCACGCCAAACAAGCGGCCATGGCCGACTATTACCGCCAGTTCCACCTCTACTTCGTCAAGGGGAAGGAGGGCAGCGAGCTTGAGGACGCAGGGTCGCTGCAGCGCAAACTAAACGGACTGTCGTGGAAACGCGACTTTTGGCGCAAACTGACGCTATCGTTCTACACCAACTACACCGTCAGCCAGGAAGCCCACACGCGCTCCATGCAGGCGTTGCGTGCCGAACTGCGCGAACGGTTCCCCGACGGCAAGATTCCGCAGAGCTTCCGCGACGATTTCCGCCGCGAAAGCCTCCCCCTGATGAAATACACCAACATACTGTCGTTCAACGTGCGCTCATGGACGCTGTTCGCGGCACTGTTCCTTCAGATGCCGTGGCTTTACTTCGCCTTTGAGCTTACAGTGCTCAACGCATTGCTGGTCTACATGAACGCAAGGCACGAAAAAATGTGCCGCCATTTTACCAACGATTTGAAAAATGGAAAATATTAAAGGTATAATTTTTGACTACGGCGGAACCATCGACTCACATGGCGACCACTGGAGCGAGATAATCTGGGACGGCTATCGAGACTCAGACGTCAACATCGATAAAGAGGTGTTCCGCAGAGCCTATGTCGAGACCGAGCGCGAATTAGCCCGCACACCTGTCATCACCCCGGCCGACACCTTCCGCGACGTCATGCTCAAAAAAATAGCGTCTGAGATGAGCTATCTGCTCCAATGGGGAGCGGTCGACGAGACAACGGCCGCCAAATCCACCCGCATCGCCGCCTACTGCTACGGCAAGGCCCGCGAATCGGTCGACGAGGCCCGCCCTGTGTTGCAATATCTCGCCGGCAAATATCCCTTAGTGCTTGTCTCTAATTTCTACGGCAATATCGAGGCTGTACTCGCCGACTTCGGCTTGCGGGGATTCTTCAAGGCTGTCGTCGAGAGCGCGGTAGTGGGCGTGCGCAAACCCGACCCTGCGATTTTCGCTCTCGGCGTGGAAGCCCTCGGACTTGACGCCGGCGAAGTGCTCGTGGTGGGCGACAGCTATCGGAAAGATATACTTCCCGCTCGCTCACTCGGCTGCGCCACGGCATGGATAAAGGGCAAGGGATGGACTCCTGAGGAAGACGCCCAGACCGACCCATCACAGATTTCGGGCATCGAAGCACTAAAAACACTGCTCTGAAACGCCATGCCGCATTTGCGTTAGTTAACATATTCAGCCCAATTATAGCCGAAAATTCATTTTATTTGGCATAATCATCGTTTATTTAAGCTAAATTTACAATAATAAGGAAAATTTGTCATAGAAATACTTTTACATTTAAAATAGTAGCCGTACATTTGCGGCTCATCTCCGTGTAAAACACTTAGTGACGAATTAAAAAACTAAAAATAACAACTTTAGAAAACCTACATCATGAGTAACAATGAGGTAAAAAAGGCCGAGGGTAAACTTGGCGTTTTGGTTGTGGGTCTGGGAGCTGTCTCCTCGACTTTCATGACCGGTGTCTTAATGGCTCGTAAAGGGTTGGCGAAACCCGTGGGCTCAATGACCCAATACGACAAAATCCGTGTCGGAAAAGGTGCAGACAAAAAATATCTGAAATATAACGAGATTGTTCCTATCGCTGACCTCAACGACATCGTTTTCGGCGCATGGGACGTTTATCCCGCAAACGCTTATGAATCGGCCATCAACGCCGAAGTGCTCAAAGAAAAAGATATTGAGCCGGTTAAAGAGGAACTCATCGCCATCAAGCCGATGAAGGCCGCTTTCGACCACAACTACGCTAAACGTCTCACCGGCGACAACGTCAAGACCGTCAAAGACCGCTGGGACATGACCGAGCAGATTCGCGAGGATATCCGCAAATTCAAGAAAGAGACCGGCGTTGACCGCGTTGTTGTCCTCTGGGCAGCGTCAACAGAAGTCTACGTTCCCGTCGACGAGAAAGTCCACGGCTCGCTCGCAGCCCTCGAGGCAGCGATGAAAGCCGACGATAAAGAACACGTCGCTCCGTCAATGTGCTACGCATACGCCGCTTTGGCCGAAGGCTGCCCCTTCATCATGGGCGCCCCCAACACCACCGTCGACATCCCCGCCATGTGGGAACTCGCCGAGAAGACCAAAATGCCGATAGCAGGCAAGGACTTCAAGACTGGCCAGACCCTCGTTAAATCGGGCTTCGCTCCCATCATCGGCACACGCTGCCTCGGGCTCAACGGTTGGTTCTCAACCAACATTCTCGGTAACCGCGACGGCCTCGTGCTCGACGAACCCGCCAACTTCCGCACCAAGGAAGTCAGCAAACTTTCCACTCTCGAATCAATCCTCGTACCCGAAGAACAGCCCGACCTCTACGGACACGGCAACGACGAAGACACCCAATACTATCACAAGGTGCGCATCAACTACTATCCCCCGCGCAACGACAACAAAGAGGGTTGGGACAATATCGACATCTTCGGCTGGATGGGCTACCCCATGCAGATTAAAATCAACTTCCTCTGCCGCGATTCAATCCTCGCAGCTCCCCTCTGCCTCGACCTCGTGCTGTTGAGCGACCTCGCCGCACGCGCCGGACGCTACGGAACCCAGCGTTTCCTCAGCTTCTTCCTCAAGAGCCCGATGCACGACTACACCAAGGGTGAGGTGCCCGTCAACCACCTGTTCCAGCAGTACACCATGCTCAAGAACGCTATCCGCGAGATGGGCGGTTACGAAGCCGACGAAGAAATCGACTAATCAGATTAAAGCATATAATCACAAAAAACCCTGCGGCCAGTGCGCCGCAGGGTTTTTTGTATATGTCAAGCGAAGGGGGATGCAACGCCGGTCACGACACCGCGCGCTGCGACACCCGGCGGCGTTGCCATGCGATGACAGCGTAAGCCGTCAGGAAGTACACCGCCGCAAGCACCCAAAGCATCATGTAGGGATGTGCCGCCTCAGAAAGCGTGCCGCCGTTGCAGTTTATCTGGATGAAACCCTCCACGCCCCATGTGGCAGGCACACAATCGCCCGCCATTTTCCACAACGGAGACATGGCATAACGCGGCCAGGTCAGCCCCGAAAGGAACAGGAACACCAACGACGTGAACACTACCACGAGCATCGACGACTCACGTTCTTTCACGAAGACCTGAAGCGTCATGCCCAAGAACGCCGAAGCCACCAAAAGCGGCACGATGAAAAGCAGGTAGTCAGCGGCATCACCTATATGCGGGAGATCAAACATCATGGGGATAAAGTGGAGCACATAGATGGTCATGGGGATATAGACCACTATATAGCATAACATTCGCCCGATCATCCCGGCCGACTGCGGGCACTGAACAGCCAGCGGGTCGATGCCACCATTGCGCCGGCGGCGCTCAGCCGAGTTGCCGGCAAGCATGGTCACGCCGAGAAGCATACTCTGCTGGAGAATGAGTATGATTATTCCGGGGATGATGAATGAAGCGAAACCCTGAGTGGGGTCCCCTATAAAATAAGCCTCGTTAGACACCGGCGATGACGACTGACCGGCCGAAGAAGCCCCGAGAGCGTCGAGAAGCTCCCGGCGTATCTGCGCCCCGGTCTGCAACTGAAGGTCGGTCAACGCCGAGACAAACGCGCGGTAACGCAGCAGCAGGCTCATCTCGGAGTAGAACGCCACCACCCCCTGTTCGCCGCGGCCTATGCGCCGCGAATAGTCCTCGGGGATGTAAAGGATGCCGTAACACTCCTTCTCGTTCATCAACCTCCGCGCCTCCCCCATGTTAGACGGATAACCCATTATGTTCATAGCCTCGGTAGCGTCGGCCATTCTGGCAAGTTCACGGCTTTGGGCAGTACGGCAATCATCGACAACCGCCACCGGGATGTCCCTGACAAGCTCGGGATTATAGATGAGCGTGTAGACAATGGGGTAGAGCAACGGCAACCCGAAGAAGAAGATTATCACTCCTATATCTTTAAGCACCAACGACATCTCCCTTGCAAACGTGCGGGAGACCCCTGAAAACCAATCGTTAATCTTGCTTTTCATAACACAATGCGTTTAGGGAACATAGACAGGTTTGAGACACATTTTCTTCAGATGCCACAAAAACGCGCCGCAAAGCAGCGGGAAAAGCAGCAGAGCCATGAAATACCAACGGGAGTAGAACAGCGGGATGCCGTTAAGAGCCTGATCGATATAAATCAGGAAATAGTATCTGACAGGCAGAATATAGCTGAACGCCGCGATACCACCGTACATACTCGTTACAGGGAACGAGAACGCGGCTATCGAGAACGCGAGAATGGCTGTCAGCGACGAGGACGCTACCGCCATGCGCAGGTTGACAAAAACCGAGCAGAACAGCACAGCGAGCCATTGGCTGGCTACCACCATAAGCACCATCGCCAACATCATCGTCCACACGCTGCCATTAAGCGGGAAGTGGAGATAACCGAACATCAACGACTGGACGAAAATTCCCACGACCGAGAAGATGACAGCCTGAGGAATCAGTTTACCCACAACAGCCGTCCAGATAGAGCCGCCGGCGGTTCTGAGCCATTCGACCGAGGTCCCCTCCTTTATTTCACGGCATATCGAGAACGATGTGACAAGCATCACCATCAGCTCTACAAGCCCCGGCAAGAAAGAATTAGACAGATAAATCGAGTAGTTGGTCCATGGATTACCAATCTGATGGTCTTGCACGGCCATCGGCTGCAAAATAGCGTTGGCGGTATTGCTACCAACGCCGACCGATACCAGTTCGGCTTTGACTATCGAGCCGGAAGTGGACACGGCAAGAGTCTTGAAGCCCTTGAACGATAGCGTGCCCGGGACGAAATAAGCCATGTTGGAATAATAGGACAGAGTGGGGGTGCGGCCGCTGATGGCGTCTTTCTGAAACCCATCGGGTATATAGAAGAATCCATATATCTCACCGCGGTCCACCATAGCCATCGCCTCATGGAAACTATTGGCTTTTTCGCAGATATCGATCAGCTCCATAGCCTGGAGCGAGCGCACGGCTTGTCGCGACATCGACGTGTGGTCAAGATCGACAATGGCCGACGGTGACTTCAGGGGCAGTCCCTCGTTTAGAAGCGACAAGAAATACAGGCTGCACGCAACCGGGACGATTATCATCGTCCAAAAGTAGATGCGGCGACCGCACAAACGGCTGATTTCGCGACGTATTGTTGCCAGTAGACCTGTCATGGGACTATGAGATTATTGTGGTTGACGATATATAACGGTCATGCCGGGACGCAAATCCGGAATCGGTTTGACCGGGCGCGCCTTGATCTGGAAGGTCCGCGTGTCCCAGTCGCCTGTAGCCTTGGTGGCACGCCACACGGCATATGTGCCCATGTCGCGGATATAATAGACTTTTGCCTTTGCCTTGAGGTCGCCGAGCGCGGGAATCTCTATGTCGATTTCCTTACCCATCGGTATATCCTTGAGATAGGTTTCACGGATGTTGAACACCACCCATTTGTCGTCAAGGCGCAACACATCCATGATAGGCGCGCCAAGCGCAACAAGCTCGCCGACGTTGGGGTAGATGACATCTATCTGTCCGTCGCATGGAGCCGTGAGATACTGGTCTTCAAGCACAGCCTCGACCTCTTTGACTCCGCCTCGGGCCACATTGACCATAGCCGCCGCCGACTCCTTATCCTCTTTTTGCGCACCCTCCTTAGCCATCTGGTACTGGCTGCGGGCCGCAGCCTCGGCGGCTTGTGTCGACTGATAGGCTGCGAGAGCCTCGTCGCGCTTCTGCTCGCTTATGACCCCCTGGCGGCAAAGGGCCTCCATGCGGTCGTAGGTCTTCTTGGCTATGTTGTTGGCGGCAATAGCCTGCTGCAACAACTCATAGGCACTCTGCACAATCTGCGAACGCGTTCCGGCATCGACTTTCTGATTCTGCGCTGCGGCGGCCTGCTGCATCGCCTCGGCCTGCATGAGTTTGGCCTCAGCGAGCGACGAATGGATGTGAACGAGAGTGTCGCCGGCATGGACGCTGTCACCCTCATGGACATAAAATTCCACCACGCGGCCCGGCAGCTTGCCCGACACCCTCACGGATGTCGCATCGGCCTGACCTTCTATGATTTCTGCGGGAGGCGTGAGAAACAGGAACCCAACTAACGCTAACGCTGCCAACAGCAGCACTACAATCCCGGTAACGGCGACGAGACGGCCCCGCGCCTGTTTTTCCTGAGTGGAAATGTTTTGTGTATCGGCCATTATTTCTTTTGTTTTATCGGTTTACAATCAATAGTCTAACAATCCCAGAACCTTAGACAGATAGGTATCGCAGAGATGCACGTCGATTTCAGCGTCGATTTTCTCGGAGTTGGCTTTAAGCCATGCGGTCTGCGCCTCCATCACGTTGTCGGTGGTCATGACCCCCTCGCGGAATCCGAGGGTGGCCTGACGCAGGTTCTCGTCGGCTTTGGCGAGATTCGTGCGGGTCATCTCGTAGGTCTTCACCGCCTCTTGAGCCTTGAACGCAGCCTGGTTGACCTGAAGGTCTATTTTCTCTTTTGCTTCGGCCAGAGTCAGCTCGCTGATGACCTGCTGCGTCTTGGCGGCACGGTATTTATTGTAGTTGCCTCCCCAGTGCCAGATGGGGATAGTGACCATGGCACCCACTTGGAACGCGCCTGCGAATTTCTTGCTGAACCCATTGAACATATTGGGGTTGGAAAATGAATAAGAGCCTATCAGGGCCACATTTGGCATCATTGCCGACATCACCACCCGTTTCTGTTGCTCATAGATTTTAGTGCCAAGCTCAAGTGCCCTCACGTCGTGACGGCGGGCGTAGACATCATTGATATTGAAATCAGACAGCAGCGACGGCATCGCGGTCGACGTGCTGTCGAGCCCCTCGTCGGCGACCGTCAGAGGTGTATGCACGGGCAATCCGCAGAGCTGGGCCAAAGCCATGCGCGACAACACAAGACCGTTATCGACCTTGACCATATCCACCTGAGCCTGATTGAGTTTGACATCGACGCTTAGGAGGTCGCTCCGCGTGGCGACACCCTGGTCGAGCATGGCCTTCACGTTATGTTGAAGGGTGTCAAGCAAAGCCACATAGCTCGCTGCGAGCTGCTGTTTGGCCCTTAGCGAGACAACCTGCCAATATGCGGCGTCGACGGCATAGATGACATTCTCGGCCTCTCCGTCGCGCATCTCGCGGGCAAGCTGCTCGGCATAACCGGTTATTTTATTCATGGCCACGATTTTACCACCCATGAAAATGGGTTGCGTCAAGGTCACGGCACCGAAAAACACGTTGTGCACATCAAACGTCATGGCCTCTTTCGGAATCAAAGCCACTGTCTCGGGGATATACTGCCCGTCAGGACCTTTGACCGGCGCGCCAGTGGCGGGATCGGTCACTATGTTGAATTGATAGGAACCAGTCTTGGGGTCAAAACTTTTGGTGGGCAGAAGCTGGTCGCTGTCAAAGACCGACAGGTTCTTCTGGTTATACATATAGCCGCCGGCGAAGTCTATCGAAGGCAGATAGGCTGCGAAAGCCTCCTTTTTCTGATAGCCTGCGCCGCACAGAGCCGCGGTTTTGATGCGCATCTGCTTGTTGTTGGCGATCGCCATGGCCCGGCAGGAGTCAAGCGACAGAGGCTCGGCGGAGGCAAAGCCCCCCGCCAAGGCTAATCCCAGCATCATCAATAAAACTTTGAAACGCATAGTCGGTATTGGTTTAATCTAATTTACATTAATATAACCGCTCAAAAGGTTAAAATGTTGATAGCCGAGGTGATTATTCTTTAAACAGCTCATGATATGCGACACCCCCTCAGGCCCGGTCACGGGCCTGATAAAGCTGTCGTATGATTCAGTAATACCGCGGTAATCAGCCGATTTTATCGACTTCGAGATCGCCGCCGATAATCTCATGCCAAGGCAGACCCTGCTTGGCGACTTCGGCGAGGAACGGATCCGGGTCAAATTCCTCGACGTTGTGCACGCCGGGCTTCACCCATTTGCCGGTGAGGAACATCTTGGCTCCAGTCATCGCCGGCACACCCGTGGTGTAGCTGACTGCCTGCATCCCGGTCTCGCGGTAAGCGGCCTCATGGCTACAGTTGTTGTAGATGTAATAGGTCAGCGGCTTGCCCTCTTTGTCCTTGCCCGAGATTCGGCAACCGATGGAGGTCTCGCCGTGGTAATTCTCCCCGAGATCCTGCGGATTGGGCAGCACAGCCTTGAGGAACTGCAAGGGCACGATTTTTGTGCCGTTGTAATCGACCTCGTCGATGCGGGCCATGCCTATGTTCTGTATCACCCTCAGGTGTGTCAGATACTCCTGTCCGAAAGTCATCCAGAAACGCGCGCGCTTGATTGTCGGGAAGTTTTGGACGAGCGATTCAAGCTCCTCGTGATAGAGCAGATATGAATCGCGCAGACCTATGTTGGGGTATGTGAGAGGAGCGTGTATTTCAAGCGGGCCGGTTGTAACCCATTTACCGTCGAGATAATAGCGGCCGTTCTGAGTGATTTCGCGGATGTTGATTTCTGGATTGAAGTTGGTTGCGAACGCCTTGCCGTGGTCACCGGCGTTACAGTCAACGATGTCGAGATATTCCATCTCTGAGAAATAATGCTTGGCGGCATATGCGGTGAACACTCCCGACACTCCGGGGTCGAATCCGCACCCGAGTATAGCCGTCAGCCCGGCTTTCTCGAAACGCTCGCGGTAGGCCCACTGCCATGAATACTCAAAATGCGCCTCATCTTTAGGCTCATAATTGGCCGTGTCGAGATAATTTACTCCACATTCGAGACAGGCATCCATGATGGTGAGATCCTGGTAAGGGAGGGCCACGTTGATCACAAGGTCGGGACGGTGGCGGCGCAGCAGCTCAACGAGCTGAGGCACGCTGTCGGCGTCGACCCGGTCGGTGGTGACATTGGGCGCGCCTATGGCTTTGGCGATAGCGTCACATTTGCTCTTGGTGCGCGACGCGATTACTATTTCAGTAAAAACATCGGGGTTCTGTGCACACTTGTGGGCTACGACAGTGCCAACGCCCCCGGCTCCGATAATGATAACTTTTGACATTTTCCTTTGATGGTTTTTCTCGGTTATTAAAATTCGCGAATTATGGCCGTCGCCGGTCACGGCGAGCCAAAAGGCAGACGGTCGTCACCGTTTGCGACCGCTAAATTAACTTATTTGCCTCTACCGTCAAAACCTTTAAGGGATTTGGATGCTTTTTCCCGCGATTTTGACCAAAACAGGCCGCCTCAAGACCGTTGGAACTGGGTGGGCGACATACCGGTCAGATGCTTGAAATATTTGCCGAACGACGACTGGTTGTTGAAATTAAGCTCATAAGCTATCTGCTGCACGTTTTTTCCTGAGAATTTGAGCAGGTTTTTGGCTTCGAGAATCACACACTCGTCAATCCACGCGGCAGCCGATTTCCCAGTCACCTCCTTGATTATCAGCGACAGATACTTAGGCGATATGAAAAGTTTATCGGCATAAAAACCCACTGAACGTTCACGGTGGAAATGCTCGTGAACGAGTTTCATGAAATCCTGGACATAGGATATACGCCGGGAGTAAGGTTGTTGCGACGATGATTCCTGCTCATCCTTGCGACGGCTCATGAACTGCATGAGCTGGTAGATGATGGCGGCCATGAGAGTGCGGGCTATGCTGCGCACATATGTCTCGTCGGTGTTGCAGGTGGTGTTGAGATGAAAAAGGTCAAAGTAACGCTCTATTACGTCTTGCTCCTCCGATGAAAGGGTGAGCGTGTTGGAGCCGGGGCGTCGGAACGGTATGCCGGCCGAAGCCCATGTGTTGAGATCGATGGCGATGCTGCGCATGAAATCGGTCGACAGTATGAGCATATCGGCATCGAGATTGGCCCAGTCCACATCATAGGTGTTCATGACCGAATGGGGAGGGACGCAAAGCAACATCCCCGGCCCGACGTGCTCCGGCGTCAGGTTGATGTCAACGGTGAGGCTACCCGAACGGCACAGGAAAAAGGAAAGGCCGGCTATGCGTATTGTCATTGGAGTCACAGACTTTCGGTCTGAGTCGGGCCTTATGCGCGAAAACACATAGTCGTCTCCGAATCGACTGAATTCTGAAGATATTGCTTCCATTTTTGACAATTGTCCAACCTGCAGTTCCTTTTCCATAATCGACGAGTTTTGGGCTTTTAAGCTACAAAAATACGATAATCGGGTAATTTATTATCCCTATTCGCCACCGTAGGCCAACAATACTGCCAAATATTCCAATAATGGCAGTGTTTTTCCGCCATCGGTCTATTTAACTACAATTATTTGTAAGTACATCAATTGAATCAGTGGTCGCGCGCAATGATGTAATCGAAGATGGCCGTGAGCTGGGCCGTGGTTTCGTCGGAGGGTGACGACGACCGCAGCAACGCGACAGCCTCGTCGCGCAGACGCATCATCGCGGCATAAGCGTAATCTATACCGCCGTTTTCTTTCGCATAGTCGATGAGCGTGGCTATTTCGTCGGCCGTAAGCTCCTCTTTTCGCGACAATTCCGACATTTCATCATGCAGGGGCAAAGCCTCGTTTTCAAGCACATGGAGCAAAGGAAGCGTGATTTTCCCCTCCCTTAGGTCATTGCCGGTGGGCTTCCCTACGACATCGTCGGTGTAATAGTCAAAAATATCGTCTTTTATCTGGAAACAAAGCCCGAGCAGCTCGGCGTAGCGGCGCATATCGTCAATCTGCCTCTCATCGGCTCCGGCGGCGTAGGCGCCCATCTCGACACACGAGACAAACAGCGAGGCGGTCTTGCGGTTGATTATTTCAAAATAGGCCCTCTCATCGAGCTTATGGTAGCGGGCGTTGTAAATCTGGTCAATCTCACCGAGCGACAGCAATTTTCCCAGACGGGCGAGCGAGGCGATGATGCGGGGATCGCCGGTAGCGATTGCGAGCTGGAGGGCTGTCGACACAAAAAAATCGCCAACGAGGACGGCGATATGGTTGTCCCAGATGCTGTTGATCGTGGGGACACTGCGGCGCGTTTTCGAGTCATCCACCACATCGTCATGAATGAGCGACGCATTGTGAAGAAGCTCGACGGCGGCGGCGGCGTCAATCACATTGTCGTTGATCTCGCCGAAATGCCGCGCGCTCAGGAGCACTAATATGGGGCGTATCTGTTTCCCTTTCGAGCGCAGATAATTCTCCACCACCTGATTCATCAGCGCATTGCTTGAGCGGAGGGTATCCGCGATGCGCTCGTTGAGCTTCGCAAGCTCAGGAGCTATCGACTGCTGGATTGACTGGATGGTGGTCATCTACTGTGGTGATCTTTGATGATACTGAAAATATTTTGCAAAAGTAGTAAATCTCGGCCATATCCCCAAATCGCTATTTTTTGACTAATTTTACGCGGTAATTTGTTATATCGAGTATAACCTAATTTTCATCGACAATGTGGATTGATATTTTTTGGCTCGTTGCCGGGCTGGCCTTGATACTCTACGGAGCCAATCTCCTCACCGACGGAGCATCGGCGGTGGCGAAAAGGATGGGGGTCAGCGACCTTATCATCGGACTCACAGTGGTAGCTTTCGGCACCTCGACACCGGAGCTGGTGATCAGCGTGATGGCGGCTACCGGCGGAAACGCCTCGCTCGCGGTTGGCAACGCCGTCGGCAGCAACATATTCAACATACTGGCGATTCTCGGAGTGACCGCTTTAGTGTCACCGATAGCCATCAAAAAAAGCGTGATGAGCAACGAAATACCTATGCTGTTGCTTTCGTCGCTGATATTGCTCATCATGGGCTACAGCTCGTTGCTCGACGGCACCGCTACCGACACAATCACCCGCACCGAAGGGATTTTCCTGTTGATATTCTTCCTTCTGTTCATGCGCTACACCTTTGCAAGCGCTCGCCGTCACAAGACCGAGATCGGCAACGACCCCTCAGAGGCCGACGGCGAGCGACTCGCCAAAATGCCCGTGCTGAAGTCGATAGTGTTCATTGCGGCCGGACTGGCGGGACTGATATTCGGTGGCGACAAGTTTGTCGACGGAGCCACCGGCATAGCACACCTAATGGGGGTAAGCGACGCCATCATCGGTCTGACAATCGTCTCTATAGGCACATCCCTCCCCGAACTGGCCACATCGGTTGTCGCCGCCCTGAAGAAGGAGAACGGCCTGGCCATCGGCAACGTCATCGGCAGCAACATCTTCAACGTGCTGCTCGTGCTCGGCTCGGCGGCCACAGTGAAGCCGCTGCAGTTTGGCGGCGTGACCCACACCGACCTCTGGGTGCTGATGGGTGCCAGCCTGCTGTTCTGGATATGCGGATGGTTTTTCCGCCGCCACCTCATCACCCGCGCCGAGGGCGCGCTGATGCTCGCCTGTTACATAGGCTACATGGTATATCTTGTGATTTCAGCATGATATGTTGAGGAAAATGACTAATTTTGTGGTTTGAATATTAAATGCCGATTACTATGGATCTTTTCGACAAAATCAGCGCGGATATCAAGGCCGCTATGCTGGCCAAGGATAAAGTGAAACTTGAGGCTCTCCGCGGCATCAAGAAAGAGTTTCTGGAAGCGAAAACCGCCAAGGGCGCCGATGGGCAACTAAGCGACGACGCGGCCACCAAAATCCTTGTCAAAATGGTGAAACAACGCCGCGAGAGCGCGCGCATCTATCAGGAGCAAAACCGTCCCGAACTCGCCGACGGCGAGCTCGCCGAGGTCGCTGTTATCGAGGAATACCTTCCCAAGCAGCTCAGTGACGAGGAGCTAACCGCCGAGTTGAAAAAGATTATCGAGCAGACGGGAGCGAAATCGCCCGCTGAAATGGGCAAAGTGATGGGGGTAGCCACAAAAGTCCTCGCCGGATGCGCCGACGGCCGCGCCATCTCGGCCAAAGTCAAAGAGCTGTTAGCATAACATGATAAAATAAACCAACCATAGACGAATTTCTCACACAATGCTTACCATTCAGCAAATCAAAGAGAACCCCGAGCGCGTCATTGAGCGTCTCGCCATCAAAGGATTTGAAGGCAAAGAGCCCATCGACAAAGTGCTCGCGTTAGATACCCGCCGCCGCGAGCTGCAGCTCGACAACGACAACCGCGCGGCAGAGCTCAACAAGCTGGCGGCCTCAATCGGCAAACTGATGAAAGAGGGCCGAAAAGATGAAGCCGAGACTGTCAAAGCCGACGTCGCAGCACTTAAAGAGACCCAGAAGACCGTGGCCGACGAGCTGACGCGGACCGAAAACGAAATCCGCGATATACTGCTGTCAGTCCCCAACCTGCCGTGCGACATGGTTCCGGCCGGAAAAACAGCCGCCGACAACGTGGTCGAAAAGACAGGCGGCCCGATGCCCGACCTGCCCGACGACGCACTGCCCCACTGGGAACTCGCTAAGAAATATAACCTTATAGATTTTGACCTCGGCGTGAAAATAACAGGTGCCGGCTTCCCCGTCTACATAGGCAAAGGTGCACGCCTGCAACGCGCGCTCATACAATTCTTCCTCAACGAGGCCGGGAAAGCGGGCTACCTTGAGATACAGCCCCCCTACGTCGTCAACGAGGCTTCGGGCTACGGCACCGGGCAGCTCCCCGACAAAGAGGGACAGATGTATTTTGTCAACGAAGACAAGCTATACCTCATCCCCACCGCTGAAGTCCCCGTGACCAACATCTACCGCGACGTCATCATCCCGGAAGAGAAGCTCCCCATCAAAAACACGGCCTACTCCGCCTGCTTCCGCCGCGAGGCCGGCAGCTACGGTAAAGATGTGCGCGGACTCAATCGCCTCCACCAGTTTGACAAGGTCGAGATTGTGCGCATAGAGAAACCCGAGGACTCCTATGCCGCGCTTGAGGAGATGAAAGACCATGTGCAGGGGCTGCTTGAAAAACTCGGCCTCCCCTGGCACATCCTGCGCCTGTGCGGCGGCGACATGAGCTTCACATCGGCAATCACTTTTGACTTCGAGGTGTTCTCTGCCGCCCAGAAACGCTGGCTTGAGGTATCGTCGGTATCTAACTTTGAGACCTACCAGGCCAACCGCCTGAAATGCCGCTACCGCGGTGCCGACAAGAAGACCCGCCTATGCCACACGCTCAACGGTTCGGCTCTGGCTCTGCCGCGCATCATGGCCGCGCTCCTCGAAAACAACCAGACACCCCGTGGAATAGTAGTCCCCGAATGCCTCCGCCCCTACACAGGCTTCGACATAATCGACTGAACAACTCCTCCATACACATACGCGCAAACCATAGAAAGGCGTGCCGAGTCTCAACCCTCAGGCACGCCTTTTTCATGATCAGGCCCGACCTCGGCTGCACCCCGATAAAACCGGTTGAATTTCCGATTTTTACGCTTGTGTACCCCTAATGTACCCTGCGTATTTTGAGCCGTCTTAATGTCAACGAGTACTTTTGCCGTAAACAATAGAAAGAACATCATCACATATTTTTTGAGTATTGTATCATTAACTTACCAATCGATTAAAACGAATTAATATGGAAAAGTACCTATTTTCGCTATTGGCGGTAGCCTGTGCATTATTCTATGCGCCCACCGTCAATGCCGCCGGCACCGCACCCTTCACCCTGACGGCAAAGCAGCAGATGGACGAGAAGAACCGCTACAAGTTCAATGTGGAGCTCAACGCCACGCTCGCCGACGGGGTTATCGACAAAACAGTCGATGCCGAAAACGGCAAAACAGTCAAGGACATCATGACCTACATCATCGTGGTCGACGACGCCACAAAAACGCGTCTTCAAAAAGCGACTTCCATTGACGTAGGGAGAAATAACTACTACAACGGACACAACTATTTCAACAATTTCTGGACGGAATCAACCGGCAACAACGCTCAAGCCCGACTGGGCGAGAACCAATATGTCCCGTCTGGCCTGTGGTTTCATCGTTTCGACCAGTCAGAGCTGCCCTCGACAAGCGGGATGCCCGCGCTCGTGTGGCACAACATATACCCCACTGTGGCCGAAAAAGGTAAACTTTGCACCTACGATTACAATTCCTACACCGAAATCACCGACACCGACTACAACTTCACGGTATATCTCACCTGCGCTGACAAATGGGATGAAAACACAATATATTTCCCGCAATGGAATCTGCTTGAGTTTCAGCCCGACGAAGCATCGACCAAACTTGTCGCACCCGTTACCGCAATATCGCTCGATACCCCCTATCTGCAAAAATCAGACTTCAAGAAAGAGTATTACACATTCCCCGCGATCAAACAACCCGACGGCGGACGACTGTCAAACCTCTATCAACAGACTTTTACCGAATGGATAACAGACCCCGAAAACCCCGGCGGTTGGGATTATATTGAAGTGACACGCCATGCCGGCGACCACAATGAAACAGAAGGTCCGAAAGACGACGACCCCGTATATCTTGACTACTATAACGAGTCGGTCGCACCCATAACCATCGATCCCCTCAATGTCGCCGACGAGGTATTGGAAAATTGGTCGGTACAATACAACATCTCGATTATCCCGGCCGGAGAAACTTTTGACCCGACAAAAATCGATAGTCGGCATAAAGCGTCTCTCATCGGAAACTGGACACAGGAAGCGGGGAAGATAGACCCCCAGGTTGAAAACAAAATCAACGTCTATGACCTCGACCTGTCATCGCTTAAAACCATGAAATCGCTCGATGGCCGTCACTCCGATTATATCGACGGGCGTTCATCGCAAATCTCCTTCGAGGCCCGCTTATGCCTCAGTTACTCTCGCAAATCGGGAGGCGACTACAGCAGCAACACCTACTATCTCGACAACGAGCCTAAGACCAACACTCTGACTATCAATTTCCCCTCGCCTACGGCGACACAGCGTGAGCGGGTTGCATTCTCGAAATACAAAGCCCAATACTATGACGAGCCGGTAAAGGGCCAGGGTGGCACATTGCAGACCCTCGACTATCTGGCCCACGCCGTGGTTGGGTTTGACATCAACGGCTACAGCGGCATAGACCTGTATCCCTACATAGCCTTCGACGCGCAGCAGAAACTCTTCTATTGCGACAAGCACCTTGGCGTCTACCGCGAACCTCACAATGAGACAAGCCATCCCGGATGCCAGATCGAGGGTGACCATGACCCGCTGAACACCGACGACCCCGGCAACTGGTGGAAACTGAGCTTCGCCGGCACCCGCGCCGCCAATGGCGGACACCCCGTGGGATCATGGTGGGATTCATCGGTGACCGATATCGTGCCTGCTCTCTGTTGTCCCGCCGACGATTACGGCGAAGCTATCGACTATGTCGATTTCAAAGAATATATCGACGGAAGCTCAACTTCTAAGGAGGAACCCCGCTTCAACTGGTCGCGCATCGCTGCCCGCAGCGGATACCTCCCGATCCACATCAACCCGGTGAAACGCTACTCCGCCGAGAGCTTCGAGACCGACAACACCCTCAACGGCGCCCCCGAAATCACAGCCAAGTTCGCCGTGCTGTTCCCGCTTGTAACCACCATCGGTTATGATAGCACCAACCCGATGCCTGTCGCCAAAGTGACCGACGAAAGCATGACCCGCGCTGCCGACGGACGCGTGTCGCCCATACGCGACTATTACTTCAACATCAGCGATATTGACATGATAGCGCTCCCCGCCGAGACAAAAATTGACCTGTCTGATTCTCAGATTACAGGCGTGGAGGAGATCGTGGTCGACCACACCAATTTCTCAGACGAAACCGAATACTACAATCTTCAGGGCATACGCGTGGCTCACCCTGCCAATGGGCAGATATATATAGTGCGCCAAGGTGGCAAAACCATGAAGGTTCTGTATTGACACTGGAACTTTACAAGTAGATTGATCAGATACACACGGGAGTTAAGCACAATCCGCTCCCGAAAATCCGTGACCGACTGTGAAGCCGGCCACGGATATTTTTTCCCACCCGTTGCATAGAATCTCACGCTCAAATCTCAACCCCACACAAACGAGTTTTGTCACGGATTATCAATATTGAATCCTACTTTACGGTATGATTTGTGGGATAATAATTTATTATTTGTCTGCAACTCGGCTAATGATTCATTAATCAATTCAAGCTGTATACGATTATCTTCATTGATATCGTTTTGGTCTGTTAAAATATCATTGACATATGCCTTCAATTCCTTCAATTCAGTTTTCAGTTGAGCAAACTCTGAGTGCGAATATTGCGATAACGCTTGCCTGACACTTACGAACGCACGCATAATACTCATATTTACTTGCACTGCTACCTTCGAGGTCAAAACACTTGACAACATTGCGACCCCTAATTCAGTAAAAACATAAGGCATTTTTCTGACTCCGCCCCAACTTGATATCACAAATTGTGATTTCAAGTTATCCCATTCCATTGCACTCAATTGAAACATGAAATCTTCAGGAAACCTTTCCGCATTGCGTTTTACCGCTTGATTTAACACGCGGGTCTCAACCCCATATAATGCCGCTAAATCACGGTCAAGCATAACTTTCTGATTCCTAATTTCATAAATTTTAGAGCGATGTCTTATCCCAATCTCAAATCTCAACCATACCTACAATTGATGGCGTGTGTTGCGGGGATGGTGCATGAGAATCTCCTCGCGGAGCATCGAGCGGTCGAGATGCAGGTAGATTTCGGTGGTAGATATGTATTCATGGCCGAGCATCTGCTGGATGGCGCGGAGATTGGCGCCACCTTCAAGAAGATGGGTGGCGAACGAATGGCGCAGAGTGTGGGGGGAGATGCGCTTCGTGATGCCGGCGGCCTCGGCGAGACGGTTGAGCATGATGAAAACCATCTGACGCGTCAGCCGCGAGCCGCGGCGGTTCAGAAACAGGATGTTTTCCTCGCCCGGCTTGATTTTTAGCATGGCGCGCTGCGGCAGGTACTCCCTGATTTCATCCAGAGCCACCTGCGAGATGGGAACTATGCGCTGCTTGTCGCCCTTGCCGGTCACGACGATATATTCCTCATCGGCATACACCCGGTTTATCTCAAGATTGACAAGCTCGCTGACGCGCAACCCGCATCCATAGAGCGTCTCGATGATAGCCCTGTTGCGCTGACCCTCGGCCGAGCCGAGATCAATCTCACCGATCAGACGGTCGATTTCCTCAATTGACAGCACCTCGGGAAGATGAAGCCCCAGTTTAGGATTTTC
This sequence comes from uncultured Muribaculaceae bacterium, assembly GCA_947625935.1. GTDB lineage: Bacteria > Bacteroidota > Bacteroidia > Bacteroidales > Muribaculaceae > JAJPXC01. Next base: position 44,106 of record CANQQE010000008.1, on the reverse strand, counting down.
GAGCAGAAGCGAAGGGTCTTCGTCTATGTAGCCCTCCATTCTGAGAAATCTGAAAAAAGCTTTGATGCCGGCATTGATGCGCTGCTGCGAACGCGGCGATATGCCCACGTCGTGCATATCGGCCATGAATCCCTGAAGCGTCTCAAGGGTGACGTCGCGCAAGCGGGTGGAACTGTCGGCTAAATAACGTACCAGTTTGTTGACGTCGTCGGCATACGCGTCGCGGGTGTTCTCGGAGAAACCACGCTCAAGAAGCATATAGGCCCCGAACGACGACAGCAGTCTGTTTATGTCGGAAATCTCCCGCATCGCACTACGCTTTCAGAACCAAAGGGAGAAATTCTGTCGCGGGAGATGCCTGTAGCCCACAATCACCCCTAATTTTCCGTTGGTGAAACTCATGCCGTGGCCAAGGGCCTCCATCACGCCCCGCCACAGGGCCTCCATCTCATCGCCGCGAGAGAGATTGCGCATGATCACCGTCCCCTCCTTGTCGAGCGCTTCCAAGACAGCCCTCCCGACGAGCGGCAGCTCATCGGCTTTCACGCTGTTGATGAGCATGAAAGGGGCTGCGCCGCCGAGAAGCCGGCCATAAGCGGTGAAAGCCTCGAGCAGCGAGTGGTGTAGCGATATGCGTGAGGCATGGGCGGCGACAATCTCTTTGTAAATATCTTCGTGAGGCTGATCGCCCGGATAAAGTATCAGCCGAGTGCGCGAATCGACATCCAGAACTGCGGTTGTCGACACACCGTAGGAAGTGCCTATCTGCATGATTGCGCGCGGGTTGAAGTAGTTGGTGATGCGGAAAATCATCTTGGCGTTCTTCGACGAGATGACTCTCGGGTGCCGGGACACCGTCGAGGCAAGCGATTTGGCCAACTGACGGCGGTACTCGATATCATCATAGGCATAATAGGGCAACCGCTCGCGCAGAACCCGCAGCACAAAGCTGAAAGCAAACGGCGAGTGAATGCCGAACCCCTTGCTGCGGTTGTACCGCCGCAACGCCGTGTAATATCGCTTTATCTTCGCCGTCATGTCGTTCCTTTACTCTTTGGGGTCGGCGGCCGACAGGCGCATCAGGGCAAACGCAGCAGCCGCAGCTACCAACAGATATATCAGTATTATCGCAATGGTGGCTATCACGCCTGTGGTGTGCAGCGACCGGGGGTCGAAAGTCATCGTCACCGTGTGGTTTCCGGCGGGGAGCTTTATCGCTCTCAGCAAGTAGTTGACACGGCCTATCGGCACCTCCTCGCCATCGACAGTGGCGGTCCACCCCCATGGGAAATAGACCTCAGAAAAGACTGCCACGCCGCCCCGGGCCGAGCGCGCGTGATAAGTGAGTCTGTTGGGTGCGTATGAAGTCTCATAGATGGTGTCGCCCTGCACCGCCGGTACAACGCGGCCGAGCACATCCTCAAAACGCTTGTCGGCAACCGCCTCGACCGCTGGCTCTATGACCGACAGAGCCGCCATCTCCTCATCGGGAGTCGATACATAGCCTATCGAGTCGACAAACCATGCGTTGCCGAGCGCGGCGGGATTCTCAACAACCTCACCGCCCGGAGCCACAATGTAGCGTGCGTTGAGCATATTAAGCACCCTGATGTCGGACTCGTCGGCCTCGCCGTTAAGGAAATTGCCAATGTGTCGGTCTATGAGATCCTGATAGCGTGTCAGTTTGGCCGCATGATACCCGCCTATCATCTTATGGTGGAACGATGGATCGGGACGCCAGAAATCAGGTATGTTCATCACGCGGTAGTTCATGGCCGTGTCCTGAAGTATGGCCTTGTCGGCCGGAGACAGAGGGAACGGGTCGGTCACCGACATCTCGGGAGTGCAGAAACTGTCGTGGTCGACATAGCGTTTATTGACCGAATAGAGGTCGCCGAGCACCATCACGCCGATAGCACCGACCGCTATCCAACGGTTGAGTTTGCCGTACATATAGAGGGCGAAAACGGCGAAAGCCGCAGCCAAAAACATAAAGCTGCGCATGGCATCGTCAGCCACCATGTCGTAACGTAAAGTCTGTATGGCGCTCACCAGTGCGGGGTTGTCGAGACTGAACGCACGCACGGCGTCGGCATCATATCCCTGGGCCACAAGCGATTCGACGAGCATCCGGGATATATATTGGTCATTTTCGGTTATGACACTGCCATAGATACTCGGCGATATTACAGCAAGCAGACACAGCCCCATGGTGATGCCGAACGTCCACATCAAAGGCTTGAAGTATCGCCGGCGGTCATCATCCCCCAGTAGCTTCTGCAACGCCATTATGGCAAGCACAGGTATTGTGAACTCGGCTATCACAAGGATACTCTCGACCGTGCGGAACTTGCTGTACATCGGCACGAAGTCGATAAACAGGTCTGTCAGCCCCATGAAATTCCGGCCAAGAGCCAGCAAAGCCGACAGAATGGTGAGAATCACCAACGCCCACTTGACCGGGCCCTTGACGATAACGCATCCGAGCAGGAACAGCGCGAAAATCACCGCTCCGACATAGACAGGCCCGTTAGTTCCCTCCGGCTCCCCGAAATATTGTGACGCATACTGTAGGTACATCGCTGATATACGGTCAAGTTTCCCTTGAGCCATCATCTCTTGCGCCAAGGGAAGTTCAGCCAGATTGAGCGGCACCATGCTCCCCTTTTCAGGCTTGGCCGAGGCACCCCCCTTGATGTTGGGGATAAACAGGGTGAACAGCTCAGACTGCCCGTAGCTGTACTGAGTGATATAATCACGGTCAAGTCCGCCGGTCGATTGGGCGGCATCGGCCTTAGTCAGCTCTGAATGACCGCCGCGCATCGTCTCCTTGGAGTATTCGTAAGTATTATACAGACTCGGCAGATTGGCGGCTACCGCAAGCGCGGCAGCCGCGGCAAGTACGCCGGTGGCTTTCAGCCATGAAGCCACCCGCTTCTTGCGGCAGGCTGTCACAAGCATAGCTATCACCAAGCCTAAAATCACAAACATGAAATAATAGGACATCTGGACGTGGTTGCTCGCAATCTGTAACATGGCAAACAGAGCGGCCAGCGCGCCACCTGCGAGATATCGGCCGCGATAGCAAAGAACCACACCGGCGATTGTCGGAGGGATATAGGCAAGCGTGACAAATTTCCAGATGTGGCCGGCACCGATTATTATTATGAAATATGTCGAGAAACCGTAGGCTATGGCTCCTATCAGAGCGTAATACCATCTGATTCTCATGGCAAACATGAGAATCAGGAAGCCGAACATCATCATGAACAGCAGGTTGGACGGCGACGGCAAACCGAGGCCGTAGACCGTCGTCAACCAGTCAAAAAGCGAGTTGGAGGGATAAGACGGTGAAATCTGGAACGTCGGCATCCCGGAAAACAGCGAGTTGGTCCACCGCGTCGGCTCCCCGGTGGCCTCAGTGAAAGCCTTGGCCTCCTGACCTATCGCCGCGCCTTGGAGCATATCGTGCTGACGCAGTTGGTTACCCTGAGAAGCGTCGGGATAGAAAAACGTTATGGCGATAACGGCCGCAACGGCGACCGAGACGAAAAATCCCCAGAACTGAGGGTGCGACACTGTCGCCTTAAATCGTGATAGCCAGGAAGATGACATATTTTACTATATAATTTTAACTTTGAAAGGCAAAGTTAAAAAAAAAAGTCGAGAGCCAAGCAGTAATCTTATAGCGTAGAGCCACCCCTATCGGACAAAATTCGGGACGATGAAACTTGCTGGGGTGAAACCGCGTCTAACAAAGTGAGCCGAAACGGCATCCCCACCCGACTACAATGACGTTTAGATGAATAAATTGGTGGCGATTGTGGGATATTTACTACTTTTGTGATAAAGTTTTTATTGACCGAGATGAAAATTGCACTCATAGGATATGGAAAAATGGGACGCGCCATCGAGCGCATAGCCCGCGACCGCGGCCACGAGATTGTGGCCATTGTGGATATGGACACCAAAGACAGCATCGACAGCGAGGCTTTCAGGAGTGCCGATATAGCCATTGAATTTACCTCGCCACAATCGGCTGTCGACAACTACATGAAACTGTTCGCCATCGGTATGCCCGTAGTGTCGGGAAGCACCGGATGGACAGCAAGAATGGAGGAAGTCACCGCCGCTTGCGAGAAAGCCGGCGGCACATTCCTGTGGTCGTCAAACTTCAGCGTGGGTGTCAACCTGTTTTTCCGTTTGAACAAGTTCCTTACCCGACTGATGAACCCGTTCCCGCAATACCATCCTCGGATGAAAGAGATACACCACATTCACAAACTCGACCATCCGAGCGGCACTGCCATCACATTGGCCGAAGGGCTTATAGCCGAATCGATCATGATGAACGGCTGGAGTGAAGACCCCGTATCGGCCCCCGACACGCTCATCATAGACCATGAGCGCGAGGGTGAGGTTCCGGGAACCCACATTATAAGCTGGGAATCGGAAGTCGACGCCATAACCATCGAACACCGCGCCAAGAGCCGCGAGGGATTCGCGCGCGGGGCTGTGCTCGCAGCCGAGTGGGCGGCCGGACGAAAAGGGGTGTTGACGATGGATGAGATGATGAACGATTTATTGAAACAAAACATTGAGGAGTGATGGAAAACACCACCGCACAAAAAGAAAAACTGTCGTTTAAAGAAGATTTTTTCCGCCGCCTTAACGAGGTCAAGGCAACCCGCTGGGTAAGATTTGGTATCGTGGCGGTTATTTTCATACTTTGGGTGGCCTGGATGGGACGCCCGCTGCTGGGACTGCTGCTGTTCCTGCTGTTTGACATCTACATAACCGGCTACATACCGTTCACATGGTGGAAAAAGAGCAAAAACGCAGCCGTCAGGTCGGTCATGAGCTGGGTCGATGCCATAGTCTATGCCCTGATTCTCGTTTATTTCGTGTTTTGCTTCATCGGGCAAAACTACCAGATTCCCTCGTCATCTCTTGAAAAGACGTTGCTGACAGGCGACTACCTTTTTGTCAACAAGACAACCTACGGGCCGCGCGTCCCAATGACCCCGGTGCATTTCCCCCTCGTCCACAACACAATGCCGGTAATCGGGGGAAACAGCTATCTTGAATCGCCGTCGGTGAAATACCGACGCCTGAAAGGTCTGAGAGATGTGGAGTTGGGCGACATCGTGGTGTTCAATTTCCCCGCCGGCGACACTATCATGGAGAAAGTGCAGAACCCCGACTACTACACGCTCGTAAAGATGTATGGCCGTGAAGCCGTGCTGTCAAACCCCGATGAGCTTGGTCGACAAATTTACCGCCCCGTCGACCGCCGCGAAAACTATGTGAAACGCTGCGTAGGCCTGCCGGGACAGCGCATCAAGATTGTCGACGGCGTGATTTATCTCGACGGAGAGGAGCAGAAACAACCCGAAAACGTGCAGTTCAACTACTTCTTCCAGTCATCGGCGGGTTACTTCGACGATGCCCAATGGGAAGACCTCGGTGTGGCCGTGGCCGACCGCGGGTTCTACCAGCCGCAGCCGGGCGACAACGCTATTCTGGAAAGCCTCGGGTTCAAAAAGGGAAACAACGGGGAGATGCTTCCAATCCATGTGGCTCCGCTCACAGGCTCGATGTTGTCAAAACTTGAAAACAACCCCTCAATCACCAAAATCTATCAGGTGCCGGCGCCGGTCGGCGAATTCCTGTTCCCCGAAATCACAGCAAGCCTGTGGAGCCGCGCCAACTACGGCGGCGACAGCGGCCTATGGATACCAAAGAAAGGGTCTACGCTACGTCTCACCCCCGAAGCATGGGAAATATATCAACGCTGCATACGCGTCTATGAGGACAATCCCTCGGCTGAGCTGCGTAGCGACGGAAAGGTCTATATCAACGGAGAGCCCACCGACTACTACACCTTCAAAATGGATTATTACTTCATGATGGGCGACAACCGCGACAACTCGCTCGACTCGCGTTATTGGGGTTTTGTGCCTGAAGATCATATTGTAGGAACCCCCTGGAGAGTGCTCGTTTCATTTGACAAAGACAAATCTCTGTTCAACGGTGGAATCAGGTGGAACCGCATTCTCAAGGACGCTAACCCCGACAAAAAATAACAATCCACCCCATGTCTGAGCCGACCACCTGCGGGAAAGGCTCCCCTTTCCCGTTATATCCCGACAGTGTCGCTGTCATGCCGCTACTCTACTTCCCCGCGGCATCCTATTACGCCGTGGCGGCCTGCCACGGACGTGTGGTGGTAGACTGCGGGCTACCCTACGACAAACGCCGCAAGGAAACACACAGGTGTGACATTGCCGACACACGGGGGATATTGTCGCTGACAGTACCGATAGTAAAGCCCGACTTCAACAGCCGCCCCACATGGAGCGATGCGGGCATCTCCACCCACGGACAATGGTGGGACAAGCACCTGACAGCTCTTGAATCGGCCTACGGCCGCACACCGTATTTTGAATTTTACATTGACCGCCTGAAACCGTTCTTCTCTCACGACACTGCCGACCGCTACCGCAACATAGCCGCGCTCGACAAAGCCATAAATTCTGAAGTCTGCGGGATTCTCGGCCTCCCCGCGCCCGAATACATTGACGGCCCCGTTGAGACAGACGCAACCGCCGACCTGCGTAAAGCCGGCTTCACCGCCACAAACCAACCCCCATATTACCAAATCAGGCAATCGACACTCGGATTCATTCCAAACCTAAGCATCCTCGACCTCATCTTCAATCTCGGACCCGAATCCCCGCTCTACCTCAAACGTATGAGCCAACAATAAACTTTCTTAAATTTACGGCAAAAATTGCTGCTTTGTGACGTCGCACCCGCAGCAATCTCCAACCTTAGAACGACATAGATAGGAGTGCCGATACGCGGTTGTTCGAGAGACGCGAATGAGAGAACGTGTTTTTCTGCCCGTGCACATATTCTATGCCCGTGCGGAAAAGCGGTGAAATCTGCCAGATGACGTTGCAAAGCCCATACTGGCCGTAGCGCAATTGGTCACCGTAGGGAATTGAGGAACCGTTGGTGTAGGGATCCACATAATTGCGCATATAGCTGTAGACAGCCGTGGCAAACAAATTGGGCTTAAAGTTATACTGCAGTCCGAGGATACACCCCCATGCCCACGGCTCTTTGAGACGTCCGGGCTGCGACATATCGGGCACAAGGTCAAGACCTAAATCACTATTTTCCTGGACATAGCTTGATATTCCGCACCCGGTCTGGGCCATACCATAAGCCACCACAGGGCCGAACTTGGCTGCGCTTGTCAGCTTCAGACCCCAACCGAACAGGGTGTGGTTGCGGTGAGCCACATGGTCGCGGTATGACAGGCCGCGCAGCACGGTCGACAGCCTGACGTGGTTGGTCGAATTGAAAGCATAGGTGACATACATCGGCAAGTCAGGCAGATGCTGACGCAATTCAGGCTGGCGGTCGTCTGATTCAGGATCGTCGGGGATATAAGATGTGTAGTCGCTTTTGGGAGCCTCGATACTTGCGCCGATTCTGATATGGGGAGAGACAAATTTCTGGAAATTCATCTGTATGTTGTCATGGCTCCCCGATGCTATAGGGCCGTGGCCGTCTATGGTATAGGGGTCGGCAGCCTTGTCGTTGTAAAGACTCGACGTGTAGCCGAACGTGAAGTTGCGGTAACGCATATAGACGTTGCTGGCATGCACTTTGTACGAGTTACCCGGCTCGCCGTCCATGGCGAGGCTTATGAAAAGCCCTATCTGATGAGCCGACGACGGAAAACCGATGATATTGAAATAGATGTTGCTCCCCTGCGCCGTCATCTGATAGAGTGTATTGTCGCCCGGAGCGGCCTTCTGTATGCCCGCTACGGTGATACCGCTGGGGTCATCCGACGGGTTGCCCCAGTCAAAACAGGAAGTAAATTTCAGATTGGCGCCGATGCTGAAATAAAACGAACGGTTCTTACCGACAATGGCGAAAATCGGGTCGTTGATGAAATCTTTGTCAAGCGGTATGTTCTCAAACAGTAGCTTGTAGGCGTTGACACTGTCACTGATGTTGACATTGTCGCCTATGACATATTTGAGACGGCCTTTGCCGGGACGGTTAGGGTGTTGCTGGGCCGACAACTGCAACCCGGCGACAGAGAGCAACGCCGTCACGAAGGCAATCGCTATCGATCGGTAGTGTTTCATAGAGAAATCTATGTGTTTGTGTGATGAATTATCTTGTTTTCGCTGAGATTCAGACAAAGAAGGGAGCCATCGACGCTATCGCCCTCGATGGAGACACATTGCGGTACAGTATATCGTAGACTCCGTTAAGTATCGGCATCTCAACCTCATAGCAGGTATTTATTTCATGGATGCACTTAGTGCCGTAGTATCCCTCGGCGGTCTGTTCCATCTCCATCCTCGCTGCTTTGACCGAGTAACCCTTACCTATCATCGCACCGAAGTTATGGTTGCGGCTGAAACGCGAGTAAGCGGTGACAAGCAGGTCACCGAGATAGACCGAGTCGCATATCTGTCGCGGACGCGGGTTCACCGCATCGATAAACCGCTCCATCTCCCTGATGGCGTTGGAAACAAGCATCGCAAGGAAGTTGTCACCCTGTTTCAGTCCGTGCACTATACCGGCGGCGATTGAATATACGTTTTTCAGCACGGCGGCATACTCTATTCCATCGACATCCGACGATGTGATGGTGTGAGTGTGCTTCCCGGCTATACATCCGGCGAAATCAGCCGCGCGCTCTATATTGTGGCAACCGATGGTGAGATATGACGGACGGTCGAGAGCAACCTCCTCGGCATGGCAAGGGCCACTGATTACCAACAGATTGTCGGGCTTGATGCCAAATCGCTCTACCATGAAATCGGTTATAAGCTGATTCTCGTCGGGCACAATCCCTTTTATCGCCGACACCACCGATTTACCGCTGATATCGACTTTGATTTTTGATATATGCTCCTTGAAATAAGGCGACGGCATAACCAGCACCAATGTGTCGGCGGCTTCACAGATGGCGTTGATATCACTGGAAAACTCTATGCGACGGCAGTCAAACTGCACGTCGGTCAGGTAGGCCGGATTGCGGCACAAACGTTTGAAATCTTCTATGCGGTCGTCGCGGCGCATATACCATAATATGTTGTCACAGTTCTGCAAAAGCAGCTTGGCCAAGGCGGTGGCCCAACTGCCGCCGCCCATCACCGCTATCTTGCCGGGGAAATTCATGATCTTTTTCTGACTCAGGTTAACACAATGTTACAGCGCGGTTGTCGACACACGCTTTATCATCTTTCTCTCTCGACCCTGCTTACTTGGTCAAGAATGTTTTTCAGGACGCATCTGGGGGAAGAACAGCACCTCCTGGATGGTGGTCTGCCCGGTCATAAGCATCACTAAGCGGTCCATACCGATACCCATGCCCGATGTCGGGGGCATACCGTACTCAAGGGCGCGTATGAAATCTTTGTCGATAATCATAGCCTCGTCATCACCCTTCTCGCTAAGTCTCATCTGCTCCACAAAACGCTCATACTGGTCGATGGGATCGTTAAGTTCAGAGTAGGCGTTGGCAAGCTCCTTGCCGTTGACCATAAGTTCGAAACGCTCGGTAAGCTCGGGATTCTCGCGGTGACGCTTGGTCAGAGGCGACATCTCTATCGGATAGTCGATGATAAATGTGGGTTGGATGTAGTTGCCCTCGCACTTTTCACCGAAAATCTCGTCGATAAGTTTCCCTTTGCCCATCGAGGCATCAACCTCTATGCCGAGATTTTTGGCGGTCTCGCGCAACTGGTCTTCATTCATCCCTGTGATATCGACGCCGGTGAAATCCTTGATGGCCTGTGTCATGGTCACGCGGGGGAAAGGAGCCTTGAACGATATGACGTTATCACCCACCTTAACCTCGGTAGTGCCGTTCACGTCAAGACAGATTTTTTCGAGCATCTTCTCAGTGAAATCCATCATCCAGTTATAGTCCTTGTAGGCCACATAAATCTCCATGCAGGTGAACTCCGGATTATGTGTGCGGTCCATACCCTCGTTACGGAAATTCTTCGAGAACTCATAGACACCTTCAAAACCGCCTACGATCAGACGCTTCAGATAAAGCTCGTCGGCGATGCGGAGATAAAGAGGAATGTCGAGAGCGTTGTGGTGGGTTATGAACGGGCGAGCCGACGCACCTCCGGGTATCGACTGGAGTATCGGGGTTTCGACCTCCATGTAGCCGTGATCGTTGAAATATTGGCGCATAGAGTTGTAGACCTTGGTGCGCTTTATGAAAATCTCCTTGACACCGTCGTTGACAACCAGATCGACGTAACGGCAGCGATAACGCATCTCAGGGTCATCGAAAGCGTCGTAGGCCACACCGTCCTTGTATTTCACTATGGGAAGCGGGCGAAGCGACTTGCTGAGCACTGTGAGACTCTTTGCATGGATAGAGACGGCACCCGTCTGTGTGCGGAACACAAATCCCTTTATCCCGACAAAATCACCTATGTCAAGCAATTTCTTGAAAACCACGTTATAGAGGTCTTTATCCTCCCAGGGACAAAGCTCATCGCGGTTCACATAAACTTGTATGCGGCCCTGAGAGTCCTGCAACTCCATGAACGACGCCTTGCCCATGACACGGCGGCACATCAGACGGCCTGCAACGACAACGTCGCGGGGTTCGGCCTCATCATTGAATGAGGCTTTGATTTCCTCGGTGTAGGCATTTACGGGATATTCGGCTGCGGGATAAGGCTCTATTCCCATCTCGCGCATCTTTTCAAGACTTCCGCGACGCACTATTTCCTGCTCGCTTAACTGTGATATGCTCATATACAACTGATTTTTCAGAATTTTAAATGCGGAAAAACACTACAAGCGATTCTCCGCTAAAATTAGCGCAAAGTTACTGTTTTCCCGCCTTTTATCCAAAATTTCGTTTCAGAGCCAAAAAATCATCTTAGGCGTATATATTATAAAAGAGGAACGCCGCATCAAAATCACGGCGTTCCTCCTGCTTTAAAGAGAGATTCTGCTGTTAACGCACAAACACCTTTGTAGCGTTGCCGTCAACGTTGACTATATACAATCCGGCTGGTACTGTCAGCGACCCGACAGAACGTCCGCCAATGGTGTAGACATCAGCCCGGCCATACTCACCCTCAATCACTATGACTCCCTCACCGCCATAGACCAAGTTCTTGTCATGTCCTGCGCCATCAGGTTCTATTTCTTCGACTCCCGAAATATCGGTTGTGGCAAAAACCGCGTAAGAGCCGGGAATCATCGACACCGACGAACCGTTTATCACAGGCTCGAAATTATAGCTTGCGCTAAGCAGACGATAGGACGAGGCGGGTTTGGTGAAACCGGGGGTGATATTGCGTGTGGTCGAGGGCATCGGGTTCACTATCAGATACAGCTCGCTTTGTCCGTCGACAAGTTTCAGCGTTCGGCCTGCCACCCAGTTTGAAGCACCGAAATTGACGGTGGTCGATACCCCCTGTTTAAACATCTTCGGGTTATATTTGCGCAGATTGCACAGCTCAATATAACTCTGGTGCAACCCGGCACGATATTCATTGTCCAAATAGCTCCATACCACTTTCTTGGGAGATGTGTCGTTACCCGATGAATTTTTTGTGGTCTGGTCGGCCCCGAATTCCTGGAATTGCCATATCATATGCGCACCCGGGGTCAAAAGCATCTGAGCGACCACCGAGCCGAGACGGCGCATCGACACCTCAAGATTGCCCTTGACACCGGCCACACCCGATGTGTTTTGCTTATAGGCCATGCGCTCCTCGTCATGGCTCTCGGCATATGAGACCGTGCTGCCCCATGTGCGGCTGTCGAGCGGAGCGTAGAAACGGTTCATGTCGCAACCGCTGCTATACCCCATGGCAAACTGGCATGAAGCGTAATTGACATTGGCCCAGTTGGTCTCACCATCTTTGGCCATATCGTTCTCCTCCTGAGCGCCGGCGAGATTCTCGTTGATGAAATAGGCATCGGGAGCAACCTGACGCATGGCGTCGTGTAGGGCTTTCATGCGGGCCACTCGCGTGGCGTTGAAGCGGTTAGTGTTGGCAGCGCTCGGCGGACCCCAGGTATTCGTTGCCGGATAATATGTGTTGCCGTAGCTGTCGTTGTTTCCGAGACCTTTGACGAGGTCAAATCTGAAACCGTCAGCTCTGTAAGCCGTGAGCCAATAGTTAAGACAGTCATGCCACTGCTGCTGTACTAATGGATTATCCTGGTTCCAATCGTTAAGCACGCTATAGTCATGGGGAGCCGAACCGTTGTAGAACGGATTTTTCGCTATGTCATACATCTGATACCACGGGTGCAGACCGTCTGACTGGTTGAAAACAATGTCGAGAATCACAGCCATACCCCGGCGATGGCACTCGTCGATGAGACGGCGGTAATCGTCGGGCGTACCGTAAGCCTTATCCGGGGCGAAATAGAAGTTAGTGTTGTAACCCCAGGAATTGTTGCCGTTAAACTCCATGATTGGAAGCAGCTCGACAGCGTTGACACCAAGTTGGTTGAGATAATCGAGTTTTTCAATCACCCCCGCTATCGTTCCCTCGCCGTTGGCTTTACCTTCAGTGCCCGAGAAATCACGGATGAGCAGCTCATAGATGATTAGCTCGCTCTGAGGGCCGCGCTTGAAATCATTGACCTGCCAGTCATACTTGTCAATATTGCCTTTGTAGACCGCCAATGGCACATTCTGAACCTTATCGGTCGGATAAACTGGCATATCCGGAAAAACGCTCGATGGTATGTATTTGTCATTCCACGGGTCAAGCACAAGCCGGGCGTAAGGGTCGCCCACCTTTCTCTCTCCATCTACAAGATAATAATAGGGATAATACTCATCAGGGTTCAGGCCGCTCTTTGTAATCCAGAAATATCTCGTGCCGTTATAATCATGATAAAACATCATGTTGGAATCAAGCACATCATAGTTGTCCCACGACGGAACAATCACCATTGAGGTCTTGTTAGGGGCAGCCACGCAAAACGTCACATCGCCGTTCGTGCCAACAGTGTAACCCATCTTAGGAACACCGCCGGGAAATTCCTTAGCCACCGGCTGACCTAAACGCGTCACTTTCATCGACACGCTCCGGCTCTCTGTTGCCGTCTTTGCCACGGCTATGATGTCATAGCTCCCAGATTTGGTGAAAGTATAGGTGGCATCAAGCGACGTGGCCGATGTCGCCTGTGAGATGGGGGTCGACGTGACAGAATTGATATAGATGGCCAACTGTGAAGGCTCGGTGGAGTTGACAGTGAATTTCACAGGACTGCCGTCGACCACCGATGAAGAAGCCGACGAAATCAACTGTATCTGAAAACCGGGTGGAAGCACATCGACAAATATGTCACCGCCCGACTCGGTCTTACCCTCGGCCGAGCCGTTAGCAGTTCTGAACACAAAAGCGAGTTTCTCTACTACCTCGCCCGTTGTTATCCCGTAATAAGAATTTATCGACGGAATGGTGAGAGTCCACGTATTGGCCGACTCCCATTTCATTTCATACTTTGGCGTGTTGGTACCCCACGTCGGAGCGTGCTTCCAGTCCGACGGACCTTCACTGAGATTGGTTATCACACCGGTGTGGGCATAGACTTTTGTGGGCGGTTTTATACCCATAAGCCCCTTGTTACCGCGGTCGGCATGATAGGTCACCACTATGTTTTCGGTAGTCTGCTGCACTATGGCCGGAGAGGTGGTGACGACCTGAGCATGGAGACTCAGCAATGCCGATACTCCAAGCAAGGAGAGAGTGTAATATTTTTTCATCTATTTTAGTCTTAAAAGAGTGTCTTATTTTTATAACAACCCTATGTTGATAACAGTGTTCATAACCTTCAATAACTTTTAGACAGTTTTTAACAACTTTATTTGCTTTATTTATCCCTACTGCTATAAAATATACCTGAGAAAGCCGCAAAATAAGTTAACATTAAGATTTAACCATGTTATCAACCGGGAAAAGTAAAGTTATAAGTAGCATAAATGAGTGAAAGTTATTAACTTTGCAGGTTGTAAACACTATGTTGATAACTATCTTAAAAGCCTAAATATCAAACGCAACTGATGTTGATAACCATGTCGGTAGTGTTTATGAGATATTTATAAGTTAATATGCAACTTTTATGGCAAAAAGTTATCGCGGTTATCAACAGCCTATATAAACAAACATAGAAAAATTTTTTTCAAAAAGAAAAATTCAGAATTATAATAATGAATGTCGACAATTATGCAGATGTCAAAACCGAAAATCTGAAGGAGGAGATTCTGCGGTTGAAAAAAGAGAGAAACGCTGTTATTCTCGGTCACTATTACCAGAAAGGCGAGATTCAGGATTTGGCCGATTTCATTGGCGACAGCCTCGCACTCGCCCAGATCGCAACTAAGCTCACCCAGCCGGTAGTGGTGATGTGTGGCGTGCATTTCATGGGGGAAACCGTCAAGATTCTTTGCCCTGAGAAGACAGTGCTCGTGCCTGACCTCAACGCCGGATGCTCCCTTGCCGACAGTTGCCGCCCCGAGGAGTTCAAGGAGTTTATCGACGCTCATCCCGGTCACACGGTGATAAGCTATGTCAACACTTCGGCTGCGGTGAAAGCGTTGACCGATATTGTGGTCACTTCTTCCAATGCCAAAGCGGTTGTCGACACATTGCCACACGACGAGAAAATCATATTCGGTCCCGATCGAAACCTCGGAAACTACATTAACAGTGTCACAGGGCGTGATATGTTGGTATGGGACGGTGCCTGTCACGTCCATGAGCAATTCTCTATTGAGAAACTTGTGGAGCTGAAAAAACAGCACCCCGCCGCAAAAGTGCTCGCCCATCCCGAATGCAAGAAGGCTCTTTTGATTTTGGCCGATGTAGTGGGGTCTACGGCGGCTTTGCTCAAATATGCCAAAGAAAGCGGCGACAAGGAATTTATTGTGGCTACTGAGAGCGGCATTCTTCATCAGATGAGAAAAGAGTGTCCCGATAAAACATTCATCCCACTCCCTCCCGACGATAGTTCATGCGCCTGCAACGATTGCAACTTCATGAAGCTGAACACCCTTGAGAAGTTGCGCGACTGTCTGCGGGATATGTCGCCCGCTATTGAGGTAGACGAGACCATAATAGACAGGGCGCGACAGCCGATTGTCAGAATGCTTGAGCTGTCAAAGTAAAATCGATTTTCATTACACATAAATATATACGGATAAAGTTTTAAAAAGAAGCAATGGAATATAACCACAAAGATATAGAGAGCCGCTGGCAGCAGCGATGGAAAGATGATAATACTTATAAAGTAGATATTGACAACGGGCGTCCAAAATTCTATGTGCTCGATATGTTCCCCTACCCATCGGGAGCTGGGCTGCATGTCGGACACCCGCTGGGCTACATAGCAAGCGATATTTTCTCGCGCTACAAACGTCTGCAGGGTTACAACGTGCTTCATCCCATGGGATATGACGCTTACGGGCTTCCCGCTGAGCAATACGCCATACAGACGGGGCAACACCCTGAAGTGACAACGCGCAAAAACATTGCGCGCTACCGTGAGCAGCTCGACAAAATAGGTTTCTGCTACGATTGGTCGCGTGAGATAAGAACCTGCGACCCTGAATATTATAAATGGACTCAGTGGGCGTTCATCAAGATGTTCAATTCCTACTACGACACCGCTGTCGACAAGGCACAGCCTATCGAAAAACTGATAGCTCATTTTGAAAAGCAGGGAACCGATTCATTGACAGCCGCAGCTTCCAAGGAGCTTGAGTTCACCGCCGACGAATGGAGCAAGATGAACGAGAAAGAAAAGAGCGACACGTTGATGAACTATCGTCTCGCCTACCTTGGCAACACAATGGTCAATTGGTGCCCACAGCTCGGTACAGTCCTTGCCAACGACGAGGTGAGCGAAGGGTTGTCGATACGCGGGGGCTACCCTGTGGAGCAGAAATTGATGTACCAGTGGTGTCTTAGGGTGTCGGCCTATGCGCAGCGTTTGCTCGACGGTCTCGAAAAAATTGACTGGACTGATTCCCTCAAGGAGACACAACGTAACTGGATCGGACGCTCTGAGGGAGCCGAGATGAAATTCAAGATTGCCGACAGCGATGTTGAGCTTGAGATATTCACCACCCGTGCCGACACAGTGTTTGGTGTAACGTTTATGGTACTTGCTCCCGAAAGCGTTTATGTCGATATGGTGACCACTCCGGCTCAAAAAGAAGCCGTCGCTCAATACATAGCAGCCATCAAACACAAGACGGAGCGCGAGCGCATGATCGACAAAAAAGTCACTGGTGTGTTTACGGGTGCCTATGCGGTCAACCCTCTGACAGGCGAGAAAATCCCCGTGTGGGTAAGCGATTATGTGCTTGCGGGATATGGGACAGGTGCCATTATGGCTGTGCCGGCCCACGATAGCCGCGACTATGCTTTCGCTCGTCATTTTGATCTTCCTATCATACCGTTGATTGAGGGTGCCGATGTCAGCGAGGAAAGTTTCGATGCCAAATCGGGCAAAATGATTAATTCTGCCAACGCCGATTTCTCGCTTAACGGACTTGATGTCAAAGATGCCATCGCAGCCACTAAGAGCTATATAGAGGAAAAAGGCATTGGCAAAGTCAAGGTCAACTATCGTCTCCGCGACGCCATCTTCAGCCGTCAGCGTTATTGGGGCGAGCCATTCCCCGTATATTATAAGGATGGTGTACCCCACATGATGGATGTCGATAAACTTCCGCTTCTTCTTCCCGAAGTCGACAAATATCTACCCACCGAGTCAGGCGAGCCGCCGCTCGGACGCGCCAAAAACTGGGTCACCGGGGAGGGATGCCCCATAGAGCTTAACACAATGCCTGGTTTCGCCGGGTCGTCGGCCTACTATCTCCGTTACATGGATCCGCGCAACAACGATGCTCTGGTATCGAAAGATGCCAACGGATACTGGCGTAATGTTGACCTTTATATTGGTGGCACGGAACACGCCACTGGCCACCTTATATATAGCCGTTTCTGGAACAAATTCCTCTATGACCTCGGTGAGGTGTGCGAGGACGAACCCTTCAAGAAACTGATAAACCAGGGCATGATTCAAGGCCGCAGTAACTTTGTTTACCGCATCAAGGATACAAACCGGTTCGTTTCTTACAATCTGAAAAAAGATTACGACACCACACCTATTCATGTGGATGTCAATATCGTTTCCAACGATATCCTCGATATTGAAAAATTCAAAAACTGGCGCCCTGAGTTCGCCACTGCCGAGTTCATACTCGAAGATGGAAAATATGTGTGTGGATATGCCGTTGAGAAAATGTCGAAATCGATGTTCAATGTCGTTAATCCCGATGACATCGTCGATCGCTACGGTGCCGACACGCTGCGTCTCTACGAAATGTTCCTCGGCCCGCTCGAACAGAGCAAACCGTGGGACACTAACGGAATTGACGGCGTGAACCGTTTCCTCAAGAAAATGTGGTCGCTTTTCTACAAGGGCGACAATTTCCTTGTCATCGACGAAGCTCCGTCAAAAGCCGCTCTGAAATCCATAAACAAACTGATAAAGAAAGTGACAGCCGATATCGAAAGTTTCTCCTACAACACTTCGATAAGTGCATTCATGATATGTGTAAACGAGCTGACAGCCGATAAGTGCCACTCGCGCGAAGTGCTTGAGAAACTTGTGGTCGTGCTTGCGCCGTTCGCTCCGCACATCTGTGAGCAGCTTTGGCACGACATGGGTCACGACACAACGGTATGCGACGCCAACTGGCCTGTATGCGACGAGCAATATCTCAAAGAGGACAATGCGACCTATGCCGTGTCGTTCAACGGAAAGGCGCGCTTCAACATAACCCTTCCGGTCGATATGCCAAGGGAAGAAGTTGAGAAAGCGGCGTTGACCAACGAAGGCGCGGCGAAATGGCTCGATGGCAAGACTGTCAAAAAAATAATTGTGGTCCCCGGTAAGATAGTCAACATCGTAGTGGCATAATAAACAAGCGTTTTTCTCGTTTATACAATTGCTATACCTTTGCTATGAATAAGTTACCTTCTATAGTTTTTGCCACAAACAACGAGCACAAGCTCCATGAAATCAGGATGATGATTGGAGACCGCTACAATGTGTTGTCGCTCAGTGACATTAATTGTCATGATGACATACCCGAAACGGCATCGACTCTTGAGGGTAACGCGCTTCTCAAAGCCCGCTACGTCAAGCATAAATACGGATTCGACTGTTTCGCCGATGATACCGGCCTTGAAGTGGACTCGCTTGGAGGAGCGCCCGGAGTCTATTCCGCTCGATATGCTGGCCCGGGTCATGACTCCGAGGCCAACATGAGACTCCTCCTTGACAATATGAAGGGTGTGACTGACCGCTCGGCGCGTTTTCGCACGGTCATTGCGCTTCTGCTTGGCGACAAGGAGGTGATTGTCGATGGAGTGGTCAACGGTGAGATTACGACTGATCCGTCTGGTCAGAATGGTTTCGGCTATGACCCTGTGTTCCGGCCTGCCGGCGGATCTGAGACTTTTGCCGAGATGACCGATTCTGAAAAAAATGCCATTAGCCATCGCCGACGGGCGGTCGAGGCATTGTTGAATAAATTGGCAACCTTATAGAAAATAACATAAAATAACACAGAAAAACAATTAGCATAAATGATAAATAGATTATTAGCCATACTGGTAGCAGCCTTACCGCTGGTTTCAAACGCTCAACTCGCCGTTGGTGAATGGGAACTGTTTAACGCCTATGACGGTGTTTCAAACTATGGAAACAATTCGTTGAACGATAAATTTGTAGGATACAGGCTTGTCGATACACCCCACAAAGTCTACTATGTCTCGCAGAACGGTCTGTTCTCATACGATAAAGACACCCAGGAAACCTATGCCTTCTCAGCCATCAACAAACTTAGCGACAGCGTTGTGAAAGGCATATGGTATAACGAGTCAGGCAAATATATCTTCGTTGCTTACGAATCGGGAAACATCGACCTTATATATGACGACGGAAAGATTGTGAATCTCCCCGATATCAAAGACGCCACTCTCACCTCCTCCAAGACCATTAACGATGTCGCATTTGATAACGACAGGATTTATGTGGCCACGGAGTTTGGTATAGTGATATTTGACGATAAACAACATTATGTAGTTGATTCGGGAATATATAAGATATCAGTAAATACACTTGCAATTGTAGAGGATTACTTAGTAATGCTTAGTAATGATGTCAATTGTCCAAAAGATAAGGCAGGAATTTTGAGTTATATATCCACAAATGAACGTATAAATAATTTAAACAAGTTCACTCCTTTCCCTTGGAACTATGGTTGGCAAGGTTATTCTAATTCTTTGCGTCTATTAAAAGATAATAAGGTAATTGTTAGGGCTCGTAGAGAAAAAAGCAATTATCAACTATCATGTGTGGAACTTAATTTTGAAAAGCGTACCGCTCAAATGACATGGCTATATGAAAAGCCAGTAGATTATCCCGTGAAGCTTAAAGACGGAAGCTATTATGTGAAAGGTGATAAAGAAATTATCTATATCAACACCGACGGTACTGTTGATGTAGCCGATTTGCCATCCCCTCTTCCTGACCAAGCTATCGCTATGTATGATAAACCTGGCTTATTATGGACTGCCAATAGTAAAGGCATAGCGCAGTTTGACATAACCACATCTCCAGTTACTGTAAAAAAAGATTACAGCCAACTGAATTTGTTGAATTTGCGTGAAGCTAACAAACTGAAAATTTCACCATCGAATCGTTTGTATATCAACCAGATGACAAAATCCAATATTTTGGGAACCGGCACATGGTGGCTTCAAAAGACTTCAATATTAGATAACGGAACATTTTCTGACGTTACCGCCACTAATGTTACCAATCTCAATAAACAAGGACCTGCCGGTTCGATGGGTGAAAAAATAATAAGAGATGTGTGTGATGTCATCGAAGATCCGGACGACCCCAACACATATTATGCCGCGACAATATGGGAAGGCGTTTTTAAATTGACTAAAGATGCGGAAGGCAACTATGTCGAATCAGCACACTACTACATCAACAATTCACCTATAGCGAAATCCATTGAAAACATGGTGTTGGTTTCAGCTATAAATTTTGATAAATTTGGTAATCTATGGCTTGTGAATGGCCGAGGCGACCTCAAACCCAATCCGAGTCAATATCCTATTTATGTGTTACCTGCGGCTGCGCGTAAAAAAGATGTTGTGACCGCATCTGACTGGATCACGATACCGGTTAGTAACTTTGGTTCGGGATTTGATCCAAGAATACTTGTATGTCAGAAATCAAACATGATATTTGTACTTGACGGTGCTTATGGTACACGCATTCTTGCCTATGACACTAAAGGCACCGCCAGTTTCGACGATGATACCTACTATGTGTGGGAAAAATGGACAGATCAGGATGGCAAAGAATTAACCCAGGGCCGTGCGACATCGATTATCGAAGATTTTAATGGTAAAGTGTGGATCGGTACAGCCAACGGTATAATCGAAATATCCAATCCCGCCAACGCAACAAACCCAAACATGGTGTTCAATCGTCTTAAAGTGCCCCGTCGTGACGGATCGGGATTTGCCGATTACCTTCTCGACACTCAGCAGGTGCTATCGCTTGCTGTCGATGGTTCCAACCGAAAATGGGCTGGAACGCAATCATCCGGACTGTTCTATATTAGTGCCGACGGCGATGAGATTATAGAGAGCCACGACATAGACAACAGCGTTTTGACCGACAACTGCATATATGCTCTTGCCTGCGACAAAAATGGCAGTGACGTGTTTGTAGCGACCCCCGACGGCGTCTTCCGCTACAACGGCAAGGTCGCGCCCGGAGCCGACGACTACAGCAACGTCTACGCATTCCCCAACCCCGTCCGTCCCGACTACACAGGTTGGATCACCATAAAGGGTCTGATCGACGGTTCCCGCGTGAAAATAGCCGACGCATCGGGAAGTGTGTTCCTCGACACCGTGTCTGAAGGTGGTATGGTGACTTGGGATGGATGCAATCGTAACGGTGAGCGTGTGCGCACAGGCGTATACTATGTCTACGCTTCAAAGAGCGGCGACGGAGTCAACACTCAGGGTGCCGTCACCAAAATACTTGTGGTAAACTAAATATGCGAATAGCCATCAAAAATAGATTTGATAGATGGAAACAAGCTTAAAATATACCGACGAAAACGACAAATGCTATGGAGTGACGGGCATGGCTATCGGCATAGTGGCTCTTGATAGTGAGGAACTGCTTGATTCGCTCTCGCTTGACGCTGATTCCGGCGATTCTATAAAATTCACGTCAGAATATTATTTTTCAGGCAATCCGCGTCTGTCGGCTAAAATAGCCTGGAACGAGATATTGCGCCATTTCCAGCTTTCCACTGCTATGATGATTTCCAATGTCATGTGCCGCCACTATGTATGCCGCCATACGGCAATCAGCGACGATATGCGCAAAGCGATGATGGAGATAGCTTCGGCCGAAGGGCGCGACACCTGTTCGCTCGACGACGATGAAATAAACGGTATGTTTGTCAAAAGCTACAACTATCTTCATCGGCTGTTTAACCACAATGGTGTTCAAGCCGTGGCCAACGACTTCGCCAGAACCCTATCGGCTCGACGCAGCCTGACCCGCAGCGAGGTTATCGAAGAACTGCGGGCTCTCGCAATGCTCTGATTGGCGATGGAAGTGAATTATAAATTTATTTTGCCATAATATGATTGATACATTTTTGACTTTAGACTTTGAACTTTTTCTCGGTGCTCAATCAGGAACGATTGAAAATTGTCTCATACGCCCCATGGAACAATTGGATAGGATTGCAAAAAAGCATAATGCTAAATTCACTATCTTTGTCGACACGGCCTATTTGATTAGACTTGATAATTTCTCAGATTCAGATAGCGATAAAAACCTGTGGCATGATTACACGACGATAGTCAGAGAATTGAAATCACTTTCTGACAAAGGTCACGACATTCAGCTTCACATCCATCCGCAATGGCTCTATTCCAACTATGTCAATGGCCGGTGGGAGATTGACCAGAAACATTATAAACTGTCCGACATAACTGAACACGAAGCTCAAAAAGCTTTCCGCGATGGTTGTGAGCTGATACAAAAAATAACAGGAAAACGACCCATAGCTTTCCGTGCTGGTGGATTTTCGGCTCAACCGACATCGCTTCTTAAAAAACTTTTTGAAGAAAACGAAATTTATATCGATAGTTCAGTTTATCCAGGGAACGTGTATCATTCTCTGCAACAAAAATACGACTATTCAAATGCTCCCCACGGCACTATATATCATTTTGAAGATGACATTTGCGTACCTACCCACGCGTTGCGTGGGACACGCAACGCGTGGGACACGCAACGCGTGGGACACGCAACGCGTGGGACACGCAACGCGTGGGACACGCAACGCGTGGGACACGCAACGCGTGGGACACTTTGAGCTACCACTATCAATCTATAGCGTAAGCCCTCTTTTTTACTGGCGATTGGTTCTGCAACGTCTGAGCAAGAATCCAAGGCATCGACGCATTGGGGATGGGATTTCGGTTAAAACGGCAGGGTCTTCCATACGCCAACGTCTGACTCGACGTAGCAACGGTTTTGCCACAATCGACGAATCTAAAATATCATATTTGAAAAAAGCGTTTGCCAAAGCTAAAAAACAGGGACACACCGCATTTACCGTGATAGGACACCCGAAACTCGCCACTCCCTATTCGCTCAGCCGTCTCGGTGATTGTCTGGAATATATGAAGTCAAACGGCGCGGTGTTTAAAACCGTGTCACAAATTCTGCAAAAGCCATGAGTTTAAGGACGTTAGTGAAATATATGCTATATTTCTCCCCAGCACCTCTCAAAAAAGCCATCCACAAGCGCATAGAGAAAAAGCGGCTTGATGACGGAATGGCACGCTACAAGCGGTGTAAAGTATCAAAAGAGCAGGTTGAGGAAATACTCGGAAAAATAGACTTCAATCACGACATCATGCTCCATACTTCCACTATCAACATTGGACGCATAGCCGGCGGTGCTAAATGGCTGGCTGAAACGATAGTGAAGCACTGTGATCTGAAAAACCACACCCTGGTAGTGTCAGCGTTGCCCTATTTCGGAGCTTTCGCCGACTATCTCACCGACGACATGGTTTTCGATGTCAGGACAGCTCCGATAGCGATGGGTGCCGTCAACGAGCGCATAGCCTCCATGGAATATGCATGCCGCAGCGCTCACCCTACGCATTCGGTAGTGGCTCTCGGAAAAGATAAAGAGTTTTACACGGTGTCCCATCATTGTGACAAAACACCATTTGGTCCTAATAGTCCATATTATAAATTGATAGCCAATAAAGCTCATGTGATACTATTTGGCGCGACATTGAACAATATTACTTTTATACATGCGGTTGAGGATGCTTTAGGCGGTTATTATCCTGTCAAAAATATCTATGCTAAGAAAAATTATCATGTCAAATGTGTCACGCAATCAGGGGAAATTGTCGAGGTGGAAACCATTGTTCATGACAAATTCACCTCGATAAGGCGCGACAGTTCGTTTTTTGAAAAAGATGGGATTGATCTTGGATATATAAAACGCTATCCGTTGGGTGAGGGCTTTGTATATGACATAGACGCTTACGCTCTGTCTCACAGATATTGTCAATTGCTAAAGAACGGAAAAAGCATCTATGGCAAATGTCGCAAAATGAATCAGAATGTAAATTTGGCCATCGATGGACTTAGTTTTAAATAGAATACTTAATAATCTAAATTTTCACAACAATGGAGATAGATGAATTTATAGGTAAATTCGCCGAGATTTTCGACGATACCGACGCATCGGCATTGACAGCCGAAACCAAATTCCGCGAACTTGACGAATGGAGCTCATTAAGTGCTCTCGGGTTATTGGCTCTCGCTGACGAGGAATTTGATGTGGAATTGAAAGCCGAAGATGTGCGCCAAGCTGAAACAATAGCAGATATTTTCTCCATCATTCAATCAAAACTATGAGTAATCCGTTTTCACTTGAAGGAAAAACGATACTCATCACTGGTGCGTCATCTGGCATCGGCCGAGCTGTTGCTGTCGAATGTGCCAAGATGGGGGCTGCAGTCATTATTTCTGGCCGAAACGAAGAGCGTTTGCGACAGACGTTTTCATCACTTGTAGGGACAGGACATAAATTAATCGTAGCTGACCTTTCTAATGAAGATGGGTTAAAAGACTTGTTAGGCTCGTTATCGGGTTTGGATGGCATAGTGTTGGCGGCTGGTGTGGTTGAAATGATACCGGTGCTGTTTGCCTCTAAAAGCAAATTTGATAAAATCCTTGCCACAAATTTATTTACCCCTATCGAATTGTTGCGTCAAGTGGTAAAAAAGAGATTGTTTAACCCTGGGCTCTCCGTGGTGGCTATTGACTCTGTTGCCGGTATATCTAAATTTGAAGTAGCAAACGGAATATACGGCTCTGGAAAAGCGGCGCTTGCTTCGTTTTTGAAATATTTTGCTTTGGAGATGTCTGGCAAAAAAATTCGGGTCAACACTGTTTCTCCCGGAATGATTCTGACTCCGATGCAAACTAAAGGTGCCGTTGACGAAACAAAGTTGCAGGAAACAATCGACCGCATACCCATGAAACGGTGGGGTAAGCCCGAAGAAGTGGCTTATGCTGTTTTATATCTTTTATCTGATGCCTCGGCCTACTTGACAGGTACAAATATAAAAGTTGACGGAGGTTATACAATCTGACGAAATATGGCAATAATTAGATACGAAAAAGTTGGCATCACTGCAATGGCTGCTTGCGTGCCAAGAAACATAGAATATAATAAAGATCTCACTGGCATTATGTCGGAAGAGGAAGCTGAGAAAATGATAGAATCGGTAGGCATACGCGAGCGTCGCACATGCGATGACACCACTTGCGCCTCCGATCTTTGCTATGCCGCCGCTAAAAAGTTGATTGATGATAATGGCATAGACCCACAGTCAATTGATATGCTCCTTTTCATGAGCCAAAGTGCTGACTATCGTTGTCCGGCTACAGCTTGCATACTTCAGCATCGCCTTGGTTTATCGAAAGAATGTGCCGCCATGGATTTGAGTTTGGCTTGTTCGGGTTACGTTTATTCACTATCTTGTGCCATGGCCTATGCGTCATTGCCTGGAATCAACAGAGTGTTGTTACTTGATGGAGAGACGTTTTCAAAATTGGTAAACCCCCGCGACAAAGTGAATGTGCCGCTATATGGCGATGCCGGAACGGCAACACTTGTAGAGAAAGGCGACTTTGATGAGTCGGTGTTCATTTTAAATACAGACGGATCAGGAGAGGATGCCGTTAAGATTCCGGCTGGAATGAGGAACCCCGTTACATCGCAATCCTGTGAGGAAAAAGAACGTGAAAATGGCAATTGGCGCAATGACCTTCAGGTATATATGGATGGAATGGAGGTGTTCAATTTTGCCATACGAGTGGTTCCAAAAGGAGTCAGGAACATTCTCAGTGCCACTTCGACCGCCATTGATGACATAGACTATTTGGTTTTTCATCAGTCTAATCGCTTTATGACAGATTTCTTCACAAAAAAACTGAAATTTGATCCCGAAAAAGTTCCTTATTGCATTGGACGTTTTGGAAACACAAGTTCAGCGTCTGTTCCATTAACTATCGTATCGGAGCTGCAAGGTAAACTCAATGACTGCAAAAACGTGGTTATGTGCGGTTTTGGAGCCGGATTATCATGGGGAACCGCTAACATTCATTTCAAGGATTGCAAAATTTCGGATATTGTGGAATACTAATAAAAATCGTATATGTTCGTTTTTCGCAATTATACCGTTGAGAGTTTATTTGGTGAGGATACCGCATTCTCGGGCTATGGAGATATCTCATTGATTCCCGATAAGGAGAATCAGTTGGTATGGTTTTATCAAGTGCCTCTGAATTTCGATTTGCAGTCTCAATTGAAAGAAATCGAAATCACTAGATCTAAATTACAGTTTGTGGTTGCGTCATTGGCTCCCGGACAGTCTCTCTATGTGCTGTCGTTGGAAAACTTATTCCCTTTGCGCTACTCTGACACTGACACATCTTTGCAAGATGCCGTCAGTGGATTTAATCGTCTCGCTATGGATTTGGCGGCAACAAATCCAGCCGTACGTTTTTTGGATTTCGGAGAATTCTTGTCGAAATATCCTGCGGAGGAATGGATTAATTGGCGTTTCTATTTTATATCACAGATGATATTGTCGCCTGTTGTGGCGGCAGGATTCAAAGATTGGTTTAACCAACGCATAGCTCAAATACGCGGCGCGAGGAAAAAATGTCTCGTGCTTGACCTTGATAACACTCTTTGGGGCGGAGTGCTTGGCGAGGACGGTGTTCAAGGCATAAAAATCGGAGGTGATTACCCAGGGAACGCTTTCCTCTATTTTCAGGAGGCACTCGTGACGCTTTCGAAAATGGGGGTAATGTTGGCCGTTTGCAGCAAGAATAATGAAGCCGATGTATTTGAAGCGTGGAATAAAAATCCATTCATAAAACTTAAAAGCGACCATATTTCGGCTCATCGCATCAATTGGGATAACAAAGCCGACAATGTGCGCTCTATCGCGAAGGAGTTAAACATCGGCCTTGACAGCATGGTGTTTGTAGATGATAATCCGACGGAACGTGAATTGATACGTCAACAGTTGCCTATGGTTGCGGTTCCCGAATTTCCGAAAAAACCATACGGTTTGATGGCGTTTTATGCCAAATTACTTGATGATTATTTCCGTGCGTATCTGCTGACAGACGAGGATTTCAAAAAAAACGAACAGTACAAGGCAAATGCTCGACGTAATTTGTCTCAACAACAGTTCACTAACTTGACCGACTTCATACGCAGTCTTGAGATTGAGATTGACATAATGTGTGTCGACGAGTTCAATTTACCTCGTATTGCGCAAATGACCCAAAAGACCAATCAGTTCAACCTCACGACCCGTCGTTATACCGAGGCGGATATAAACGGTTTAATCGGGGCGGGGGCGGATGTGTATTGCATATCGGTGCGTGACCGTTTCGGCGACAACGGCATAACAGGTGCTATGATTGTCAACCGTGAAGGCTCGACGGCCAAGATTGACACTTTCCTGTTGAGCTGCCGCATACTCGGCAAAAACATAGAATCAGCCTTTTTTTATTCGATAGTCAACAAACTATTGGAGCAAGGTGTCAAAGAACTTCAATCATGTTATATCCCCACTGCTAAAAATGCGCAGGTGGCCGATTTCTATGAAAGGCATGGCATGACGCTTCTTGACGAGAAAAACGGTGAAAAGTATTATGGTATGATACTGACTAAGCCGACTGTTATAGATGATTATTATACAATAACATATAAATAAATACAGCAATCATGGACGAAAAAATATTGGAAGCAATGCGCAAGGTATTCAGAAGCGGCGATATAGACTCTACCACATCACAAGCCAACTGCGAGACATGGGATTCGCTCCATCACCTTAATTTCATAGTTGAGCTTGAGGAGGCGTTTGACATGGAATTTGAGCCGGAGGAGATTTCAGAAATGAAGAGCTTCGCGGCCGTGAAAAGCATTATTAAAAATAAAACAAAGTAAGTAAGTCGTGGATATTAATTTATACCAATCTTGTCGTTGCTACAGCGATATTCCGTCTTACTCCGCAGTTACAGAGCTACGGCTATGCGCCTTTGGCGTAAGATGGAATCTCATCCATATCAACTTCCAATCCTGATATAAACTAATATCCACGACTTACTTAATCCCAAAAATTATTATATAAAACGCATAGTGGCCGCTTTAACTTGAATGGAGCGGTCGTGTTTTTGGGGTGATACAAAATCAAAGCGAGGAAATGCCGTCACGGAATCTCCTCGCTAAGATAATAAACCAATCATTATCACATTTCTTGCAATGGAAAAAGTAATTTTGCTATGTACTATTACAACATTGCAGCATCTGATTGGTTCACGACTATATTATTTATTTTTTTCAAATAGTAGCATATCGTATTCTTATTGGAGAGTTTAACATTTGTAATGTGAAACTATAAATGTCAAGATATTGTTAATATTTAGTCGATACAAGCTACTAAATTTATCAACATCAAATATTAAACTCATGGAATGGCTACTGAACACGTTTCGCGAATATCCCTCCTTAGCGATATTTCTGACGATAGGTATGGGATTTTGGATAGGCAAATTGAGATATAAAGCGTTTTCACTCGGCATTGTGACTTCCGTGCTCCTCGTGGGAGTGGTGGTCGGACAAATGGATATTTCCATCCCAGGACCTGTGAAATCTGTATTTTTCCTTTTGTTCTTATTTTCTATAGGCTATAGTGTGGGTCCGCAATTCTTCAACTCTCTAAAAGGCGACGGTCTGAAACAAGTGCTTTTCGCAGTGGTTGTATGCCTATTTTGTCTCCTATCTTGTTGGGGCGTCGCTAAAGTGTTCGGTTATAATGTTGGTGAGACAGTCGGAATCCTCTCAGGGTCACAGACTATTTCAGCTGTCATCGGGGTCAGCACCGATACTATCTCCGGTCTTGATGTTACTGAAGCCCAGAAAAAAGAATGGCTTGACATGATACCCGTATGCTATACCCTGACATATATATTCGGCACAATCGGTTCTGCTTATCTGTTAAGCGTCATAGGTCCGTGGTTGCTTGGTGGGCTTGATAAAGTTAAGGCACAGACTGTTGAACTTGCCCATAAGATGAACCAGAGTTCATTGACCGACGATCCCGCTTTTATAAATGCAAACCGTCCAGTGGTCTTCCGCGCATATAAAGCTGAGAGCGATTTCTTCGTTAATGACCGCAAAGTGAAAGATATAGAGGATTATCTTATCTCTATGGGCCGTCGCATATTCGTGGAACGT
Organism: uncultured Muribaculaceae bacterium; assembly: GCA_947625935.1. GTDB lineage: Bacteria > Bacteroidota > Bacteroidia > Bacteroidales > Muribaculaceae > JAJPXC01. The sequence goes on along the minus strand of CANQQE010000008.1, from coordinate 15,077 downwards.
GTGAGACAGAACGGTAAAATAATCGAAAACGTAACCCCTGATACCATGGTCAGAAAAGGTGATGAGGTGGTTTTGAGCGGCCGCCGTGAGTTTGTCATTCAGGATGAAAGTTGGATAGGCACGGAGGTTGCCGATAATCAGCTCCTTGATTTCCCGGTTGAGAAAGTGGATGTATTGCTGACAAAAAAAGGCATAGGTAATATGACAGTCGATCAGCTCAGAGCGCAAACTTATATGTATGGCATAATGATAGCCCGCTTGCGCCGTGGCAATGTCGATATTCCTGTGTTTGCCCAGACTCAGCTCCATCCCGGTGACACGATAACGTTGACAGGATTCGCTAAAGAGGTCAATATTGCTGCCCCAAAACTTGGACATGTGGATCGAAACTCAAACCAGACCGACCTTATTTTCGTGGGACTTGGCATTTTGATAGGTGGACTTGTCGGAGCCATCACCATACATCTCGGTGGTATCCCCATCAGCCTCAGCACAAGTGGTGGCGCATTGATAGCCGGACTTGTTTTCGGGTGGTTGCGTACCAAGAGTCCCGATTTCGGACATATTCCGCAATCATCCGTATGGTTGCTCAATAACCTTGGTCTCAATATGTTTATCGCAGTTATCGGAATAACGTCCGGACCCACATTCGTGACTGCATTGAAAGAGGTCGGATTCGGGGTGTTCTTTGCCGGTATTATCGCCACAACGATTCCATTGGTTCTGGCAGTGATTGTAGGTTCGAAAATATTTAAATTCCATCCTGCCGTCAATCTTGGATGTTGCGCCGGTTCCAGAACCACAACGGCTGCGCTCGGTGCTATAGAAGAATCCCTCGAAAGCCCTATTCCCGCAATGGGATATACTGTGACATATGCGATAGGCAACACACTCCTGATTCTATGGGGAGTGGTGATAGTGCTGTTGATGGCTTAGTCAAAAAATTACTTATAACCTAAATATGAACTATTATGTTAAACCAAGATTCATGTAAGACCGATATAGAGAGTCGTGAATGTGAGAGACAATTATCGACATTGAGTCCGTTTGAGCTGAAAAACAAGTTGATTGAACTTGCCGAAGAAGATGCCCGTCGGTCTACCGCCACATTCCTTAACGCTGGCCGCGGGAATCCTAACTGGATATCGACCATTCCCCGTGAGGCATTCTTCCTACTGGGTAAATGGGCTCTTACTGAGTGCAGCCGTGTATATTCCGATCCTATAGGCATCTCAGGCTCCCCTTCAAAACGAGGGTGCGCTGATCGCTTCACGACGTTTCTTGATGATAACGCCTCTGAGCCTGGAGCAGACTTGCTCAAAGATACTCTTGCATATGTTGTGGCACGCGGTGGAGATGCCGATGAGATTGCCAATGAATGGGCCGACGGCATAATTGGCGACCACTATCCCACACCTGACCGTATCTTGAAATATACTGAACTTATTGTCCGTGACTATCTCGCCCAGGAAATGGGTGGGCATGCCGATCCCGATACACCATTATTTGATCTTTTCGCTGTGGAGGGAGGCACTGCCGGCATGTGTTATGTATTTGATTCGATGCAAGAAAACAAACTTGTGAAAAAAGGCGATAAAATGGCACTGATGACACCTATTTTCACTCCGTATATCGAAATTCCCAATCTCGACCGTTTTAGTTTTGATGTTATAAACATCAGTGCCAACAAAGTTGAGAAAAACGGTTATCACGACTGGCAATACCCTGATGAAGAGATTGACAAGCTTCGTGATCCTTCAATAAAGGTGCTTTGCCTGGTAAATCCGTCAAATCCCCCCTCTTACACTCTGTCGAAGCACACCATTGATAGGTTAGTCAGCATTGTAAAGAACGACAATCCTAACCTTATGATTGTGACCGACGATGTTTATGGCACGTTTGTTAAAAATTTCAGATCCCTGATGTATGAGTTGCCTGAAAACACGATGACTGTTTATTCTTTCTCTAAATATTTCGGCGCAACTGGATGGCGGCTTGCAGTCATAGCCATCAACCGAAACAACGTGTTCGATAAGATGATAGCGGATCTTCCTCACTCTGAGAAAGATTTTCTTAATCGCCGTTATGGTTCGCTTGCTCTTGATCCTGAGAAAATCAAATTTATCGATCGAATGGTCGCCGACAGCCGAATGGTCGCTCTAAACCACACTGCCGGGCTCTCCACCCCACAACAGATTCAGATGTCACTGTTTGCCGCAATGTGTCTGCTTGATAAAAAAGATACCTACAAGCAGAAAATGCAGAGCATAATCACCGACCGTCTTGACGCCCTTTGGTCCACAACTGGCTTCACATTGCTTCCCGACCCCTTGCGCGCTGGTTATTATTCAGAGATAGATATCATGGTCTGGGCCAAAAAATTCTATGGTGAGGATTTTGCCAAATACCTCGAAGATAATTATGAATCAATTGATTTTGTGATAAAACTTGCCAATCAAACGGCTGTCGTGTTGCTTAATGGAGATGGTTTTGACGGCCCTGAATGGTCAGTGCGAGCCTCGCTCGCCAATCTTGACAAAGACTCCTATCTTAAAATAGGCACAGCTATACGAAAGTTGCTCGATCAATATTATGAAACCTATCTTGCTACTAAAAAATAATGCTATTCTTTGAATATGAAACACGGTTCCAAAGCAACTATAATGCTTTGGAACCGTGTTTTTATGGTGATTTATTTGCCGTTAGCCGATTTTATTTTTAAATTTGCCAACAAACTCTTTCAAAACACAGAGCATGATCGGTACAATATCGATGATTTTTTTTGATGTGCTGGCCAATGCAGCTACAAGCGTGCTGTGGGGGCTACTCGTCGCTATTGGCCTGACCTTATCTATAGTTTTTATTATCAGAGGTTTATATGTCAAGGCTGATATAACGGCATTAGGGTGGCTTGGGCTGGTTGCGTATGGATTGATCACTTTGATCCTTGCGGCTGTGGCGGTAGGCGCAATCAAGTTAAACTCGGCTGTGAATGGGGTTATTGACGTTGTCGCCGCCGGCGGAGCGATTGATATTCCATCGTGGATTGCGACTTATCTTGGTGGTATTGAGATATATTCATCTGCCGCGACCGATACCGTAGTGGCTGCTTTGGAGGAGCTTTCGTCATCTCTGACATCGACCGCATGGAAAATGGTGATATGGATGGCGGTTTTTTCTGTGTTGGCATTGGTTATCGGATGCAGGCAGGCGGCTACTCAGCGACGGCGTGTCGCGCCGGTTCGCTCAAGACACTATGAAAACAATGTCGATGACTTCTGAAAAAACACATTGCAGATAAATTATTAAAAATCAAATATCATAACACACAATGGCTAATCATCTGATTATCGGGCTTGGAGGAACAGGCGGAAAAGTGCTCCGCGAGCTTCGCAAACGCATTTACGAAGAATTCCGATCCAACGAACCTACCGGAAATATCAATATCAGTTACTTATATGTGGACTCGTCGCCGGCTGACCTCAACGACCGCACGGGCTGGAAAGCTCTCGGAAAACCGGTGCATCTGAGTGAGGCGCAAAAGGTGTCGATTCACGGCATCAGTGCGACGATGTTTCAAAATCTACAGATGTACCCGGGCATCAACGGATTCCTGAATCCCGAAGATGTGAGGCTGATGACCTCGCGGCTCGGACCGTTGGTGACCGCCGGAATCGGCGGTCAGCGTCGACGCCTCGGCCGCACCCTGCTGGCCAACAACATGAGCGTCAGTGACAACAATAACTTCGCTCATCGTCTCGGCTTTTCGGTCAACGCCCTGACCAATACCTCAGGCGACGCCGACGTGACATTCCATGTATGTGCCGGACTTGCCGGCGGAACAGGCTCAGGTTCTATAGTCGATGTGATAGCGCAGATTCGCAAACAGTTCGCCCCTGTGGAAGGTGGTTTGAAATATAAGCTGCTGCTCTATCTCTATGTGCCTGAAATGAATGTCGTCTACCACAATCATGACGCCGGATTCTATCAGTCAAACGGATATGCCGCGCTTTGTGAGCTTAACGCTATGAGCGTGCGTGTATATCATCCGCTTGATATTTCAGGTCAAAAAGATAATTTCACAGGGCAGGTGCAGCGTCTGCTGGGCGACCAAAACGCTTTCGATGCGGCCTACCTCTATTCAAATATCAACGAATCCGGAAAAATTCTTGACATCACCAACGCGCTCCCTGCTGCAGTGGCCGATTTCATGTTCCAGAAAATCGTGGCCCCGGCCATGACCGCTAATGGTGCGTCAGGTCAGCATGAGACAGGGCAGATGGCCCACCTGATGGGGTGTGAGAACGATGGTGCGGGCGATGAGTACGACCAGGCCAATAATCCCACCCGTTCACGCAAGTTCATGGGTTTCGGTATCAAACGCGTCGAATACCCCGAGACTGAAATTGAGGAATATGTAACCTACAACTTCGCCCGTCAGGCCGCCTTGCAGCTCCAGTTCAACAACTGGCAGGAGGGTGTGGGCTATGGCGAATGCTCCATGGAGGAGGCAGGAGTGGGGCTGTCGTCAGAAGTGGAAGATAAGAAAAACTATCCCAAATGGTTGCTTTCTGTCAGCCATCTCACCCTTTCAACCCCGATAATCGAGACCCCGCAGTCTAAACGGTGGATGGATCTCACCAAAACCTGGGAGTCGCGCACTCAGATGTTTGCCGACGATGCGCAGACCAACGCCGACAAAAAGAGTTGGTTGCGCCTGTTCTCCGACGACTGCCGCGACTACTACGAGAAGAATTTCCGTGCGCTCGGTGTCAAGAAATTCTACGACTTGCAGCGTCAGGAGCGCACTGCCTACGCCAAGTTCATTAGGAACCATATCGAGACAATGCTCTTCAACGAGTGGCGCAGCGGCGAACGCAGCCTGCTCAACATAGAGATGTTCACCCGACTGCTCATTTCAAACTGCGAGCGTCGCATCACCGATTTCAAAGAGCGCATCTCAACCAAGCAAGAGGAGATGGAGAGCGCTAACGCAGCCATCAAGGCGGCCAATGTCGAGTGGGACAACATCGGTTGGCTCCGCGATGCAATCACGGGTGCGTCAAAGAAGACACTGAGTGCCTACAAGACGGCGACTTGCGACTTCTACACCGCCGCTACTTGGGTGGAGGCTTACAATTTCGCCACAGTCCTGTTGCAGGCCATCATAGAGCAGCTAACCAAGATGCTCGACGGCGTAAACTCCTATCGACATATGCTCAACGACATACTTGAGGAGGTAACCCGACAGGCCGGTTCCAAGTGCCGCAAGGAAGATATCGCCGACGACATGACGCTGAAGAAATATGACCACGACCTTGTGGAGCGGTTCACAAAAAGCTGCGTGGTTAATCAGGACACACAGAAAACAAATGCCGGTGCCATCAGACAGAAACTTGTCGAGATGCTTGGCGAGGACGGCGAACGCTCGTTTGGCGCGCTGTTTGAGCACGCCGACTTCGACACAACAGTCGACGTGGTCATCGACGTGTGCCAGAAAAACGCCGACACGGCTATGATTAACACAGCCGCCGAGGACGCCACAAAGAAAATGGTCGGTGTGAACATACTTGAGAAAATCAAACAGGAATATAACACCGATGAAAAACTTCAGAACTTCGTCAAGTCGCTTGTCGATTCGGCAAAGACATTCCTGCAGTTCAACCAGAAACAGGTTGCAATGAAGTTCTCAAACGCCGGCGGAGGCATGGAATCGCTCATACAGTTGTGTCTGCCCGAATATCCCGACGACACCACCGGTTTCCGCCAGAAACTCATCAATGCGTTTGCCGAAGCGGCTCCGGGTTTCATCCCCTCGCAGGATGTCGCCGTCAACCCCAAACCCAACCAGATTGTAGTGGTTGCGGCCAAGGCCGGATTCCCGTTGCGCTATGTCACCAATGTCGAGGCTCTGAAAAAGAAATATGAGGATATGCTTCACGCTCAGGACAAGGAGCTTAACCGAATGGTGCTACACACCGAGAGCTTCAAGGACGAGCTGCCCTCGCTTTTCGAGATGGAGACCGGCGATGTCAAGGAGATGATGAAACGCCCCATCATGCTCGCTTATGCTCTCGGGCTTATCAAGCAGACTTCTGACCCCACGACCGGGCAGAAGTTTGACGCGATGAAGGTCAAAGACGCGTTCGGCGATAAGTGGGAGCGCATCGGTCCCGATATTATCACTGTCACCGACACAATCGCACAGAACTTTGAACAGGCCACACGCCTGAAAAAAGAGGTTGAGTCGCAGATGAAGGTCGCTGCACGAAGCAACGAGCAGAAAGCGGCCTTGCGTCAGAGGCTCGTCGACATAGTGCAGACGGTGATTCTTCCTCATCCGCTGGTAGAGAACAACGAATTCAACCCCATCTATCAGGCTTATCGCAATCTTTGTATCCAATTATTTGAAAACGAATTAAAAGACTTATAATCATGGCAAAAATTAAAGGTATCTGTAAGAATATCGACGGCGACTGCTCGCTTGCGTTCAACAAGACTGTTCAGGAGGCCGAGAAAGATGACTTCGTGTGTTCAGAATGCGGCGCGCCGCTGAAAGAGGTTACGGCAGCTCCCGCTAAATCAGGTGGTTCGGCCAATAAACTCATACCCATCATCATCGGTGCTGTTGTCGCAATCGGTGCTGTGGTGGGATGCGGTTTCGCTATGGGCTGGTTTGACTCTAAGACCGAAAGCGAGGAACTTGTAGAGGACGCCGACGGTAGCCTGACAATGGACATACCCGAAACTGACGTCGATACCCGCGATTTTATCGTTGAAGACAGCGCGTCAATCGAGATTACACCCGCCGAGGAGGCAGCCGTTCAGGAAGAAGGCGTTAAAGAAGAGGCCAAGGAGGCCGCCCCCGCCAAGGTTAAGGAATCGGCTCCCGCGGCTTCGGGCAAGAATCTCGGTTACGGTTATTATAGCGGTAGCTACCCCACAGGTGTTGGTACCATCAAAATCAACCGTCCCCACACTTTTGAAACCACAAGTGGAAGCGTCGATGCCGGCCCCGGTGATATGGTTGTCGGTGCGAAATTCAAAGATGGCAAACTCGTCCAGGGCGAGCTTCACAGTGCCGACGGGTCGCGCACATGGATGGCCTTCGGTGCCATTTAGTTGACAGATAGATGAAAATCAACCGCTTAATATTAATAGTGTCATTTCTATGGCCGGCAGTCTGTCAACTGTCGGCCATGGAAGCTGATACGCTCACATATACTACTGACCGTCTCGAGGCTATGGGCCGTATGATCGGACTGAAATCGGTGAGTGGTGACGGCATCGACACGCTTCGATACAACCGGCTCCCTGTTGCGGTTGCTACCGATGGCTATGGCCGTGTCAATCATCTCGGCTACAGACTGTTCAGTCGTTCACAGCGTGGGGCTATGGAATCTCCGGCGTTTGACTTTGTGGAGCGTTACGCTCTTGAAGCGGCCTTACCGATGCAGCGCATGAAAACGCTCAACAAACAGTTGCTTGAAGATGACGTTAACTTGACCGGCTGCACTTTGCAGACTCTACCGCGTCTGTCGGTTGACACGACGCTAAATGTCAGTGTCAGCAACATCAACGGTCGCCGTTACAGGGTTAGCTGGCTCAAAGGCGCCAAGCCGAGCCATTCAATAGAGTTCCCGTTGAGCTATGATTTGTTGAGCGGTTGTGACATCGACGAAAACGAGCGGCGTCTGCCGGCCGAGATTAAGGCGTTTAGTCCGCAGCTTGACACTGCTGTGCCTCCTGAATTGACGCTCGACGAGGAGCTGGGCTTATATGTCACGCCCCACGGGAGTTACTTCCTTGAAGGACTGACATCGGCGCGCTATTTTGAGGAATACGAGGGTGAGATGAAACCTCTGTATGACCTTGATTTCCCGGCTCACACGGTTGCTAACCTTTTGACAGGCACCGACCTCGACAATCAGTTTGACATAAACGTCAAATTTCGCAAATACGACTATAAGACGGATAATTTCACGGTCCCGGTGTCGCAACTTGTGGGTTATTTTATCAGCCGCGGTTGCCAGCCCTATTTCGGGATTATCAAACTTGAGGGTGGTGAAATTGTCGGTGAGTCGTTGTTTGTAAACCCCGGCCAGGGATATTGCCACGCTATGAAAATTACGATGCGTGAAAGCGACCTGATTAATCGTGGTGGTAAGATAGACGCGCGCCTCGTCAGCTATATCCCGGTCTCGAAAATCACAAACATATTTGATGAATTTAAATAGTCTGAATTATAAAGAAGTTTAATCTGAAAACCACAGTGTATATATGTCTAAAACTTTGAAATCTATACTCCTTCTGGCGTTCATGCTGGCCGGCGCGCTCTCAGCGATGGCTCAGGACGATGACACGCGACGGGCCATAAACGAGATCAAGCGTTCGCCCAATTATTTCTATGCCGAGTCGACACTCCCGTCGGAAACCGAGGCTACAGAAGCGGCCAATGTGTTGCTGGCCAATTTCATAAACGATTATGTCAAGGACAACGGAATCTCAGGTGTTGACCGCGTGACTTCCGAATCACTTGAAGGTGTGCAGTATAAATCCATGAAACGCGGCGACAACATACGCGTGTTCGCTTACGTTCACCGCAGCGTCTATGTTCCCAACTACCAGGAACCGGAAATGGATGCCGCGATTGGCGGTATTGATTCTGATGACAGCGCAGGGTCAGATGTCGCAGAGGAATCATCTGCTGACACCGCACCGGTTCCACGGACTGTGCAATCGGTTGGCACAGGGGCCTTGACCCCGTTGCGCCGTCAGGCTATCGACGAGCTTTTGGGCAAGGGTGACCTTGCATCGGCGGTTAAGCATCTGGCAAAACTGAAATCAGAGAATATCGTCAAACGATATGGCACCATGCGCGATTGCCGTAACGCGGCGGCAAGCAACTGGATTATCGCCGAGAGCAATCCCGAAATGACGGTGACCGCCATACTCGGCCCCGGTGCTGACTCCCGCCAGAACTACGCTAACGGTTCGGATGATAGTCTCGGAAACTATTCCGGCTACAACGCCGTGTGGTTTGAATTTTATTAATCATAGAATCATTAAGCCTTGATAATTAAGAAAATCATGTATAAAAGAATAATTTTATCATTAGCTGTCCTGTTAAGCCTGCCGGTGATGGCACAGGATGATGTGACATTTGAGATCACCGGGGGTATAGGCTCTGCCCAGACACGCAAGCGCATAGAGACACAGGCGGCGAAGCTCCTGACTGCCATCAATGCCGCCGAGAGCGCCGGTTCTCCCATCAATTACACCGGCATTGACATCGACAACCTCGCTTCTCAGACCATAGGCATGAGCTGGAACCAGGCCCATTTCCGCACTGAAGACCCCGAGATTGTAACATTTGCCACTACTTTGAAAAAGAAAAACGGTGTGATTAGAGGCTATCAGGTGCGCAACATAGGCGTGATGATGTCGGGACGTAACTACGACGGGGAGCCGCGTCAGGAAATAAGTATCGATTTCAGCCCTACAGGCCGCATAGTCGATTTCAACTTTACGATGCCAACTCACGTCTACGTCGGTCTGCTTAAAACCGGCGAACAGCTCGACGACCTCGACCAGCGTCTCCAGATTATCCACTGGTGTGAGCAATTTGCTAAAGCCTACCGTGACAAAAACAAAGCGTTCATGGAGGCCATTTTCAGCGATGACGCATTGATTATCACCGGGAAGCTCAAGATGACGCGCGCCAAGAGCGACATAGCGATGAACAGCGGTGCAAAGGTAGAATATGTCACCAAGACAAAACGCCAGTATCTGAGCAATCTCTACACCATATTCCGCACGCAGCCCTATATCAACGTGAAGTTTGATGACTACCGAATTGTGCGGCATCCGTCTAAGCCTCAGTACTATGGAGTCACCTTGACTCAGAAATGGGCCACTAAAAGCTATCAGGATCTCGGCACGGTGTTCCTTGTGTGGGATTTCACCGACGAGGACGCTCCCAAGATTCATGTGCGCACATGGCAACCCATATCTGAGGAAACTTTCAAGCTCAATGACTTTAAACTTCCTTAAAAAATAATCAATCTGATATTATTCTCATTTTTGATTTATGAAAAAACTGATATTATCTCTGCTTGCAACTGTCTTTTTCGGTGCTGTCGCGTCAGCTCAGTCGCTTGACGTGATTGATTTCAAGGCCGACGCGTCAGATCTCAGTGCCGTTGTACATCAGGTGGCCGACCTAAACGGTGACCCTTGCGCCCTTGTAAAAGTGGGGCTTACGGTTCCCAACGCCACTTTCGAGGGCGACATTATCAAGAGCGAATACAAGGACGGTGAATATTGGGTGTATATGGTGGATGGTGCCAATTGGCTGACTGTCAAGACATCTGAGTATACTCCTTTGCGTATCGATGATAATTTCGGCCCTCTGAAAGGCAACACCACATACATACTGACGCTCGCCGCACCCAGCGGTGATGGCGGCTCTTTGGCAAAGACCGTGCGCATCCCCATCGAGCTTCCGGCAAAGGGGGCGGGTGTCTCCATCGGTGGCCGCAAACAGAAAGGGTGTGACCCGGTGAAGTTTGACATGATTCTCGTCAAGAGCGGTATGTTCAAGATGGGCGCAACTCCCGAACAGTCGAGTGCCGAGGAAGATGAGCTTCCGGTCCACTGGGCGCGCTTCACCCGCGATTTCTACATCGGTGAGACCGAAGTGTCGCAAGCTCTTTGGGAGTATGTGATGGCCGATAATCCCTCGATTATCAAGGATGAAACCGATGATCTCCCGGTTGAAAACATCACTTGGGAGGAGGCTCAGGAGTTCTGCAAGCGTCTGAGCCAGATCACAGGCGTGAAATTCCGCCTGCCCACCGAAGCTGAGTGGGAGTATGCGGCACGCGGTGGACACAAGGCGGGGACACCGACGCGCTACTCAGGGAGCGATGACGTCACCGAGGTAGGCTGGTTCATGGACAACGCCGGTGGGCGCACCCACAATGTCAAATCAAAGAAACCCAATGAGCTTGGCCTCTACAACATGAGCGGAAACGTATGGGAGCTTTGTGAGGATTACAAGAACGATTATCCTAAGGGTGAGGCAGTTGACTATCTCTGCACCAAGCCCGCCAAGAATAAGAACCGTGTGCGCCGCGGTGGTGGATGGGACAGCGATAACCGCAACCAGCTCCGCACGGCTTACCGTCGCCGCATCGAGCAGGACGGTCGCGCGCGTTCGCTCGGTCTGCGAGTTGTGATGGATTTATAACCTTACTATTGTTAAAAAAGATGAAAAAAATATCGTTTGTCGCAATAGTGCTGTTATTTTTTTGTGCAATTTCCGTAGCGCAGACCCAGCCAAAACTGAAATTCAACTGTGACGGCACATTCAAGATCGTGCAGTTTACCGATACGCATATAAAATGGGGTAAGAAGGCTTCGGACAAAGCGCTCAATTGCATCACGGAGGTGGTTGATGCCGAGGACCCCGACTTTGTCATCTTCACCGGCGACCAGGTCTACTCAAAGGGGGTGGAAAATTCGCTGAAGGCTCTGACGGCTCCCTTGATTGAGCGCGGCATACCCTACGCCGCTATTTTCGGCAACCATGACCATCAGTTTGACATGACGCGGCCGGAAATGTACGACCTCTTGCAGAGCCAGGATTGCTCGGTGATGCCCCCCCGCGGCGATGCTGACAGCCCTGACTATGCGCTGCCGGTCTACTCGAACGACGGTCGTGCGGTGAACAGGGTGCTGTATTGCATGGATACCCACGACAAATCGGCGGCCAACAAAATCGGTGGCGGATATGACTGGCTCACATTCCCGCAGATAGAGTGGTACCGCAAAACAAGCGACGGTTACGCTCGCCTCAACGGCGGCGAGCCTGTCGGCGCGTTGCTGTTCATCCACATACCGCTGCCTGAGTACAAACTTGCCGCCGAGGGTGCGCCCGACAAGTTGCTGGGGCGTTGGAAAGAGAAAAACAAACAGATCTGCTGCAGCGCGCTTAACTCCGGGATGTTCACTGCATTGAAGGAGCAGGGGGACATCACGGCGGTTTTCTGCGGCCATGACCATGACAATGACTTCCTGATCACCTATCGCGACATTTTGCTCGCGTATGGCCGTTACACCGGTGGCAAGACGGTTTACAACCATCTCGGCACCAACGGCGCGCGCGTCATAGTCCTCGACGAGAAGTCGCCCAAGGCGGTCAAGACCTGGATAAGGCTCGCCGACGGCACCACCCTCGATGAGTATAGCTTCAACCCGGCATCGAAAAAGAAATAAGCAATTCGCATGAGAAAGATTTCAATAGCGATTATCGTTTCGCTGCTTGCAGCGTTTGTCGCACCGGCTCAAAAGCCGGTGCGCATACTTTCGCTGAACAACAGCCTGATTGAGGTAAACGGCCAGACGGCGATGTTTAACGCGATGGCTGCCGCCGACGGACTTGATATGAGATGGGATAAGCGCACCCAGCTCGGACGCACGTTGCTGTTTCATTACAATGACGAGCTGTCGAAGGCTCTTGTCGCTTCCCAGCCTTGGGACATCATCATTTTACAGGAACAGAGTTCGCTGCCACGCACTATGCCCGAGACGCTGCTTGAGTCGGTGAAACTTTGGAAGAAGTTTATTATGGCCAACTGTCCGAATCCGCAGGCTGAGATTATCATTCCGATGAATTGGGCGTATTCCGGCGAGTGGGAGAGATTCAAGGAGGATTCGCAGGCTCTCCACAAGAGTTTCATGAACGTTGCCCGCGATATCCCCGGTGTGCGCGTATGCCCTGTGGGCGATGCTGTGGCCGATGTGTTTGAGCGGGGTGGAGCGGCTGCGGCCGGCTTGCTTTACAATGATTATTGCCATCCGTCGCTAAGGGCGTCATATCTTGCCGCCTGCATGGAGTATGGCATGATAACGGGTCGTGACCCGGCCACCATCACTTTTGTCCCCGACGGCCTTGATCGGGCCGTAGCTAAGGAAATGCGGGAGTTGGCATCGCGTTTCACCCCCTGGAGAAAGTAGTTTTCAGGTTGTCTATTTTCCCGCCGCAATCTTGACGATACCGAGGTGTATATGGGTGGGAATTCCTAATAGGACTTTTCTTAAATAACAGGTGGCGCACCGATTAGATTAGAGATGCGCCATCTGCCTGAATATAAATGTGTGTTTTCCTTATTCATACATTATCTTTCGGGTAGCCCCGTCGCTGTAGACCACTATATTTAATCCTTGCCACGGTTTATATGCTTTGGTTCCCTGCATATTGAAATATGAAACAGGAACGCCGTCTGTGTTGATTATTGTGGATTTTTCAACAGATGAAACTCCAGTCTCCTCGATGTTTTCAAAATTTCGCCAGCCTTCCGCTGATTTGTAAGACTCACGAGAACCCGCCGGCACACGCAAGATTGCCTCAGTGTAAACCTTAGCATCAAAACAATCGGGATTCATCGTAGCCGGTGTTGTTGCAGCAACATAAACGTCGTTTATTCCCAAGCATCCTTTGAACGCTGATGAAGATATTTCATTCAAGGACTCAGGCAAACGAAGTGTCTTTATGTTTAAACAATTTTGAAAAGCAGATTTACCTATTGTTTCAATACCCTCCCCAAGAACTATCTCAGGGCTATTATTTTCAACAAAACTGTTCATGGCTGGGGTTGCTGCTTCTTCGGCCAAATAACCAACTGAGGATAGGTTCATACATCCATAAAAGGTAAAATCCTCTATTCTTTTTAGTTTTTCAGAGAGAGTAACCGAAGCTAATCCCGTACAATTTTTAAAAGCATCTTGACCTATAGCCTCTACCGTATTCGGTATTTCTATAGATTGCAAACTAACACAACCATTGAACAGACCGTTAATTATACGATCGATTGGAGGCTGACATCCTTCGGGAAAAGCTCCTAAATATTTCAGACCATTGGTCAAAATCACTGTTTTGAGAGATACACATCCCGAAAAAACACCAGGCTCGATGGTTTCAATCATTTCGTTGAATTTGATATATTCCAAGCTTTTGCAACCATTAAAAGCGTCCATATAAACCGTCTTTACTCTTTTTGGAAAAACTACAGACCTCAATTTCACGCAACGCCTGAAAGCGTTACCTTGTATCGAAATAACATTAGCATTCAGCTCAATGGTTTCAAGGTCCGCACAATCTTCAAAAACGCCAGTGCTACGTAGATTATCAGATCCCAAATATGTTACGGAACTGGGAATCACTAAAGTTTTAATATTGCATTCGGCAAATGCGCCGTGATCGATTCTCCTTACATGGGGAGGTAGTATAAGAGATGAATCAGTTAGCCATTTACAGCAATAAAAAGCGTATTGTCCAATTTCCTGAACATGCTCCCCTATGGAAATCTTTGACAAACGATGTAGACCTCCTTTGTCAAGAATCAGTTTGGTAGGAGTATAGAAAGCGAATTCATCTATATAATTTAGTTTAATGGCGTTATTCATATTAATTTCATAAGGATATGGTTGCTTAAAAGTCTGCCCGGTTTCATCGGTTACTAACGGCAGAATCCTGTAATCAGAGTCGTAGGGATCCATATCACAGATATGTGTCACTGGCAGAGAAAGATCCTCTGAAACCGCTCCGTTAAAATATTCTTTTGGAAACGTAACATGGCTGGATATCTTTAATTCACCTTGAGCATAACCATCGGTTCCAACAACTATAGCCGTTGACTCTGTAGGATTCCATGAGGCATAGATGAGGCTGTAAACGACTCCATTATTTTTAACATAGTACTCTGCATAAAGCAATTGAAATGGAAATAGAAATAAAAGCAATTGAATTGCGAGAAAGCGAAGTAGTTTTTTCATAATCTTTAGTTATTGCTTAATGCCTTTATCCCCAAACAGACATTAAAAGTTTTCAAGTAAAACAAAAGGTGTGAGGATTGTATCTCGTTTTATCCTAAAGTCAGGTCTTCGCATTACCTATTCCACGGATAAAACAATAGCCCCACACCGATCTTGCTATATAATGGGTCAGCGGATTTTCCCGGTGGGCGGGGATGATGTCGGAGTATAGTGTTACCTTTGCAAAATGAAACCAGACC
>CANQQE010000007.1 GCA_947625935.1 uncultured Muribaculaceae bacterium | reverse complement strand
AATCTTTCCGGCAGGATATGTGTATGAGAAATCGCATACAAAATAAGTATGAGAAATCGCATACAAATCTTTCCGGCGGGATATGTGTATGAGAAATCGCATACAAAATAAGTATGAGAAATCGCATACAAAATAAGTATGAGAAATCGCATACAAATCTTTCCGGCAGGATATGTGTATGAGAAATCGCATACAAAATAAGTATGAGAAATCGCATACAAATCTTTTCGGCAGGATATGTGTATGAGAAATCGCATACAAGATAAGTATGAGAAATCGCATACATAATTTATTGCGCAGCATGTTATATGAGAAATCGCATACAGATAATAATTGCCTTTTCGCTCCGTCTTCTTGTATGAGAAATCGCATACATGATTTATTGTGCAGCATGTTGTATGAGAAATCACATACAAAAAATCAGAACCGCGCCGGCCGCTCCGAAATCCTGTCCGATGTTTTGTCTTATAGCTGTTTTATGCGGACTGATCGCTGGAGTATTTGCTGCTTGACATCGGCGTTCATAAATGTTATATTCAATATTAAGAATAAACAAAATAGCACAAAAATGTTAACGGGGGGGAATAAGATCATACTGGAAAAGGAACCGTCTTGAGATCAAGATTATTTTTGATTTTTTTCGACCATACGCTTGACAGGCTGATTATATCGGCTTATAATAAAACATGTAACATAAACCCGGACTCGGAGCGGGTCCAAAGTCAAGTTCAAATCGTGAAAGGAGAGATATTCATGAACAGAGGAGAACTGATTGATGCGGTCAGAGAGGACTGCTCAGACGACATTCAGACAAAAGCTGCTGCGGAGAGGATCGTGGAATCCGTATTTGCGAACATGGCATCGGCATTGGCAGACGGCGAGGAAGTACAGATCTACAATTTCGGCACATTTGCCGTTGTAGACAGGGCGGCGCGCCAGGGCGTAAATCCCCAGACGCATGAGAAGCTCAAGATCCCGGCGACCAGGGTGATCAAGTTCAGGCCGGTAAGCCGGCTGAAGGCCGAGCTGGCATCCAAGAAGAAAAAGAAGAAGTAAGGCGGAGCGGGGGCCGGGAAAAGGCTCCCGTTTTTCTTAAAGGAGAAATTTATGGCAGAGCTTTTACATACGTTTTTTCCGGATCATGTGTTCGCGTTCTCAAATAACTGGGGCGTGTTATTTGGATGTTTTCTGGTGACTCTTGTTATTATGGGCAGCGTCCTGACCATCGCATCAGGGATTGGCGGGTGCATCTCATTGGCGCATATTAACTTCGAGAAACAGAATAAATATTTTAATATCTCGGCGGTCATGATCTTTCTGGCCAGCGCGATCGTCGTTTTTTCCAGGATTACGGTCTCATTTTATTATATTCAATACGGGATCGTATTGTGCAGCATTTATTTTGATAATAACAGGCGTCGCCTGAAGGCATATATTTTTGTGCCTTTGATCATCGCAGTTCTTGTTTTTATCACGCTTTCGGTGTATTATATAAAAATAAACCCCGTGCTCGGTCCGTATGTTGTGCCGGATACAACGGCTGCTTAGAAAGAAGGCTCATATGTCCGTTTTAAAATTGATAGCTGTTATTGCATATGCTTTATTTTTAATCGGCGTTGCCGCGGTTATCTTGATCGCCACGGGGGACGACAGGGATTGAGGCGTTCTAATAATATGAGGGGAGGTGTTTAGTTGAGTGAGCAGAGCTTTTCATAGTCACTATCGTGAAAAATGCTGGCCTTGGAAGTTCGTTATGTTAGTCAATTCATGCGATATTGTTATGCTGGAGTGTTTGAAATTAGGCGATCAGCATATGTATGATTTGATCAAAGAGGCTAAAAATGATATTTTAGAATCTACGTATATAAAAAGAGACAGCTATCATCATAGTGATAGTTTTGAAGAAAAAGTTGAGAGAAACCAGATCTGCCTTTCATACAATATTCATAACGCTGCGGCCGTTGAATACGTAAAAGCGCATGTTGAATGTTTGGGCGATCTGGCGGCGCTTGGTATTGATGTAAGTCTTATCCGGGCATACAAAAATGAGACAGAGGCTGATTTTATCTGCCGGACAGATGTGAATCACTATTTTGATTATCCTGTTAAAAGAACGGAAAAATATTATGGCGATTATTATACGGCGATAATAAAAGCAATCTGTGAATATGTTTATGAGTGCAGGCAGTCTCATACAAAGATAGTAAAAAAACGTGTGGCTGAGCATGGTGATTTTAATGAGCGTGCCGTATCAATTACATGGAAATTGTGCGAGAAATATGATTTCAATGCAGACATAGCAATGCTGCATGTCTGGGAAGTTGCATTTGGTTCATGAACATTAGAAAGTGAGGTTTTAAAAATGGTTGATATTTTAGATGTTTTAAAGTATAACAGTTGGAGTTTGGAATCAGCAAATTCGGCGATGAAGCGTTTTGTAAATTCGTCTTTTTTGACTGATTTTTTTGGTATAAATGCAGCATATATAGATAGTCCATGCGCTGTTGCGAAAGACAGTTTGGATGATGCCATGGGCGGCGCTGAGTATAATGATCTTGATGAGCATATACGTGATGCGATAAATTCGTTGAGCGGTAAAGCTATGAAGACAGAAAAAATATATATTCAGAGCGGCGCAACAGGACAACGTGCACATGCTAAGTTTGTAGAAGAACAGAAAGCTCTCGTGGAGCATGCGTATGAATTTATCCGCTTATCTGACAGCCTGCTGCAGTTAAAAACAGTATTGAGCTGCAATGAGGATATAAAAGAAATGGCAGATGTAATTCGAGATATGATCTACGAGCAGCATGTGCGGGAAAGGAAAGAATGGGAAAAAGCGCAGCAGGAAAAAGAGAAACAGAAAAGAGAGAAAGATGTATCTTCATACGACGGCTCCGACATTGATGCCATAATGGGCGGGCCTCTCGCTCCGGAATCAGTTTTGGAGCGGTTTCGTAAAAATGTATCTGCAGCATCTGATGAGGCATCAGACCTCAGGGAACAGATATCAAAGATAAAAGAAAACGTGCTCGCGGCATCAAATAAAACTGGCGGTGCTGCCGATACGACAAAAGAAATGGTCCCGCCCGAAACAATTTTCAGAAATTAAAAAAAAAAAAACCGGCCGTCTGGAATTTCCAGACAGCCGGCTGTTTTTTATGCAGGCATGTACATGCCCAGGTTCGTGTCATAGACGATCTTAAATTCTTCGCGCTGTTCATGTGCTCCGTCCAGGATGGCGTACTGAGCGTCGTCCATTTGATTGTAAACAGAATCGACGCGGTCGATCTCTTCCTGTTCTTCAGGTGTCGCTTCGCGGCCGTCCTGGATGATAACGGCATTTTCCTGATAGAAATTCTGCTTGGCCAGCATGCACTGGTCAATTACCTCGGACAATAAAATCTTTGAGGTCTTGTTGTTCTTGACCAGCGTGATCATTTCAGGATAAAGGTTCAGACTCTGGATCTCCGAAGTTTTAGGGCATTCGGTTTTGACGAAACTGAAATCATGATTCCGAAGCGCCATATGGATCTGCTGCAGTGTAAACTTTTTGCTGCTCTTTTTGCTCTTGGACTGAACGATATGCAGGGCGTATTTGTTCAGATATTTGAACAGCGTTTCTACGGATTCGCATAACATATGCGCTTCGTTCCTGGTGATAATGTCCGGAGCGCCGAGTTCGCGTAGTTTTTCGTATCTGTTTACGGCTGTGATGACTCCATCATAGGCCTGGGCCAGCGGGTGCGTATAAAAGAATGCTTTTGTGTCGTGATAGCCGATGGGTCTTGTCTTAGGCGACGTTACAAGAATTGTTTTGAATGCAATCCGCTCCGGATGGTCGGGCCGGTTTAACTTGATCAGAAGCTCGTAGACTGCATCGGCGCCTATCATGGCTTTAAAGCCTTTTGCGTCTTTATATTTTTCAAATTCTTTTTCTTTCAGGACGCTGCCGGGGCGAAGATCCGTCTTTCCGGGCTCGATTACCATATAGCACGCATAATGCGTTACTTTCCGGATATTCTCGCTGGTGATTTTCAGCAGGCTGGACGCCTCGTCGCACATGTCGTCAAGCAAGACTCTGACAGGCAGTTCGATGTGGCCGAAGGCTGTGCCGAAATTTTCCTGATAGAATTTTTCATCGTCGCAGAGCGGGATCTTTCCGGATCCTCCGAAGATATCCGGATCAAAGAGGCCGCGTTTTACATAGCTGCTGGTCAGTAAATCATAGTCGCCTTCGGTAACTTGGCCGCTTGATATTTCACGGATATCGTCGTCGGTCATGAGTTTGATATAACTCTGGGCATGTACGGCATTTCGGTCTTTGATCAGCTTGTTGATACGCGCTCTGGTCCGTGTGATCGCTTCGTTCGCTTCGGCATTGTCGTCAAAGTCCAGCTGTGCTGAAAGCGTGTTCAGTGCTTCGGCCATCTCATCGTCGCCGCACTGGTCCAAGATAATTGCCGCGGCCTTTAACCGGCCTGCGGTATCGCCTGCCTGAGCCAGGCTGGTGATCTCTTCGTAAATAGTCTTGTCTGCCATTAGTCCTCATCCTCCTCTTTGAATTCAGAATTATTGGATTCCAGATTGCCGGATTTCGAATTATCTGATTCCAGATTATCCATCTCCATCAGATGCTTGACGGCCCGCGCCTGCATTTCACGCTTGACCTGTTCCAGGTTGTCCATGATATTATTCTGGAATTCCATCGTGATAAGCGCCGAAGCGAGCGGTGTGTCGTCCCGGCCTTCCGGTCTGATATCGGCATCATAGATGCCGTACCAGGGAGATTCTTTGAACATGCCGCAGTCGTGCAGTTCTGCCAGCGTCGCGATCGAGAGTCCGTCCGGGAAGCCCCAGGAAGCGGCCCATTCTCTTAAAAACGCGTTGCTCAGCCCGTTCGAGCCGCAGCGTTCCGGAAAGATTTTTTGTAATAATCTTTCTTCGGCTGTGCGTCCCTGGTCGGCGGGCGGCTGGATCCCAGCGATCATCAAAATGTCGTCAATATAAGATTCCATGAATTTTGCGTCGTCCAGGGCCGGTTCCATCTCACGGGTGCTGAGCCCCCTTGGGATATGGCCTTCGCGGATCGTGGCCTCTAATAAGATCCTGATCACTTCTGAGATCGAGAAGCCTTCTTTCTGGAAGATGTCGTTCGCCTTGTTGAACTGCTCTTCCGTTGTCCTAAAAGACTTTACGATGCTGTCGTCCTTACTCATATAAAATATGTCTCCTTTCTGATTGTTTATTTTATTGATTGACTTGTAATACAAATTGGCCTTTTTGTTTACACTTTATTTATACCATAGTAAACAATGGATGTCAATATGTATTACAAAATTTTTTTAATGTTTACATAGAAAAAAAAGAGGCAGTATATGCCGGAACGCATACGCTGCCTCTTTATCCACATAGTTATCCACATATTAACAATTAAGAGATAAAATTATACTCCCAATCGTCGTTTCTTGCTTCAGGGCACGGCTCGATGCTTTCGAGCAGCTCAGGATCCGGATCATCCGGGTCGACGCCGTGGGCCATGAGCCATTCCTCAGGCTCGATCTTGAAATTGACTGAGGACTTTGCTTCGCGCAGCTCAGGTATCTCGCCTTCCAGGAAAAACGTCCCTGCGTTGTTCACCCGTACGTAATCATGTTCCAGCGTACAAAAAACGCCGGTGCCGTCGTCGTCATGCCGGATATCATAGGCGTTCCAGCCGGCGGGAAGCGTTTCCCGGTCCAGCTTCGGATCGCAGTACAGGCCCTTAAACACACGTCCGTCGGGTGCCTGGACCTCAAATTCCTGCTTTTTTTGCGTGGCATCGCTGTAGCTCTGGTGCGCCATGACAGGTCTCTCCTTTCTTAAATTTTATTCATGATCGTCACGGTCAGGGCCGTATACGGCGTCATGTCGTCGGTAATTCCGTAGAGCCAGTCCAGACTTACATGAAATACAGCGGCGATCTTGAAATTGGCTTCCAGGCTGATCGGTGTGCCGTGCTCCCAGGAAGAGATCGTACTGGGCGAGCTGTTGATCGCTGCTGCGATCTGTTTCTGTGAAACGCGGTTCGTGACTCTCAGGTCATATAATTTCGGGCCGGTCGTGTAATGAGGCTGAAAATTCTGGTTGCGCGTTTTGAGCTTGCGCTCGTCGGTGAGGCATGCCAGCCAGTCGATCGAGACGTCCAGATATCTTGCGATCGTGGTCAGCGCGTGCACGTCCGGCAGGCTGAGGCCTTTCTCCCAGTTCGATACCGTGGAATCTGAAACGCCGAGCTGGACCGCCAGGCCTTTCTGAGTGATAAATTTGAATTTCCGCTCCTGCCTCAGGCGCATGCCGAATGACTCGGCGTTGAATTGTCTGGGCAGCAATGGCAGGTTTTCAGGTACCCACATAGATTATACCTCCTGTTTCTTAGGTTGTCTTCCACAGCTTTTGGCTTCGCTGCAGTATCCGGTGATCCCGCATTTCGGCTCGAAATACTTTTCGATCAGATAACGCCATTCGGATGAATAAAGGCTCAGCTTGTCGCAGAGCTCGTCCATAAAGAGCCGGTACTCCCAGAATGCCTTGCTGCACATGCGCTGGTGCGACATGTCGATCAGATGTCTTGCGTTGGTCCTCAGGACCATCTTGGATTCCATGCCGAGAGGCAGGCCCATGGCTGAATCTTCTCTGGGGACGCCGAGAGCATCCAGCTTTCTCAGATGTTCCTGAATATCGCTCATCATATGCTGATACTCGTCCAGGGCGCCGGGGATCGACTGGACGGATGCCGGGGTGATATAGCCGAATCCGTGCTCGTAGTCGATATATCTTGTGGACGCCTGGAGCCTCGTAGGCCCTCCTGCAATGTGCGTATACAGCTCACGCATCATCCGGGCCGAATAGCCGCTGATCTCAAGATATACCTGTGGATATTCCGCGGTACGCATATGACCTCTGGCCAGGCAGTCAAGGCCTCGTTTGTAGTTCTTCTCAGGATCTGAAATATCAGCTCCCTGGCAGACGCCTGCTTCGTAGCCCATGAGCGTGATGGGCGCTTTTGTCGTGTAATCCTGGACGGTTACGTTTTTGTTGGGATTTGTTTTGTACATGTACATGTCGCTCATTTTGTGTTACCTCCTTTTTGAATTGTTCTGTGTCGAATTGGACTTGAGCCTGCGGTCATATTTGTTGCCCGGCCGGTAATCGGATTCGGGGCAGGTCTTGTTGTGTTCGCAGTTCTCGCAGTCATAATCGCAGTAGGCGCTATTGCTTTTGTTCGTGTTTTGGGACATTCTGGTCCTCCCTTTCGTAAAGTTTGACGCTACAGCCTTTGATTTTGTCGGCGAACTGATTGATGAATAGTTGTTTGGCGCGTTCGTCGTCCCGCTTGGCCATGATAAGACTCGTTTCGTTCGCGTATCCGCCTGTGACCCAGTCGATATAGCTTTTGTGGATACCTGCAACTGAGAAGGCTTTTACGCCTTCGGCGTCTAAGAGATATTCTTCGCCGGATAATTCGGCATTGAATTCACGGCATTGGATCGTTAACGGATAGTGCTGTTTTTCGGGGATCTGATATAAATATAATTTTGCATTCATACCAGTGTGATCCCCCGTATAATAATATCTTTTACGGCTGTATAAAAGCCTTTTGCCCCGATGGCGCTCATGGCTGCTGCGGGATTGATCATCACATTGTCGTCGCGGTTTACCCATTTCTGGATGTATTCCGGCGTGTAGAGCGGATCGCCGAGACGTTCGATGACTTTCTTTTCTTTTTCGGATAATGTGATCATATAGGTTTTCCCCCTGTTATTTCGTCTGGTTGAACATGAAGCGGGCCAGGCCTTTTAGTTCAGTGATCGGAATTTTCTTTTGTTCGACCGGAGCGCCGCATTCTCTGCAGAATTTATAAATATCTGAAGAGTAAGATTTGCGGCATTCGGTGCATCTGTATGTCTCTACGAGGTACAGATCGTCTTCTCCCGCTCCGCAGTGGACGCAGTGCTCGGTATACGTCACGGGCATTGCGTAGCCGCAGGCGCCGCACTCTATTTCAATATAGTTTTTATGGCAGTACACGAGTGCTGCGATATAAAGATTGAGATAGACGAAGCTCACGGCCAATGAGAAGAGCATTGTGGCGAGTACGATCTTTGCAGCTCTGTTGTATATCGGATTATCTTTCATACTCTTCACCGCGCGTCAAGCGTCCTTTTAATTTAATAATCGTATCGGCCGCCCTGTCCAGCAGCTCCGCCGTGCCCTGGACTTCCCGCCCCGCCGGTTCTTTTCGGTATTCTTCGGCATACTTGCGCAGCATTTCTTCTAACGAATCTTTTTCCGGTTCGTTCACGTACTTGCGTAATATGATATCTGATTTGTCGATAAAAATTTCGAGCGGATCTCCTTCTTTGATATCGCACTGCCTGCGGGTGTCTATTGGAAGCACGATCCTGCCGAGGTCGTCTACTCGGCGCACTATCCCCGTTGCTTTCATGGGGCATATCCTCCTTTTTTTAATCTATTCTTGTGACGAATTCGGTATCCAGCGCTTCGCTGTCGGGCATATACTCCGTGATTTCGTCAAGCTCGGCCACAGTCATCTTTTCCAGTTGTTCCTGGGCCTTTTTAACTGCGGTATCGGCATCAGGAGCTGTTACGGTAATATAGCCGTAACGGTCGTATCCGACGCCGACCTTATAAGTATGCTCTTCGGGCATTTTTATTCCACCTCGCTTTCAAGATTATAATCCGCCGGATCCCAGAGCCGAGGCGTGCCGTCGGGATTTAACATGATCGTGATGCTGTAGTTGTTCAGTCCTTCTTCGCCGCATTCCAGATAACATACGCTGGTCGATTTTTCGACCAGGATGCTGTAATTCCCGGTTTCGAGGCGGTGCCGCTCGAACAGCCTGCCGGCTCTATAAGGCGCTGCTCTTTCCTGGGCATAGGCATATTTAGCTTTCTGAACACCAAATGCCGTGCTGATGATGGCGCCGAAGAAAAAGGCCAAAATACAGAAATAGATCAATGCTTTTTTCATAACGGTATCTCCTTATCGGTATGTCGGCTCCGGTTCTTTGTCCGGATGGACTTCGTCGTCCAAATAGGTCTCATCGAGAATGACCATGACGCCTGCGCGGTCCAGTTTTAATAGATACATCTGGAACTCATTCAGACCGCTGAGTCCGGTGATATCTGCGCGGATCGGGATCCTGAGCCTGTATAAAGGCACGCCGCCGAGTCTGTCCGTGTAGCAGCTGATGTCCTCATAGCGTTCCAAAAAGAATTGCACGCCCAGCGTGTCGTTCTGCAAGGCGTCGTCTTCAGAGTCCGGATCGATCATCATCGTGACGGTCTTGCTCTCGAATTTGATAAATGTCATCCGGTCTGAAGATTCGGTCTCCATTATAACAGTGAAAGGTGCATATTCCGGTCCGCCTTCAAAGACGACTTCACGGTCCTCGCACTCGAAGCTGGATGCCGTGAATTTCTTGTATTTTTCAAAAATATCAGACAAATGGATCTTCATATCTTCAGGAAGATCGGATTCGTTATAGACAGTATGCAGCAGTGACATCATGTGCTTTGTTTCCGGCAGCTTGGAATTCTCGATCAGCTCGCCGAACATCGCGTCCAATTTGACGCTGTAGTTGCTCATATTGTACTTCTCGATCATGGGCACCATCGTCTCGGTCAGCTTTTTCTTCATGGCATCATAGATATCTCCATAATTGAACATGTCGTCGATGATCTTCTTGATCTTATTCGATGCTGCCTGTTTGATGGCTTCATAAAAGTCGTCGGACTGCATGACTTCTAAGACGGCTGCCTGGACTGTCTCGGATAATGCGTCGATCTTTTTTTCGTTTGGCATAGATTTCCTCCTATTCTTTGATGATTTCTAACTCACGGCATGCTTGGATCAGGTTCTTTTTCGCTTCCGGCCAGTTGATAAAGGGCAGGATCACGTCGCGGGACAAGGCGATCCTCTCTATGGTCAATATCATATTGTTGACCATGGCTGCGACGTCGGATAAATGCTTGTCGTGGGCATCGAGAATTTCGTCGTTTTCGTCTTTGAATAACTCCAGCACAACATCCCGTACTTCGTCGTAATCGCGGCCGAATAAGACTCTCTGCTCTCCATCCGGACGCGTATCCGGGCGTTTATCCGGGCATTTGAGCCATGCCCCGTTCTTGATTAGGATCTCGTCCAGCATGCCTGCCAGGATATCCGCGCAATCCTGCGCGTATTTCTTTTTAGACCGATTACGTTCGATCGTACCGCCGTGCTTGTCTTTTGTGAATAACAAGGCATGCAGGTTCCGGCAGCACATGTTCGTGTAAACGGCGCTCAAGGCGTTCATGGCGATAAAAGACTGGTTCCTGTCCCAGTCTAAAAGATGTTCCGGATCGTTCTGGAACTGGTCGTTCAGCTCCTGTTCGGCGATACATGCCCGGTCGAGCATCTTTTCGTCCAGAAAATACGGGTTGTCGTGCTTTAATGCCTCGCCGACGCTCCAGACGGCCAGGACATTCTCGTCGGTTCCTGCGGCGTCTAAGTCTACGAGCGAGGCGAAGGCCAGCAGTCTCGCGACGGCAGCGGCGCAGCCTGCATCTTTTATGGCATGGGTGACGAGCAGTTCGCTCACCTGTTTGTTCATAACAGATCCCTCCTTTTAATTTAATAATATTGCCGCCAGGATCATGCCGAATGCAGCAAATACCAGGCAGATTGTGATTCCCTGGACGAGTTTATGCTGCTTGAACCAGGCGCCGGATTTTTCATGGTCAACGCCTCGTGCAGCGATTCCGCCTGCGAAAAATGCGAATATCAGCACAAGCCGAAAAATGTCCCAGACTCTGTTATGGACGTTTATGACGGTGTCCAGAATAAACGATACGGCAAAACATACGGCAGATGCCATGAAAATAATCGTGTTTGCAGTTCTCTCTCGCATAACAATTTCTCCTTTTTTTAATTATCATATAACATCTGCCAGTTCTCGAACGTTTTGTAGAGCCAGTCCTGCATTTTGGTGATATTTAACCGGACAGGTACCGCAATGTCGCGCTCTAAAAACAGTTCTCCGAGAGAATCTGTAAGGTCCCGGATAACGGTATAGACGTCGTCCTTTGAGAGCTTTACGCATTCGTCGGCATTATCGGTCAAGAACGTCCTGAGGATCTCTTCAAACCGGTTGTAATCTTGGCCGTAAATGACCGCCGCCTCGCCGGGTTCGATCTCATGGGCGCTGATATCGGCTTCCCGTTCGGGATTTTTTAGATCAACGCAGCAGTCCCCCAGCATGTCTTCGATGATGTCGATCAGCTGGCCGATGAATTCGTCGATCGGAAATTCCTGCACCGGGGAGTTCATAATGGACGTCAGGTCAACATCGAACAGTTCGATCGTGAGATTCTGTAATTTCTTACAGGTCGTCTCGGCCGTCACGGGGTTGGGCCAGCGGACCGCCTGGTAGCTTTCTTTTAATAACGACAATAATTCCTCGGCCTGCACGGCATTTAATTTCAGCGGCTGGGGCATGGGTGCGTGTTTTACGGTTCTTGGCATGGTTACACCTCCTATTTTGCAACCTCGAATAATAATTGAGGACTCAGCTCGGCGGGACGGCCCTGGGCAAGCTCGCAGACGGCTTTGTCCATGATACTGTTTTTGTCGATATGGCCGTCAGGTATCCTGGCCGTGAACCGGGTGATCGTGTCTCCCATATAGACAGCAAGGTCTACCCGGTCCGCGATAACGGTCATGCTCTGCAGCCTGGCCAGCTTGGTCGCTTTTGCGATCGTACTGAATCTTACAAATTCGCTCGTATTCCGTTTCCAGGAATCAATTTTCTTGAAGCACATGGGATGGATCGAGATCAGCTCATTGTTCTTGATCTTATCGCGCAGGCCGGACATGAACTTTGAGCGGTTTATGTGGTCGGGAATATCGGCTTCCCATTTGATGATATCCACACCGTTGTCGGTAAAAAGCTCGATCTTGTCGATACCGGCCTCGATGCTGCATATCTGTGTGATAATCTCCGTATCATTTACGGTGTTAAATCTGACTAATATGTTCATATCGTCATCTCCTTTGCAATAATGATTTTACGACCAATAATCATAATTGGCCGGATCCGCATAGAATTTCTGGACTTCTCTGGATGTAAATAACATCTGGGGCGTCAATTCGGTATCCAGATAAGTCTGATTTAACGAACGGCCGCGGGAAAGGGCGACATATAACTGTCCGCTCAGGAAAATGCCGAACGGATGCACATTCACGCGGTCATAGGTCTGTCCCTGGGATTTATGAATCGTCAGGGCATAGCCCAGCCTCATAGGGAACTGCTCGGCCGTACCGGTGACAACGAGCTTGAGCTTGCCGTTCTCCTCGGCATAGTCATATTTTTCGTACTGATAGCGCATTACGGTGACCGGATAGATCGAAGTGCTGTTGTCGAGCCGCACCTGGATGCTGGCGCTGTTCATGCTGACGATCGTTCCCATGGAGCCGTTGACGTACTGGCCGTTTTTATCATTCGTAGTCATGATGACGCGGCAGCCGGTCTTTAACTGCAGGACGTCCTCGCACAAGTCGTCTTTGCTCGTGACCTTGCCGGTGTAGCGGGCCTTATACTCAACGATATTGCCTGCCAGGTTGTTCAGTTCGCGCATGTTGCGGTCGGATGCGCTTTTCTTAAACGAATATAAGTGAATGGCGTCCGGAATTTCGGTTTTCGCGCAGTTCTTGTTGATATAATCAATGCCGCCGGTGCCGTATCTCAGGCCGTCCAGAGCGTTCGCAAATTCCAGGTCGCTGCCCTGGCGGATTTTATTCTGCAGAATAATCGGCTGGATGTTCAGCGCAGGCCACAAAGGGCTCTGGAAGCAATAGGCGTCGCCCATGTTCTTGCCGTAAGCGTCGTTAATGATCTTATCGTCGGTTCCGGCACGCACGACGGGCGGGATCTGGCAGAAATCGCCCACAAAGATTAAGGACAGCTGTCCTGCAATGTTATACTGCTTCCGGCGCTGGTTGATCAGGTTCACGGTCCGGATAATCTTGTCGAACAAGTCGACGCGGACCATGCTGATCTCGTCAATCAATAAGTAATCGGCTTTGAGTAAGATATTTTCGGTCTTTCTTGCAACCGTATAGACCGGTTTGACTAAGTTTATTGTCTGCAGCGCTTCGCCGCCCAGTGCGAACAATGAATGTACGGTCACGCCATGAATGTTGCAGGCTGCGATTCCCGTGGACGCACTCTTGACGAGCGTGAGCCCCATGTCGTCGCAAAATTCTGCAAACGTGTTGATCAGCGTACTTTTGCCGGTACCTGCGCTGCCGCCGATGTAATAATTGCCGGGGGAGACCAGCTTTTTAAGGCCTGCGAACTGCTCTTCGGTCAATTTATCCATCTCACGGATCGTGCCGGGGTCAAAATGTCTGTTGTAGAGCGTTTCGATCTGGCTGTAATCGTTCTGTCTGCTCATATTCTTTTCTCCTTTTTTTTTAGTTAAATCATGAACAATTTCTTGTTCCTGGTCAGGTCTTTGTAAGCATCAGCCTCGATGAGTACGGCGCTGACGCTGTCGTTCTTGTCCAGGATGATATATTTGTCGGTGACGAGTTTTGTGACCTCGAAATCAGTAAGCAAAGCCAGCGTCGTCTTGTCGGCCAGCTTATGTTCCATGGCAAATTTGCGTAATACCTGGACCGGAGCGGCAGGCGGTTCAGGACTGGGCGTATTTGATATGATGTTTTTAGACTTCGCCGTCTTTTTCAGCGGGATGCCTGCCATTTCGGTCAGGATTTCGTTGTCCGGCTTATGATTTTTTGTGTCGGTTGCTGAATTGACCATATTGATCACGGTATCAAGGTCGTTGATGTCGATTCCGTACATCTCGGCGTTCGCGCCTTCTTTTTTATATTCGATGCGCGTCAGCTTGACCTGGGCATCAATGATCTTGACCAGCTTATCGAATGTAACAGCGTGTGCGTCTGCGATCACATATAACGGCACGTAGATCGGTTCGTCGTTCTTGAACTTGTGTGTGAGCAGGTTCTCGTGCAGCTCTGCGACCTTTTTGGCTTCGTTTTCAGTGATCTCATCCGGATCTCCGTAAGCGGTATCGACTTTGTTGATATGCCGCTCCATGAAAATTAAAATGTTGTAATAAGCCTCCGTGATATTAAGTTTTTCAGCACAGTCTTTGATTTTAAGCATAATGAAAGTCCTCCTTTTGAATTAAGATTTAGTGCCAGTGCTTGCTTTTCGGGAAAACGCGTTCCAGATCCAGATCGAATATCTCTAATGCGGAGTACAGATCAATGCACACGCAGTCAGACTGAAGCGTCGCTTCGATGCCGCCGTCGTCGTAAAGATTGCAGCCGAAGATGTTCGTCAGGCCGTCCATAAAATCTTTAAAGAAACGGTTCGAGACCCAGACGCAGAATTCTAAATCATCTACCCAGCCGAATTCGTCGACGTAAGAGATGCCGAGTTCGTCTTTATCTGTAATTAACTTGTACAGCTCCAATTCGTAATTTTTGTCCATTAAAAAACATACCTCCTTTTATATACATAGAAAAAAGGATAAGCTGTTGTTTTGCTTATCCTTTTCTCTTGATGAAAGTGCTTTTACATGAAAGAGGGGAGTGCTGCCTGCCCATCTGATCGCAATGCCATAATATCAGATAAAACCTGTTTTGTCAAGTCCTGCAGTATTCGTGGATCGCTGTATAGCAGTCGCTTTCATCGCTGTTTTCATGTTCGATCTTATTCGCTGTAAAATATTCGCCTCTGGATCTCAAATAGTCGCGTACAAGATTGTCGGCCGTTAAATGATCGTGTTTCCAGTCACCGTTTATCTTGACTTGGATCGTGTCCGTGCCGATATGTTCGACCTCGGCCATAATGTGATTCTGCTGCAGGATATGAGCGATGTTGTTCTGCAGCAGCATGATGTTTGCCTGCATATCTGTTTCTCCTTTTGTTGAAAATTTTTTAAGAATGGACCAGACGGGAGTCGAACCCGTGTCCGAAATCAGTAGTTACAGCAGCGTCTACATCTTAGCACTGATTTTTATTTTTTAACGATCCGAAAATGCTGTGCCGGCCGGACCGCCATTCCATGTCACTGCTGCGCCGGTTCGACAGTATCTCAGGAATGAAGTTGATTCACCGGCATGTTGGGGTTTGGCATGTCTTATTCGAACCTCTGATAATTGGAACATGCCTTCTTTTTTCAGAGGACTGCTCAAAGCCTTACGGCTCAGGCAGCAAGTGCAATAGGCTTAGCGTCTATTTTTAGCTGGCTGTAAGGTGGCCGGCCGATGCAGCTGATGCGTTCCTAACCCCGTCGATACCTTGACTGGCCCGTAAGAGGAGGAGGAGGCGGACCTTTCTCGCACTTTGATCCGCCTCTGAATACATGAAAAAACTGTACGCTTGCACATGCTGGATGTGCAAATAGCGGCCGCGGGGACTGAGCCCGCGTTAAGCCTTCGCCGCTCTTTATTATATCATAAAATTATTAAAAATCAATATTTTTATGATAGTTATTTTGATATGCTTTTATGCAGTACATAATCGTTCGGCTTTACCATGGCGTAGAACGCCATATATGCCGCGTCGCGATTTCTATTGTTATAATTTTCGGCAATTCGTTTCGCATCTGTTTCTGTCAGGTTCTCCTGTAACAATAAGTCGCTGGCGGTTTCGCGCCGGTAGTCGTCTACCAATACGACTTTCATGATATCACCTTCTTTTTTATCATCCGAAAGATTCGATGGCTTGGAATCCAAGCGCGTCAGGACTTATGATAATGCCGAGCTCCTGCATATATGGTACAAAGATCTCGTCCAGGTCGCTTTCAGATGATAACGCCCGTTCATGCTCGTTGAACTGCCAGGGCATACAGGCAGGCAGTAAAACGGCGCCGCAGTTGGCTCCCAGGCAGCCTTCCTGGCTCGGTACATACAGCGTTTCTAAGCCGGTCTCGAAATTGATCACGATCGGGATCAGATCCAGACCGTTATGATTGAAATATTTATCGTCCGTGATAGACTCAAAGAAATCAGCGATTTCCTGTGCGTCTTCGGGTTGCAACAGCGTCTCAAAGATCTCATCGGCGGATTCCGGCGTATTCACGTTGAACTGGCTGTTCCTGATCTCTGTATTTTCGATGATATTGACAATCCTGTCAGTTATTTCAGTCGTGAATTTCTCTCTGGCAGGCTTGGACGCCGCGATGTGTTTGATATGCTTTTGGATGAACAGCGCCAGATTATAGCCGAAGACCATGTTCTCTACTGTAAAGCCGTATCCGTAAGTAATGTCGCTCTGCATACTCATAAGATATTTTCCTCCTAATATTTGAATATCTCGTCGTGCTGTTTGATAAGTTCGCAAACGTGTTCGCAGCAGCTGTGCGCGATCAGCTCGCCGTAATGCTGCGTATATTCATACGCATGATTGTCCTCCCATGAGGATGAGTAGCCGTTCTCAAAGTGTGCCTTGATGAGCTTCTCAGCGTTTACGGCTTTCTGGGCAATTTCACGGGTAAGAACGACATCGTCGCTGAGAAAATGGCCGAGCCTCCAGATGTCATACATGTTTGGATCATCCTGAACGATGCCGACGGGTGTATGGGCCGCGAATGCCGCCAGAAAAGCGATCTCCTGTAAGAGTTCCGGTGTGATATAGTTGTCCAGATATAATTTTGCGATCTGTTTGTTCATGATTCATTTCCTCCTAAATACTTATAATTCTAATTTTAACAGTTCTTTGGCCTTGGCCCGGACGGCGAGACAGGCAGGTTCGTCAATGAATTCCACGGACATCATCTGCTGCCACATGAACTTGACCAGTCCGGTCACGTCGGCGATCTGGTCTTTGAGTTCCAGGGATTTCTGATAGATCTGTTCCTGGTGATGCTCAACGCATTCTTCTTTTGTTCTGAAACAGGCTTCGGGCGGCCATCCGATACTGCTGCCCAGCGCGCCGTTCTTCCGTTTCTCTTTAATAATCAGATATTCCTCCATGCCGCCGGTGACTGTGCCGTTATGCAGCATGTCAAAGCTGTCGTACCACCAGACATCATCGCCGATGTCGATGCCGTTTGGCAGCGGGAACGGAGTTGTTCTTTTTGACATATGATATCACACCTTTCTTTTTTTAATAAAATCAGACCGAAAGCTGTGACACTCCCGGTCCGCGGGTATTACTTGAACTTGATGTTTTTTGCAGACTCTTCCAGTTTGCTGCCAGCATTAAATTTTCTTCCGTTATTCTCAAAACGGCTGATGTTTGCCAGTTTGTCGGCTTTGATGCTCTGCTCGACGGCGTATTTTGCCTTATAGCCGGAATTGCCGGTCATAGCCGCACTGCACGCCATTAAAACGAACAGACAGACCAGCAGCGCGGCGGCCATTACGGGCAGAAAAACGTTTTTCTTTTTCATGATATAATACCTCCTTTCTTCAGGATTTCGGTAGCCTTAGTCGATCCCTAAGACTTTCTTGTCTTCCTCGATGCGTTCATGATAACCGTCTGCGCGATGATACTTGTAGAACGGATGGTCCAGCTCGATCATGCGTCCTTCGCGGATGCAGCCGGATACGATGGCAATTAAATCATTATACTGTTCCAGCGTGAACTCTTCTCTGGAACGGTATACGCCGCGGCTCGTCTCAAGTTCGACGCGGCCGCCGGAGCGTTCATCCAGATCCCCACATACAATCCCGTCCAAGACACAGACCTTTTTCGAGATCGTGCCGTTGTTCAATCTGTCCTCTAAGAAACATACGTAACTTTTATCCATAGTTTTTTCCTCCATTTTTTTTAAGATTTATCAACCGCGTTTTTCGGTCAGTTTTTTGTACAGCCGGAATGCTTCGTACATTCCAGGTCCTTTGAGTTCCGGGTCGTAGATGATCTGGACACCTTTATCCGCGACGTACCTGGCCGTCTTGATTTCAAGCGCTTTCAAAAGCTCGTCGTTTGAGATGTCCAGTATTGATTTCATCAAAAGAACGGTCATTGTCGCGTCTGCCATTTCTTCCAGAATGTCTTCGCGCAGGTGGCCGTCTTTGTCGCGGTTTCTCATATAGTTTGTAATTTCGATCCCAAACTCAAGCAGTTCTGAGACGGCTGTTGCAAGAAAAATGTTCTTGCCGCCGGGATCCTGATTGTAGATGACCGACATGAATTCCTCGAATTTATTCATATCGGCCGGCTTCTCGTTCAGGTTTTCCATCATGGTCATAAAAATTTTTCTGTCCATATACGATCCCCTCCTTTTACGCATGATAAGTCGGATGAACGTAATTTTCAAGCCACTTGTTGTAGGGCGTCCACGCATCCGGCGCAGCGTTCTCCAGCGCAGATCTGAGGATCTCCATTTTAGAATCAATCAGGTCGGCATAGGCCAGCGCAAAGGCTTCGCTGATCATAGGTTTTTTGGGTGAGCCGAATTCCAGTTCGCCGTGGTGCGCCAGGATACAGTGCTGCAGCTGTGCTTTTAACTCCTCAGGAAAGTCCGCGATCTTGTCGATCTCCCTGGTAAGCATTTCGTAGCTCATTACGACATGGCCGACATAGTAACCTACGTCGGATAAAATGTTTTCCGGGAACTGCGTCAGCTCGCGCGTCTTGCCGATGTCGTGGCACAATGCCGCAGTCAGCAATAAATCGCGGTTGAGCCAGGGATACTGCTGGCATAAGAAAGCGCAGATACTTGTGACGGAGATCGTGTGATGAAGCAGGCCGCCCATGCACGCATGATGGACTGTCTTGGCTGCCGACCATGACTCGAACTTCGCTCTGAACTCTGTGTTCTTGATAAATAAGTTCTCGCAGAGTTCGTGCAGGTGCGGGTCTTCGATGACTTCGATCGTTTTATCCAGCTGGCTGGAAAGAGTTTTCACATCAGCAGGCGTAACAGGGATATAATCACCGACGTTATATTCCGAAGGCTGTGCCACCCTGATCTGGGTAAGATGCGCCTGTACGGTGCCCGCGAAGTCCACGCAGGTACCTGCCGCACTGACATAATCAAGAGCCTTGAACGGCTTGATCTCGGCGGCATCCGTGTTCCAGATCTTAGCCTCCATCGTGCCGTTCTTATCCTGAAGAGTCAAGCCATAATAAGGCTTCCCAGCTTTTGTGAGCGCTGTTGTCGTCGTTTTTACTAAATAAATGCCTGAGAAGTTCTCTCCAGGCTTATACTCGTTCAAATACTTCATAGCTCTTTGCTTCTCCTTTTCTTGGTTGTTTTTTTTATTTCTGTGCCATCCGCCGGATGTATGTATTGTACGCCTCGCAGTCAAAGATCATGTTGATGTTGTGTTTTACCATCATGGCTTTGATCGTGGCGGGTGTCAGGGGCCTGATTTTATCATGATACTCGAACAGGCTGCGCGTTGTTGAAGATTCCGCAAAGCAGATCTTCTCCAGGCGGCTCTCGATCTTGGAATAAGGTTTGACGTCCGGATATTCCAGATCCGAACTACCGTCGTCCAATGCAGCGTGTTTCACAAAATACGGTTTATAGACGGCATACAGAGATACATTGTCGTCGGTCAGATATGCGTACACGTCTAACATATTCAGTCCTCCTTGCTGTTTTCTGCCCAGACTGCTTTGTCCGGGAAGTATTTGCTGAAATCTGCCACAGGCTCGTACTGTTCAAAGCGGGGCGATTTGATGATATATTCTCTCATCAAATGGTACATGAAATTAGGATCACGCAGCGCCTGCGCCGCACAGTGTTCCAGCGAGCTGTCGATCGTTACAGGTTCGTTTGTGCGGGTTCTTCTTCCATGAAAGATAATACGAGGTTCGTTGCGCCTAGAATCGTAAACGTCTGATTCTTCCAAGATGCCGAGGTTCACGCATTCCCATATGATGTTCTTCATGTGTCTTATCCGCTGTTTATCTGTCAGGATCTTGTTGACAAATCTGTCGATGGTTTTTTCAGTATAATCGTTCGTAAATACAACTGCGCTGTAAACATTATCAGGAAATATGTCAGCTGAACGTCTCGATTTTAAGATGCGTTTCTCGAATTGGTCGAATTGTTTTTTCTCTGAGGCGTTCCGGGATTCAAAGACCATCAATTCGGCGCGGACGTCGTCTGCTCTGGCAATCGCCTGTTCCCGCCGGCTGGATTCGTTGTCTGCGACCATATAAATGATCTTGAACTCCGTATCCGGCATGTTGGCTGTCAATTTGTCGATTCCGTTCGGGTCAATGATATAGACGTCAGATTCTTCGACTTGTTCTCTGGTCGCGAAATATTCGTAACCGTTGATGTTCGTTTCAGCTACCCGGTCGGTGTAATCAAGCGCCTCTCTTTCTGAGATAAAAATGTGCGTATCTTCAGACGCACTGCGGCGCGGTCTGGTCGTATAGGATTTTAATACTTTTAAGCCCTTTTCGGCCAGTTTTTGTGCTAAAAAATCTTTTCCAGTGCCGGAACGACCGGCAATCAGATAGATCATGTCTGCTCCTTTCTGCTAATCGTCGCAAAGCATAACGTTATTTACTCTTTCCCTGGCAGGCTCCAGATATCGATCAATGGACCTGTAAGCCTCGTTTTTTGTCAGGGGATTTAAACTGAGATTGAGCGTTTTATTGATGAACGCGATCGTATTTTTTTGTTTTTCTGTAGGGCAGTAGAGCACGGGAATGTCGAACTGGCTGCTGTGATAAACGATCTTGCAGTAGGGGCATTCCTGTGTGTCTGCACCTGATATAACGATCATCGGACGATTGCAGTTCGGGCATATTTTATTGCCCGTTATCGTCATTCTTCTCACCTTCTTTGCTTATTCTTTCTTGCCGATCAGTTTCCACCATTCGGTGTTGAATTCTTCATCGGACAGATTCTTCCAATACTCTTCCCGCATAGCGCTGTTTTTGGTCCAGCTGTATATCCGGTCCTCGAATTCCGTTGTGATGGCCGTGATCAGTCTGTTCCGGCGGTTCGCCTCGGCTGTCGCTTCGTCAGCGGCCTGAATGTAATCGCGCACTTCTTTTGATAGGCTGCTGGGGATTGATACGCTTTTTAAGACCGAAGTGATTTCAGTCTTCAATATTGTATTTTCCAGAATAAAGATCTTACGGTAATAGTGATCAATGTTCATGTCGTGCAGCCTGGCCAGGAAGAACCGATCATGGTCTACGCCGCTTTCGCGGAGCGCGAACACGTAGCGCTTTTTATTGGCTTCGGCACCATGGAGTTCTCCGGCTTCATGGAATTTTACACTGTTCATCTCTTTTAACATAGTCGTCCATGTGATGAACAGGTCTGAAGCATAGTGTTCCACATAGCGGCCGGTCCACTGGATCAGTTTTGTGAGAATATCGCACTGGTTGATATAGATCTGTTTGCCAGCGCTTTCCGTCTGCCAGCTGCCGCCGGCTTTGCTTTCTATTTGACCGGTAGAGAACATATATTTGATCAGGTCTGTTCCGGCCTGGTCTGCTTTATCACAGAGCTCGTGATAACGGATTGGTACGTAAACTGCAGGGTCTTCTCTCATGATTCTCCTTTCTTGAACCGGCTGTCGTCAAGACCGTTCAGGACTTCGGCCAGATAGGCGTCGACACCGATTTTCTGGATATAAGCTAACGCTTTTTCGGCCTGTTCTTTGTCATCAAAATCAGTGACCGGTTCATATTTGAGCGGATCTGACTGGTTTTTCGTGATGATCATTGGTTTTGCGGGTTCGCCGTGTTCGATTGCAATGATGTACTGCTTTAACATAATGAGTTCCTCCTATACAGACTTTTATGCAAGAGCCGCGGCATTAAAGCAGTTCTGTCTTAGAAAATCAAGTTCCTGCACAACAGCCTCTAAGTCGTCCAGGCTCATCTGCCTGATCTGATGGTCGCTGTATCTGTCGACAGAACCTGCAACGCCCATAATATGAACAAAATTGTCCATACGTTTGATGTATTCGCGGATCGTGATCGTCTCCGCCGCGTTAGTAAACGTATCGCACATTCTCCTGTCACAGTCGCGTATACGCTCCTTTACTCCGATAGCAGCTCCGTTCATCATTTTCATCTCTGTTTTCATGTATTTCTCCTCCTAAAAATGTTTAATTTTTCTGGCAGCTTGCGGCTGTCTTTTTATTTTCGTATGTTACGATGCCCGTTGCCGGCGCGGACGCGCTGGAAACGGGCTTCTGACCGCTATGCGTACAAGGTCCCCGGAACAGGGATCTGAAGTCTGTCTACCCAGTATCCGTTCCAAGAATCCTTGCTGTTCAGTCCATTCAAGTATTTAACGGCCGTTCCGCCGGCGCTGCGCCAATCCTGCAGGTTCGCATTGAAATCGTCGATCAGGATCATGTTAGGCTTTAACTCTGATATCTGGTGCTTCACCATGATGGTCTCGGCTTTGTCGGAATCTGCGATGATGATATGATCCTCCGGGATTTCAGGGACGAAATGCTTTGCCCATAACAGCTTGTCTTCGCGTACCCATGGAAGCGAGGGGTCGGCCTTTGATAGTAAATAAGTCGGAACGCCGGCCGAGCAGCATATCTTTAACATGTGGTAGGCGCGTTCGTCGCGGTCCACGTTCAAAAAATAGTGCATTTCCTGCATGGCGAATAAGGGTTTTGCACCGAATGGCCCCCATTTATAGGCTTCGTGCTCATAAACGGCGATCACGCCGTCCATATCGAAGAACACGGCGTTGTTCTGGTTTCTTTCAAGCAGGTCATATAATACGTTTTTCATACATTCACTTCTTTCTGGGTTTTTTGGTTTTGAGCAGTTCTGCAACAAGCTCGTCCGCTTTTTCTTTGCTGTCGATCACGCGGACATCGGCGCCGTAGGATCTGAGCAGCTCGTGGACGGCCAACTGCAGCTCTGTCGGATGTTTGCCGGGGGCTTTGAGTTCGGCGAAAACATGTTTTCCATTGTAGATCATTAAACGGTCCGGCACGCCGCGGCGTCCTGCGATATATTTGTCGATATAGATGTCATATTTCTTACATTCATCCACAAGATGCGTCTCTACGGGATTTTCTTTCTGGTTCTCTTTTTTGGGCATGATCTCACTCCTTTTTTATGCACGCAAAAACAGCGCGTGTTACCGCGCTGTTCCTGCCGCAAATGTCTCTCTCGTCAAATGCGTAAACTATGGCTATAGTTTATCCTGGGTACGCATTTAATATATCATGATAACGGTGAAAAGTCAATGTTATTCGTCTATACGCTTGCTTTCGCCCGTGGCGTAATTGATCTCGATTCCGGGCTGGATATTATAGCAGTACACATAAAAGACGCAGCCATCGTCTTCGACGGATCTGGCTTCCAGATAGACGCCCCGGCAGACGAGTTCGTCGTCCTGAAAATCCGGTGTGACGCGGTACAGCACATGATGACCGGGATTTTCATGAATATAATCTGCGATCTGGTTCTCAAACGGCAGTATGCCTTCGACGTTTAAGTACCTGGTGCCGGTGATCAGGTTGTGCTTGTTGGCATTTTCGCCTGCTAACTGGAATCCGATCAGGTGGCACCTGTTGTACAGATAATTGCCGTCGATGCCTTCGTATTTTACGGTATGCCAGCCGGACGGCTTGATGCTGCCGATCTCGCCGCGTTCTTCCGTGGGCATGAGTTCTTCGCAGATGTTGGCATAAGCCACGCCGCAGCGTCCGAGGGAATCCAGCCCGGAATAATACTCGAACGGATCGGTAGTCAGGTCTTCTTCGCTAAAGCCGGGCATGCCGTCGCCGACGGCCACATAGGGCTGACTGATGTCCATGTACTCGTAACCAGACGCGGCTTCAGCCTGGTCTGTCGCTGCGGGCGTCTCGCCCGGCGTGAACTGAGCGAAGACGAAATATAGTACCGCACCGAGCAGTACCAGGAAACTGATCTTTGCTTTCTTCATGAAAATACCCCTTTCTCTTCCAGGATCTTTTGGAACTCATCGGCGGAAATCTCCGCCCGGTTGTCAGGTCCGCCGTTCAAATAACGCGTAACGGCCGGTTCTTCGCCGAAGGCTTCGGCATATACTTCCGGCAGGATCTCATCAAGTGACGCATATTGTTTGCGCAGCGGTTTGGTGAGCATGACCATGCCTGAATCTTCTGGATCGTTAATACCTGAGTCTTTCGTGAATATCTCGTAATCCACATAGTCCGTCCAGCCTTCGTCGATATCTTCAGGCAGCAGGTTGTCGCCTGTGCCTTCGGAAACATGCAGGACAATGTCGTCCGGATAATCACCGGCGCCGCCGGGAATCCAGAGATAGATATCGTAATACTTAGTGTTGTCCATCGTATTCATATACCCCCTTGTGTTCGTTTGATTATGATAAGTGCCGGCTGACAGGCCGAAATTTGTGTCGTGCACATATTTCATAATTTCCCAGTAGGTCATCAGTTTTTGCTTATCTTTGATCTTGACCTGGTAGACCGGGAATTTTATGAGCTTTAGAACTTTAAAATAATCGTCTTTCGTTATGCGGGCCGGGACTGGCTGGAATTCCGGGCTGTTGTGATACATGTC
Source organism: uncultured Muribaculaceae bacterium (assembly GCA_947625935.1). Lineage (GTDB taxonomy): Bacteria > Bacteroidota > Bacteroidia > Bacteroidales > Muribaculaceae > JAJPXC01. The sequence continues at coordinate 113,665 of CANQQE010000007.1, read as the reverse complement.
CAGGATCTCGCGCAGATCCAGCATGATTTCGCTGTTATTCTCGATGCACAAAAAGAACGGCCAAGAGACTATTTTCTTGACAGTAATGTCAGTTCCTGCAATTCGATAATCTTTGAATGCCGCGTCCACGGCCCGCCGGAATGATTTTGTCGTGAAATTCCTGTCTTGAAAACAGTAAGACGGCAGCTTATAGAAATTTGCCGCGTCCGTGGCTGACAGAAATGTATGGCCGAATTCGTCGGTCACTTCACGGGAAGCGATTACGAGCGGTTCTGTCAGGCATCGTTCCAGCGGCCAGCCCAGCTTTTTATATCTCGTATTAAAGATATAATGGTTGATGCCGTAGGCTTCGCACATTTTGTTCAGCGATTCGTATTTATTGCCGAGATGATCTGTCCATGACTGGCGGGCCATGTCGGTCTTTTTTTTCGGCTTGGTCAGCGCGTCTTTGATCGTCCAGCCCTGGTCGATCCTGGCCCGGTAAGTGCTTCTGGAGATCTTCCAGAATTTGCACATCGCATTCACGCTGTCAAATTTTCGGCCGGTATGGTCGACGGCAGCGATGCTCGTAGACGGGACCTTCATGATAGGCGTCGTGAGAGCATCTTTTACCGACCAGCCAAGGCCGATCCGGCTGAAATAGACTGCTCTGGGAATACCGTATGCTTCGCACATTTTGGCTTTTGACTCGTATTTGTTGCCGAGATGGTCTTCGCATGCAAAGCGTATTTTGAATGTCTGTTCGGCATTCATGGTCAGAGCGTCTTTGACCGGCATTTTTAAGTTAAAAAGCCGGTTGTGCAGTGTTGATTCCGGGACGCCCCAGTAGTCGCCCATTGCTTGAATCGAATGGAACATGCGGCCTTCATGGTCTGTATAGGTCTTATTCATGAAACATCACTCTTTCTTAGGGAGAATATTTTCCCGGCCGCAGATTTTTTTCGGCATCTTTAACTTCAGTTGCCGGTCGATGATATAGAGCGGCAGCGGAGCGCCTGCGTACGCGTTGTCTAAAAACTGATTGATCATGTCGTCGTCCGCGGCGAATCTGCGTATGCTGTGCGGATAGGTCCGCAGGATCGAATTTTTGATGCTGCCGTTATGGATTCCAATAAAACCGAAATCGTACGGTGTGATCGGCATGATCAAAAACTTGTCGATATTTGCGGGCATGTCTTTGAAGATTTCGCGGAAGATCTTGTCGGCCGACAATAAATAAAAATAGTCGTAGAACTGCGAGGGTTCTGACATGATGCCCATGTCTTTGTCCATCATTTCGCAGCGCAGTCTGGTGGCCAGGATGCAGTTCTTTTCGGCGATCTCGTAGTATTTCTTGTCCACGATTCCCTCAGGAGCTAAAACCGGTGCATAATAAGTATTGACTTTGCCGTTTTCATCCGGTTCGGACCGGTGGATCGGTGCTTTGATCGTCACGAGCAGTCCCAGGTCGTCCCGCCTTGTCTGCACGATCTTCTTATCGTCTTCGACATAAGCGTCCGGATCCATTTGGTTCAGAAAATGCAGCGGTACTGCCGTTAAGATCAACTCGTTCGAGTCGATCGACTCGATATCGTGGTGCAGCATATTCTTTGTCTGTTCTACGAGCATAGCTGTCTGTTTGTAGTCCTGAGCTATGATGCGATGGCACTGCTCACCGATGGCAGGCGTCGATGCGCCGGGAAATGCCTCCAGCAGCTCTTCGGCGTACAGTACGGGCATGGAGTTCAGCCCTTCAGCAGTCTGGTTTTCGGATTTTAATATAAAGCCGATCCCATGCCCTCTGTTCGTCCGGCCGATGAGCCTGATCTCCTGAATCAAATCAGAGTTCGGGATCGCGTAGTCTTCAAGATAAACCGTAAGTTCTTTGATAAAATCCTGTAACACTTCATCTTTCATATTGCTTCCTCCGTAATATATTTCGGCCTGTTGGCCGCGACCAGAATTTCGGCCAGTTCGTCGAACGATAATACGACTTCATGGCCGTTCTTTTGGCATAAAAAGAATCCTGTCTTGCCGATATTTTTTTTGACCAGCGTGTCCGGCAGTCCCTGCAGGTTCTTGACCGGCCTGTGCAGATCAGGGATGATGCCGAGTGCTTCGGCAAGTGTCCGGCCGCCGCGAAGCATGTTGTCGTATTTGTTGAACGACACGTTGTATGCTCTGCACATGTCGCGCCGGGTCTCGAATGTCTGGCCATAGGGATCTGTTATCCTGAAAGCAGGCGTCGCGCCCTTGGGGCAGGTCAGTGCGTGTTCCAGCGTCCAGCCTTTTCTTAATCTTCCGTCTACGAGATGATAATCCATCTGATAGAACTTGCACATTGCACTGAAGCTCTTGAACTGCCTGCCGGTATGGTCGCGGGTATATTTGCTCTTTATTGGCGGATCAGGAGGCCGCGTCAACGCGCTCTTGATATCTTCGCCGTTGTGCAGGCGCCGCTCTAACAAATAAGGCTTGATCCCATACGCATCGGCCATCTTTTTATATGAAGAATAGTGATTGCCGAGATGGTCCTGGATGTTTTTATTTTTGAGCTTGATCTCCCGCATTGGCGTTGTGAGTGCCGCTTCCAGCGTCCAGTTGCGCTTTCGGCGGTTCCTATATACAGTGATATCAAGCCCGTAAGCGGCGCACATGTCTCCCACGGAGTCGTATTTGTGTCCCAGGTGGTCCACGGCGCAGGTGTCTTTGCGGTTCGGCGCGGTTAATGCTTTTTCCAATTCCCAGTTATTTTTAAGACGGCCGGCTACTAATTTTTCAGTCTTTCCCCAGTATTCGACCATTTCTTTGAATGTCGGGAATTGGTTTCCGAGGTGATCTGTGCACGCTTTGTGCGTTTCTTTTACATCGGAAGTGAGTGCTTCTTCCAGGGACATTTTCTTGATCCGCCTGTGAAAAGTTGTCTTGGAAATGCCGTATTCGTCTAGCATGAGCTGGATGTTCTTATACTCATTCCCTAAATGGTCGCGCTGCATGTTTTTATATCACCTCTTTTTTTGTTTTAAATACCGAACGCATTCAATATTTGATTGATCGACACGTTCCGGGCTTTTGCACAGATCTCCAGCGGGACGTTATTGTCGTCCGTGCCGATATAGAGCAGCTTTTCGGCGTCCTGCAATGGATAGTTGATCTGCTTGTTTTTGATGATATCGGCAAATTCTTTGTAGAAATCTTCTTTTGAACGCTTGTACATCCTTTGGAGCTTCGCGTCGCTGATTGGATACGGTATTTTATTGTTCCGGCACCATGTCCTGAAATGCAGCTCCAGCGCTGCTTTGCATCTCTGGGCCAGCGGTTCTGCCACGGCCTTCGCGATGATCTCGCGGTACATGGCTTCGTTTCCCGTGGCGTGCAGGCATTCTTTTGTAATCGTGTTGATGTCTTTTTCCAACACACCGGCATCGTAGATCATGTTGGTGTCCAGATCGTATTTGAGTGTTGATGGAACACCGTTGTGGTCTACGATCTCGTTGTTCTGGTCCAAATGATAAGGTGTCGGGATCAGGCCTTCGTTCGGATGTTCGACCATGACTTTGTCTTCATGAAGGACATAGCCTGTAAGCGCCTCTTTGATATGGTCCGGCGTGCTGGCTGATCGTCGTAATGGTTTTTTCGTAAAGCTCCGCTTGAGGTCGTATATCGCTTTGCGGTGCAGGTTGTCTACGACGTCAAAGACGATCGCAGAGTTGTTTGTTCCAACGGATAATGCCCGGCCCAGCTGCTGCGTGAAGATCGTGTTGGATTTTGTACCTCTGTACATCAGGATTCCGGTCAGGTCGTTCACATGATAGCCCATGTTCAGCATGTCGATGCAGGCGATCAGATCAATCGTGTGCGGTTTCCGGACCATGTCTTTGAGTTTGTCGGTATTTTTGTGTTCCGTGCCGCGGCTGGTGATCGTCAGCGTCTGGATCTTATGCTTCGGGTAGGCTTTGTGGAACCATTTTTGTATCTGAGCAAGCTGCTCATCGATCTGCATCTTGGTCGAAAAGAACGCGATGAACTTCATGTAGGAAGTGTTTACGGCGTATTCGTCACAGGTCCGGCGGATCACTTTATCCATGGAAAAGATGTCGGCCATCTCGATCACGTGGGCCTGCAGCACGCGCTTGATCTCGGTGTCCTTGATATCTTCTCCAGCTTCAAGAGCATATTCTTCCAGATCGCTTTGGAAATCATAGGTGCAGTAGCAGTAGTTCGGTTTCTTGATGATGCCGTCGTTGATCGCGTCGACCAAAGTGTAGCTGTAGGCCATAATATCTGAAAAAAAGATGCTGACCGGGTCGATGTTGTCCATGCGCGTCGGCGTCGCGGTCGCCCCCACAATGTCGGCATGTGTCTGGTCTGCCAATAATTGATTGCAGGCGGCGCAGGTCTTTTTGGCTCCCATGCGGTGCATTTCGTCAAAGATAATCAAGTTGTACTGAGGCATCGCTTTGATCTTTTTTTTGTCGAGTTTGGATAATTTTGTATAGGTCATCAGGTCGCAGTTAGGGATCTTCTTGGCCTCCTGCAGCATGTCCAGGCTTTCCGGATCTATCACATTGCCGTTCTCGTCAAAATAGTCGATCTGATCGCTGGTGTAATAGTTTTCGACTACGGTGTCACGGACGACTGCTGCCGGATAGATATATAGTACTTTGGCGTATTTGCTGATCAGTTCCGTTAACATATATGTCTTGCCGAATCCTGTGGGCCTCAGGATCGCGCATTTATGATATTTGGCCAGTTTCTCGCATACGTCGGTGAGAGTCTGTTTCTGGATTTCAAAACTCATGCTTGTCACTCCTTTTTTATGATTCCGACGGCGATCCCTTCACGAATAATTCATGAATATGCTCGTCGAGAATGGATTTCAATTCTTTTGTCTTGTTGTCGAGCAGCATCTGGATATCGCTTTTATTAAAAGTGTAGCTCATGTCTTTGTTGCGGAGTATGAGCGGTTCAGGTGATTCCAGAGCGTTTCTAAGCGCTTGAATTTCATAGCGTAAGACCTTTGACCGGACATAATCTGCATTATCCTGTATCAGGTCGTCCAGCGACACGCCTAAGAATTCAGCGATCCTGATAGCCGTGTCGAACGAAACGGACTCATAGAGATTGGAACGCAGCCTGTCGATCGTGCCGGAACTGATCGCAGCGTAATTCTCCAGATCTTCCATCTTTAATTGTTTTTCTTTTAAGAACAGGTCGATGTTCTGAACCAGCTGTTCGTTGTAGTTTGGCATGATTTTCTCCTTTCGTTTTAAATATCAAGAACGCGGATGTCCGTAATCGTGCACGGATTATCTTTAAAATAAAAAATGATACAAGGCGTGCTGAGCCTGCGGCAGAGATCAAAATTCTGTGCTGTGCCTTTTGACTGGCCGTCCCAGAATGCGATGCAGATCCGGTAATCGTCTTTTACTAAACGTTCGTGCATTTTGTTGTTGCGCTTATAGCCGGCTGATTTTCCGATCGTCCGCCATTCTTCAGAAGTGACAGGCATTTCGATTAAATCAATTTTTTTCTCATGAGCATAGTCGCGCGCAACGCTGTCCGCGCCTCTTGCGCCTCCTGAAATAATATGCTGTAGCTCGATCGGGTTGCTCTCAAAGAACCAGTCAAGGCATTTTTCCGCCTGCTCGTAATTTACAAAATTGCGGCTTCCGACAATAAGAGCCGTCTCAAAAGGCTTTTTGCGCAGCTCGTTCACGGCTCTGATCTTCTGCATGTCAGTCATAATTTTTCCTTTCTATGCGGCTATGATAAAAACCGCAGCAGCAGTTATAATAATTTTATATCTTTTACTTTCGGCATCGTGTCGATCTGTTTTTCCTGACATTTGGCTTTTAATCTCAACGCGATGCGCTGGCAGGTATTGTACATCTCGTACTTCGTGCCGGATATCAGGCGTTTCTGTTCGGTCTTATTCACGATGCCTTCGTTCCCGCATGTTAATGTGGTCCATTCCTGATCATCTTTTTTGCTGAAGCGTTTTTTCTTGATTTTGATCTCAGGAAGCTGAAGCAGGTTGTTAAATGCGTGTGTATTCTCATCAAAATATTTCTTGATTAAAATGACGCTGTATCTTAATCTGCACGCAGCAAAACTGTCGACCGCGTATACTGAAACGATTTCCGGAATCTGGAACATCTCAGGATCGAACATCAGGTTATTTAATTGATAACCGTAGATCCGAAGCAGCCCCTGCGTGTCGCAGTATGTCGAGATCTCGTATACGGCTGACATGTGCGTCTTTTTAATGTAAGCATTGATGTCGGCCGCACCGTTGTTGATCTCGTTTTCGGTGTCGCTTATCACTTTGTCAAAATCAGACATATTTGACAGCGTAATGCTGATTGCCGGTATTTTGACTTCCAGGCCGATCGTAAGCGCTGTCACGATCGTTTCGGCCAGTTTGTCGGGCATTTTTTCCCGGCTACCCAGTTTCCGGCCGCAGGCGGGACAGTATTTGATTGGAATGTTGACTGTAGCCGTTCCATCGCCGAATAGAGCCTGGCCGATATCTTGGGATGTCAGCACAAGCTGCGGTGTATGTGTCTGGTAATCATGGACTACGACTTTCCACGAGCTTTCGTCAAGACTGAGATTCGACACGATTCTGTCCGGTACAACAGGATGGTTCCAGTTCTTATCATATAAAGCTGGCTGGTCCCATCCAAATTTGATATCTTTGCGTTTCTCGCAGTAAATACACATCAGGAATTCCTTTCTGCCTGCATGTTATATCCATGGGCTTTTTTGATCTTCTCGAAGAAATCGGTATATGCTTCCAGTCTTTTTTCAGTGGATTCGGGATCATAGGCACCGCTGTTATAGATCTTCGCATAGGACCGGTTGCGTTCTTTGATCGCTTCGATGTCGGCATCCATCAGGGCCTGGTACGGTGTGTAGATCGAGCCGGGATACTGTTCATGGATATTGTGGTCTAAGATGTAGATCTCATAAGGCGTTACACCATTGTCGTAACCGAAGCATTCGACCTTGTAGTTTTCCAATGGCGAGGTCAGGAACGGGTATCTCTTACAGGTGAGTGCTTTGATGACCTGTCCGTGGCGCAGATGCTGGTACTGACCATGCGCTTTGTATTTATAGCAGCGCGTGTGCAGCCGTTCCGCCAATTCGCGCCCAGAGCAGTCATATTGTTTGATATAGGCCATTCCTTCGCCCAGGTATTCATATAGGTCTGTACGATTTTTGTAATAGTTGTTCGTAGTTGTCTGATTGACAGGTACGGTAATTTCATCCACAAGATCTCTCTCGGTGATCTGAGCTTCGGAACATGCCGTTACGATTTCCTGATCAGAGAAGAACTGTTTCAGAAACTCATACGGCGTGAACCATCTTTTGAGCATAGCGTTGTATTCCGGGGACATGGTCTCGGCTTTGACGCGTTCGTTTTCTTTATCGCGTTTGATCTTATCCTGCATGGCGATCAGGTCGATCAACGGCAGGCCTTTGATCTCGTTCTCCGCCATACCGGTCTCGTGTGCGATCAGTTCGATGTCGATGTTGATCATAAAATCTTTCCTCCTTTTTATTATAAATCAAATTCGGCGATCTTCCAATAATAGAGATCGTTGCTGCGGCAGTAGATCGAAGCGCCTTTTTCTGAGAATTCGTGTTCGATGCTGTTACAGGACGCAAGCGTTGTTTCGTATTTTTCTTTCATGAGAGTGACAGCCTCGTCTTTTGTGCTGCAGGGCTCGATCTCGATGTCGCAGTCAAGATTGTTCGCACCCAGCACGAAAAACTTTTTAATAATGGGCCGTTCCCTCATGAAGTCCAGTCTGGCGCTGTGCATCATGTTCTCGAATTCATAAGTCTTAGAGACCGGGATCAGGAAAGTGAATGGCGGTATGAACGTATAGGACATAGGCGGTCCGAATGGTTTTGCTCCGTTCAGCATTTCTTTGCAGAGCCTTTTATGCTTTTCGTTATGCACATAATAACCAATCATGGATTCTGACATATGTTTTCTCCTTTCAGATTAAATAAAGTCCAGGTTTTCCGGCATATGCCATGAGAATCTAAACTTTTGTGTTTTTATGTCGTATTTCAGGTCGGCAAAACCGTAGATCAGCCGGTCGCCAGACATTTTTAACCTGTGGGCGAGTAAGCTGTTCATGAGTTTTACCTGCTGTTCGTTCCCAATGTCGGCCCAAATGCCGCTGAATCGGTTTTCGTAGCTAAACACTGTTTTTGCTTTTAAGATACGCATGGCAATATCCAGCTCTTTTTCGTTATCATGGATGTTGAGGCCGTTCTTTGCACCGAGCTGCTCTAATGCCGATAAGATGTTCGTTGTGCCGCCCACATGACTCATTTTTAAGAACGATGGCGGCGTATTCCTGCTCAGGTCTTCCGCACTTGTGCTGAGCTTCAACAGGAACCGCATTCCTTCCGGGCATGTTTTTGCCGTGTCGGCCATCTTTAGCAAATGAGCCGGATAGGCGCAGCGGGGCCATGTGCTGAGATGCTGGAACAGACTGTTGTGCTGAATAAGATACTGCCAGTATCCGTTGAAGCATTCGTATAAATGCTTATCTTCCTCAGGAACTTTGTCCAGCATTGTTATCACTTGTGCGACCTCGGATAAGGCGTCCGGAATCGCGCTGCCTGACATGCCTTTGACCATGGCTTCATACTGGCCTGGTTTCAACTCATATTCGAAATGATTTACAGTGATACATTCCGGATAATCTGTCGGAAATGAGCGATAATAATCCAGGCAGGCTTTTTCTGAGCCAAAATACCGGACATTGCTTGCCGATTCAGCGATCATGATGCTAGTGTCGTTCGTATACATGTAGCGCATCTTTTTTCTTGAGTTTGAACGCACGATCCAGCTGCCGAAAAAGACTCTGCCGTGATATTTCTTTAAGGCCATGTAGAGGTGCAGGTAAGCCGTAAAGTTGATCCCGGTGCCTTCTTCCATGAGTCTTAACAGGTCGCGCCGCTGCATATATTTTAACTGTTCGATCTCATCCTTCGGTGTCTGGTCTTTTGACTGGTCCAATTCAGCCAGATATTCCGGCGGCAGGTCCAATTCACATACAGTTATGACGGCGGTGTCGCTTTCTGTAATGCTATTCTTAGCGTCCTGGTAAGCCTTTTCGACTGCGGTTTTGTCACGGCGGTCAACGAGCAGCAAGTTGTACGGCGTCGGGGCCCAGGTCTGTTTGTCCGTCCAGAATTCCAGACGGCGACCTGTTTTCGAGATCGTGATGTAAACGCTTCGTCCGCCGAGCATGATCAGCTTGGATTTCAGTCGTGTGATACAGGAATCTGAGACGTTCTTTGTGGATTTGTTCTCGTCGATCGCACGATAAATTTCGGCGTTCATGCTGGTGTTCTTTATCTCGGTCTTTTCGGTGATATCCAATATTTTTTCAGCTTTCTTTTCGGCCTTATATTTATCTTTTGCAGCCTGCTGTTTCTTATCGCGTGTTAAGATCGCGTCTTTGATGATCTGATTTATGTCGATATGGTGTATCTTGGCGATCGTCATGACGTGCTCGAAGAAATAATCGTTGCGTTTTTCATAATATTCCTCCGGAGCGTTGTCTTCCCGCATCTGGCAGTTATCCGTCCAGAATTCGTCGTTCACATGTTCAGTATAAGAACTGAGCGTCATTCCGGTATCTTCCCGGATCGCATTGATGAGCGGAATCATGCCGTAATCCTCGGCCCATATGTTGATAAAGGCCATGTTTCGTTCAATGCGTTCCGTGCCGGTGGCCAGCTCTTTTGCAATGTATTTGTCGATCTCGGAGTCTTTTGGGATCGCGTGGTTCTTCAGGTGTTTCATAAGGCTCCGATATACATTGGCCGTTTTTGCCTGGGCGGTCATCATTTTGAACATGTTGGACGTTAGTTTCTGTTCTTCGTCGCCGGTGTTCTTTAACAGATGGATAAACATGTTATTGAGGATCACGCCGATGGTATATCTGGATTTTAATTCCGCGAATGCCCGGTAATAATCTAAAGCACGCTTGTTCATACCGGCTTTTAATTTCACGGGGATCAATTTTCGGCATTTTGGATCCCATACAGTGTCGCAGCCTTCCATGAAATTATTGTGTATCAGGACATCACGGTAATTTTTCGCTCCTTTGTAATATGACATGGCGTGAACCTCCTTTTTCGTTATGTTTGAAACGGGATATCTCCGTATTTAAAGCAGAAATCCATAGTGTCGCTGTCCGCTTCGATAAACGGTGCGTCCTGTTCTCTGGCCCAATCTATAGCCTCTACCAGAATCGGATCATCATAGATATTAAGTTCGTCCCGATATTCGCGGTTGATTCTTGTGAGATAGTGGGGCCGCAGGTATTGGTTATAATTGTCGCGGTAATACTGCACGTGGCACGTGATCTCGTTCAACAGGCATTTTTCATGCAGCGTTTTTTTGTCGGCTTGGTATGTTGTTGACTGCTCGCGTGCAATGCTGCTGTCTTTTTCGATAAACTGTTCGGCGATCTCATCAGAGATTTTGAATACCAGAACGCAGATCTTAGTATTCGTGCTGCCCTGCACCGCTGCGGCGATCTGTCCGCTCTCGATGGCCTGCATGAAATAACCATCGTAAAAACTCTTGTAGGTGTCGGGACTGATCGCGTATCCGAAATCTTGGCTGACTTCCTCCCAAGTCGGGATTTTATGCAGATATAATTTATCTGGATCGCACATGACCCAGTTGAGCCGCCAGTTGTCCGGTTCTGTGCCGATCAAAGAATTGTGCATGATATTCTCGGCGTTCTCGAAGCTGGTGCCGTGCAGATAATAGTGGAACGGTTTTTCGTTACCCATAGTAGTTCCTCCTTTTATAATTTGCACACAAGAATTTCGATATCGTCGTCAGAAAAGGCATATCTGAGCGTCTCAGAAGTCTTTCCCCAGTCGAGTTTATCGAGTCCGGCGCCGATCAAGGGCATGGCGATTTTTGTGATGTGTCTTACCTGACAGATCTGGTGCATCTTGGAGAGCGCGGTCATCATCGTAATGAGCGTCGGTTTTTGATAGTAACGTTCTTTTGTGATGAGATTCAGGACGCGTCCTTCTAAGATACAGTCACCCTGCAGCTTATTCTTCTGATAATACTGCAGATAATCGGGATATTTGCGCAGCAATGTCTGTTTCATATTGAACTGTTCATTAAATTGAACAGCAATACCTTTCCCCATGCCGAAATCAGCGCTGATGCAGTGTGCCAGATAATAGCTGTCCGGCACGGTGAAAAGGTCTTTTTGTACTTCACGATATAACATATAAAAACTCCTTTTATTGCCCCCAGGCGGTATACTGAATAAAATGATCGGCCATCAGATCATCGCCAAGGTCCTTAAAATAGCCGTATAAGAATTCGGCCTGTTTTTTGGTTATTTTGACGGGATCATAGCTTGCGGTAACCCGTCCTGCTGCCAGTAAAGGGTTGTCGATCAGGATAAAATTCTTTTTGAGGTTCAGGAAATCCCTGGCCAGTATGCTGCCGCCTTTGCTGTCTTCCCATTCCTCCTGCTCGTCTTTCCAATGAAATTTCTTGATGAGGTCTATGGCGGATTGTTCGTGGGTGCCCCAGGGAGATTCATAGAAATCGCCGGACGGAGAGAGCCAGCCGTAACGCTCAGGGTGCGCGGGTTCGTTTATTTCGGGTTTTACTGTTTGGATTTCGGGTTTTTCCTGAGATTCAATGGCAAATCCGCGGCGGAGCATTTCTTCGTGTTCCAGTACCTCATCGGTCGTTTTGTCGTAAAACAGAATATACCGCCATGTCCCACGGACGTTCCAGGCAGGATAGACGTTATATTGCTCACACAGTTCGGCGAATTCCTGCTTTGTCTTTTCGGATGCCGGGCGGCCGCCTAAGATATCGGACTGCAGCGTGATCTCGTCAATGAAATTCGTATGGGCCAGGTGCTCCCGCATTTTTGTGATAGGCGTCTGGATATACTTTTTGATCGCCGGTGCAGCCAGTTCGACCAGCGTCTTGTTGATTTTTTTTAACGATTCGATTTCTTCGTTGTTTTGTGCGATCTCTTGATTTAACTCCTGATTTTTGGCACGCAGCATTTCGAATTTGTCTTCGCCTCGTTTCTTGACTTCAGAGATGACAGAGCGGCGCTTTCCGGCATCAGGTTCCGGGACGACTTTGAATTCGTTGCAGCCTTGGAATCGTGAGCGGCCCTCGATGATGTCCAAGCAGATTCTTTTTCGTTCGTCGTCTAAAGCTCTGATTTCGATTTCAGGCATTGATGATGTGTCTACCAGCATGCAGGAGAGTAATAACTGTTCAGAGACTTCGTAGTCTTTTTTCTCATCAAAGAACCAGGAACGGGCAAGATCTGTAATAAAATCTCCTTCAACGGAAAAGGCTACTGCTTCAGGCATAATTCTTCCTCCTTTGATAATTCAGTTCGGCCTCTAATGAATCAATAAACTCCTGATCATAATATATGAGAGGATAGTAGATTCCGTCCGATATCTTATAGATACTGTACGGCGGCCGGTACGGGGCATCGGGGTTGCGCTTCCAGACATAGATTCCGGGATGTGCTGTCTGGCTGGACGCGTAGATGAACCGCACGCAGGAATAGCCGAACGGGTCTAATTTTTTTTGTGCTAGTGCAATCTCAGGTTCGTTGATTTTTGTTTTGTTGGATCTCGCAAGACGTCGCATAATTTTACAGAACTTATGGAACTGTCTTGCCTGCTTATCAGCGAATATTTTAAACATAACTGTTTCTCCTTATCAGTACCAGGGGACGATACTGCCGTCCTTATCTATTGAAACAAAAAAGTTCTCGTCTTTGGCATTTTCTTTTCTGATAGTGACGCCGCACATGCCTGTTCCGTATAATTCCGGGTTCTGCCGGATGAAGATCCCGGCCAGGTCCAGATCGCTGTAATCATTGGATAGATCTGCTTCGCAGATAATTTCTTTTGTTGTATGGATCTGTTCCGGAATAACAGATCTTTCCGGTTCAAAAATGATGATCGTCTTCATGTGCTGTTCCTCTTTTTCGAAACGAGTTCGGGACAGCTGGTGTTGTCAGCCGTCCCTTCTGTTTTTATGATACGCGGTTCTTGATCACTTTGTCAATCAGGCCGAAATTCAATGCTTCATCGCTGGAAAGCCAGTTGTCGCGTTCCATGGCTGCAAGACATTCGTCAAAATCTTTGCCGCAGTTTTCAGCAATGATTCTGGTCAGCCGCTCTTTCGTACGCAGGATGTGCTTGGCCGCGATCTCGATCTCCGTAGCCTGTCCCTGCGTTCCGCCGAGAGGCTGGTGGATCATGACTTCGGCATTGGGCAGACAGAATCTTTTGCCTTTGGCGCCGGATGATAACAAGAACGCGCCCATGGACGCGGCGAGGCCCATGCAGACAGTGCTCACGTCGGGTGATATATACTGCATGGTATCGTAGATCGCAAATCCTGCGGATACGGAACCGCCGGGGCTGTTGATGTACAGGTTGATGTCTTTCTTGGGGTCCTCGGCTTCCAGGAACAACAGCTGGGCGCAGATGATATTGGCCGACACGTCATTGACTTCCCCGTTCAAAAAGACGATCCTATCTTTTAATAAGCGGGAATAAATGTCGTAAGAACGCTCTCCTTTGGAAGTCTGTTCTACAACGATAGGTACTAAGTTGTCCATAATCTCTCTTTCCATAATTTTCTTTTTCTCCTATTCTTTATATTATTTTATTGGACATTTTCGCTGAAATAAGGCAGTATCAGCTTTTCTCCATATTTGATCTGGCCGTCGAATGTTAGATCGTTGATCGAAATAACTTCGTTCATGTAGGATTTCACGTCGGGATATTCCGGATTCGTCCGGATCATTTCAGATGATATGTCCCATAACGTATCATGATTCTGGACCGTATAGCTCGTGAAGAACTTTGTACGTCCAAAATCACGCATTGCATGGCTGTTCTGATAGTTCGTCGCCCATATCGTTATCGTAGCTGAGAGAGTGATGAGCATGGCTGAAAGCGCGATCACCGCAATCAGATTTTTATACGCATAAATCGTCCGCAGTATCTTGTTTCTTGTCCTGCGGCGTTTTCGTTGAAGATATACGGTTCTTGTGGTTGTCTGCATATATCTGGTCCTCCTTTTTTTATGTTATATCTTGAATATGGCCGGGGCGAATCCGCCGACGTGTTTGAGCGTCCTGGCATAATACGGCACGTTTGTTTTGATGCACCGGTACAGTAAATGTCCAGGCGTTACGAGGGCCGGAGCGGCTTTTTTGTCGATGTGGTCCAAATGTTCCCAACATCTGACGCCTGCGTCAGGAAACAGCTTGGTATCATAGAAATCCGGGTTGAGGTATGTGTCCGCCAGGCTGATGCCGCATATTTCGTTCGACTGGAATCGAATGATCTTAGACGCGCTTTTGTTCGTGAGCGTCTTGAAGTTGATCCGTTCTGCAATTCTGATAGTGGCCAGCGTGTCGGTACTCAGCCGTTCGCTCATCTTGGCAAAGCATTCGCGCTGTTCTTTCTCAAGATGCGGATTCTTGAGATGATACTCCGTCTGGCAGATGTGGCCGCACAACATGGACATTGTGAACAGATAACCTTTTGCAAGCTGCGTCATAGCGTGCCCGTTCTGATCCGGCTCAGGCAGCGCTGTATATCCGACGATGGCTTTCGCGTCGATACTTTCGTGAACTATGATTTCTGAATATTCGCCGTAGTTGAAGTCCGATATGGTCTTTGGATCAAGATACGACGTGTCGATCTCCAGACATGTGTTCGCTTTGGTCAGTATCTGCCAGGTCTCGATATCTTTTTCTGTACAGAGGTAGAGCGCGGCTTTTGGTTCTTTGCTCAATAACGAGTTCGGGCCGATCCGTGGTGAGAGACCGTTAATACAGATATTTCCCAGATGGTCAGTGACAGTGAGATGATACAGTTTTTCAGGCAGCTGCATGGCCGTACCTCCTTTTTGTAATGATTCTTCGTTTGAAAACGGCAGACAGCTTATTTCCGGCTGTCCTTATTTTCATAAGATTTTGTCTGGGCGACAGCGGCGCGGACGCGGCGGTGGCGCCCTTTTATTACAAAATGAGCCTTATCACTCGTATAAAGCAATAAGGCTCATTTTGTGTTACCAGGTTACAGCAATGTCGATTCCGTCCGGATGGTCTTCTACGAACGCTCCTGTGTCGCATACGATCGCTTTGCCAAATGATGTGTCCAAAATGGTTCCGATCGGCCTCGTCTCGAAATCAGCAGCGACCATGATGTAATCGCCGAGCATCCGGATGCCTTCCGGCGTTATATGATATGGATATTCTTCTTCGGAGTATCCTCTGCGGCGCATGCGGCCTATGATCCAATCCATGTCGAGATTGTAATACGTTTCCCGGCCGGATGGTCCGTAATAAACGCCTCTTGATTTGAAATCTTCGATTGAAACAGAATTGGAATCGTAAGATATGTATTCCGTAAATTCTGGTTCGATAATTTCAGGTTCGATGATTTCGGGTTCTGCAGGTGTTTCGTCTGATATAGATGTCATATCCAGGTCGATGTTAATCGCAGCATCTGCAACAGCTTCGACTTTTTCTGATGTTTTGTCCTCGAATGGTTTCTGCGTGCTTTTTGCCGGAATGATATCTGTCCGGTCATATGGTTCTTCATCTGAAAAAGGCTCATGAGCGCTTTTGGCCACGATCACGGTGTTAAAAACTTGTTCGGGCAGGTGTTCAGACAGTTCACCTGCATAAGCGACCGTAGAGCTGCTCAGAAACAGAGCTGCCAGCCAGAGGGCGAACAGGCTCATGTTCTCTCTTCTCAGCATAAAAACCTCCTTTGTTTTTTATATTTTTTTATATCAAACGGCTTTGCGGCCGTCTAATATCTTTACAGACCGACGGCTTCTTTTGCGAGCCGGTCGGCGCGTTCGTTGCCGGGGATGCCCGTGTGTGCTTTGATCTTGACAAAAATAAGATTGATCGTGTTGCGTGCGGCGTTTACGTACTCTTTATAATTTTTCGTATAAAAGTTTTTCGCTTTCCAGCGGTCGTTTGCCCAGGCTTCGATTCCTTCGTAATCATAAAAGAGTGTCAGATCTTTGATCTTATTTTGATTTGCAGGATCGTCGTTATAGGCCAATGCCGTAGCGATTGCGGCCTGCGCACCGAGGATCTCGCCTGCTACGTTGCGCATTTTGGCCATCTCAGGGTCGTTGTCTTTACCCTGGAGCTTAATTTCTGTCCCGTCAGGCAGGATTAAAAATCCACCGTAGCCTGCAACGCTCGTATTAGCGTTATAAGAACCGTCTACGAACGCATACGGCATGTCACAGAACGAATTATTGTCTTTAATTTTCACGGCAGATTCAGCAGCTGTAGTATGTGATTCAGGCGCGGTTTCCTCAGCCGGCTTTGTCTTGGCCGGATGGATTGAGTTTTCAGACAAGATGCCTTTATCACAGGAAACCCTTGAATAAGTAGAAATTTCTCCAATTTTGTCGGCTTTTATCGCCAGGATCTTGTCCGGATGGAAATCGTTGATGATGCCTCGTACCTGTAATAAATCCATGACTGCCTGCAGCTGATAGAATTCCGTGAGGATCTGGTCTTCGTTCGTGATATCAGGCTTGTCCGGATGATGGTTATCCAGGCCGAAACGAAGTGCTTTGCTCGTGGCGTGCGCGATCTCGGCACACTCTTCGGCAAAGACAATCAGCAGATATTGTGCAAAGCTCATGCTGTTATGTTCGGCAGGCATCCTGTTGAGCGCGTCTTTGATGCAGGCCATCAGGTCAGCCTGCTGCATGTAGGACAGGTCATTTTTCTTGATCTCATTAAAAGCATTTTGTGCGTTAATCATTTTATCTAACATAAAAACATCTCCTTTTGATTTTATTTTTCGTAAACGAGTTCGGGAAATTCTGTTAATAATTCCTTGAACGTGCTGGTCATCAGTTTCCGGAAATTCATGTGCGACGTATTGCAGTCCAGCAGCCATTCCTGCATGACGGGACAGTTCATGTCGAACCGGTACGGCGCCAGTTTCCGCTCATAAAATTTGATCTTTTTATAAGCGTCTGTGCCTTTGGTGTTCTTTATGTTTTGGAATACTCTGAAGAACCGGATGGCCGAGATGTCGTCCTTGCTGCCGTCAGGATGGTCTTTTAAATATTTTTTGACGTAAAGCTGGTACAGCCGGCTGTAGGCAATTGTTTCGCATGCTTTCTCGAAAAAACCGTCCTGAAATTCTTTTGTGGACATGAATTCATAAATCTCCCGTACGGGAGAGTACATATCGCCGTTATGAATAATTAAATCATACGCGTTGTCTCGAATATAGATCTCAACAGGAATGCCGTGGTTGATTGGGACAAAATCCGGCCCGATCAATCTTTTCCAGGTCTTGTGCCGCGCTGACCATTGTTCTTTTGTGATCCCGGCAGGCCGGTCTGTCTGGTCTTGGTAATGATAATCCGCCATGCCGTACGTGCTGGCATTTTCGTACAGAAAATGAGTTAAGTTCCGTCCGAAGGCCAATATACGTATCTGGTTCTTATCAGGGTATAAGATGAGCCTCGCGTCGTCCGGCGTGTTGATGAATTCCTGTTCATTATGTTCGTCTTTCTCTTCGCATAACCGGCTGTAGCCAACTGCAATAGATAAGATAGGCATAGATCCCAGAAAATGATCGAGCATTTTGTCGAAATCCTTGGGCATGACATATTTTTTATTGGGATTGAACTTTTTACACCAATAAGCGATCGTCCGAACAGCCGCGCCGTTCTGCCTGCAGGCATATTTGTAAATAGATCCCTGCGTCAGATCCGTGATGATGTTTGCGATCTCAGGAACGCAGATCGTCTTTTTGATATATTCGTGAAAATCAGATTTTAATTTCCGGATAAATTTATCCAGTTCGGGCAGTGTCATCATGGCCATGGTATAGGCATCATAGATCTTCGTACTCATAGGTTCCTCCTTAATTTTTTCCAAAATAACAGGACATCCTTATCGGCATTTTTTGGTACGCGACAGAATGTCCTGCTGTTTTGGGGGAAAATGACAAAATCTTAAAGATTCATGTAAGGCATCTGCGGAATCGAACCGCGCTGCATAGGAGTGTGAGTAACAGCTTCCATCAAATAAAGATTTGCCCTATCTCTATTTAATATAGCCCTACATATGGTGGATATAACATCCCTGTATCGTACATATTGTACCAGGATGTCCTAACATTGTCAAGCATTTTTCTATATTTTTATTATTTTTAATACGGAATCACTTGACAATGTCTCACTTAAACGGCAGGGCGGAAGATGGCCTGCGTTAAAGACAGCAGGTCAGGATAGCGCCCTGTCGTGATTGCGGCGAGCTGGTCTGCGTTTAAGACAAAACCGGCGTGACGGCCGCGTTCGTCTGTCTGGCTCAGTGCTGCAATATATTTGATTTCGATCCGCTCCGGATCTGTTTTGCTGACAGATTCCGATCGGAACACATAGACGGTGCAGGTCTGTTCGGTATTATCTGCTGATAAAAAACAATCATATTTTGATTCCAGATAATAATCGAATTTTTGGTACAGATCTCTGATTTTTTCTTCCTGCATATATAAATCAATGTGCTCGGTTACGACAAGTGTATCATAATAGCGGAAGAGAGCGTCCGTGAGCCAGGTGATCGTGATTGGTTCGTTCCCGTCTACGGTTATCTCGGTATCCGAAGGCTTGAGCCGGATCTCGTTTGCACGGGAATTGTCGCCGGTATAGCCTGTCGGGATCCAGATGTCGCAGATCTTTGCGCAGTTGGAAGTATAGAGCGTCGCATAGTTTTTGTAGATCTGCTGGTATTGCGCCTGCGGTATATTTATCTCGGAGCTGCTTGATAACTGCTTTTCGGCCTGAGTATCATAGTAATCAGATTTTACGCCCGTAACCTCGTCGCTTTCGTCTTCAAGAAATCCGTTCTCTTCGTTTTCCGTGATGATACCGAGATTCGGTTCCGGCGTCGTTTCAGATTCCGGGACAGTTTCTTCTGTTTCTTCCTGAATAGAATCAGATTCCTGTTGTCCGCTTTTGGCGTCCTGAAGCACGGGCCGTATTATAAAGACGCCAGCTATGACAGCAATTAAAATGCCGTAGATCATGGCGTTCTTAACTTTTTCAGAAATCTTTGGTTTTTTATTGTTATCGGGCGTGTTCAGATTGATCGCCATAGGCATCCTCCTTTACTTTACAGCCGCTCTTTCAGCGTCTCTTTTTTCGAGTTCAGCTTTTAGTTCACACATGACGTTCCATGGATTCTCATTCTCATCATGTGCAGATAAATACTGAATAATGTCGTCATAAGACTGGCATGGGAAGATCGGGATACCGTGTTCTGTAGAGAGCGCGAGATAGGAATCTTCTTTGTGTTTTGTCAAATATTCTTTGAAAGTATCCATATTGTTGAGCACTCTTCCCATAAAAAATCCCAGGTCAGATTCGTCATGAAAGCATTTGCGAACGCTTTCTGTAAGGTATTCCAAACCTTCATCGGAATAGCTGCTTCCATGTTCAGTTAAGATGATCACAAGTTTGGTCATAATTGTCCTCCTTTTCGGATAAGTTGTTTTTGGTTCGTTCATCGGCCATAGCATAGATCTTTGCTGTGGCAGGCAGCATCTGGCTGTTTTGTTTTTGAGTAACATTGTTCTTCGTGCGGCGCAGCATCTCGGTCAAAGCAGGTGTCATTTTCTTGGAATCAATAAAACGATCTTTGAACGCATCGTTCTTTACAAATAAAGTGTCTTCGGCGTATTCCAGATATTCAGGATCTGTAAATTCCTGGTAGACTTCATCCGCCCAACCTAAGATTTCGACGGCATGAGTCCTTATGTCGTCAAAGATATTTTCAGCGTCGCGGCCGTTGCGGTAATACTTCTCACGATTGAATTCATAATCATCCATGTCGATACCGATTACAACAACAGGCTGTGTATCGCCTTGTTTAGACTTAAATTCGGTATAACCGTTATGCCGGTTCCCGTGGCGGATGCCGAATTTTAATTTGTGGCCAGGTGCGACTTCAATATCAGATTCAAATATAAAAGGCATATTGTCTTTTTTGTTGAAGCTGATTGTTAAGTCAAGTCGAATCTTTTCATGCCCTTTATCCCATATGATATCTGTACCTTGGTCAGTGTCAATAGAACCGCCGGTCGTGTTTTTTAGAGATTCGGGTTTGAACGCCAGATTTTTGTTTTTTCCCGCACGCTTCACGTCCATAAGTCCGGCGTATAATGCGTCAAATCCCATTTTTTCAAAGATTCGTCCGTTAGGTGCATCATTTTGTCCATAAAGTATTCGGTCAACGATGTCTCTCATGATGGCTTTCTCCTTTATATATAATTATATAATCAAGTTTATCATCATGAGGATATGTTGTCAATTACCGCTCTTTGTTTCCGGATAACGAGGCATGTCGTTCGGTGTGCGCATGTAGAGCTGCACGCCTTTTAATTTTTCCGGCAGATATTCTTGTTCTATCCATGCGCCGGGATAATCGTGCGGGTATTTGTAGCCGACACCGCGGTTTAACTTTTTAGCGCTGGAATAGTGGCAATCTTGCAGGTGCGGCGGGATCGGCAGGTCAGAAGCGAATTCCATGAGCTTCATGGCTCTATCAATCGAAGCGCAGGCAGAATTTGATTTCTTTGCCATCGCTACGTATAGAGCAGCTTCGGATAATAATATGCGAGCTTCAGGAAGACCGATCCTTTCTATGGCGGCACAGCAGGCCACGGCGACCACGATGGCCATCGGATCGGCAAGCCCTACGTCTTCGCAGGCGTGAACCATGATTCTTCTGGCAATATATTTGATATCTTCCCCTGCGGCGATCATGCGGGCCAGATAATACAATACGGCGTCGGGATCCGAACCTCTCATGGATTTGATGAAGGCTGAGATCGTGTCGTAATGGGAATCGCCATCTTTATCGTAATTGATCGCTTTGCGCTGGATGCACTGCTGCGCGGTTTCGAGCGTGATGGTCGTCAAATTGTTTTCTGGCGGGGTGGAGAGATAGGCCAGTTCCAGCGCGTTGTACGCATGCCTGACATCTCCTGCGGCCATCTCGGATAAAAAGTCCAGTGCTTTTGAATCGACGGTGAGGGGGCCGTAATCGGGATCGGAACTCATATATTGTACGGCATGTTCTATCATTTCGCGTATGTCGGCGGTCTCCAGAGGTTTTAACTCAAAGATCGAACATCGCGAGACGAGTGCCTTATTTACTTCAAAATAAGGATTTTCGGTCGTGGCGCCGATCAACGTGACCAATCCGGATTCAACGAACGGCAGCAGATAATCCTGCTGGGCCTTGTTGAACCGGTGGATCTCGTCAATGAATAAGATCGTCTTTTTGTCGGAATCCTGGGCTTTCTTGATAACGGCTTCCATATCTTTTTTGCCCGCAGTCGTAGCGTTGATCTGCTCGAAATCGGCCTGCGTCGTCGCAGCGATAACGGCGGCCAGGCTGGTCTTGCCGGTTCCGGGCGGGCCGTACAGGATCATGCTGCCGACGCGGTCTGCGTTTATCATGCGGGACAAGAGCTTGCCGTCGCTCAGTAAATGCTTCTGGCCTTTATACTCTGATAAAGATCTCGGTCTTAATTTAGATGCAAGAGGTTCCATATCATATTACTCCTTTTCGGCTTTTTGTGCTGTTTCATAGAAATCATCATAAGCCTTGTCCTCCATGAAAACAGGCTTTCCGGCCTGTATTTCGTGTTCAAAAATGCGTTCGGCCGCTTCTTTTGTGATGACCATGTAACTGCCGGTAGGATAGATATTGAAACCTTCACGCTTCTGGATCGGCGGCTGTCCTTCAGAGCCGGGCGTTTTGGAGACGCGGATGAGGGGCACGCCCATCGACCAGTTCTGCCTGCATTCGTCGCAGGGTTCGTAATTAAGTACCGCGCTCATCGGTGCTTTTATGTCTCCCGGCAGGCGTCCCAGAAATGCGAGTTCCTGTTTCTGCTTTCCGCAGAACGCGCATACGGGGATGCAGGGATTGACACCGTGTTTTTCACTTAATCTAATGCTTTTGCTCATAATTTTTTCACTCCTATTGTTGATTGGCGGTATTGCTGGAAGTATGTGCTGTAATCCATGTCGTTTTCAGTCGTGACCTGTTGGCCGAAGCCTTGCAGGAGACCGGCAACGATGCTCCGGTGGCACATACTTTCATTCGGGCAGTAGCAGACGAGGCAGATATCTTCTGATGTTTTGGCCAGAAAGCCTAAAAGTTCGTTCGCCTGTTTGTTATCGTGCAAGTACTGCAGGTATCTGGGCACATAATCAGACCGGAATTTATCCGGTCCCCAGTCGCTTTTCCGGCGCCAGTCCAGGTAATCATAAAACAGGCGCTGGGGCGGGGCGAGGACCGGAACATGTTTTATATGCGGGTTCGGATATTTCTGCGTCTGGGTGATGAGCCAGATTTCATCGTAATGATAGTCCCGGTATTTTATCCGTCTGATGCTGTGTGTCGTGATCATGTTAACAGCACCCCTTTCCAATATAATCTGATATACGCAGCTGCTTCGGCGCGTGCAGGCACAAGACAATGCCCACACACACGAAAGAGAGCAGCAGCAATGCGATCTTTTTTGACATAGGGTATTCCTTTCCGTTTATTCTTCTTTTAACATGTCAGCTGTCATGCCCGGCTGCATATCTTTAATTAAGGCCAGGATATCGGCATACCGGGCGTCATCGTTTTCGTCCGTATAATTTTCCTGCATGGCCTGCACGGATTCCGTGATCGTATCGCAGGCACTCAGGACGGCGTCAATGGCCTGCTGCACCGCTTCAGGTGTTGGAACGCAGACCAGATTTAGCATAAAAACGAGCGACGCCATGATCTTCAGGCCGGATTCTTCATAAATCTGTTTGTTCTTTGCTTTGACAACTTCGTTGTTGACGGCATTGTACATGATCCGGGCCGACATGTAGGCATCCTGTATGCGTTTTCTGGTCTCTGTTTTTGTGATGAGCAGTTTTGGATGCAGCTCATCATCCGGATAAGCCGTCCCAAGCAGCCCGATCGCCGTATCCAGTGTCAAAAAGTCGCTGGTCATGTAAAGTGTGTTGGTCTGCTTTAAAATATCGTCGTTCAGATAATCGCGGAAGACCAGCAGGATATTAAACAGCTGGTCCGCCGTTTCTTTGGATATTGTGAGGTCAGACATTGTCGTTTTCTCCTTTCAGATCATCCGGTACGGATTTGTTGTAAAGGCAGCGTATGTTTAAAATTTCGGGTTCGGTGCCTTCGGCAATACCGATGAGCTGCTTGATGCACGATAACAGATCCTGTGTATTGAATACAGGATGGACCGTTTTTCGGTCGCAGTCTCTGTCGTATTTTGTCGTGACATAGCCGAGCGTCCCGATGGGGCAGCTGATCTCCCAGGATGCGCTCCCTGCCACGGTTGGCAGATAATTCACGATCTTTTTGAACAGATCGCATAATACGGCATCTTCATCAAATTCAAGATTTTCGGTGTGAGGCGCCCGGATGTCGTCGTCTGCACATACACTGCCGCGTGTTATGGTCACCTGCATGGTTTTATCACCTCGTATTTTTATTTGATTTCGGTATGGAGATAACTGCAGCCGTCTTCGGCATAGATCTCGACATAGGGCGGCTCGGCGTCTTTGACGTTTTTTACTTCGATAATATGCAGTGCCTGTTTTGTTTCTTTTACGATGATTTCGTCTTCAGGGCGCAGTTTTTTCGCGTCACTGTATTTCATAGTTTCACCTCGCTTTTTTGTTACGGGCTGGTTACTTCGCGTCGTACGGCGTCCAGAAGTTCGGCGTTTCCGAGCTGTTTCTGAGCCAGGGCTGCAGCGACTCTCTCATCAAAAGTTTTCTTGGCTATCAGCCGGTGGATCATGACCGGAGACTGCTGGCCTTTCCGCCACAGCCTGCCGTTCGTCTGGATGTAATGTTCCAGGTTCCAAGGCAGCGAGTACCATATCAGCGTATGGCCGCCGTCCTGCAGATTGATTCCGTGGCAGGTAGCAGCCGGCTGGAAGAGCATGACGGCATATTCTTTATTGTTCCACGCATCTTTCATTTTCTCAGAACCGTCGAACATGACGATCGGTCCGTGGTCGCAGGTAAGTTCGTCGAGCAGCCGCTTCTGGTCGCAGGCGAACGTGTAGGCCAGCAGGATAGGGCTGTCCGTATTGTCGATGATATACTGCGTCATGACCAGTTTTTGGTTATGAATGAAATGCGCGTTGTGCTTTTCATCATAAATAGAGCCGGATGCGAACTGCAGCAATTTACTTGCCATGACCGCCGCATTCTTGGGCAGGATCTTCGTGTCCTGCTGGGAATAGGCGATGAACGGATCCAGCTTTTCTAAATCAAGCACCCAGCGCTTTTTGAACTGCTCGTAGAGCTCCATCTCGTCTTTGTTCAACGTAATCTTGATGTCGTTGAAACGCACGGGCGGCAGGTGCAGGTCTGCCTTTACGGATACCGCGATGTCGCTGATCTTGCTGTAAATATCTTCTTTCGCGCCTGGCAGGGGTTTCCAGCCTACAGTATGGCCGTTCACGACCATGGTAGGATATTCGTATTTGCTTCTGAAGTGAGAGATATACCGCCCCAGGCGCTGACCGTTGTCCAGTAAATAGATCTGCGACCAGATGTCTTCAATGGAATTAGGCATCGGAGAGCCTGTCAGGCCGACAAGCCGGGGCGTGTGCGACACCAACGTCTTCATGGATTTTGTCCGGATGGACGTTCCGCTCTTGAATTTCTGGAATTCGTCGCAGACGATCATCTGAAACGGCCAGATATTATTCTCCTCACACCAGTCGATCAGATGCTTTAATCTGGCTTCAACTGAGGTGATGAACAGGTTCACCGTCCCAGGATGCGTATGGGGTATCGCTTCGTATAATGGAATCAAATTTTTTAACGGTATCTCTTTTAAAAGTCCTGTTTTCGGATTCTTTTTCTCGACCATCGAATAACAGTTGAACGCATAGCCGAATTTTTTAACTTCGGTATGCCAGGTTGTCCGCGCGATCGCCTTCGGAGCAACGATAAGGACGTTTCTGGGTTTCAAATCCTGTATTGCTGCCAGTGTGGTCAGGGTTTTTCCGTAGCCGACATCCAGGAAGATGCCGCATTTTGAGTGCTGTAAAATAAAGCGTTTACAGATTTCCTGGTAAGGTTCCAGGATTACCTGCTGCGCCATAGGATCACCTTCTTTCATAGCCAGGCCTTTAAAATTATGAGGCCGGGGATCGTTCTTGATTTCCAGAAGTGCATTTTGTCCTGAAATAGTTTCTCGAATTCTCCGGATATTTTGCATACGTCGAACTGGATCATCAGGTTCTTATAAGCGGTTTCACGGTTCATGCCGTATAAAATCTCGTTGTCGGTTAATTTGTTTTCCGGCAGCGGTTCGAAATACGGGAAGACCGTGTGCTTTGCCGTGCAGGGGCTGGAATGCGCGAACTGCAGGTATGCCAGCGCAAAGGATTCGAGCTTTGGGGATGCAAATTCAGCCAGCTGCTGCGGCGTGAGCTGTTTGATCGTGTAAGGCATTTTCATACTCCTATTCTTTGATGAAACCGTAAGTCTTTAAGACTTCGTCGCCGATGGAAGCGCTGTTCGCGCCGATGTCCTCTTCAGAGTTCTCGATCTCGTCCCAATTTTTCGTGAGCGCACGGATCTCAAAAATGCTTGGATTTGTCGGATTGTCGTGTCCGAGCTGGGTAATAATGAGTTTGTGCTCGTCGGTGTCTACATAGACATCGAGGGAGACATCTCCTTCACTGGTAAATGCACTTACGGCAGCAAAGACCGCGTCGCCGATCGTTTCTACGTCAAGATGACGGTATGCCTGTTTGGGACCGTTCCATCGCTGCAGCGTCCCCATCATGACATAACCGTTCAGATATCTGCGGCTCAGAATATCGCGTTCGCTCTCCAGCGATTCATTGATCTCTTCGTAGGCCTGTTCCAGGGCATCGTCGAAAGATGTGTGGCCGTCCGGGTCTTCGTTCTGGATCGTTTCGGCCAGGCCGACAGCGTCGTTGTCCCATACGCTGATCTTCTTGGCGATCTTATCTTCTGTTTTGTTTTCTGATAATTCGGGCATAATTTCCTCCTATCGATCCCATCTCTGGAATATCTGTTTTTTTGAGCGTATCGTGGACTCTATCCCGGTCTCAGGGTCGATCCCCATCTGATACACGAATACTGTGACTTTCTGGATGTTGGCCACGTTGTCACCGTAAATGTCAGATAAGTTGACCGTAAAGTCCTTATTGCGCTCAAGAACATAGGTTTCCGATGTCTTGCTGAACCGGTCTCCTTGGGCGTCAATATAACATTTGATGTCGTCTTGATTATAGATATAGTCGGCATTGATCGTGACGAGCATCTGGTTCCTGCTGTTCACGCTGGTCCTGATCGTGCATGGAATGTCGTTCCGGGACGGCTGCACGTCGACTTTATAATCCAGCGCATAATTATCCTGGGGTATCAGTGTCAGCTGATAAGCCAGTGAGGTGTCCTGCAGGTCGCATATGAGGCTGATCTGTCCCGGAACCGAATCATCTGCTGTATATTCGTATTGAATATTATTGGTTGTATTCCGTATCTGTATATCGGTCGGCATTTCGTGTTGATAATAGATCACGAGAGAGACTTCTGACGGGCCGGACAGCTTCGGCAGGTTCAGCGTGTTGATCTTGGTCTCGTAGCTGTATTCGGCATATAACGGCATCAGTCTGATAACGCATGCCGTGATGACTGCCAGCAGAAGAGTGATGCCTACAAGGCATGCAAGAGTGAGCCGCCTGTTTCTGCGTTTCTGGCGCCAGGCAGCACGTTCTGCAACTCCTTTTTCGTAAGAGTTATCATAGTTGTTGATCTGCATAGACTTATTCCTTTTTCTTTTTTCGATAGCTTTTCTGCTCGACCTGGGATATTACATCATCGGGTTTTAATTCATCGCATAAGAGCAGCGAGCTGTTGTCGCACTTGATCTGATCCGCCACGCCCGGTCTTGAGTTCGCATAACAGTATCGGCAGTTGTGCTTGCACGTATCATAAGTGCCGATATCTTTGCTGGAGATGCAGGTACAGTCGAACCGGTTGTTCTTTGCTTTGGTTTCTTTCAGGTCGAAGCCCGGATTGGCCGCGTTGATCATCTTAGCTGTGATGCAGCCGGAAGTGTCGATGAACTGACAAGTCGTTCTCTCAAGCCCCTGCAGCTGTCCGGGGCAGGTCTGAAGGATCAAGCCGTTCCTTTTTGCGGTGACCAGCATGAACGTGAGCAGTTCGTATTTTTCAGATTCTGAAAGCGGCTGGATATCCGGAAAATTCTTTTTTACTTTATCGTAGACATTCACAAAGGAAAACAGCACCCGCTCCGTGCAGCCTTTCAGGTTTTCACAGAGATATTGGAATACGGCTTTCTGGTAGGTCATGTCGTACTGTTTGTGAAAGAAGATCGGATCGAATCTCCAGTGCAGGCGCTTCGGACCTAAAATTTTGGACAGTTCCTGGAACGTCCTGATCGACTGATTGAGCCCCGGTACGTTGGGTTCGATGTCAGGGCCATAGCCTGTTATCGTGTAGTCGCATATTACAGCGTAATTTTTCAGGATCGTCGGCATATAGAACAGGATCGGGGCGAAATTCTTGCTTGTAAAATCCAGGCAGTCCACCTGGTCCGGACTCAGGTCATAAATGCTGACTTTTTCCGGATAATATGGATTCCGCACGCCGACCTGTTTTTTGTTCAGTTTGTCGATGAACCAGTCGGTATAAAATGCCGGCAGGTCTGTCCTTATGGATGTGGAATAGATCATGTTATCCCTCCTGGCGGGTGATGATGCTTTCGTACGCGGGGCGGTTCTTGCCTGATGCGTACATGTCTCCGACTTCCTGGACGAGCTTTAACGAGCAGGCCTGTTCCACGGTCATCTCAGGCCGGTTGCGGATCATTTTGTTGACATATTCTCTGAATGAATCATTCGTTTTGTAGAGTTCGCTGTAGTCGGTATTGTTTTTTGCAGCTCTTGATGTGAACATGTTTCATACGCTCCTTTTTTTATGCTTTTACTTTATGGATCACGACATCTTGGGGTTCCGTGATTTCAGGGTTCCGGCCGCAGACAAATGTCGGCTCCTGCCACTGCAGCCGGGCGAACTGGCGCCCCTTGCCGTACCGGTACGTATGCCAGTGTGCACACCTAAAATGTGCCACGGGAGATTTGTGATGCCGTTTTCTGGACTTGGATTCCGTTTTTTCCTGATCGTTTACGGATTTCTTGTAGTCCTCCAGCTGTTTCTGGAAGACTTTTCCGTAGCGGATGCCGACGTCGTGGATTTCGATCTCAGAAAACCGGTTCTTAGGCTTCGCGTCGGGAGAGGGTTTCCGGTAAGTAGATTTTGTGACAGGATTGTCGGTTATTTCCGGTTTTTCCAGCGTCAGATACGCGATCATCTGGAAGGTCACCAGGAACGCCATTTTTGCGTCAGGTCTGTTGGCGTTTACGATGTCCAGTTTTTCGCGGATCTCTTTTTCCGGCGACCAGAAAGAGTAGCCTCTGCTCATGAAATCATCGACGCTGAGGTCGATTTTACCGTCGGCATTATACATGCCCCTCGTATAGAACGAGAAAGACACCATGGAGCTTTTTGCGTTGGCCGGATTTGACATGATCGCGTTGAATGTCATGTAGATCATGTTGGGTTCCAGGTCCTTGCGGATATCGACGAATACGCCTTTGATCGGGCTGAACATCTTGCAGTCCAGCAAGTCCACATAGAAATTCAGGCAGGGCAGGTGGTCGATCATTTCGCGTGTGAACTGCAGATCTTTGGTAGAGAGCAGCGCCTTCGCAAATGCCGGGTCGGGTTTGAATACCTGTTTATTTTTTGCCCATTCGTCGAGCAGTACCGGGATGATATAGTTGTCCATCCACTCCGTCGAGATGTCTATCCTGCCGGACTTTACGTCTGCGGGCGTAAATCCGCGTTCTTCCAGGAAGTTCGGCGTGTTGAGCAGCAGGAGCATGCAGAGATTCTTTTCGAAATCGCTTTTAAAAACTTTGATTCTTGTGCCGATCTGCAGGTTCAGGTTCATGAATGTGCGCAGATATTCGTTAAAAGTGATGTCTTTTGCTTCTTCCAGGCCGGCTTTGATGAGCAGCTCGATCCTTTTGTCAAATTCAGCGCCAGGGTATTCAGCGTCGTTCAAGTAATCTAAAGGCGGATACATTTCCCTGCCTCCTTTCTAAATTTTTATTCGTTGATGTAATACAGCTGTGCGAGCCAGCTGTTCAAAGGCTCCCAGTGGCTGGAACTGGTCTCGATGTACCAGCCGCCGGATTCATGCTCCATCCAGCCGTAGTCCGGATACTGCGAAGAGATCCCTTCATACCAGTACTGCCACAGATTCGGGGCGACGTCGGTATTGTACCATAGATAGCAGTCGGCCTCTTCATCATAATAAGAGTCGGCACCGTAATCCCATTTCAGGATCTTATCGGCTTCGGATTTGTCTGTCGTTATCTCATACACATGGAACGATATTTGGTCAAGATACAGTTCCGTCCCGAAAATGTCGGTATTGGACGGTGCATCATATGTCGAATTTGTTCTTGTCGCGCTGTTGAATATCGCAGTAAACATACCGGTCAGGATCGTAAATACTGTTACAGCGATGATAAAGACACTCATTGTCAAGGCCAGATTTTTTGGGGCGCTGTTCTGTTTTTTCTCATTGCTGCGTTCGCAGATCAGCTCATCTGTTATAGAGATCATTTCCATTCCGCCGCCGCAGTTGGGGCAGGCCAGCGTGCCGGCCATGTCTTTGGTAATTTTGCTCTGACTGCCGCAGAAAGGGCAGTTACAGAGGATCGTATCTCCGCGGTTCGTGAATGCGACGTCCTGATAATAATCGCCGTTCTCATCGTACCAGCCGGCTTTATATTCCGTTCCTTTATACGTCCAGGGTTCATTATAATATGTGTAATTGTGTTTCATACCGCAGAACCGCCTGACGTTTGCTTTGTACCCTTTCGGCTGATTCTTCGTAGGACGGTAGAGCCAGCCGTCCGCCACATTCGATGAGCTGTTGCCGGTCGAATAATACGAGCTGGAAGAATGGCTGCTCGAACTGTGCGAACGGCTGCTGTGGCTGCTTGATGAATGATGGCTCGAACTGTGCGAATGGCTGCTGTGGCTGCTGTGTGAATGATGGCTCGGCATTGGTTATCACTCCTTTATATCAATGATATGCAGACCGGCCGCATGGAATATCCAGTTAAGCCGGTCTATTTGTTTTTTTTAAGAC
This sequence comes from uncultured Muribaculaceae bacterium, assembly GCA_947625935.1. Lineage (GTDB taxonomy): Bacteria > Bacteroidota > Bacteroidia > Bacteroidales > Muribaculaceae > JAJPXC01. The sequence continues at coordinate 83,285 of CANQQE010000007.1, read as the reverse complement.
TCTTCGTCTTCGTCCTCGTCGTTTTCATCATGTGAGGATACGTTGCACCAGTTCTTATAGGCCGTGCTCAGCATCTTGATGTAATGCCCGTCGTCGATGTTGTCGATAATGCTTCTGGCCGTTTCATCTGAAAGCTGATCCAGACCTCTGTTATAGATAAACATGTTCTGTTCCGGGTCGATCTTGGACAGCTTTAACAGCCTCGTATTCGTATACTGGGCCGGGTCGACGCCGTAGCGTCTGAGGACTTCGTCGGCTGTATCATCGTGGCCTTCTTTTTTGTTCCAGCCGTTGGCCATGTAGAGGTGCGCGGCTTCGGTCTTGACGGCGAAGATCCTGTTGTTGTGCTGCAGCGTGCGGATTTCTCCGTCCACAAGAGCGAAGATGTACCGGCAGGTCGACTCTGACGAGTTGATGATCTGCTGGTAGAGCATCAGCATGTCGTAAGGGCTTTTCGTCTTTTTGAAGCCCTCTAAAATTTCGGCGGCTTTGAACTCCGAGAACGGTTCGTTTACGCCATGGATGCGCAGGTATTCCACAAGAAGAGCGTCGATGAGTGCCGAATGGGCCATAGCCTTCGTGGGAACAGGCCCTTCAAAGCAGGCCGTGTCGCCTCCGGATGCTGATAACACTTTTCCGTCGAGAGAGTATTCTACACGGTTGTTAGCGTCCTTTGAGACAAGGCGCATTGCTTCCGGTTCGATATTGACGCCGATGTTCGCGGATTCTTCCTCCAGAATCTTACGGCACAGTTCCCGGTTGGAATCATTGCAAGCAGCGTACAGGCCATCCGTGTTGGTACTTGTAACCTTAAAGCCGCCGAAGGTAAGGGCTTGTCCGATCCGCCAGGTGAAGAGCTGGCCGATGATTCTCATAGAGATGATCACGTTGTTCATGCGGATGTTGGTATCATAGACCGTATCCGATGCACCGGAAGCGGAGTTCAGGATCAGCTTGGTTCCTTCTCTAAGGACTTTGTAATATTCCTGTTCGGATTTCGGCCTCGCTTTATCCTTCATGTACTTGCCGTACAGTGTCTTGTTGTTGAATACGCTGACATACCGGTCTTCGCCCAGACGGTCGTTCTTGTACGCCTGCATCTGCATCAGCAGGCCGGGATAGTAGCTGGTGAAATCATCATGGTCCACTTCATCGTCAGAGCAGTAGGCATATTTTTTGTTCAGCTGCCATTTTTTCTTGAACTGGAACAGCTCGACCTTTTTCGGGTATTTCACGCTGATAGTGCCGTCTTTGTGTTTTGTCACGTATTGGCTGGTACGGATTTTCTCGCCGTTGTACATCACGGTCCCTTTGAGCGTGTTATCGTGGATCTCCTGGGCGAAAGCCTTTGCGAACGCATCGACTTCGTCGTATTTGGTCTGGTAGGCCGCCATTTCTTCCTGATATAATTTCAGGTTGAATTCTGCGCCGTGGATGCCGCCGACGCTGAAATTGACATAGGTGCTGGTGATGCCGCCGTCTTTATCGAAGTAAGGCACGCACATCTGCGGCACCGGTATTGCCCTCAGGTCGCTGACTGCTACAGATCTCAGACCGAAGGTGTTTGTATAGTGTTCCGAATCATCAAAGTTTTTGCCTTCGATAGAGCCATAATAATCAAACACGGGATTGATCTGTGCAAGGACTTCTGGGTGGTCTTTAAATTTTTCAGCTGCCCATTCCCGCGTTTCGGCCAGAATATTGCGACCGGAATTTTTCGGGTATTCATAGCTTACGGTCCGGATGTCGGGCAGATAGCCGTCCGGGCACAAAATACGGGCCGCGAACTTTGCCGACGTATCATCGACTTTGATGCGGTTCACCCGCACTTCACCGGTGTCTTTATACACCAGGTCGGAATACTGGTCGATCAGTCCTTTTTTCAAAGAATATTGCGCAAAATACGCTTTATGATGAAAGATCCTTTCCAGCTTGATGCAGTCGGACGCATTGTAGGCGAATAGATAGCATAAATCTTTGAATTCTGTGATCGGCTTATCGGATTTGACACGGTCGTCTTCAAAGATATCCATTCCCAGCTGGCCCTCGATGCGCTTCAACGGCATTTTCTTAACCTTATCATTGATCTGGGAAGCGTCCAGGAACATGCCGCTTCTCATCATATTCCGCCAGATGTTCGATTCCGTCCCCTGCAGCGCGTCTGTCATGCGCTCTTTGTAAGAGCCGAACAGTAAGTTATTGAATTTACGCATATATTTTGCGCTGGTAGGGATGAACGAGGCCTTGTTATTTACAGAAAAGCCCCAGGTCTCATTCACATAATAGCTGATCATCGTGCAGTCGTAGTTGAATGAGTTGTAGCCGATCATGTAAGGCCATTCTATTCCTGAAGTCAGGTCTGAATGGATGTCCGTGTTCAGTGTCCGAAATTGATTTTCTTCTGGTGTGCCGAAAAAAGGTTTGTTGTCGATGGCGAACATGATAATAAGCGCAAGGTTCGCTTCCCGCGTCTTTAGGTCCATGAAGCACACGTCCAGCGTATTTTTATTCAATTCCGGATTTTCATCCAGAACTACATCAAGAATGGCGCCTTTGTCCTGATCCGATAAGTCGCGGTCGTCCATGATGTAAAAATAGAGCAGGCGGTCGCGTTTGACTTCAGAGCCGTCTGCTGCCTTTACGGTCTTATAGCCTGGGTGGTAGACAGCGAACATGAAGATATTGGACAGTGACTCAATATCCCAGTAGGCCAGGCCGCGGTCAGGCGTTGTGGCTTTTTGCTGCATAAGCTCCCTCCTTTTTGGTGATAACGGGCCGTACTTTTGCCCATAACTGCGTCTGCGATTTCGACATGCTTGATTTTGAATAATGCTTAGAAATCACATCGCAGATCTCGTTGTTCGTGTCTTTGTGGTGTGCTTTGGTATGCTCGAATACGACGTTTCGCTTTTCTTTGCGGATGCGTTTCAGGGCGCTCTTAAAATTCGTGTACGGGCTGCCGAAAGGTGCATAGCTGTTGATATTGGCCGCGCATATCACAGAGTTTACGCAGTCGTAATATACATGCACGTTTTCCGCATCCGGGCAGATATCCATCAGGTAAGACAGTCCGACGCTCAGCGCATAGATTTCGGCTTTGATCGAAGAGTCGATCTTCTTGATCGTCTTGCCGAAACAGATATTGTTTATTTGGTCGAAATCTTTACCCGGATCTGTGATGATCACAACACCGATCCCTGCAATGTGCTTTTTCGGATTATAACTTCCGTCTACCCACAGACCGACAGGATGCCGCGCGTCGATCGTTTTATACAGATAATCCGCCAGCTGCTGCATTTCTTTAGAAACATGCCTTATCAGTGCTTCATCGCCGTTGATCCCGACAATCGAATTATAACAGTCCTGCAGGCGGATCGTCTGCTCAGGTTTCGATATATAGCTGTTTTTCACGGTCATAGGTAAATACCTCCGCACATAAGAAAGGCGACGCCTCTTTGTACATATAAGATGCCTTGTTCCGGATATCAATTACGTCCTTTTTGATATCCGAAGGCTTTTTTTTAGATTTGTCGGCGATCAGGATCTCATCATGTGTCACAAAGATGATATAATAATCCGTGATGTCAACTTTCGTTCCGCCGGCCGGCTGGATAGCGTTAAAGATCTTTTCCCTCTTCGGCATCATAAAAGAGGCGGCGCAGGGTATCTGAGTGCCGTTCGACCGGATCGAGATATAGTCTTCGATTTCAGTTGCTTTGAGTTTGTTCCTGATCGACATACTGCATGCGTTCTGCCAGATAGACGGGTTTTTCTTGATCTCATCTTCAAGATAGAAAGACCGGTATCCGCGGATGATCTCATCTGTCATGACAATCATGGACAGCTCGCGGCGCGGATTCTTGAATTCCACCGGCGCCTTCTCTGAATGAATGGGCCGTTCCGGTTTGTCGATCAGGAGCGCAATATAAGGTTCCATAGTTATTCTCCTTTACGTTTATGTTTCCTGTGTTTTTTGATATACGCTTTTGTATCGCGGATGCGTTTTTCACGTTCCATATATTCGCGTATGTAGGCGATCTGGGCTTCGTCGTCCTCCTTGGGATTGAGTCCGTTTCCCATAGGCAGCGATATGATGATAAGTACCGCCGCTGATACGAGGATCAGAAACATGCCTAACAGGATGAATTTCAGGGCATTGATCACTATCATAACAAATTTTCTCCTATTGTTTTATTTGCGTGTGAGGCCGGAATAGTTTGCCGCCAGTTCTTCAGGTGCCAGCGTTGACTGTTTATATTTGTCGCGGCCGTTATATACCGTTGATTTCCAGTCGTTCAGCTGGTAATCATAGATGAGCGGTTCCGGTTTTGACATTTTGTCGCCGGGGCGGATTTTCTTCTTGACCTCGTTGGCCTCCCATATAGCAGATTCTTTGTTGACAAGCGTCGACAAGCTGGTGATGAATGCTTGTTTCGATACCTGCTGGGAACGCGGAAAGTTTTTGTCGTACCAGGATTTGTATAAATCGAACAGAAACCTGTATGGAAGAAGATCCCATGCAAATTCTTCTTCAAACTCTTCCCAGTACTGCCGGATGGGATCGTTGGCGCCTTTATATTCCTGCAGTGCTTCACGGCATACGGCGGGTTCTGATAATTCGTAATAATCGGACATCAGAACTTTGTTCATTGCATATTCCAGGACGTCTTCATCGCGCAGGTATACGGATTTGATGTTTTTGTTCTCTCTGCCCGTGAACGACTTGTCAAATGGAATGAAGATCTGCCGTCTGTAAAATGAATCCGAACGGTCTTTGATGCGCGGATATTCATTCAGGCATTGGATCATCATTCCCTGGAACCTGTAATTGATCGGCTGTTCGTATTTTTTGTTGATCGTAATGATATCGCCGGTCACGACAGCTTTCATGATACCGACTTTATCAATATATGCTCCCACGTCGTTTTCATCGGTGATAATGGCCTGTTTGCCTATTAACGGTCCCAGGGCAAAATCTTTCGAGAAGTCCGATATGGGGATCGAAGTAAACGCCTTCGGCCCTAAAAGATTCCGCAGAAGTTCGCAAAATGTGCCCTTACCGTTATTTCCGGTCGTGGAATAGAGCCAGATGGATTTGTTCCATTTGACATAAGGGCGCAGGACGGAACCGATTGTCTCCCAAAGAAGACCGTACACTTCATCATCAATGGCGATGTCGCGGAGCCAGTCTTCGATGTTCCAACCGTCTGCAAAAGTCTTTAATTGAATATGGGGATTGAAGGGGACTTCAGATTTTGATAAGAACACATATTTCTCGTCAAAGGGAAGCAGCACTTTCTTCTTGTAATCGAATATCCCGTTTCCGACGGCAATTAAATCACGATTTTTGTTGATCTCAACTTTTTCGCATGTCAGGTACAGCCTGGTCACGAGCTCTTCAAGGTCGTGTTTGGTCATATTGTTGTTGAGCTGTATAGCTGCACGCTGGATGATGTCAAGATTGGTGTCGTAAATTTCTCCATTGTAGACACCCAACAGATCAGTATCGTTGTCACCGTCGGTTATGATCCTTATGATCATCGTTTTATTTAAGATGTCGGCGATCTGGCCGAAAGACAGGTACTTGGGCATTGACAGACGAGCGTCTCCTTGATTCCTCACCTGGTTCGTCTGAGTGATCCTGACTTTTATTCGTTTCATCAGATCTTCTTCCATCTGTAAATAATCATCATCTCCAACATTCAGGGTGGCGACATACTTCTGCGTTTCTTCGACAATGATACGCTGAAGTGTCTCCAAAAAGGGCGCCTCCTTTCTGTGAAATTTACGATATATAATTTTATTATTTTTAATACCAAAAATAGAATATCATATCCGTTATCTTTTGGCAAGAACTTTTTTCGTTTTTAAAAACGGAGCCGCCGGAGTGTGTCGCGGCAGCCCCATTCTGGTTTAAGATGCAATGTACTCTGTAAATGTTTTCCAGTCCATCGGGCCGGAGAGCTTTTTGTTCTTCCTGCAGTAAGGGCAGGAGCGCCGTCCGCAGGCTTTGGGCGCCATCAGGATCGACTGGTAGGGTTTTGCGGTCAGGTTGATCTTTACGAATTCAAGGGCCTCGTCCAGAAGTTCCTGAGGGATCTGTACCACGCCGAAATCCGGTTCCGCGTCTTTTGTCACATAGGCAATATAGAACGGCAGTTTCTTTCCGGAATTCTGGTATTCGACTTCCTGATAGATCGCACCTTGGATCGTGTAACCGTAATCTTCGATAAAGCTGACACGCTGTTTCAAGACTTCGTTCCATACCGGCATCGACGATTTCACGTATTTGAGGTCTACGATCATTTCACCAGGGTGGTACGCGTCCATCTTGATCTTAAACGGATGCCCCGCGATCGTTCCGGTCAATACGGTCTGGTGGCTGCCGCCCATGAAACGCATGAACGTCTTGTCTTTTCTGACACGGTTGATCGCATTATCTGCGTCGATGATGAACTTATACTTGGTCTTGCCGGATTTTGTATAGATCTGGTTCTCATGTTCCCGGCAGAAATCCTCGAAAGCATTTGTACTCTCGAACCACGCGTCCATATAAGAGCCGACCAGCAGCGCCTCTGTTGTTTCTTTTCCGCCGTAAACAGCTGCTGCCTGGCATGGATGCGGATGGGCGGGATAGCCGTATAATGATTTAAACAGCGAGTTTGACAGAAAACGCTTGTTGGCCTCGTCAGAGTAATAATTTTCAGGCGTGAGAACGAAATTGCCTATGAAACCGGTAAATTCCGGTTTCTGTTCAATGTCGGGCATAATGTCACCTCCTTTTTTCATTCAAAAACCCTGTTACTTCGGTAACAGGAACGTCGTAATGACCGTTATACAGGCCGCTGAGGCTTAGGTTGGCCGTCCACACACCGTACTTGTCCGGGTCGCTCCGTTTTCGGGCCGCTACTGACCATAAATACCAGTCATCAGGGTGGAATGACTGTTTTTCGATGTACATGTGCTGCGGATCGTATTGCGGGACGTCTTTTTTCAAGATCTTCTGAATTTCGGCAAAGACCGTACTGTAATCTTCCAGGCTGTCGCCCTGGATGCCATTTAATCGAATATAAGGGTCGTCGTTTTTCGGCATATCTTCACTCCTATGTTGTCTTAAAAAACAGCAGGAGAGCAGTTCAGCTCTCCCGCTGAGGTCAGTTGTTACGGCTGCGCCTGGTAATAAGCCTCGAAATCCTTTACGAGCTTTTCCCTGGTGCAGAATACGCATTCCGTCTGTTTTGCTCTGGTGAGCGCTACGTACGCGATACGTTTGTTCTCATCCGTTACGGAATAAGATTTTTCAGCTTCGGTGTTGATGAAACATGCCACATGATCGTATTCCAGGCCTTTGACGCCATGCACGGTGCAGACCACGATGTCTGCCTTTTTCTCTTTGAGTTTTGCATTCTTCGCGTCCATGACTCTCTGCAGCAGATTGTTCTTCTTGGTCTGCGTATCGAGCAGGGACATCTGGAGTTTGCGTACGCGGGCGGCCTGCTGGTTCGGATCGTTTAATTCCGCGATAATATTGGCCGCGTCGGCCTGCTGCTCCGCCAGCCATTCCATCGTTACTTTATTGACGCTGGGCATAGTGCCGTTGGTACGGTTGCGGCGGCTGTTTGCATTGAGCCTGAGGTTTTCGGTCGTGATCATGCTCTCGAAATCATTCCAGCTCTGGATCGCCGTGTTGTTGACAAGCGTCTGCAGGTTGTTGCCGATGGCAGACAGGATCGTGATGTCGTTCCGCCGCTGGGACGTGATGTTCTGGATTTCGTATTTGGAGCCGTATTTAGTTTCCAAATACTCATACAGATGCACCACATCGTTTCCGGAGCGGGCGATGACAGCGATCGTTTCGCCGTTCGCGTTGCCGAGATGTTTTTCCAGGTAGTTGTCCAGAATGAGCTGGGTATCCGGATCGGTCACTTTATTATAAGTGTTGATCGTAATGGTCTTGTCGATCTCGGCTTTGGTGATAGGCTGCGTCAGGTTGTTGGACCTGAGCGTTGTTTTGTGCATGTTCATCGTGTTGCTGATCAGGTTGGCCACGTCCAGAATGATCTGGGTGGACCGATGGTTGATCGTAAGGTCGAACGTGTTGAACAGTTTCGTCAAGTTGTTCAGGATGCGCGGGTCGGCATCCCTGAATTCATAGAGCGTCTGGGCACAATCCTTTTTGACGCGGATCTGGAGAAAAATTCTATGAATTTATTGTGCTTTGTGTGTAGATAAACAGCAGCATTTTTGTAAAGATAAACATACAGCAGTATAATATCGATGTTTTTACCGTAGCGGAGCGAGGCGGTCGCAGGTGATTTTTTGTAATCTTTTAAAGCAACTGTCGGTGTGACTTGTGCCGAAACTGTCAGCAGATCTTGTATTTCCTGCATGAGGATTTTGTTTCCTGTCAGCGACCACTCCTGTTTGTTTATCATATACTTTTTGACTTTTTGTTCGTATACCGATAAACATCCGTCGCCGTCAAAATAACCTCGTATGAAGTGGTGCAGCAGGTTTTTTCGGATCTTTGGAATATGAACTCTGACATTTTTTGGCCCATATCCTAATTTCTGCAGCGACTCACACAATAAGCGGGAGTTGATGTCAAGCTGCGCAATAATATGGCCGTTCCCTTTGTCAACGAATTTAATTTCGTTATCAGCACCAATCGCGGTTTTGAATTTTTTAAGATGGTCAGATTCTGCATCTTTTTGTGTAACTCGCAGTCTGTTTGGCCCGCTTGACCGTTTGCTCGTTTTTGAGATGCTGCCGTCGGCCCAGATAAAACCGAGCCAGTATGCCTTTTCCTGCGTGTCGATATTGTTAAAATAAGATTCATTCACTGTATGTTTTCTGTTTACCTGTGTTGAGGTCTGCATGAGGTCCCTCCGTTCTCCAAATTTTTGACTATATCATCTTGTATGTCTTATTTTACCGAATAATATTAAATCCGTTAAGACATGCAAGCCCGTCATTTCGCTTTAACAGGCTTATTCCGGCCTAATCTCAGCCGAAGACTGACCCGGTCATGCCGCCGGGCGCTACTCTACTTGCTTCGCGGTAGGTTTTCACCTACCCTTATTTTCAACCCCGTCAATCGCTTGACTCTTATGGATTTATAGCTTTCGATAGTCGATGAACCTTACAGCATCGTCTTTACGTTATGCTGTCTGGCTGCGTTTTCGTGATTGCCGCCATGATCCTGCGTTTTTACCATCCCAACGGCGTTATCCGTTGTGCTGCCTGTTCTATTTCTAAAACAGCGCGGTAGCAGGTATGTTTTACATGATTTTTTCATGTCGGTTTCCCGCAGTTAGTAGGGTTTAAAGTGGGCAATTATGCCTTACCCACTACGTAGATACTGATATCATGCAGCATTGCCATCTTGAGCATCGTCAGGAATTCCAGCCGGTTCGAGTCCTGGCTTTCGTCGATAACGATGTGCTCGATGTTTGGTGTAAGCACCGAAAGCTGCGTGTGGAAAATAATGGGATCCAGTTCCAAAGAAGAAACGCGCATCATCTTTAACACCGATAAGATGTTCATTGCTTCGGGATTCAAAGAAGCGTCCAGCATGTTGAGCAGTGTGTTCTGCTGGGTTTCGATGTTGGCACATGCTTGCAGGAACTTGAGCAGCGCGTCTTCTGTTGCCTTCTGTAAAATGTTCGCGTTCACCAGGTCGTCGATCTGGATCCTTAATTTCTGAACGAAGTCAGAGTGCGCGATGATGTCCACGTGCGTGCCGGAGCCGTCGTCTAATATCACGTTCACAAAGCTGTGCGTAAAATCTGCAATCGTACAGGATTTGCACGCCTTGAACAGCTTCTTGATATGTCCCGCGGCTGCTTTTGTAAAGCTCAGTACATAGGTCTGGTGCATGTTGCAGCCGTTCTCCTCCATGAAGTGAAGCCTATGGATGATGCTGGATGATTTTCCGGTCCCCGCTCCGGCCGCTATGATCGTGATCTTCGAGTCGGCCTCAATGGCAGCGATCTGTTCGGTCGTCAGATGGATCTGGTTCGTGGTGTAATGTTTGCCGGTAAGCTCTGGGATCACCATGCTGCTGCGGTTTTGCATCGCGCTCAGCGTGTCAGCAAGAGAGAGCGACATGTTCGCGTTCTTGAGCATTACTGCTTCATCTGCCGATCTGCTGTTTACGACATCAATGACATCGGTCTGATAGAGCGCGAACGGCAGGTTGATCAGATTCAGGATGCCGTTGGCGTAGCTCAGCGCATCATAGCTGCTCGCGGAAAGACTCTGCAGCGTCTGCTTGAGCAGGCCCTGCGTCTTGATGATTTCCAGTTCGGACATGATAAGCTCGTACATCGTGCGGCTTTCTTCGTCCTGGGCGAGCATCGCGGCGTCATTGATCTTGACCGTAAAGCCGTTCTTCCGGCATTTTGCGATGACCTGGCCCTCCACTTCTTTGTAGAGCTTGGTGATCAGGCCGTTCTGTCCTTTTGTGAAGAGCGCATCTTCTGAGGCGATCACAAAGTTGAACGGGTTTGCCTCGTCTGCGGCGATCAGGATATAGCTTCCCAGTACATAGTTGTTGACTGCCTTATAGACATAGATCTTTTTCAGGAACAGCCTTGATCTGTATGTTACGGTATTGCCGTTTGCGTCCTCCAGTGTCATGAAATGGTCTCTGAGCAGGTGGGCGGGGACGGCCGAAGCGTTTGAGCTAAGTCCGCCGCAGAGCGAGATGTCCTGGTGCAGCACGGTGTAAGAGCGCACGTCGTCATGAACATGATACGCATGGTTTTTTGCATTGTACCGTTCGTCATCAATGGTCTGGATGATATGGTTGGGAACATTTGCAGAGCCTCCGGCCGTTACAATGCTGCGCAGAAGACCCTGGTTGACTCCGTTGCCTGTTAAGATCGAACTGTAATCTTTCGGGCTGTACTGGAGCGCTGCAGGAACTGTGCCGCCGTTTGGCTGTTTTTCGGCAGCGGTGTCTTCCAAAATAAGTGGCATAACTTTTTTTCCTCCTTTTATGCGAATCGCGGGGCGGCAGATTTATTTTTTCTCTGCCGCGGCCGCTGTTACAGGCTGGTTGATATAGCGCAGGATCACATTTTTCGCTGTCCGCGTCATATCACCAACATTTATAATGCCTTTTTCGTCTTCCGCAGTCAAGTCCAATTCATCCGGAAGGCTGGAATACTTTGTATGGGACGATTTCATGCCTGCAATAAGCTGGCGCATGATCGTCTTTGTGCCGTCGACGAGCTCGTTGTCCGTGAGTATTTCCATAGTGATCTCGTTCTTCGCGGTCTTTGCTTCAGGAACGACCAGTCCGATCGTGGCGGTCTTTTTCTCCATATGGCTCGTAATGATGATAATGCACTTCGAGATGTCGATCATCCGGTTGTCGGCATACTTGATCAGCGCCGTGTCGATCGCGGACTCAAAGAAGTCGTGGATGACGGCGTGACAGCAATCCAGATTGTCTAAGATGATCACTTTTCTCGGCGAAGACTCGATAATGTCGAACGGCATTTCTTTCTTGGAATCCGATCCGACATAGCCCATGGGAGAGCCGATGATACGGTTCAGGCTGGGTGCGTCGGAATAATCGGCCAGATCGAGATATACCGGAGATTCGTCGATCATCTCGGCCGCCAGCTTTGCCAGCGTCGTTTTGCCTGTCTTGTCCGCGCCGAAAATTTTCAGCACGAGCGGCTTTTTCTCAGGAAACAGTTCGTTGATCTGGACGAACTCTTTTAAGTTCTCATAGAGTGCGTCGACCGCTTTGTCCTGATAGAGCAGCTTGGATTTCAAGCTGTCAAAGCTGTCAGGCAGCGTGAAATTGGCTTCACGGTTGAACAGTTCCACATGGTTGGCGTTCACGACGCACGGCGTAGCCTGCAGCGTCTGCTTGACGGCCGGATCCTGGCAGGTGGCTATGTTATAGTTCCTGGTGAGGACGGTGTTTGCGCAGATCTGGTCAAGCATTGTGATCGCGTTGTCGGGGCGGTGGCAGGTGATTGTTTTGGACCGCTCAGCAGCCTCAACGACGATTTTTGCCAGGTTATTTGCAAAGGAGCAGCCGTAAAACGTTCCCATTTTCGGAATATACACGGTCTGGATGATGTCCACGGTTTGTTCAATAGAGAGTTCGCATACCTGGACTTTGTTGAACCTGCGGTTGAAAGCAGGATCGTCCAATAAGTTCTTGGACTCCTGCGTGGTTGTCGCGCCGATGATCTTGATCGAGCCTCTGGCCATAGCCGGCTTCAGCATCTGCGCGATGCCCGACATGCTTGCCTGGCCGTCGATCAGCTGATGGATCTCGTCAATGAACAGGATCACTTTGTTGTTCTCGCAGTACTCGACCAGCTCCTTCACGCGCAGCTCCAAGTCGCCCCGGTAGCTTGTGCCGGACATCAGGTTCGTCAGCGGCAGTTCGTAGACTGTATATTCATTGAGCGTATTGGTGTAAGGCGATTTCGCCGCGATCAGGCGGGCGATCTCCTCAACGATCTTGGTCTTGCCGACACCGGGCGCTCCGACCAATAAAGAACAGGATTTCTGGCTCATCATGAGCTGCGAGATAACCGTGAAGATCTCTTTGTCGCGGTATTTGGCGGGCATGCCGTTCGCGAATTTCTTGTTGTAGTTGATCATCAGCTCTTCGGTCGCAGAGTTCTGTACTGCCTGCATGGCCTGATTGGGCGTGACGGCACCAGGGGGCGGCCCCATCGTTCCCGGAGCGTTGTTCTGATTTTGTCTGAAATCTAAGGGCATAACTGTTTACCTCCTATTTGAAAAAAAGTGACAGCGGGTCTGAACACAGCACATTCAGATAATCGTTGTTTCATAGCGAAAAGTTTAAACGGGTCAGGCTGAGCATTCGGAACTCGACTCATCATTGGGCAGCCGGTTTTCATGGACGTCCTTGGAGACGGACCGTGGATGCGAAGTTCCATGGTACCGCAGGGAGGAGCGACTGATCGTATCCGGATGGATGATCCTCGTCTTCAACAACCGGTCTGGAATTGTTACAGGCCACATGGAATATTTCACAGTGCTGGCGCGCGTTAATCCCAGATCCATTGCATGGTCCTCACAAATATTCCAACATTTCTGAAGTTATTCCACGTGTCTCGAAACTTTGATCGCACGCACCTGAGGCATTTGATTGGATCAGGTTCCGAAACAGCTGACTGATCAGTCATTTCTTCAGGTCGTCTGATTCCGATCGTAACTGATGCTCTTCATATGGCAGCATTTGTTGCTCGAAGAAAGGCGCCTAAGCCAGGTATCCCAGCCAGGATCCATCACCTGCTCGGACCTGTGTCCCGCAGCATGTGTTTATCCAGTTGTTCTGGACATCATTTCGATCATGATTAAGCCTGGCGGATTGACACTGGTGCGTTGAAGTTCGCTATCGCGGGCAGCCTAGTCGACTATAAGTCACATGATTCATGATTGCGGATCCAGCCGACGGCTTCTACGAATGCTTTGTCTTTTGATATCAAACATGATCATAAACGGCATCCCTGGAATTCATCCGGATTGTCCTGGTTGTACAATTGTGAGTACGGGTCCTACCGGAAGCATCACCATCCGAGTTCATTCGACAGCTACGGCAGTGTCGCCTGCATCAGGCATGCCTGTTTCATCGCGAACGTTTTGATCAGATTCGCATTGCCGGTGGCTTTGCCGACTCGAAATTCCATGGTTCATGGAGCTCTGGTTCAGGCCTTCTGGAATTTACGTACGTGATCATGATTCATTGGCGCCAAGGATTGACGGCGTCCAAATCATCTTTCCTCCAGCTGAACGGTGACCTGCGAGTGAATTCATCCTGGTCCAAGGTTCAAGCTCATGATCAGCTCGCCTTCCAGGCAGCTAATTACGCTGTAATCCCAGAGGGAGTTTTGATAATGATCCTGAATTCACCGGGCTCATACGACTGGGTGGACTTTCACTTATAGTGCACTGTGCTGCACGGTCGTGGCATTCCAGCCTCTCTGGACTTACGGGTCATCCGGAATGATCGTGATCATACGATCTTCGAGACCCTGCCTCGGAGAACCTCCTTGATACCGCGGTGCCAGCTGGTTCGCCGACGCGTCTTCTCATGGATCCTTGAAGACCGCTCATATGCGGTTTCTCAAGTGACATTTAGTCCCCTCGTCAACCCCGTTTTAAAAAAAAACCCTGTTCTTACTCTTCGTTTAACTCCCCCAGTCCTACGGATCTGGGGGAGTGCGCTCATTTCCGCTGTCAGCCCTGTGCCGGGCTGAAATTTTCTGGCAGCTTGCGGCCATGACACATTCCGATAGTCATTGCTCTGAGTGTAACGAAAATGCGTAAAGCGGGTTCCAGCCGGAGAGGTGGTCTCACTCCCCTCGTTAGGCTCGCTAAATCATGGATTTATATATTCTACGCATTTTGTACCTGCTCAAAGCCCCCGCGCGCCATTTACATCCTCGCGGGGCTTTGAGCGCGGCCGTCTCGCTTGCCGTTTCGCCGTGTGTTCGGCGCAGTTCTTATCATAAAAAATTTTGTTATGCTTCGGCTGCAATCGCTTTTTTGCTGTAAAGAAAATAGCAGAGCTTGAACAGCCTTTCATCGACGTCGTGGTCATGGTCGGTCAGTACTTCGAGGCCCATCGCCTGTAACTTTGATAGGCTCTGCGCCTGGTCCATGCCGGGAAAGACCAGATCCTCGAATTTTATTCCATAAGATAACGTAATAAATGCTCCGTTGTTCATCCAGTAAAACTTAAAGGATTCGGGGCAGGAGTACCGGTATTTCATCTCGAAACTCTTGATCTCTTTTAAGATATCATTGCTCGTTACCGGCTGGTTCTTGCGCTTCGACGCCCAGATCTGGTACTTGGATTTCAAGTTGTCGATATCCTGGGCCATCTTTTTCGCATCGTAGCGGTCTGATTCGTTGACATAGATCTCGTCAAGCATCTCAGGGATCACTCTGGCAGGCCAGAACAGCTGTTTCTCCAATACCAGCTTGAATGCCTGGTTCAGATACTGCTTGCGTTTGCTGGAAAACCACTCTTTGTTGTAATTTTCTAATGCCTGTTCAAAGCTCGTTCCGCCGTACAGATCCATAGATCTGACGAAGTTGTTGCGGGTATCCGCGCCGTTGAGCTGTTTATTCAAATACCGCATACAGGATATGCCTCCTTTCGGTTTAAGTTAATATCAGTGATTTCGCGTAAGTATGATAGGCGTCTTTATCGGAATTAAAGAGCGACTGCATGAACGACATGGTCGTATACGGGATCTCCGGCAGTTTGATCTTGTTCTGTTTCACGTTCCGGCCGAGGCCGCGCACGATCACGCCGTCTTTTCCTGTTTTGTTATAGCCGAGCCCGCCGATTTTTGTTTTCTGTGTCGCGCAGGCCCTGATGCAGTCCATGATGTAAGTATCTATCATCATGATGTCGTGCTTGTTGTTGATCACTGAGAGTATGCCTTCGCAGTAACTGTATGGAACATTCGACTGCCCGTACAGATACCGGTAGACTTTTCTGGCAGCTGATTCTACGGTTTTTGTTTTTGCGTTAAGAGTCAGCTCCTGAATTACTTTTTGAAGGTTCTTCGTCCGTTTTTTGGAGAGCGAGATCTGGTCGTTCCGGATCGAAAATCCTAAAAACGTGAACCAATGGTCAGCGTCGATCTGCTCGACTTTTTTGGGGTTCAGCTTTAACGACCGTTCTTCCAGCATGGCGCTTAAAATGCCGAAGGCTTCGTCCGCATCTTTTGCTTCTCCTAATATCAAGATGTCGTCGCTGTATCTATAATAAGAAACAGCGGGCATTGCACTTATCTGGGCATCAATATCGTACAATACCACGTCGGCCAGAAACGCCGCTACGGCACAGCCTTGTCTGAGGCTCGTGTATTTCTCAAAGATATGTTTGTCAAGGTCGTACAGCCGGTTATCGTGATAGTAGTCCCATAACAGGTCCAGGACGGCTGATTTTCCGACTTTGGCCTCGATATCTTTGAACGCCTGCTCGATGTATTCGATCGGCACGCTGTCAAAATATTTGGACAGGTCGATCTTGTAGCCGAGTTTATCGCCGTGGATCTGCAGTCGTTTGAGATCTTTTACGACATTTCGCGCCACCATGCCGCAGCCGATGCCGGTCTGATAGGATTTGCAGGCCGGGTGTATCATTTCCGGACAGAGTTTGAACAGTGTATTGTTGATCACGGTCATCAGGACGCGGTCTTTTGCTTCGTTGGCATAGACAGTCCTCATGGTGCCGTCGTCTTTCGGGATTTGCGCCTCGTGTGGCGGGACGACCTGATAGGCATGTTCCGCGATCTGCTGCTTGATCTCTTCCCGGTATGCCGGGTCAGAATAGCTGATCAGGACTTCTTTTTTAATCTTTTTCTCGATGCCGTCGGACAGCGCCTGTTCCCAGATCTTCTGGTCTGAGAAAACTTGTTCCAATAATTTGTCCATAGATCCGCAGCTCCTTTTTTTAATAATAGCGCTTGCCGTTCTCGTCCCTCACAGCTTTCGTGCGGCAGTCTTTTACGGCAAGGTCGCCGGTGGAAACGGCTTTTAACTTCTCATCGGCCTGTTTCATGGCATCCGAAACGCTGCCGGCTTCGACTTCGCATACGTATTTTGTTTTTATGTCGTATTCTACTTCATATTTCACATAGATACCTTCTCATGAAAAAAGCACGGTCTGAAATCAGACCGCGCTTTCTGTTTAAAATAATACCCGCCAGGGATTCGGCAGCTTGTTCGCAAACTCTTCGGCGTATTTGACGCTCGTATCTTTCGTAGGAATGTAGAACAGGTGGTCAGGGTGTTTGATATACCTGGGAACATCCACGTAAAAGTCGGAGATCAGCACGCTTAACTGTCTGCGGTTTTTCTTGGAACAGTTGATATACTGCCATACCTGGTCGATCGTGGTTCCGCCGCTCAGTTTCGGAATCTTCTCGATAGCTTTCTGGATCTGGTGTTTGGACTTGTCCCGGCACTTGACCAGCGTTTCCTGCGAAATATCCGTCGTGAATGAATTGAAATAGATATCGCAGTTGAACTTTTTTGCAATATCCACAAGCATTGCTACGGAATCTTCGTAATCTTTCTGGCTGATACTGCCTGACGTATCAACATAAAGATGAATGTCGGGGCAGTAGCCGAAGTCCGTCACCGTGCCGGGCAGGTCCCAGTTCTCAGGATCGCGGCGGTTCGGCCTCTGGTACGTGTCGTACTCATGTTCTCTGGGATTCTTGGACACCGCTACATCTTTCATGGCTTTTAGGGCGCGTTCCAATTTCTTCTGCACGCGCTTCATGTTGATATGCCGGATCACGAATTTACCGGTGGCCTGGGAGAGTGCTGATTTGGCCAGGATGTTGTTGAGCTGGTTGTTCATGACGGCCATCTTGTTTATGATCTTCGCGACCTGGGAAAGGCTGGCCATCTGGCTGAAGCTCAGGATACGCGCCTTGTCGATCCCGGCCAGCTTGCCGATGTCGCTCTTGGCGTTCATGATCTCAGTACTGGTGGCGCGGGCGAGCTTTCTGGCGTTAAAGAACACGACCGTCTGCGGAATGAGCGCGTCGATCGTCCTGGTGGGCAGGATCTGGTTCGCATATGCGTTCGTGAGCACGCTCATCACGATCCTTGCGTTGGAATCCGGATCGTTGGATTGGTCGCTCAGTTTGTAATCCGGACGTAAAATCACGCCGTCGCTGATCTTGGCCTGCAGATTAAAGTCCGCAGGGAACGGGTCGAGCCCTTTTGCCTGAAGCATCGGATTGATCAGGTTCTTGAAATTATCTAATTCCAAGTCGTCGTCCATCAGCACATACATTGCCGACGCATTGTTGTAAAACGCGCCGAGCGTCGCAAGGAGCGCTGATTTTGACTGGGCGTCCCTGTTGATATCGTAATTCTTCGCAGCGTCCGTCACGTCGCCTGCCACATAGATGCACTTGGAACTGGGTTCCGGCATCTTGTTCGCTCTGAGGATCTGGCTTAAATATACCGCGTCGAATTTGTTCGCGCTGTAGCACGCCAGGGTGTTCATGAACAGCAGGTCCAGATCTGTCTGTGCCTGCCGGTCGACCAGGTTTGTGATGATAGCGTTGGCGAACGTGCCGATGCACAGATCCATCTCGTCCTGTGTCAGCTGGCCGGAAGTGATGTCCGTCCACATCTTTGCCAGGATGTCGTTCAGCATCGTGTTGATATCGACGGAAGCATCCTGGGGATATAACTGCAGCGTCTGCAGCTGGGAATTTGCAGCGGACAGCTTGCTTGCAATCGTCGTTATTGTAGGCATTTTGGCACCTCCTTATAGAATATGGTCCGGCAGGGCATTAGACCCCGCCGTAGACCATTTTGAACACGTTTGTCAGCTGCGTGTCGGCGTTCATGATCACGTCGTACGCATCATGGTTGAACTCGCCGCTGTTGATGATCGTGGTGAGCTTGCTCTGGCCGTCGCCGAGAAGCATGTTCTTCCCGTAAGCGTGGAGTACCTCAGGCATTACGTTGGTATAGTTCGTGTTCTTGTCGTACAGCATGTACAGCATTGCCGCAGAGCGGTCCTCATCGGACATGCCGGCCACCATGGACTGAATATCGGTGATAGAGCTTGCATTCATCAGCATGTCAAGGCATGCGGGCTTCGCAGGCGCTTCGATGCCGACAGGTGTAGCGAGTTTGTACTTGTTGGCCATGATCGCCGTAACGACAGCCTCGGTAAAGAGGGTATCGCCGGTAAAGCCGGATACATATTCCTTCAGGGCAGCTTCGTCCATCTGCATCACCATCTTGGAATTGTTCAGCAGCGCCTTGTTCAGGCCCATGATGGTTCTGGGTGTCGCGATCTGCTGGAAGTCGTTCTCTTCCTCAGAGTAAATCTCTTCAGAGTTCTCGTCCACGACAGCATTGTGGATCTGGTAGATCAGTGCAGGCTGCTGCTTGAGCAGGTCTTCGATCACGGGATGGATCTTGCCGAGACCTAAGAATACCTGTGCGTCAGGCTCGCAGCGTCTGAGCATGAATCTGGTGATGGATGCCTGGTCCAGAGCAATGACGTTGCCATCGTCGTTTCCGGCAGCGACCAGCTTGATGTTCATGGGCAGCTTCTCGGTACCGATCGTTCTCGCGGTGATAAAGGTCAGCAGGGCAGAAGTTACATGAGATGAAGTCCTGTTGATCTCATCCAGGAAGAGAACTACGGTCTTGCTGGGATTTGCTTCCGCCTCGTCGATCGCATCCTGAATAACGGCATGCGGGAAGAACGTTTGCCTGAAGTGGTCAACGCCCTGGTCATCTTTGACAGAGATGGTCCTTGCGCCGGTCAGGTCGGCAGGCATGGTGATCTGATTGCAGAGAAGCTCATGGAAGCCCCAGTTGTTCTTCTCGCAGATCGCGCGTACCACGCTGGACTTTCCGATTCCGGGTGCGCCGAGCAGGAAAGGGATCAGCCCGTCGTTCTGCATATCACTCTCGATTACCTTGATTCCAGTATCATTTAATAACATAATTTTTTTCCTCCTATAGAAAAAGATATTTTTTGGGCAATTTCATAAAAAGGGCCGGGAAAGGATTCACTTGTTACCAGCATACACCTTCCTCGGCCTTTTTGTCTCTATTTAATTTTTTATTCAACATATTCTTCGACGCAGTTCTGCTCCAGATCCTGTTCTGGCGAGCAGTTGTCGATATCGCCGTAATCCGTTGAAATCCCTGCCTGGTCGATATATCTGACTGCACCTTCTTCGATCACGCATGGCACATTTGCGATATGGTACTGTTCACGGCAGAGCCGGCCTACTTTTGAGTCGGTGAACACCAGCAGATAGCCGCTGTTCTGGAGATCTTTGATCTCTTCCTTCATGCGTTCACAATCCTCGCAGCCCATTTTGACGAGCACGATGTTGTAATGTCCGAGCGTAAAGCCTTCCGGGTCTTTTTCATAAACTTTTTCCAGATAGTCGTTGTCCTTTGCATCGAATATCAGGTGTTCTTCCACACCGGGGTATTTGTAATAATCTCCGTAAAAGGCGCCGTATTTTTCATACCAGTGCATGACGCACGCAAAGGCGATGAGAAGCCCGCCCAGGGCGATCATGATCAGGTTCTCGAATATGATGCGCCTGTAAGTACGCGGCCTCTTGTAGAACTGCCGCGCCCAGAGCCCTTTCCGTTCCGGAACAGGGTCGATCTCGTCCAGCCTGCGGTCGTGCATTCCGATCAGCAGCTTGTAGACGCAGATCACGACAATGTCCGCAATGAGCAGGACGCCGAGCCAGTAAAATGCGTTCATAATGTCACATCCTTCCAGTCGTTATTTCTGATCCTGCTTCAGACATACCTGTTCCGCCGTATAGAGCAGCCAGGGAAGCCCGCGCCGCGTTTCGTCGTGTTTTGGGCGGTAGGGCAGCATCTGCTTCAAGACCATGTAGATCAGCATGATGGTTTCTTTCTCACTGAGTTTCAGCTCGTAAAAGTTGGCGTCAGAATCGATCATATTCGCGCTGAAGCGCTTTAAAGCGTGATACATCTTTGATGCGTACCCAAACTCATATTTGGAATAATCGCCGAAAAAGTCGCCGTCTACTGTTTTCTGGTATTCAACGGCACATAGCTGTGAGAACAGATCTGCGTGGCGTCCGTCGAAACCGGCACATGCGCTTTTATACTCAGCATAAGAGCCGCTCTCTGCTGCCGCCGCAGCAACAGAGGCACGATCTCCGCCGATATACTGATACAGTTCTTCGGAAGAAATGCCGGGACGGAGTTTTTCGAGGAGTTCGATATCTTTGTCGTCATCCGTGATGGACTCATGCGTGCCGTGGTCTTCAGACATCGCCGTTGCCAGGTCTATCTCTTCCAGGGTGAATGTGCAGTGATGGTTGGACAGCAGCTCGAACCATTTCTTGTATTTCACGGTATGATGGTGGCTGCTGCCGTCTACTCCTATGATCAAATGATAACCATGCCCTGACATCGACCTTTCGATATACTGGATATCGTTCTTCAGGCCGGTGAGCAGCGCTTCACGCACTTCGACCGGGCAGGCCGGTTCAATATCCAGGATCATGATGTTCTGCTCCGCCGTGTCTACGAATAGAGTGGGGCGGTAGCTTGTCTGGTCGTAGATCTTTTTCACCGTATCAAAATCCGCATGCGCAGAGTGGGTACGTTTGAATGAGGCGCCCCATTCGTAGCCTTTTTGTAAAGCAAATACGTCCAGGGGCATCTTCTCTTTCGACACGCACCATTTTTGATATCTTTTTATCCGTTCGGGAATCATGGCCGGCCCTCCAATACTGCATAATATAAGAAGCAGGCCCAGCATATTTCATGCCAGGTCCGCCGCGTGTACTTAATTGCCTGCCTTGAATTCCTTGAGGAGCTGGTCGAAAGCGGTATTCGCCTCGGCAGTCGTGGAGCCGACGGGTTCCTCGTCAACTTCGACTTCAGATGCGTTGTCCGCAACGGGCATCTCTTCTGCGACAGCATCCTGCTGTGCAATGTCAGCCTGCGCAAATTCGCGCTTAGGCAGGGTAACGGTATCGTCTGCTACATCGAAGCCCTTGACGGAATTGCTCCCTTCGAACAGCTTGATGTCGCCGATGATCACGACAGAGTTCAGGCCGACGCCGGGACCGAACTTGCTCTCGAAATACTGAAGCTCCAATTTCACCTGGCAGCCGTCTCCAAGTTCGTTGCCGTTCAGCGCGACCTTGTGCAGCTTGCCGTCCTCGCCCAGTTTGTAGACGCGGATCTCATTACCCTTGGACAGCGCCGTGAAGTAATTGATCCCTTTGTTTTCCTCTTTTTTACTCTGATATACGCGGGAGCCTGCGTAAGCTGCGAGATAGCACTCGCTCTCGTTGCCGGGATCGAATTCGATGTACTGCTTGGGATCATTGCCGTCGACTTTGATGGTCATCTTGAAATACGGGTCCTTGCTGGGGAAGTTGGTGTACTGATTTGCACGGTCCAGCTCGGCGCCTGCGATCTTCGTTGCGATATGTGAATAGCTGACAACGCCGTTCACGAAAATCTTCGTTTTGTTCTTAATCTTGGAACTTACTTCGTTAAGTTTCATGTTTTAAATCTCCTTTGCTTTGATGGTTGATTTTCAGTTACGCGCTCCCGGCAGATAAATGCGGCGTATCCGCCGGAAGCGCAAATCAGGACAACCGGGGCCGATCCGGTGCTGTTCGCTGGCGCCTTGTGCCTGTCCTGGCCTTTCATACCTCGACAAAAAGGAACCCAATAATGAAAGGAAGGTGTTGTATGTTTTAAATTTCTGCAGGCTGGCAAGTTCCTGCAGAAAAGCATACCGGTATAAATGTCGGAAAAATCATAAAAACTACTTGACATATTTTGAATATTATTTTAATATAAAATAACATAAAAAAATACATATGTCAAGTTCATTGACATGAGAAATGGAGGTCAAACATGAGAGATCCCGAAGATAAAGAAATCATGGATCTTGATCTGGAAGACGACTCCTATGATGATACCGGGCCTGAAGAGCCTGCCGTACAAAAGCCTCTTCCAAAAAAGCAGCCGGCACGCACAAAAGAACTGGCGTTCACTTTGGCGTGTATGGCTGTGTGCCTGGCAGGTATCGCTGCCGTAGGAGCGTGCGTCGTGTCGAGTATTAAAACGATGTGCGGCGCGAACAACACAAATCCGGTCTATGTGGCCGGAAATCATCAGATCACGGAGCTGCAGGCCTATTATGTAGGAAACGACCTGCATATGGATGTTTACCTGAAGCCTGACCTGGATCGTGTATACGTAAATGATTACGATGTCACGGAACAAGTGAAGCCTGAAACGCAGGAAAAACCGGAAAAACAAATTACGGAAAAACCTGTTGATTCCGGTGATACGGGCAGCAGTGAAGATGCAGTGCAGCCGGCTGATGAAAAAGAGACCGGCAATGCTGGCAACAATGAAGTAACGGATGAAGCAGCGAACGATGCAACGCAGGGCATCGAATCATCTGAAGCGCAGAACAGCGAAACAGAAGAGGACGATACCGGTGGAACAGAAAGCACTGAGCAGGCTGAAACGGAAAAATCTAAAAACGATGGAGCCGAGGAGCCTGCTGATGAAGCAAAGAACAATAAGACTTATTTTCCGGTGACAAAAGAGATCGAGGACGAGCTGCTTGAGCAGATGGCCTTGAGGATCAGCACCGGCGGGAACGGGTATCTTGGCAGCGACATCGTATACGACATCGTGCCCGGCGACACTTTATCCCATATCTCGTATGCGACTGGTTTTTCCGTCGATTTTCTGGCGGCATATAATCATATCCAAGACAAAAACCTGATCATCGCATTTACGACTTTACGCTATCCGAATTTATCAGACAGCAGCATCACTTCTTCTCTGTGATGCCTTGTAAGTTCATACGATTAGAAAACCATTTTTCCTGCGGACGCAGGAAAAATGGTTTTTTATTCGGTCCAATCCTTTATCCTCATACACATATTCAAAAACATGTCCTGTATAGTCTTCTTATGATTTTGATGGCTGCGTGGGTATTGCCTTATACGCCTGTGTGTGTTATTATATATAAGTATATGATCTTCCAGGCCGTGTTTTTAAAATCGACTCTCTGTTTGTTCTGTGACGGAGACAGGGGCGGAACGGCTTAGCTTTTCAATCTTTATAATAAGAAAGGATGTAATCATTATGGGATTCAACTATGGAACAAGGCCCGGCGCAGCGGATATTGCACTAAACGATCAGATCGTCAATCTGTTCGCTGATTTTGAGAGTTATGTAAAAAGCAAACTGCCGGATATCAATTTAAGTTTAAAGAACTCGAACTCCGTCAAATTAAATTTAGCGGCGGGTTCTAACGTGCTTGCATATAAGTTCGATATCAGCAATCTTGGAGAGAGCAGCATGCGGTCCGTGCATTTTAACAAAGCTGAATCGATTCTGAAGCCGAACGGCGGGACGGCGGCGCCTGTAAGAGAGAATGATTCGGATGAGATGCTGCTTGACCTGGCCAAGAACGCGAATACGGATTATGTCGGAAACGGGAACGACAGGCCGATCGGAACGCCTTACGCAAATTCCGGGTATTGGTTCTATCATTTTGATTTTGAGGATAATAAAAATCTGACCAGGCAGGATATCCACAATGAGATTTCCGCGCTGGCACAGAAGCCTTTTACTAATGAAGATATCTTAAAATTCAAGGATTACCGCGAAGCCTGCGCGTTCTGTATGGTGAAAGACGCAGACGGTCTGGCGGATTTTAATACCGAAGGACTTAAAATTCCGAAACGTATCGCGGATACGATTGCTGATATCAAGCAGGCGAAAGAAAATTCCAGTCTCAGAGATTATCATGAATGGGACGCCAGGGCGGCGGCACAGACTTTCATTGCAACTGAAAATAATCTGAATGCCTTAAAAACTGTTTTAGAGAATGCAAACAACGCGGCGAACCGATGCGGCAGGATGGGGCTGGATGTTACAGGCAGTACGGGATTTAACTTAAAAGACGCGCTTCAGAATAACGCTTCTGCATATGCGGGACTTAATATGCTGGGGCAGTATGCGGGATGTAAGAAATATAACACGATCTCGCAGACCAGGCAGAGGGACACGGCCTGCAGGAATTTATTAAATGCGAACACGAGGCGGAACGTGTATGAAAGCCTGAACAGCAGCCGCAATTTCGAGGCTCAGTGTGTGAAATATCACGTCGATCCGGCTCTGCACTGTCCGCGCAGGCTCAATTTCGGGACGACGATCTCAGCAGATACGCCCCGCTTAGACGTTTCGTATAAATTGTATTATGATATGAAGAACGCAACGGAATCCGGTGACCGGACGGAGGATCAGTATTACGATCTGATCGTGAATGATGAGCTGCACGGTCCTTCTGAGCTGCCGGTGGCAATGTTCGACTATAATAAAGACGCGAACAGCTGGATCGTCCGTTACGATGGAAATCCGGCGCCTCATACGCTGCAGGAGTTCTGCAATTCCCAGAAAGAAAAGTTTGATTTTATTGACGCAGCGATCACTACTCCGGCAGAATTGGCCGGCGCGTTGAACGATATTGCGTTCAAAGGGTCGAATCCTATAGATCACGTAGATGCAGCTGCGCTTGACATGAAACTGTTCTCGAAATCCGATGTGCGGTCTAAGATCGAAAAGGCGTATACGGAGGCGCGGGCGGATATGTATGCTAGATATGTCGCGAAAGGCAATGTCTATGACCGTTTGAAAATGGACAGTCTGAGCGGTGACCCGAATCTGTTCACGAAATTCGAGGGCGGACGGATGTGGCAGAGTATGAGGTTTCCTGACGGCTGGATGAGGCTGGCGCCTGATACGGATTATGAAAAAGCTGCAGCAGGAGCGGCGCATATTCAGACAAAGAACAGTTTCTGCTCTAAGGCGGCCACGTTCCGCGGGAAAGACCTGACAGCGTGCCAGTACGCAAGGCTTCAGGCCGTACCTGAAAACGAGAGGCCGAATTGGGAGCATAAACGCTTTTACAAGAAATATACGAAAGAGATCGCCGACTGCAACAGGCAGCTCAAAGAATATGCTGAAAGGCCGTCTTTATCAAGAGAGGAGCTGGACGAGCGTGATGTGACGCTGCCGAAAGCAAAGTTCACGGCTCAGTGCAGGCTCAATGATTTTCTAACTATGAGCGACGTTTATTATTCCGGCAAAGATTCGATCTTTGAACATCTGGATCAGGATATCCGTAATGCCGGATCTGATGGCCATATGTATTACCGGCCGAAAGATCAGATGGAAGCCGCGGTCTTAAAAACATTTTACGCAAATGATCCCGGACGGATGCCTTCCAGAGAATATACAAAAGATACGCCTTTTATCGAGGTCTTGAAAGATGAATATAAAAGAACGGACCAGGGTGAGATTGGACATGATTTACTGCTGGATGTCAAGCAGAAGCTCAAGACGGCGGCGCTGAATTACGATTCAGAGGGCCAGGGTAAATATTCAGCTATCATCGAGAAGCTCGGCGAGACATATCCCGGATTCAAAGAACTGGATCATGCGGCTGCAATATCCGTGGTGGGACTTGAAGCTGAAAATGCAGGACTTGAGTATTAAAAAAAGATGCAGGATATTTTATATCCTGCATTTTTAATAATATTTTTAAATTTTTTTATTATTTTTATTGACTGCTGTATATTTTTGTGTTATACTCTGCATATGCTAAGTCGTAGTTTCAAAATAGTAACAGAAAGCGAGGTATATCATAATGGATGAGGTGAAGCAGGCGAAAGGCCGGCCCAGAGGCAAGCTCAAAGAGGGCAAGACCATATCTTGCTATATCCGCAGCGATATCTACGAAAAACTGATCAAACATTGTGAGGTTACCGGGCAGACAAAGACTATTGCGATCGAGCGTGCGATCGAACAGATGACGAAGGAGAGCGGAGCGAATGGATAAACGATACTGCATCTATTTTCCGGAACAGGATAAACAGCTCTGCGATTTTCTTGATTCGCAGTCAAATGTTTCTCTTTCCGTCAGGCTTTTGATCAAAGGCTTCTTGTCAAATTACAAAGACCGGTACCCCGACATTGCCGTGATGGATCTCAAAGAGCTGCTGCAGAACAGCGTGATCGACGACAGATCTTTAATAGAAGTCGAACGGGAGGCGCAGGAACTGCAGATAGACGATACAGAACCTGATAATACAGAGGTTCCGGAGATTACTGTCGTCTCTGAAGAAGAGCCGGCAGAATCGGAAGAACTGCAGGTTGAAACCGATGAACCGGAACCGCAGGCCGAGCCTGTGAAACAGCAGTCGGCGCGGGAAGCCTATCACAATGCAACGGCTGGTGAAAAAACAAGTTTTTCAATGGAAGATCCCGGCAGCGCGGATGATTCAGGCAATGATGATATCGACTCTATGATGGGCGGAATGTAAATTTTATAACGTATGCAGAACAGCCGCAGTCTTTGCGGCTGTTTGATTTTCTATAATATTTTTAATATTTTTAATAAAAATGTGTTGCTTTATAGATTGAAATGTGTTATGCTTGTTTCATAAACGCAGTAAACCAATATTTTATAGGAGGATATAAGTTATGTTAAAAGCAGGTCTTGACATTGGCAACGGGTATGTGAAGGCACTGGTCAAGAATCCCGATCTGGACGACAAGGCCAGGGCTGTCGACATGCCTAGTGCGGCGGCCGTTATCACGAATTCCGCGGACGTAAGGATCACCGAGCCTTCGGCGGTCAAAGCTGAGTTCGAGGATATCTATAATAAGTTAGAGGTGTCGTTCGATTCGCCGCTCATCGACGATAAAGAAATGCGTTTCTATGTAGGCAAGAGGGCGGTTCGCTCCGGAAAGAGCCTGCAGGAGTTTAATCTTCGCGAGAGCCAGCGTTCTAAGTCCGAGACAGAGCTGTCCGCGATTCTGACGCTCTCTATTTTGGCCGGAAAAGCGTTAAAGGACTATTACGATACGCACGGCAGCACGCTTCCCGCAAAGGACGAGACGCTGACCGTGCAGGCGCAGATGGCCGTCTCCCTGCCGATTGCTGAGTATAAGCGCAGCAAGAACACTGTTCCCAGGAACTATAAGGCGAAACCGCATTTGGTCCGCATCCATAATTTCCAGAACGTGATTCGGGTGGATATTCACATTACAGAAATCATCGTGGCGCCTGAAGGGGCGAGCGCTCAGTTCGCTATTGCGTCAAAAGGCGAAAGATTTATGAATGCCCTGGTCAAAAAGATGGCTACGGATGCAGGGATCTCTCTGCCTGAGGGTATTACCGTGAAAGATATCATGGATGCCGGCGGCATTATCGGTATCGACATCGGCGAAGGCACTGTAAATTTCCCGATTTACCAGGATATGCGGTTTAATCCGGATACGTCCAAGACCTTAAATAAAGGCTACGGTTCCGTGATGGATGAGGCGCAGGCGCAGCTGGCGCAGATGGGCAGGCCGTTCGATTCCAGAAAGAAATTAACGGAATGGATCATCGACGCGAAAGATAAGCCGCTGATGCGTTCCCGCGGCAAAGAAGTGTTCCAGGTGGTCGAGGCCGAGATCAATATCTTCACGGATGAAGTTGCCAGAGAATTTTCCGGAGTGCTTGAGCGCAATGGCGCATTTGCCGAAGTGATCTACGTATATGGCGGTGGGGCGACGTCGGTGCAGGATTCGCTCTATCCGAAGCTGATCAAGATGATCCAGAAAACTTTCGGCGAAGACGCTTTCGTACCCGTGCTGTACCTGGATTCCAGTTATTCCAGATGTCTGAACCGGGACGGGTTATATCTGCTTGTTTCCTCGGATGAAGAGCGCAGCACGGAAGACCTGCGGGGGCTTTAAAAATAATGTGTTTTGTATAAGTTTGTGTATTGACAGGGCTGAGCAATTTTGGTATTATATTTAATATTGAAATTGCTCAGTTTTTTGGGCAGACTTAGCATAAAATTTTAATTAAAAAAAAGGAGACGAAAAAGATGATTTCAAGGACAAAGCATTTTAAGCATTTATTGTCCGGACTGCTCGTGTGTGCCATGATGTTCGGCATCATCACACCTTTGACGGCAAGCGCGGCAGCTGAGAAAGCTGATACGCTTTCTACGCCTGTGCCTGATAAATATACGTCGCCGGGCAGTATTGTGATCCAGATGTGCGACGCCGATGTGTACGGCGCCCAGGCCGACAACGGCGAGCATAAAACCGCTACAAATCCTGCAAAGCCTTACGGTGCGGTCAACGACGAAACGTCGTATGCGCTGGCTACCGGAAAGTTCACGGACCAGTTCTGGGGCGTGGTCGGCCCCAAGTACCGCGATTTTGCGCTTACCCCGCAGGGCGCGGGCAGCTTCGAGGGCCAGCAGCTTGTTGTAGAACATTTTCAATCGACAGAGAGTGATCTGGACAATAAAGTCAAAGACCTGCTGATGCAGAAGGATACGTCGACGAATAAGGCGATCACTGTCACGGTCAACAGCGACGGGTATTTCGTCATCACGAAAGACATGCTGGAAAAATGCGGCGACTGCGGCAGTGTTTCTGACGGTGATTACATCCTGGTGACGCAGTATGCGACGAATCCGGATAATGCAAAAGACGGAACGACGTCCCACCGCTACGGCTCCAACGCGCCGGACAGCATGTATTTGCCGATGATCGGCGATAATACGACGAAAACTCATATTACGGATTTGACGAATACCGACAGATGGTATTGCGTATTTCAATATGACGCCGACGCGTGCCAGTTCATCCAGTGGAACGACGATATGTCCTGTACACTCTGGACGACGGCTGAATCCGGCGGGATGATGGAATATGCTGCTTCCGGGACGAAGTATAATCAGACTCTGACACCTAGTACTACCAGCGGGAACGTCAAAAACCGTTGGTGCAACTATCCCCTCGCTGACCGCATCGAGCGCGGGGCATTTTCGTTTAATTTACGTGATAACGAGTCCGACGGGACGCAGTCCCAGGGCGCGGCTGATATGTATTCCGGGGCGAAATTCGCGGTTTATAATATCAACGAGCATGGTACCAGTGCGTCTGAGGCGATCAAGGGTTATGTGATCTCGGACCGCGACAACGACGGTGGTCTGGAAGATAACAGGAACCAGTTCGTCCCCGCCTACAGCGTCGAGGAGATCCTGAAGGCTTATAATTCTTATCTCAAGAGCGGTAATACTTATGAAGAGAACTGCAAGGATATCAACGGCACCGGCAGTAATGCGGTCAGAGTATGGGAGCAGGATGAGTTTATCCTGGGCACGACGACCAGGGCGAACCGTTCTGTGCCGATCATTCCGGCTATGATCCTGGATGCCGATAATTCCGGCAATGTGGCATGCAGTTCCGATCAGGCGCTTCCGGCGGGCAATTATCTGGTCTTACAGGTGTCTGCTGGTGAAGGCTATTATATTGACGAGAATTTCCGGCCGATCGTGAGCATCGGGCATACATATTTTGATACGATATACCCGACATCAGGTACGACAGGTGAGTCTGTTATCCGCTCCGGATCGGCAGTAATTGCGGGCAATGAATATACGGTGAACGCAACGCGTACGCTCCAGGCGACATTCACGAGCGCTCCCGGCACATCTGAGTTTGGTGAAGGCGATGAAAAACTGGAGTCTATTGACGCAGTGCCTGATAGGTGGGATTTATTATCAAGGACCTATACCTGCGGTGACAACGGTGCGATCCAGAAACCCACGGACGAAAGCGAGAGCAGCGACTATGCTGCGGCATCAAACGGGTGTTCCGTTATCATGATCCCGACGAATGCAAACACGGATCTCGGTTCTACAGATAAACTCGTGACAATCAATTTTTCCGGTAAAGGTGTAGATGTCCAGAGCGGTATCAGTACAGTATGGAAGAACGGATCAAGCAAAGTAACGCTGAGTATGTCGCTCAGCGGCGGTGAGGCTCTGATTTACGGCAAGGCGCCAAGCGATTCTGATGGAACGGAGCTGCTGCAGCACGCTTCCGGATCGTTCTCCCATGTGCAGAAAAAGACAGAAATTTTATCTGACGGCACCGAGGTGACCTTTGCGGCAGATGCCGAGCGTATGGCACCTATGAATGGCTATAACCGGTTCACGGCATATGATGCCGTGATCAGGGGCGGCAACCAGGTGAACCTGGCGGACCGTGACGACATCGGTTCTCCGGTATTATATGAGACCAAGAAATATATCAAGAACAAGAACCAGAAAGGCACGGCATATATTAACGAGCCGCAGGGCGACGCGAAGTTCATCGGTTCGGAGTTCGAAATCGAGATTCCGGACGGCTATTTTGTATATGATATTTACAATCAAAAGCAGTTGGATGACGACAGCATCACGCTGCGCTGGACAAAGGACGGCATGATGGTCGTGGATGACGAGGGCAACCTGAGCGAGTTCACGGGCGATTACCTGCCTTATGGCGAGTACACGCTGTCTCAGTATAAAGTGGGTGACGGATATTCTTCTCCCAGCGGCGAGGACGTGACTGTGGACGGCGTGACCGTGGCACAGGAAGACAGTATGTTCTTTGATGTGAACGTTCCGGCGGATATGGTTAATACGGTAAATAAGACTGAAGAGAATCCGGCATATCCTTCGATCCTTGGGATCAAGAACAACAATGCCGCGCCTACTTTTCTGACCAATACGATTCTGACTGGCGGCGAGCTGTATACGATCAACTGTAATGAAGAGCTGCTCGACCCGGCGGATACGGTAACTGTCTCTGTTTATAATATTTCAGACAGTTATGTCTGGACAGACGCGAAGGGCGACGGCAAATATTATGACACGCTTTCTGAATACGACGCGGACGGTAACAAAGAGCGTTATGAGACCATGCAGTCTCTCTATAAAACGAATATTGCGAATAACAAAAATATGGATATGAAACAGCTGCAGAGCCTGCTGCTGGCTCAGAATGCCGCAAAGTGCCGTGAGATCGTGATCCCTATCGGGCAGATGAGCGCGGGCATCACGGCAGACTTGCCTTACGGCCGTTATCTGGTGGCCCTTACAGAAATTCCTGACGGCTATGAGATCGACGGAGATCTGTTCGTTACGGATTCCATCGAAGAGCAGGACGACATGATCGAATTTACGGCTAACCTGAAGCTGGCTGAGCCCGGTATTTATACGACAGCTGTGGATGCCAATAACGGTACACATACACTGGCATGCGACTCTCAGGCGGCGATCCTTGATAAAGTCACTTATACCGGACTCCGTGCCAAAACGACTTATACGTTAAGAACGACTCTGGCGGATGCAAAGACCGGCAACGTGATCGCACAGGTGCCGATGGTCGAGACGAAGATTACGACAAATGATCTCGGTCAGGGGCGTGTAGACGTAAATCTGCCGGTGAACAGCAGCGGTTTCTCAGGCCGCAAGGTAGTCGTTTTTGAGGAAGTCTATGATGAAGAGGGCCTGGAACTGATCCTGTCCCACTGCGATCCTTCGGATGAAAAGCAGACGCTGGAAATTCCGACATTAAAGACGACTCTGGTAGGTGAGAACGGCAGCGACAAGACAATTTTGGCAGGCACCGAGATTACGGTGATCGACATTCTGGAATATGAGGGCCTGGTTCCCGGAACGACTTACAAGATCGAATCTTCTGTCGTAGCACAGGCAAGCGGCGCGGCGATCGGTACTCCCGTGGAGACCGAGTTCACGCCGGATGAGGCTTCCGGCCGCGTATCTGTCAGCATGGTAGTTGACACTTTAGCATTGAATGGCCAGAAAGTGACGGCGTTCGAGACGATCAAAGATAATTACAGCGGCGCGACGATCATCAAGCATGAGAACCTCGGCGACGTGGCTCAGACAGTCACGGTTTCCGGTTTTGCGCCGGGCGAAGGCGAAGACGATTCGTTAAATTCAGACGATCCGAACGCGCAGAACGGTGTGCCTCAGACAGATACAGTTCAGTATTATATCTGGCTCATCTGTGCGGTATTGGCACTGGCCGGCGGATGTACCTGGTATATCATCAGGACACGCAGAAAGATCGCGGACACCATGAACGATGATCAGGAATAAGGTTTTTACAGACAGGGCGGTTTTTATGACCGTCCTGTTTTTATGTTCAAAAATATTATTTTTATATTATTTTATTGACGAATAATATCTTATATGCTATAATTTTTGTAAAATTCGTGAAAGGAAAAAAAACGTGTATGAAAGAAGAGAAACCATCGAAAGCCTTGAAGATCATCAGCTTGTTTGCGGTGCTGGCGGTTATTGCTTTTGCATATTCGTCTGTATGGTTCCGGGCTGAGGCAAAAGAAGAGAAAGCCGAGGAAAAGAACTACGATACCGTTTATCTGGTCATGAACGGCGAAGAATATGAATATTTATGTTCTGATGCTGTTTTTCTGGAAACGGTGAACGGGAACCGGTCGGCTGTTTATTATCTTGAGGATGACGACATATCAAAGATCTATGTCCGGGACGGCGTTTTGTTCGGTGTGTCGGATAAAAAGCTGCCGGTGTTCACATGCACGGAATTTTATATTGAATTAAAAGGAGAATAAAACTATGGCTATTGAATTAAAAAATGCAGGTTCTGCGCCGAAACCCGATAAAAAATACAACAGAAAAACGATTGCGGCGATCAGCGTTACGAGCATCGTGTGCGTCGTTCTGCTGGTGTTCGGCATCATGGATTTCATGAAGCTGTATAATACAAGACTGCTCTGGCGGGAGATCCAGGATATTGCCGATAATTCAGAATTAGAGCAGGATTTCATGGATGATTCCGGAAAAAAAGTATCGGTCGATAATACGACAGAAGATCCGCTTTACCGCATCATTGATTTTGATGCCCTGCGGGCGATCAATGCCGACGTGTCAAAATATATTTATGTCCCTGGGACGAATATTGATTATCCTGTTCTGAAAGAAACAGAGCCTTATGCGTATTATTATCAGAGCCACGATATTTACGGCCATAATTCCGCATACGGCTCGATCTTTGAATTATGCGACGAGCAGCTGGGCGGGCCGGAGCCGACGGTGAATTATTTATTCGGGCATCATATGGCGTCCGGCGACATGTTCACGCAGTTGAATAAGTTCGAGAAGTCCAAATTTGCAAATGAGACGCCGATTTATATCTATACGCCGGAATACCGTGAGGAATATAAGGCCGTGGCCGTCTGCGTCGTAGACAAGCATCATCCGGTGTTCGATTTCGGCGCTTATTCATTAGAGACGCCGGAGTATCAGGAATTGCTGGACGGACTGGCTTCTAACAGTGAAGTAGAAGTCGACATGCAGTTCGATCCGGCAAAGCGCATCCTGGTGCTTTCGACATGCAAAGGGCGTGCCGGAACGTCGAACAGATTGATCGTAGTCTGTGTGAAGACGCGCACGGCAACGCTGATCCATAAAGGAGAATGAACTATGGCGCGAAAAGAGAGTGATAAAAGAGTCACTGCAACTGTAGACTCGAATACATACGATAAGCTGGTCTACATTGCTGAGAAGAAGAATATTTCTATTTCTGAATTATTGAGAGAGGCGATCGACTTAGAGATCCGTTACGATAACGAGGATTATTATCCTCTCGCAAAGCTCGAAGCGCAGCGGATCAATCAGATCACGGATCATCTGGCCATTCTGAGTTCTAATGTGGCTAATCTGGAAAAACTTACGATTGAGGGTTTTAACTCTTTGATCAATTTGACAAAAGGCGATAACTATTTGTATGAAGATGATGATACAAATATGGTATAATGAGGTGAAACAGCATGAATGGATATGATGTGCAGGGTTTCTTATCTGAATATGATGAGCGGCAGCGTGAAACGCAGGGGAAGACGTTAAAAGAAAATCTGAATAATGCGGCCAGCAAAAATAAATCAGATGCTATCATTTCTAAAAAAAATGCGGAGAAAGCGGCGGTGAATCAAGAGGCGCGGGACGAGGCAGCGGAATCGGTAAAAGAAAGCCGTGAAGTAGAATTAGGCACCGGGCAGTTCGATACGAAATATCAGGATGTCCAGAAGCAGCTGGCGTCTCAACTGTTAAATGCTACCCTCATGAAGAATTCTGTTTCGATGATAAGGCGCATGAACCAGGAGCGGGGTATGAACAAAGAGATCGGCATGTCCAGATCCGGTAATTCTGCAAGAGTCGTGTCAAAGAATCAGGTCAGCACGATCGCTATTCCTACGCAGTTATTAAGATATGTTCAGGGCGAAATCGGACAGCTTTCGACGCGGGCCACGCAGAATGAGATCATGGCCGGCTTTCTGTACTGGTATTTCGGACAGCCTGAGGATGTGGCGTTTGAATCACGAGAGACGCTGGAACGTATCTTTGAAATTGCTGAGAACCTGGATATCCATGCTTCACCGGCAAAGTTGAACCGGATGAGCTACAATGCGTCGAACAGCCTGGTCGATAAGTTAGAAACTTTGGAGAACCAGATCAACATCGTTTCTACTCTGATGACTGCTGCGGCGAAAGATTCAGTTGATGAAAAAGTCCGGCTGGATAAGATCTATATTGCGATTTGTTACAATGTCTTGAACATGTTGGCGTTTGCTCCGCCCATCATGCCGGGAGAATCTCCTTCAGACGTAGACTTTTTATCAAACGGTATGGTGTGGGATATGATGTCCGGCGTGGACACGGCATATGAGTATTTCAGAACGAAGAACGGCCGTGAGCTGTATAAAGACCAGGTGCGCCGGAAAACTCGTGCATCTATCTATACGCCGCCGGTACAGACTGTCTCGTCAGATGATGCACAGCCTGAATCAGACAGCTATGAACCGGATGATGGATATTATAATTATGAAGATGAACCTGAATATACGGATCTGGAAATAGATTATGATGATACGGAGGATATGATGAACGGCGTGTACGGCGATGCAAATGCCGAGCTGGAACAGGGGCATGAATCCACGCAGGATATGATCGCGCGTGGAAAGCAGGTACAGGAAAATATGAAGAAGCTGCGCATTTCAAAGTCTAAATCTTGACACTGTTATATATATATTATATAATCGACAGTGTGAACGATAATCCGATATTAAAAGAGGTAATGTTTTTATGAGTGATGAAAATAAGCAGAAAGAGCAGGAGCTTGTATCTGATTCCAGACGGAATGTAGATCAGAATATCGCAGCGCAGACGGAAAATGCCAAAGATGCTTATGAGCATAACCAGGCAGCGATCGACGATAACTACGAGGCGGCAAAAAATACCCTAAAACAGCTGGAAGAAAAAGACGTTAACGCGGACGAGACGGCCCGCGACACAGTGGCGCAGGGATCTTATGTGACGTTTGAGGATGCCTTAAAGATGGTCGATGCAGAGTCTGCTGCGGACAAACAGCTTGCGCAGGCGAAGTTTGAGATGATCAAGACCGGCGGCAAGAAAGTATGGTCCGACGTGAAAGATATGGGCGCAACGATCCTGCATGGCGGCGCTGGTTTCGCGTCTACCGTTTGGAATAACGTGGGTGAGAAAGGACTTTTAGCAAGCGGAGCGCTCGGCTTGGTCGGTCTGGGCATTAAAAACTGGGCTGACGGGTTTAATTTCTTAGACGGCCAAAATGAAACGGACGTAGACGCTAAATATGTTCCAGGCGCATCTTCGGATGAAGAAATGACGGATGGCGCCGTTGTCGATAACGGCGGAGAAGAGGCAGACGCAGATGATAAAACGGTTCCCGGCGAAGAGACTGTTGTGGACGCTGAGACCACGGACGATGTTCTCTCTATGAATATGACGGAGCTCGGCAATGTACTGGACGGTATCGGCGACAGCCTTGCGCAGACATCGCCTGGCGCAGCAAAGATCCTCAGTGCGGCGTCAGAATCGCTCACAAATGAAGACGGCCTGCTTAATAACATCGCCGAAGGTATTGCTGAAAAGACCGGCGGTGGTACGATGCAGATGCTCGGTACGAGTTTTGCAAAGCTGCTTGAGGCGACAGGCAAGAGTACCGAAGCACCTGAGTCCGAATCTGAAGAACAATATGAGGCTTGAATTAAGATCTGCCGTGAAAAACGGCAGATTTTTTGCGTAAACCTATTGACTTTTGATATTATTTTTAATATAATTATTAAAAATCAACAAATAAGGAGACGAACGATATGTTAGCTATCTTAGCAGAAAAACCCAGCGCAATGCGGAACATGGCCAAAGCGTTCGGCGGGACGAACGGGACTTACAACGGTGAATCATTCCAGCTGTGCTGCGCCCGCGGACACCTGTATGAGTTCAAAGATCCGGAACATCAGGTGCCGAAAGATAAAAAAGATAAGTATCATTCTTGGGCGCTGAATAATATGCCCTGGGATCCTGGTGATTTCAAGTGGGACTATGCCGAAAAAGATGATGTGACGGACACGTTGGACGCGATCCGCGATACGTTTTTGAAATGCGATGAGATCGTGATTGCGACGGATGATGACC
Source organism: uncultured Muribaculaceae bacterium (assembly GCA_947625935.1). GTDB lineage: Bacteria > Bacteroidota > Bacteroidia > Bacteroidales > Muribaculaceae > JAJPXC01. The sequence goes on along the minus strand of CANQQE010000007.1, from coordinate 46,308 downwards.
CTTCCGGTGAGGGAACGCTTTTGGCAGACGAGATCATCATCAATCTCGGTTTTGATTCGGGAAAAAAGTATTCCAGGATGTTCTTTGCCGATGAGGCGCCGGCTTCGCTGCAAAAAGCCTTTGTGAACCGCAAGCATTTCGCTTCGATCTATGACGATCCTGATTATCAGAAGGCGCTTTACAGGTCTAAGTGGGATTTTCTGTCGATGCAGTTCACAAGAGTGGCCACAAAATGCGGGGACGGAAAGGCGGTGCTGCGTCAGGGGCGGCTGAAATCAGCGATGATCTTATTGGTAGGCGACCAGCTGGCCAAAGTAAATGGATACAAAAAGATCCCGTATTACCAGTATCGGTTCAAAGACGAGAACTCCAATATCTTTGTGAATCCGGACGAGCAGAAATACGACGACAAGAACCAGGTTCCGAAAGGTAAGTACAATGACTCGGCCGTGATCTGTGGCGGGAAGACGCGTAAGAAAAAAGCGCCGCCCAAGCTGATCGACCTGGCGACTTTATCCGCGAGATTGTCGTCAAAAGGCTACAAAGCAAAAGAGGTGCTGGACACTTATCAGAAGATGTATGAAGCCCAGGTAGTGTCTTATCCAAGGACCGAAGATAAAGCAATTACGCTGGAACAGTTCAATGAACTGCTGCCGTACTGCGATAAAATCGCTAATGTAGTCGGCGTAGATCCGGCATTATTGACAAATAAATCTCCCAGGACAGGCTTTGTAAAAGAAGGCATGGCCCACGGCGCGAACCGGCCTGGAACCAATGTGCCGGATAAATTAAACGACTTGGCGTCTTATGGAAAGTGCGCGGGAGAGATCTATTATATCCTGGCGACGTCGTATCTGGCCATGCTGTGCGAGGATTATGAGTACGATGCGCAGGACGCTTATTTAGAGAAATATCCGGATTTTAAGTCTCACGTCAGCATTCCGGTCAAGCCCGGATGGAAGCTGGTGTATCAGACAGACGATGATCCGGATGAGTCCGAAAATGCAGCGGGATTCGGTATGACGGGTTCGCCTTTTATCTACGAAGGATTTCCGCCGAAGCCGCAGTCGCCTACGATGAAGTGGCTCATGAACCAGCTTGACAAGGCAGACGTGGGGACCGGTGCGACGCGGACGAGCACATACGCTGAGATCACGAATGAGAAGTCCAAATATCCGTTATTGAAGGACAGCAAGGGCAAGATCACGATGACGGAATACGGCACGATGAGCTACAAGCTGCTGCCGGGAACGCATATCGGCACGCTTGAGATCACGACACATGTCTTTGATGACATGAAGCTGATCGCTGAGAAGAAAAAAGATCCGGACGAATGCCTCGCAGAAGTCGCAGGTTTTGTCCTGGACGATATCGCCGTTATGAACACAAACGGCCAAAATATGAGAAAGGAGCTTAATTTAACTATGAGTGGAGATCAGGCGGAAAGATTTGAGGGAACATGGAACGGTGAGGAAGTGCATCCGAAAAGAATATGGTCGGGACACCGTTTTACGGATGATGAATGCGAGGCGCTGCTTAACGGTGAAGAAATCCAGATCGACGCGGTCTCGTCTGCAGGGAAGCCGTACAAATGTGCCGGTAAACTGGAGAAGCAGACCTATAACGGCGTTGAGTTCGTCGGTTTTTCCAGGACGCGTTTCATTAACGACGGACCGAGCAGCTGGTGCCAGTACACATTCACAGATGCCGAGAAAGCCGATCTGAAGGCCGGGAAGACAATTCTCGGAAATAAATTCATCGGGAAATCCGGCAAGGCGTTCAAAGCAAAAGTGAAATGGAACGCATCTGCCGAGAAGATCGAGGTCGTAGAGTTCGTAAAATAAGAACGGGCCCGCCTGTTATACGACAGGCGGGTTTTTGTTGTTATGAATAAACAAAGATAAATTATTTTATATAAAAATATTATTGATATACAGAATTTTATTTGGTATAATGCTTTTATAAAAACATAGAGAGGTATTGCATATGAGTTTTGATAAAAAAGCGGCATTGGAGGCGAGACGGCCGGAACTGTTTCACAAAAAGATAAAATCCCTGGAACAAAAAATCGGAACGATACCGTACTTATCCTATCTTTTGAATGTAAAAGAACCGGATCTGACGTCCAAGATTGCGATACAGATACCGGCGTTCTGTGATCCGGAATTGATTCCTACGATTCAATCGGCATTGGCGAAAGCAGCAAATCCTTCACGTCTGCATTTCTGTATCTGTCTGCAGGATAATGATCCTGATCGCGTTAAATTCGTGATGGGACTGCCGAATTGCAAATATATACAGATCCAGCCGGAAGAAGCGCCTGGTCTATGCGCGGCGCGGAATATCTGCCAGCAGATGGTGGATGATGAGCAGTATTCTTTTCATATCGACAGCCACATGCGGTTCGCTGATTTCTGGGATGCAGCACTGATCGCCTGTTTAAAAGAAAACCCCGTGAAAAAATCCGTTATTTCCGGGTACCCGATATCTTTGACTGAAAAAATGCGTACGGCAGATATCTATGATACAGCGTTTACATCAGGAACAGCAGTCCATTATTGTTTTTTAGCGACCGCTTTGGATTTTCATGAACTTTCGATGACGTATCGGTGCCAGTTCGCATATAAACCGTCTCAGCATAATTCAGAGAGCGCTTTTATCAGCGGCGGGTGTTTGTTCGGGCCGTCTGAATTTGATAAAGAAGTACTGAATGATCCGGATATGTACCATATGTCAGATGAATGTTCCTATGCCGCACGGCTGTGGACACACGGGTGGCGTATTTTTGCACCTCATATCGAATGTATCTATCATTTATATCACAGGCAGAACACATATCCTGAGATTCCTATTTTTACAAAAGAACCGGCGTTAAGTTCTACCGGATGTTCTAAACGAACATCTGAACAGGTTCATAATCAGATATTATTTGGTGAATTTGGCAGTCCTGAATATCTTGGTATTTATGGGCCGGGGAAAGAACATACAATTCAGGAATTTATGAATTTTGCGGGGATCGATTATTATAACCGGGTGGTACGTGTTTTTAATCGAAAAGGAGATTATACCGGTTATCACACAACGGAAGATCTGGCTATTTGCACTGAATCGAAAAAATAATAAGATACCTGTTATCTTGACAAGGCGTTCATATATTTATATAATTGAGTTTAAGATTGGAGGAAGACCATGCAGAATAATATCAATACACAGGATACTTTTGAATATATGCAGAAAATGTCCGCCCGCAGGCAGCAGGAGATCGTCGAGACTATGAGAGATTATCAGAACTGTCTGTTCCAGTATACCGGACCGACGATCGTGGAACCTGACTGCGTTCTGTTCACCGGGGACTACATTCTCGGCGGAAAGGACGGGTTCAATTCCGTGAGAGGAACACATCTGGAACTTACTCCGGATGAATTTATGGAACAGGTGAACGCCCAGGGCGGATTCCAGGCAGTATTCACGCCCGGCGATCTGAACGCCCCGAACGCCGTGGTCAAGTTCCAGAAGATATTAAAAGAGATGCGCTCGCAGGCAGCCTACGGTGACGCGGACAGCTATCTGGGCGATAATGCGAATCCGGCGTCCAAATATGCAATCTATTCTTCACCTAATGATTCCGGATTTCCGATGACGATCATTGAGATGGCGAGAGGACTTTCTCTGGTTCACTGTCTGGCAGAAAATGCTGATTTCGATAATTTTTTCAAAGATCCCTATGAGATCACATACGAAGATTTTAATCCCGGCGCTCTGGAATTAGATCAGGAAATGCAGGAGACCGTGAATCCGGAACGGCAGAATCAGACGGAATACCGTGAGAAGATTCAGGAAAACTATGTTGATTTAAAAGAAGCGCGGGTGGAGCGGCCGGTCGAATCGGTGCCTGATAATTATGATAAGGACAAATTATTAAATGATTCGTCCAAGTCTGCGTATGAGCGCATGATGCTCTATAATGATTTGACTCAAATAGAAGAGCAGGATCCGAATAAGCAGCAGCCTGAGGCGGCGCAGGATGACGAACTGATCTCACCATTGGCGTCCAAGATGTCCAAGTACATGTAAGTCTGAACGGACTCAAGTTTATTTTTATTAAATTTGAGTCCTTTTATATATTTTTATTATTTTTATTGATTTATTTAGCGGATTATGTTATACTGGTTTCATGAAATTTTTAAAGAAAATGAGGTAGATTGTCTATGAAAGCATCGTATAAGATCCCCACAAACCTGGATGTTTCGTATCTTGATACAGAAGTGGCACTGCAGACGAACGGCGGCGTCGGCCTGCGGCCCTTACCGTTAAAGGTGATTCTTGTCTGGATCGCGGCGGTATTCGGTTCGTTCATTATGTGTTTCACACAGGCGCTGCCGTTTCATTATTTGAATCCGTTGTTCAAAGTCCTTTTCATGGGAAGTGTTCTCGCGTTCGTCTTTTTGGTCACAACGACGGATAAAGGCGGGCAGAGCCGGTTCAAGGCGCTGCGTTATATGGCAACTTATATGTTCAACAAGTCCACGAGAGTCTTAAAGACAAGGCGGACCGACAATCCCACGGCGTTTTACCGCATGGTCGGCGTAAAAGATATTGATGAGAATACCGGCCTCATTACGTTCCTGGATGGCACCTGCGGGTTTATGTATCGCGTCGTAGGCAATGCGTCGGCGCTTTTATTTGACAGCGATAAAGCCGCGATCATCGACCGCGTGGATAACTTTTATAGAAAAATGCCGGAATATATCCGGATCGAATATATTACGGTCAAAGAGCCGCAAAAAGTGATCCGCCAAAAGATGAATTTCAAAAAATTATTTCGTGAGCGCGATAACAACGATAAGGACATCCAGAAGATCATGCAGGATTCTTATGATGTGCTTGACAAATTCGTCGGTTCGGAATTTAAGAGCATTCATCAGTATTTACTGCTGGTAGCCGGCTCCAAAGAGTATGCTGCCAAGGCTCATTCGATCTTATCCAATGAAGTACATAATTCTTCGCTGATGTTCAACACGGTCGAAGCCTTATACAAAGAGGATGTCGAGTTCGTATATCACACGATCTACGCTGCATAAAATTTAAGAGAAAGAGGAGAGTATCATGCCGAATTTTACGGATGCGCTGGCACAGAAGCTGACTGCGACAAAGAAAAAGTCCAAAGACAAAGCGGATGAAATGATGCGCGTTACTTATGACGAGAAACCGTTTTTGTTAAATATCAAGCCGAAAAGAAAATATGTTTTTCATTCTGATTATTTTGAGATCGACGGTAAATACTGTACGATCCTGACTTATATGCACCCTGACGGGGTAGACGATCATTTTGGTGCGTTCTGGGGCATCAACCGTGTCGTGATGAGCATTCCGGACGGTGTCTCGATTATTTCATTCGAAAATATCAAGCGTTTTACGGAGAGCTGGATCAGCTCCCATCAGAGCAAGGCCGAAGGCATCACGCAGATGAACGAGACCGAGATCAACAATAACGGCGGTACGTCTACGGCAAAGCTGCGGAACAGGACAAAGGCCATAGATTTCCAGCGGATTGCTGAAGAACTTCAGTCCAGCGGCTGTTATTTAGGAGTTATCTATAAGATGCTTGTCAAAGCGGATTCGCTGGAACTGCTTGATAAGACAGTTGATAAAATGGAACAGACGTATATCGAGCGTTTCGGTTCTCTGCAGGCAGGGCCGATGGATGCCTGTCAGCGCGATGAACTGGGTTCTCTTCTGGCAAATCCTGAGAAGCAGCGCGGGAAGATGTTCGGTTTTACATCTGTCGAATTTGCCGGTTCTTATAATCTGGTCACAAAGGGCCTGGATGATAAGAATGGCGAGTATGTCGGCGTTATGACTGATGATGTAAATAACGCGGCGATTTTGTTTGATGTGAACGGTTACAAGCATCATGTCGTAATCGCGAACAACGATTTTGACGAAACGGATGCCAGAAATCCTGTTTCGGCGTACTGGGGATCTAAGCTGGCGCAGAGTACGCTGATGCAGAACGGGCGTGTCGTGCATTTTATCTTTGACGATACCAAACTGGATGAGCTGGGGCCGAAGTTTAACGGGATCACAAGGCGTTTGAATCTGAGCAAAGGCGACATCAACATGTTCGAGATGTTCGGTGATCCGTATCTGGATGACGAGCTTTCGATTTTTTCAGAGCAGTTGCAGAAAATATCGTTGATGCTGGAACAGGTGCATCCCTTGACACAGGAGCAGCGCGGCGTTACACTGGGCGTGTTGAAAGAAATTTTGGAGAAATATTACATCGACCAGGGCATGTGGTATAAAGATGCTCAGAAGCAAAAGCATCTGCTGAGGATTTTAGGCCTACCTCATACCTCGTATCCCAAATTAGCGATGTTCAACGCCTATATCGAGATGGAACATAAAAAGGCCAATGCGGCGGATGTGAAAGATCAGCAGAGAGTGGATGCGCTGGGAATATTAAAGATCGCATTTACCGAGATGCTGGATACGGACGGCGACTTATTTAACGTAGTTACAAATTCTCAGATTGATGATGCGGTCAGGTCAAAGCGCGTGATTTATAATTTTTCGGATCTGCTGATCCGTGGCAACGGGTTAGCTATGGCACAGTTCGTGAACATTGTTTCGTATGCGGTGCGTAGTTTGTCAAAGGGCGATCTGGTCGTGATCCACGGTGTTGAGCATATCGACGGCGCCGTGAAAGAATATGTGAACCGGCAGTTCGACGCGTTATACCGGCGCGGCGGGCGGGTATGCTTTTTATATGACAGCATCGACAAGTCTTTTGATGATAACCGGTTCTGCAAGATAGATCAGGCGGATTATACGATCTTCGGATCGTTCACGCCGGTGCAGGTAGATGCTTATCAGAAGCTGATCAACCAGCGTATTCCCGATAATCTGTCACGCAGCTTGACGAAGAAAGGCCCTATGAGGACGTTCATCCGGCGGAATGGCGCGAACGTGCTGTTCAACATGGATCTGGTTCTTGGGGTTGGAAATATTCGCGGGAGGTTTAAACAGGTATGAAACTCTTAAATAAGATCAAACACAAATGCAGAAATATTTTTTACGTATCGGACCGGCTGACGCTTCTGTTAGCCGTTCTGGTCGTTGCAGGTACCTGTTCTCTCATGGTCGTAAACGCGGCGAACGGCGGGAACGCGTCCTCAGGCGATACGGCGAATACTTCGTTTTTGAATCTTGCAAATCTTCTGAGCCAGGCGGAAGAGACGATTGAAGGGCGGTTTCAGGCACATGGAGCTGACGGTAATGATACCTTTTTAGGTAATGTTAAACTTGGTACGGTTGGTAATTATTTAGGTCCGTCAGATAAAGAGGCTACGAGCGATAAAGGTTCCGGTGGAGCTGTATCAAGCGGTCAATCGGCGGATTCATATACAAAAACGATTGATACTTTTTTGTCTTATTATGCACAGAATGCTGAAGACGGTGCACAAAAATATACAGATTTATCAGGTGCATCTGCTAATAAATTCATTCAATATATCATGTTTGGCCAGATGTGGGCTGATATGGGTCTTGATGAGACTTTGAATGCAGGCGACTCAAATGATATTTTCCGCGTATTTTTTGGATATACGATTTATATTGCCTATGTACTGGCATATACGGCATCCGGATTGGTATCGACTGTAATTAAAGCTATGGGCAGCTTGGATATCATTGGTTATTTGTTCAATGGTTCTACTTCACCAGGTATCAATGGCGGTGACAGTACGATCATATCGACGATCCAGAGCGCACCTCTTATGCAGGACGTAAAGAGGATCTATACAGCTCTCGGTAATTTTAGGTTTGTTATTCTGGGCTTGATGATCATTATTTTTGTCGCATCTATTACGGTGTTTAAGACAAAGGCTTATAACGCGACGCAGGTGGCATATCAAAAGGCTAAAACTTTGTTCTATCGGGTTGTCGTAATGTTCATCGGCGTACCTTTGGTCATGATGATCTACCATGAGTGTATTTCGATTCTCGGTGCGTATACGGATTCTACGCAATACAGAGTTTCTTCGTATATTTATGAAGAATTCTGTGATTTTGGTTCAGCTACAGCAAATCCAAAATATTGTTTTCCTGTAGGTAAATCGCTTTCAATAGAATATAATGTTGTTACTCATGATATGGTCGTTTTAGCCGATGGCAACGCTCCTGAGATGGCAGAACTGATTTATAATTTGAATTATAATTCAGGCGGTTCAGTTGCAGGGTTATCGGCTACACATAATGTGGCAAATACCAGCGATCGGACGATTGATTATGCTAATCTTGTTGCAAGAAATGCTGCGTCCGGTGCTGATACAGCAGAATTATATGATTACTGCCGCAGCCTTGTGCTGCGGTATGCGCAGGGCGAAACGATTGATCCTGATACATATACAGGCGCAATTACTCCGGATATCAATCAAATATCCAAAGCAGTAAAGTCGCTTACAGGATATTCAAACGGTAGTGATTCTGATACGCTTAAACAATACCAATCAATATATAATGCAATTTTATCTGCGTTACTGTCGAAAGATACAGCCACAAACGGCTTATGGGCTTTTTCAATGTATGATGATGGCGTTGATAGTGATCAGAATGAAATAGATATCAATGCCAGTGATTCAAATGAACGCATATACTTGGAATTATTAGGCACCACAGGCGTTGGCCAAAGTGTCGTATTGCATTGCGGCGGCGGCGAATATTTGTTTACGCATACATTACGTGCCGGGGATAATTATGCTGACGGCATACGTGTCAACGATGCTAGTGGCAGTGGTGAAATTATAAAAGCTACATTTGACTTATCTGTGCATAACAGCATGTCGGCTATGTCTATGTATAACTATATGCAGAGCATATTTGAAAACGGTAACGTGCATGTACATGCAAGGGATTTGTTGTCCAGCTCCGGTGTTACAGTTGCGCATTACAGCGTGACGGCGGCGTATGTTGGTCTCAACGAGATCATTCAGCTGGCTTATACGCTTGTTATGTTGACTTCGTTCGGCATGCTGGGGTGGGTGTTCGGAATTTCGATGATGATGAACATTATCGTTGAGTCGATCAAGATGATCCCGTCGATCTTCAAAATGATGGTCGGTTCGATCCAGGGCTTCGTAGAGTCTCTTGCAACGGTCATGGCGATTATTACGGAGCTGGCCGTGACAGGCCTGTTGTACTCCCTGGCAGTCCACATTGTCGATTTCATCGTCCGTCTGATGAAAGTGGCCATTCAATTCATCATGGGTATCTTGAGAGGTGGCGGCGGAAGCAGTATTCTGAGCGGCGCCGGATATGATATTCCTACGGCGATTGGCAATGCCGTCGCAATATGCGGTATTCTCTGGGGCACGATGCAGTTGATCCGCTGGCGGAAAGCGATTATTATCACGATCAAGAGTTTCATCACGACGATTTTAAACTCTATGTTCGGTACAAAGGCTCAGATGCCTATGGGCGCGAATGGCGGGACGCTTGGTGCTGTCGCAGCAGTGGGTGCAGGTGCTATGGCGGCCCATGCTTTGAATACCGATGGCGCATTGGGCGACGTAGTGCGCGACATGGCCGGTGACGCAGGTGAATCGTTCTCAGATGCAATGGATAAGATCAAAGACGGCGATATCAGCGGTGCCGTAGACTCTATGGCTGAGGGCGTAGATGCGCTCAAGAACGGCGGTTCCGGCAGTTCCGGTGCAGACGGAAGCGCAGGTGTTGACGGTGCGGCAGCAGATCCCCGCGGTGATATGGATGACGGTTCTGTTGACGAGGCGGCTGCAGAGGGCGATATCAGCGATTGGCAGGCTTCCGGTGTTGACAACGAAGAGGACGATGCAACAAGGCGGGCGCTGGCCGGATTTGGCAACTATAACGACAGCGGCTATACAGACGAGCAGCAGGATGCAATTAACGAGAAATTGGACAGCGGCGATCTGAAAGGCGCGGAAGAACTGGAAGGCCAATACGATCAGGAGAACTTCGGTGATGCTGAGCGGGCAGAGCAGTTCAGGGAGCAGTATTCCGGCGAGGCGAAAACAGCCGAGGCAAGGCCGAATCCGAATCAAACGAACAGCGATCAGGGATGGGCGAAGCTGGCCAACACTTATGATGTCAACGGACTTACGGCTGTCCAGGGCGAAGAGATCGACCAAATGGTCGCAGACGGTGCAACAAAACAGGAAATCGCTTCACGCATGGATCAGATGGCGCAGAGTAATTTCGGAACAGCAGATTACCGTGATTCGATCGACGCAATCAACAGTCACGCTGGAAGATCCGGTATGCAGGCAAGTTATGGTGATGTGTCTCGCGGCAGCATGATGACTATAGGTTCGACAAGCGGCGGAGCGGGAAATGTCAGCCAGAATGGCGGAGCGGTAGCAGCTTCTTACGCAATGAGCGTTGACGGCGGAGACGCAAGTTTCATTGACGCAAGGATCGCAGGCGGTGGAACTACGTATTCAGATCAGAGCATGGACGTTACGCTTTCAGCGGGCAGCATGGAGGAGAAAGGTCTGCATGATAACGTAACTACATCGGGCGGACAGCAGATCAACGCTTCGGCTCAGATGAAGCTGCGTGAAGCCGCGGCGACGACGTATAATGCTTTAAGTTCGACGGCGGCTAAGCTCGGTATCGGTGACGGCGATCAGATTGATCTTTATAATAACGACACGGCTCAGAAAGTTGAAGGCGTTTATGAGAACGGTTCGATCGGCCAGAATTCTAATTCTTAAAAAAATACCCCTTGATAAATGTCAAGGGGTATTTTCTTTTATATAATTTACTATTAAAATAATAAAAACCATTAAAAAAAATATCAAAAATATATTGACATTCTGCACCAGATTTGTTATTATAAGCCGTGTAAGATATTATGAAAGAAGGAGGTAAACAGCGATGGGTTCTATGGTCGTAAAATCTGCAGCAGCCTGCAATGCGGCGTTCACAAGAATTATGTTCAGCGGTTCCGGCGGCTGGTCTATCGAGAACGTTCTTAGCAATGCGAGTGACAAACTCCGCGACATCGGTGCTGCGTTGATGATCGTTATCGGTATTGTGATGATCATCGTCGGCATTTTCAAGATCGCACAGGGCCTTATCTCTCATGGTAAGACTCAGGTTAACTGGGTAGTGAATATCCTGTTGATCATTATCGGCGCTCTGTTCTGTGCCGGCGGTGCATTTTTCAAAGACACTTTGACCGCATCTAATGAGAGCGGTCTCGGTAACGCATTGTCGAATGAGCTGGAAGAGCTTGGCCAATAAGAGATCGACTGGTTATCATACATAACCATCTGCGCAGATTGGCTATCAGAAAAATGGCATTTGTACGGCATGACCGGCAGATGCCTTTTTTCATATTTATTTTTATTAAAATTGTTGATTTTTTATTATTTTTATTATATAATTTAGAAAGACTTTGAATCTGGAGGAGGAATATCAAAACCATGATCGGAAAATTTTTTGGGCGCCACTACGGAACTGAAAGGTTCTTTGCGCTGATCTTCGCGTTTTTCTTTTTAATCTGCACTTTCACGGTGTATGGAATCCATTTGCAGGAAGTGTCCAATCGAGCGCATTTGTCGGATACAGTGATTTATACGCCGTCTTATACATGGTCACGTACCGGTGATACCGGCAATGTTGTTGATGTCCGCACGAACAGCGACAACACAAAAGCGTTCATCATGCTGCACAACGGCAGTAAGTCTTCGGTCAATGCGGGCAACTATTCTATTTATATGAGCGGCGTGAATACGAAGATGACCAACAAGCCGACTTGTATTATGTATTCTTACGGCAATACCGGATATTTCGGGATCTTATTGACGGATAACAGAGGTTTTGCCAGTCAGGTGTACAGCCTGATCATCCGTGATGATACAGCAGCGTCTATTATTGCCGATACAAATACGTTTGACCCGAACATCGAACAAGATCAGTCGTTCTATGATCATAACCAGGTCAGACTGCAGTTTAATTTGGGTTCGCCAATGATGGAAGAGCTGGAATGTCTGGATAAGACAGTTGTATCGCCTACGGATGTATACGGCGATATTGTCTTAGCAGATGAATATAATAATCTGAATCTGAGGCTTATCAATGATACAAATTCCATGCGGCAGAATTATCTGGATTTTACTTCAACGTCTGAGCGTCTGGCTTTAAGTGTTCTGGTGCCGGAGCTGCCGTATTACATAGCGAGCGACGTGGTGGACATCAGCGAGCCGGCTGAGACGCAGCCGTTGAAATTTGAGCCTGAAATGTGTTATGATTCAACTGGCGGCATTTCTTCTAATTATGACGGTGCTGAGATCGGCGAGACATCAGAGACAGTAATTTCGGATAATATGGTTGAAGCAGCTGCGGGAGAGGGTATCAAATACACCGATAAAGACGAGATCGAACATAATTATTATTTTCTGCATACTGATTATCTGTATCCCGGATGTGTGGATTTCGAGTGGCAGAATAAGCCGTTATCTTACGGTATGCTGGCCCAGGCGTATGCAGGCGGCGAGCAGATCTCCGATCAGGATTATCTGACATATTATGCGCAATACCAAAGAGATAAAGAGACATATCAGTCGGATGAGTATACGTCATTGATGCCTTCGACGATTAAATACGACAGCTGGCGGCAGATCGACGGAAGTTATGTTGAAATGCAGACAACAAACAATTCGCAGGATGGTATTGCCAAAGATTATATGTCTTCTCTCGTAGCTGATATTAACGCATATACGTCGGCGCTGAACGGCTATATGACGAATAAGAAGAATTATTATACGCATCTGGATGAGCTTTTAGCACTGGAATATCAGGCAAAATCCGTGAACCAGATGCTGACCACGAATATGGATACATCGAAGTTCTTCTTGTATTAAAACGGAGGTCCTATTATGAGTGAAAAAGATAAAGACAGGCGTGATATAGAGATCACGCCTGAAGACCAGGAACAGTTTCAGTCGATTCAAGACAGAACCGCGCAGGTCAAGGCGTCTACGGAACAGAATAAAGAGCATGTGCAGAATGCGACGCGGGAAACTCAAAATTCTGGGAAGAAAAAACAGTCTTTATTGTCAAGGCTTTTAGGCGCTGGCAATAAAGAGGCATCAAATCTGGCCCAGGGTGCGAAAAATGGTTTTTTCACATTCAAAGCAAATATGGGTAAAAATATCATGGGCGGCATTACAAAAGTGGCGTCCATGTTCGGCGTAAAAGATCAAACGGCGATCATGTTTTTATCTATCATCATAGGCGGTGGTGTGTTGTTCACGTTATCGCAGTTTGAATATCGGAAGCACGAAGGCCTGGTCAAGAACGAGATCCCATGGACCTGCGTGGGAGACGTGATCGACACAAATTCCGGATTGGCTTCTCAGGATGAGGACATTCAGGAAAACGTGAACATCATGTATGATGTTTTTGTCAACCATTACGGTTATTCCGAACAGTTCCTGATCGGCATGATCTCATGTTTTATTACAGAGTCGCACGTCCAAGCTGAGATTATCGAGCACGGCGCGGGCGAAGCAGCAGAGCAGGCATTTTTCGCAGCCTGCGGGTCTCCGAGCGGCGGTGCAGACGCCAATACGTCCAAACAGGCATATTGGGCATACGGGCAGCAGTTCCCAAATGCGAACAGCGGATATATGGATTCTAACGGCAATGTCTGCGTAGGTCTTGGCCTGGTGCAGTGGACGGGTGAGCGCGGCGATAAATTATTGGACGGCCAGGATGTTATTTCCGGCGATTATCACTGGTATGACCTGGCTTATCAGCTTGCGTTCTTATTGGCTGAGTTTCAGAACAGCTATCCAAGCCTCGCGCCGGACAGCGGTGAGTGGCAGGGGCTGGATGCTTATAATTCCACCGTAAATTTCTTTACAACTTTTGTCAGCGGCGGGAACAGCGATCCTGCCCTGGTGAGCCAGAGAACAGATAATATTCCGGAAGCGACGGGCTATGTAATGGCCGCCGCGGCGAACAGCCAGTACACAAGCGATGTAGATAATATGGCGTCGATCTTAGCCGGTTCGGATCTGGCTGCGGGATCCGCGAGAAACGCAGATGCGACGATTTGCGATAACGGATATGTGCTGCAGACCTCCGGAATCGTAGACGCAGCTCTCTCTGTGGCATGGCTGGAAGGCGGTGATTACGCAAATGATGACGAGGCCGGGGCGAGCCTCAGGCGGAGCTTCTTTGCGCCGTATATTATTAACGATGCAAGTTTCACGCATGGCGAGAAACGTGACCTATGGGCGTCTACCCAGTATTATTATCAGGCGCATTTGTTCGTACTGCCGCAGGAAACAGGTATCGGCAGTGACGGTTATTTCTCGTCCTGTGACAGGTCGGCATGCGTCCCTGTCCGTATGTCAGGGGCAGATGCAAATTTCCCCGCAGGAAACCCTGTGATGCAGCTTACTTATATGCTGACCGGTTCGGCAAGCAACGCGGGCGAGGTAGACGACGCGGACAGTGTAAATGAAAGCTATGATGCGGGTGATCTGACGGCAGCCGAGGGCACACGAAACGCCGACGGCAATGAATTATGGAACCCTGTTGGATTTTTGCGCGGCGACGTATTGTATTCTTATACCGGTGCGGCAAATATTTCTTCCGGTACGATCATGGTCAGCATGGGCAACCAGGATAACGGGTTTGGCAATCTGCCTTCCCGGTTCGTAGATATGAGCAACTTGACGACGAGACATATCATGATCTATGCCGGGGCGAATGCCGTACAGAGCTATTATGGTGATTATATTTATGATCAGAAGCGCAATTATGCTGCAACGGCAGACGAGTCGCAGAGCGTGACTTCAGATATTGCAGAACCGGAAGACCTGCCGGAGGGACAGGAAGTGCCGATCTTTAACTGGATCAAAGAAGAATTAGCGTTTGACTATCATCAGCCGGATAACACGGATATGGACGATTACGAGGGTACTTCCAACAGCACCCGTGAGAACGCGTTCTTCTTAGATTATGGCGATTTTACGGCAAAAATTGACGAAGTTATGACTGCTGGGAATTCATTCAAGCGTAAATACGCGAAGAAAGGCAACGATCAGAAAGAATCGTTCTTAACGGCTGGGGAAGAAAAGAACGGTTTGAACACGTTCAAAGCGTGGGAAGAGATCAAGCACGATATCGAGCAGTCCTGTCCCAGCTGGTCGGCTGACCAGGTAGAAGCGTTTACGGATATGGTCTATCAGCAGCAACAGCATAACAGATGGATGTTGATTACTCAGTACTGCAGTTTGCCGAATGAAGAAGATGCGGCCATCGGTACTTATTACGATAATGCCGAGGGGCTCGACCAAAATGCCTATGTGAACGGATATCAGTATATGCCGGCTCATGTGGACGCTTCCGGTGAATTGATCAGCCATAAATTTTCACTGTTCGGAAAAGAAGAAGAAGCATTATTTGACGAGGATAATCCGCGGGCAAAATACTGGATCGACGATCCGGTCAATGATGTGACCGCGCCGTATGCGCATGAGTTTTTCCAGTACAATACGGTTATTTCGAACGATTTGTTCCAGGATTTGATGCAGATGTGGTCCAAAAAGCAAAAGGCCCTGGATGAAGACGTGTATCAGGATGCGGGGCGGACCTGGGGCGTGACGGCTGAGGATTTTCGTGAAGTTGAATTTACTTCTATGGGGTATGAGGATTATCAGGACCAAATTAACGAATATAACGATCTGTTCGTGCCGATTACGATCGAAAAAGAAGATACGGAATATGAGAGCAATCCTTTGATGTTCACATATGATCCTGAAGAAAATCCGGACCCGGAATCCGAAGAAGTCTATGAAGACGAAGACGACCGCGTTCCGACATGGCTCGATGAACATTATGAGAATATTGACGGCGTTTACATGCCAAAGGTTTATCTGATCATCAACGCCGATGAGTCTCATTTGAATGACGACGAGACGGAGCGGGCAGATATGCTCGGTGCGGATATCACGGATGAAGAAGGTCGGAAAAATAAATACGGTGACAATTTCGGTCTGGATGCCGACCATGTAGGCCGCGAGCCTTTTATCGACACAAAAGAAGTTTACGACGAGTCCATTTATTCAAACTGGGAAGATTTTGATCAGGTAGAAGAATTACACAAAAATTTATCTTATGAGGTTGAAATTCCTGGCCACGAAGATAGAGAAGGCCACTATGAAGTAATTGACACTTCCAATATTCCGGATACCGTACTTGCTACGACATTCAGACTCCAATGGAAGAAAACAGGCCGTTTAAATCCTGAGACCGGCGGCATCGAAGTGGATCTGTCTCTTGATATCAAGGCTTATGATGAGTTCTGGGCACATGCCGGATATGACCATAAAGATGATGATTATTATCAATGGCGCTATTTGGATAAGAATGGCAACGAGATGACCTGGGAAGAGTTGGTCGAGAAATTTGAGACAGAATGGTTCCCGGCGGAAGATTATGCGCCGGAAGAAGATCCCACAGAAGATGGCCAGGTGATCGAGGGCGAAGTCTATGATAACGAAACAGGTGAGGGGATCGAGCCTGGTGAGATTGTCGTATATGTTCAGATGAACGACAAAGATTTTGATGAGTTCAGCGATTTCAGCCCGTCTCAGATGAGCGGCCGCAGACGTCCGAACAGGGATTATGTAGTCCAGTTAAAACCGGACAATATTAAATATACGTTTGAAAGCCTTGACAGTGAGCGTACGGATATCGACTGGGCGAACCAGTGGACGGCTTCGGCAGGCGAGAGCTGGTCTGCAGGGGATCCGCCCCCATCTTACGGCTATCCAAGACCTGATAAGACGGCGCCGTATATTGCTGCAACAGCGGATGATCCGGGCAACGCGTATGCGTTTATTGCAGTGGGCGCGGACGGCCTTGTGATGTATGAGCATCTGAAATCCGATGCGGCCGGGACAGGTACGATGACGGACAGTTATCTGCAGGATAAGACAAAAGGCAAGCATTATCTGATGAATACGATCGCCAATTATGCACAGCGTACAACACATGTAACGGTGGAAGATCTGTTCGGTGTCCATACAAAAGAGCTGATCAAAGAGTTATATACTGGCACGGCTGCAGACTGGCAGTATGTCAACGGTATTCATTCAGAGCCTGATATGCTCGGCAATCCGCAGGGTTCGTATTCTCTTATCAGCAAGATTGCCGGCGGCGACCATGTGATGCACGCCGGGTTGGGCGGGCTCAATTCGCCGAGAGTGGCGCGTGACGAGGATTCGCATTATGATATGTACGGCAACGAAATCTTAGATCCGGTGGGTGACTTTGCACACTGGGTAGTCCACGGATCGCGCGGCACCCGCGGGCCGAAAGTGGCATATCTGGATTTTTATGGATTTTTTGAGCAGGAAGGCAAGAAATTTTCGTATATGCTGTTCATGTCCACGCCGAAGTCGATCGACGAAGAATTAGAGAGTATAGGCAAGACACGGGAAACTGCTACGAGAGATGATTGGAACCAGACAGACTGGAAGTATAAAGTCCTGATCGACACTTATAATGATCAGATGGAAAGTTCAAGATAATTATTTTAATAATTTTAATAAAATTATATTGTTTTGCTTGTCTTGCAGAAAAAGATATGCTATAATATCTTTCAGCGAGACAAGCAAACATTTTGATAGGAGGTCTGAAAAGTGGCACTCAAACTTGATATCTCTGAGGATAGAAAAAAAGAACAGATTGCCGTTCAGGAAGAACGGAACAGGAACTTCAAGATCGCATGGGCCGTGATCGGGATGTTAATTCTCGGCATTGTCGGCTATACGGTCTTTTCCTGTGTCAGCACGAATAAAAAGATAGCTTCTGCAAACGAAGAATACGCAGCAGCGCAGCAGGAATATGTGAACGTGCTCAGCAAGAAATCTGCTATGGATTCCGAAGGCGCTTTGGCCGATCCGGATAATCCGGCAACGGAGCCGGGGCAGGTGACGCAGGAGATCCAGATGCACTCAGCAAAGAAGTCCGGCGACCGTGTGGCAGAGATCCAGACGGAATATGCAATGCGCGGCGACGGATATTTGACGTCGGAATTAAAAACAGAGCTGCAGGTCTTATCAAATGATACGACCATGTGGTATGGGGATAAGTTAAACCCTGAGACATCACCGATCGTCTGGAAGTTCCTCACGGAATATGATACGACGAATTTAAGCTACAATGTGGCCTGGGGCTGTTATACAGAAGATGAGTCTTATCTTTTGATGCTGGTGACAGGCGTTTATGAGAGCGCGACGGATTCGTTCAAGATCAAGTCCAAGTATACGACGATATTCGGTGATATGTATATTCGGTTCGGTTCGATTGAATCTGACCAGTATTATACGGACGAAAACGGCAATGTGTACGCTGAGACGGTAGATGATCTGGCAGACGAACTCAGTAACAGCGATTTGTTCGATAACAGCGAATCGGAACAGGCTGAGGATACAGATGTTGAGAAGAAGAGCGATGCGGAATCCGAAGCAGATTCCGATACGAAAGTAAAGCTGGATATGGATCTGGATGGTGATAATGCTGAAAAAGAATCTGAAAAATCATCTGAGGCTAATGCCGGCGATACTGACGATAACATGAGCGTTAATGACAACGGAACAAATTCTTATGCCGATGGGAAGTATTATCTGGACAAAACGGTTAATACGATACATCTCGGCGGCTGCCCGGCAGTAGCAAATATCAGCAGCAAGACAGAGATATCGGAATCTTCATTAAAGAGTTTAAATTCCAGTTATCATTCCTGCCCGATATGTGATGCTCTGGGCGAATATGAGCAGTACGGTGAGCTGTATGTGCTGGATACGTCGTACAATATCATTCATTATCATGACTGCAAAGAGATTTCGGATCATCCGTCCAGAGTTTATACCGTAATTCCTACATCTCAGATGTCAGACTCGTATATCCAGCAGAAAGGCTACATCAGCTGTTTGAAATGCCATACACCTGGAATTGAAGCAAAAAAAGTGACGGAAACACCTAAAAACTCAAATACGGCAAACACAACGGCACAATCTGATTCTTCTGGAGATACATGGATTTACTGGTTAAATAGTAATACCGGAAAATTTCACTATGAGAGCTGTTCTTATATTGGAAACCATGATGGAGCAAATTGGACGAAATTTACAGGCACCAGAGAAGATGTTATCAGTAATGGCTGGTCGCCGTGTGAAAAGTGCAATCCATAAAATAAAGGGGTGAAAAGAATTATGCAGCAGCGTATCAAATTATTTAAGCAGTTCGCACAGGAAAACAAAAAGAACCTGATCGTAACAGGCGTCGGCACAGTTCTCTTATTGATCGTTCTGATCATCACGAGCAGCGTGCGGGGCGTGTTCCGAGACGGCCTTGTGTCCGTAAACAGCCAGATCACGGACGTCAGGAATCAGACAAACCAGCTCAACGATGCCATTAACCAAAACACGATGAACCAAGTGGCGGAACATACGAATACCAAAGTTGAATATGTCGGCAACAAGATCGACATCGGCTTGTGGCAGGCAGATGATCAGTATTTCTGGGAGTTTTTGTCTCCGGCGTTCAGCTTTAAGAACGGCGACGAATATAACGAAATTCGCCAGAAATACGTAGATTCTTTAGGTTATTGCTTGTTCACTACGAATGTAATGGGGCCTTTTGACAAAGAATCTTACGACAATCCGGATCAAGCAAATGACGAAATGATGATTCGCAGCAGCTCATTCGCGTCGATTCCGATGAGTTTATCCGAAGACGGATATTCTTACATGGGCATCGTAACTTTTGACAGTTCCAAGGCGTATAAAGATTACGGCCGGAATGTCATGCTGTTCACTTACAAGATCACGCATCTGGATACAAATGATGTGGTGATCGACAATTTCAACGTATGGCCGGTAAAAACGGCAAATATCACGCAATAAAAGGAGAGTGTAATCATGAAAGCAATGACTGCAGAAAAAATCGCAAAGAAAGAGAATCCGACAGCAAAAAGCATTATGTCGGAAATCAGTAAAAATTCGCTCATCAACGGCAAGATCATGGCTCATAACGGTATCCTGACAACGGTATATCTGGCTGTAATGGCGTTGATCTTCATCGGGGCCTGCCATCTGGCTAACGTGATTTCGGCGGCTATGATCGGCTATTACGGTGCCTATGATACCAGTACGATCGCGGGTGCTCTGGTATTCCAGATGTGCATGCTGATGACTGCCGGATTCTGCCTGTTCTTTGCGTTTAAGTTAGAGAACGCTGTGATCCGGGCATTAAAAAAGCGTCTCTGGCATCGTGACGGTGACGCGATCACGAGTGTTCATATCAGCGAGAAAGAAACTAAGAAAAGCAATAAAGGAGAATGATATCTATGGCAGCAGCACAAGAATTCAACGACGGACGGATCCACAGCGCTGTTTTTGACAGGCGGGATCCCAAACTGAACGACCTGATCCACCGGTTCAAGAAATCCGAGCTCATGACTATCTATGATGTGGATTGTACGATGCTTATGCGGGTGCGTGGGGCATATGTGCAATTCGACATGAATGAGAACCACCGGCCGTATCTGATCATGTACGGCAATGCCGAGGGTGTTTATCTTGAGCCGAAGACCGGGTTGTTATTTCCAAACGGATGCGACCAGCTGGACTTCCGTCCGGACTATCCGGTAGAAACGCAAGTCAATTATGACCTGAATGATATCGAGATCGCCACGCTTGCGACGAACGGCCTTTACCATAACGACTATTCCCTGCAGGGCAAGGTGATCGGTAATCTTTTGGAGATCCCGTGTCGTATCGATTATAGTGCGATCGCTAATACGCCGATTACATATATCAGGATCCATGACCAATATGCGATCCAGACGAATACCAAGCAGTCAGGATATAAGACCATGGTAGCAACTTTTCTGCCTTATGATCTGCAGAGGCATGATGTGGAAGAGCATGCGAAGGTCATCCACATCAGCAAGATGGACGATAAGAAGTCTCTTATTCGGCAGCGTGATGCGTTCGAGATGCAGGCTCTGCAATTTCAAGAGCCGGTACGGCACTCTAAGCAGAGTGAGGGCGCGGATTTCGTCAAAGTTGCCCAGGACCGCATGACGGAACGGCTGCGTGACAGTATGTCCAAGGGCGACGTGCTCGGCACCAATACCGGCAATAAGACCGCAGCTAACATCGTCGATACGCTGACTATGATCAAGAATCAGGAGAATACAGAAAAGCGCAATGCTTTGCTCAACGCCGATAACGACCCGGATAAAGTTGACGGGGCAGGCCTCAGCGAAAAGATGTCTGATATGGCCCAGCGTGTCGTATACGCAGGCGCGGAGAACATTTCTGTGGATCCTGGAAAGATTCCGGCTGAGCCTTTGGTCGATAAAAAGAAGCCGGGTAAGAATGATGCTCGTATGACATCGCCCGTGACGGATACCAAGACGGCAGACGCGTCCAATATCATCGAAGATAAGTCCCAGGAAATGCACGGCAAGGTCTTCGATGCCGAAGAAACGGCAAAAGACATCGTTACAAAACTCTCCCGGAAAGATAAGCTGGCGCAGCGGCGTAAGAATCAGGCAGCGACAAGAGCGAAACAGCTTGAGGCTGCAAATCAGACCGCGCCTGCCATGAGTCCGGAAATGGCTGAAAAGATGCCGAACACCGCAAAAGTGGAACGTACTGTGTCAAAAGACAAGAATGACGTATTTTCTGAAGGATTCTCAGGAAAGGATCTGGATGATCTTATCAATTCCCTGGGAGATGAGTAAAACATGGCAAAATTGAGTCAGAACATCGTGGTCCGAAATGAATTTACGATCGGTGGCAGCCGCGGAGCGACGCCCGGAAACTATGTGTTGGAATATATGGCAAGGGATCAGGCGTCGGAAAATCTGACGCCTACTCTTGTTCGTTCTAACAGGATCAAAAAGATTGAGAAAAAGATGCACGAAGAATTTAAGCGTAATGCTGAGTCTGATACATCTGATAAAAATCTATCTGACTATGTGGTGCGATATATGGCCAGAGATACAGCGACAGAGATGCTGTCGCTTGACGGCGAGACGAGCATCGGAGAATTGGTTTCTGAGTTCGATGATATCCAGGGATTGTCCGGCGTTGCTTTCGGTGCAGACAATCTTTCGTTATCTCATGACCAGGTGAAAGAAAAAGCAGCAATGATTCAGACGGAGCATGAGAAAGGCAAGCCGGTATTAAAGACCGTTATTTCTTTTGATACAGAGTATTTAAAAGAAAAAGGCGTGCTTCCAAAAGACGTTGTTATTTTAAAGCGCGGTGATCTGCACGGAAAGGCGGACCAGGCCAAATTAAGGCTTGCGATCCAGCACGGGTTAAAAAATATCCGGCCTAATTATTCAGATCTTGACTGGATCGGCGTGATTCAGGTGGATACGAAGCATATCCACTGCCATCTTGCAATGGTAGATAAAGGCCCTGGTAAGAATTTTACGAAGAATGGAGAGCAGAAAGGCATGCTCTCGAATGAGATGAAAATGGCGATCCGCCGTGGAATTGATAATTCTCTGGATCAGTCGCAGCTTATTAAGCCGTTGTCTATCCAGATGGAAAGCGAACGGCGGAACATGATCAGCTTCATTAAGCGTTTTACCTATCATGTAATGGAAGGGCGCGGAATTTCCCAGTATCTTCTTGCATGTCTTCCGAAAGATGATAAGTCCTTATGGAAAGCCAGCATCAATACGGACGGCGGGGCGGAAAACATCATGGAAGTCCGCAAGGGAAATACCGTGAAAAAGATCCACGGTAATATGAAAAAGGCGAACGAGATCGTCCGGTCTTATGTGACAGATCTGTTAAACCGCCCGGATTCCGGTTTTACCGAGGCTATGCGTGCAAAACATGAATATCTGGTAACCCGCCGTGACCGCGGCGACTTTGAAAATTATACGATTTATACTACGCGTCTGCGCGGGAGCAAAAAAGAGAGCGTGAAGACCAGGATCAATCCCGATGAAGCAGTTCGTGTAGAGGAACAGAAGTATCGGGAAGAGGTCGTGACGAAAGGTATGAACGCCGTTTACGATATCCTCAAGAATATCGACGATAATACGGTCACACTGCATACGCCGCTGTTGGACGCGATGAGCATGCCTTATGAAGAAATGGCTGCCTATGTAAAAGAAGATAAGATGATCGAGTTCGGTTTTAAGCTGCGCTCGTACTCCAGCCGGCTGGAATATCATAAGAACAATTATAAAAAGGTGAATGAATATATTCATCAGTATGAGGACGGCGACCAGTCCAGATATGCGCCGGAATCCCGTTCGGTTTATGATTTCTTGAAGACCGAGCAGGAGTATAATCATGCGCTGATGTGTAAATACCAGACGTTTCTGCATTTCTATCACGTAAAAGATGAATATCAGGACGAATATGACGATCTGATGTATCTGCGGCACCGCAGTACGGCCAGGCGTGATATGAAGAACGATAAGTCTTTGAGGCGGATGACGCCTGAAAATGCGGAGCAGGCCGGGCGCGAAATCTACGGGATCTCAGGTGCGGGTTATCTGAGTACGAATATCTCGTTATATAATCAGATGCAGCAGGCGGAAGACCGGGAATACATGCAGGGCCTGCGGAATTTCAGGGAGCGGCTGGCGGTCATCGGTATGCTGTATGATGAGAACAATGATAAGATATCTGAGGGATATGAGTATGATTTTGACGACGTGAAGGCGTATGATCTGCACCATATGTCTTATGATTTCACTTATGATTTTAAGATTGCCTTGGAGAACGTAAATAAATTTTCAGAAATGGCAAATCGGCGGTATGAGCAGTATCAAAAAGCTCAGAAATATTTGTCAGATACGGGGCAGCTGTCGCTATTAAATGATATCACGAACGTAAATGATATTATGACGGCAAAAAGTCTGGCCGACGAGTTAAAAGGCGATAACAATATGTACCGGACGAAATTCGATGATACGGAACAGCTGCGGCGGAACACCGCGACAATGCGGCTCGACAATCCGATCTACGAAGAACTCTCGGATAAGAACGTGATGGCTTCGCTTCAGAAAATCATGAGCGAAAGCAGCAAGCCTGAAGTTGAAAATCCGAACGAATTCTCTTGACAGGTGTGTGCTTTTATATTAAAATAAATAAAAATAATAAGTTTATATAAAATTGTATATAAGGAGATTGACCATGAAAATTCGATGCAATGATGATATTCTGGATCTTGACGCAATTAACGAATATAAGCCGGACGGCGAGCATATTTTCGCTCAGGTCGGCGTGTTCGCTTATTCTGAGGCAGAAGGTGATCACAGCAAGAGCAGCCGGCAGGTGTATGTCAAGAACGAAGATAACGGGATCGTCTATTTTTCAGATATCGCGTTCAAAATGCTGGTCGACCTGATGGCCCGCCGGGATTATGGGTTTTCGAAGCATTTTTACAAAGAACTGTTGCGGGGCGACGGCTTTTTGATGGAATATAAGCGTTTCGTAAATATGGAACTGGATCAGAACAATCCGTATCTGGCAGAAATGTTCCAGCAGATGGGACTGCATGATATTTCACTCATGAATCCTGTCAAAGTTTTGAAATTTAATTTTAACAAGATGCTTTTGGATGCGCCGCTGCGGGGCGATATGATCTATAAATCGCCGCACTGTATTTTATTTGATTATCTGAGGCTGGATGGAAAAACAGTGCTGTTCGAGCTGCATCAGGGCCTTACAGAGCTGCTGCAGAGCATGTATCCTGATGAGATCTGTGATTTCGTAAAAATTTTTTATGAAACGCTTGACAAAGAAGATCATCTCTGCTATGATAACAACAGGTCGACCGGTGCAGCACCGGCTGTGAGTGGTCGAACAGGTGATGCGGATGGCGCTGAATCCTTTAACGAAAACGATGATGACGACGCGGACAACGAGAATGCGGAGAGCAGCGGCGAGACGAGAAGCGATTCAGCAGTAAATTCAAATCAGGCGATTAACACGGGTACGCAGACGACGGCACTTTCACTTGTCAGCGCGTCCGACATTACCGGCAAAGACAGCACTTATGGCGTTCAGTACTGTGAGAACCTTTATAACCAGGAACTTGAACATTCTGATTCTGATGGAAATCTGGATGCGCTGGTGAAGAGCAGGGCGAACGGAACAGCAGCTCCTATTGATGTCTTGTCCGAGATGATCGTGCAGGAACATCAAGGCGATACATTGGCGAAGAATCTTAGGGATTCGGTTTCGGATCTGAAATCCGAAGTATTGCAGGCAGCTGCGAAAGCAAACGCATAAAAAATTCAAGAACAATGTTTAGATTTAAACATTGTTCTTTTTTTATGTTATTATTTAATAAAAATATACATTTTTATATTGTTTTTTAAAAAATTATATGATAAAATAGGTTTCGATAGAATCTTAATAATTTTGTTATGGAGGAATTTTTATGCTTTTCGATGATAAAGATACAGATCTGATTGAAGCGTATCCGTATATGAACAAATATACGAATCATCTGAAGCCCATGACCAGACAGCTCGTCGGCAGGGAACATGAGATGGAGCAGGTCATGGCTGCCATGCTGAAGCCTGAGTATTGTAATGTGCTGCTGCTGGCTGAGGCCGGTGCCGGTAAAACAGCCCTGGTGCAGGGCATCATGGTCAAAGATACCGGGCGTACTTATCTGGAAGTTGATCTTTCCAAAATGATCGCGAATTTAAAAAATGAAAACGAGATGGCTGATCGATTAAAAACTTTGTTTGATGAGGTTTCCCGATACCGCGTGAACATGAACCGTGAAATCGTGTTATTCATTGACGAGTTCCATCAGATCGTGCAGTTATCGCCGGCTGCAGTCGAAGTGTTAAAGCCGCTGCTGGCTGATTCCGGTACCCGCGGCATCAGAGTTATCGCTGCAACCACGCATGTTGAGTATCAGCAGTATATTGCGCCGAACCTGCCTCTGGTAGAACGTCTGCAGCGTATTAAGCTGGTACAGCCGGGTGAAGATGTTGTGGTTTCGATTTTGAAAAATATGTGCGAGCGTTACGGTGTGGAACCGCATAAAGAGTCGCTTTATCACTCGATTTATGAGTATACGAACCGGTATATCCCGGCTAATTCCCAGCCGCGTAAGTCGATTTTAATCCTGGATTCCATGATCGGCTGGTACAGGCTTACGGGGCGGCGCCTGGATTCTAAGCTCCTGGCAGACGTTATCTACGAAACAGAGGGCATCAACGTGGCCTTCCGAGTAGATGCGACGACAATTAAAAAAGAGCTGGATAAAAAAGTCCTGGCCCAGGAAGTAGCCACGTCAATGATCGAGCAGAGACTACAGATCTGCGTGGCCGGCCTGAACAACCCGAATCGGCCTATGAGTTCGTTTTTATTCACAGGATCTACCGGTACCGGTAAAACAGAGACGACAAAGCAGCTGGCCCAGATCTTATATGATGATGACCGTAACCTGATCCGTTTCGATATGACAGAGTATGCGCAGGATGATTCAATCGCCAGGTTTAGGACTGAGCTGACCAGAAAGGTCTCTATTCTGCCGTATTGCATTATTTTGCTGGATGAGATCGAGAAAGCGGCGCCGTCCGTGACAAGGCTTTTGTTGCAGGTGCTGGATGACGGCCGTCTGCTGGATGAGAATGAGCGTGAGGTGACATTTAAGAACGCTTATATCATCATCACAACGAATGCCGGTAATGAGATCTATAAAGTTATTTCGGCGTATGGCGAATCCGATAAAGCGGATTTCCGTATGATGGAAAAGTACGATAAGCTGATCCGTGAGTCGATCAAGAGCCAATCAGGAAATAAGTTTCCGCCTGAGCTGTTAGGCCGTATCGACTGCATTGTTCCTTTTCAGCCGCTGTCAAAGCGTACGATGATGGGCATCGTCAATATGAAGCTGCAGTCGCTCAAAGACCGTGTGAAGCAGCGGCATAATGTGAACCTGCATGTCCACAAGAATATATTTTTATATCTGATATATGATAAGCTGGATACGGATTCTGATTCCGGTGGTGCCCGTATCGTTGTATCTAAGCTGGAGCGTGAATTGATCGTACCGCTTTCGAGATACATTAACGAACACAAGACGCAAAAAGATGTCTACGTCAGCATTGCCGGAAAGATGGCCGTACTGGATAAGACACAGCTGGAAACACAGGCATACGTTGTTGTGGGCGAGAAATTTGTAGAGCTTGACGATGAGACGCAGAATACGTTTAACCAGATAGCAAAAACTATGAACCAATAAAAATAATAAGAAAGGATTTACGGAGATGGGATTTTTTAAAAATTCATTCAAAAGAAAGACGAAGACAGAGGACGGGACAGACGAGAACATCAAGGAGTCCAAGCAGCCGAAAGAGCCTGAGATTGACAGGCAGAGGATCAAAAAGATCAAAAACATGAAGAAGAAATTCGATGAGACAGTGTGGAACAGCGTGCTGGATATCATGAAGACCGATATTCCTGATTTCGTCATGGTCGAGGATTACGATGACGGCACCCAGGGAACGAAATACGTCTTGCTCGGTTTTGACACTAAGATTGTCGATGATTTCTCGAACAAGGCAGATGACGATATCGGCTCGATCATGACGGCGATCAAGAGTTCTATGGATGCTGTAATCGAAAACGCGCTTTTCGACAGCGAACTGATCTTACTGATTCCTACGGAAAAGACGATTCATGCCCTGGAAGAATTTGAGGAGACTTTTGATCTCAAGTTTTCTATCATATATGTGAACGATAATCATGATATCTCGATTGAGACTTATATTGATACTAAAGATCCGATTTACACTGATATGAACAGCATTCACGAAAAGATCAAGAATCATATTTCTGTGGAAGAATGGATCCGCGGTCTGCAGTCTAATATCCAGTATGGCGAGATCAATGAGTTGACCGGTGAGCGGGAAATCATCTGTCCGGACGAGTCGAAATCTGAGGCAGAACTTGATGAGACACCTGAAGAGCAGCCTGGGGATGAAGCGGAGCCTGACGACGAAGAGCCTGATGACGATGAAGATATCCCGGATGACCAGGCAGGACTTGATGAGATCGATCCTGAAAATGTCGAGACCAAGAAAGAGCAGCTGGCTGAGACCGTGACAGAAGCGGCAAATAAAGCGGCTGCGGCAGAGAACCGTATGCACGAGACGAAGAATGAGATCGCGGGCGAAAATCCGGATGAGACGCCTGCTGAGGCTTCCGCGGATACGAATCCTGAGGCCGGCGCCATGTCGGATAAGCTGGCTGCGTTAAAAAACGCCACGGCGCAGGCTGTTTCTGAGGCAGAGCAGGATCCCGATATCGCGGCGTCAAACCTGATTTCTCCGACGGTATCGACATTTGATGTGCAGGAAATGGATTCCTATATTACAAGAAAATATTATTCTGACGAGCTGGATCTTGAAATCTCTTCTCAGCCGTTTGACGCGATGTTTCTGCAGAATAATACTTATGTGCCTTTTGTTGAGGATACGAGCGGCGGATGGCTGGCAGGGCAGGTCAATAATTTAAGACGGGACGCGAACGCAAGGCTCGCAAAACTGCATCAGGAAAATCTGCTGCTCATGCGTGAGAGGTTCATGCTGATCATCAACAAGCACTGTGAGCAGATCGTAAAAGCCGTGGCCACAGACGATCCTAAGAGTCGGTTCGGCTATGCGTTAAAAGCGATTCGTCAGGTCAAAGAAGAGCAGCTGGCAGGCATTGCGCAGACAGCAGAGGCGTATAAGCGCGAGAAAGAGAAGAATTACCAGGACAGGCTGCAGCAGGAAATGGCGAACGGTGCGAATGTTGCTAAGATCAACTTCATCAACAAATGGGGCAAGGAACATGAGCGCGAGATGCGCGATATTGAGATGGATCTGCGCAGCAATATTGAATCTGAATATGTGGCCGCATATGAGAATCTTCAAAAAGAGCGCAAGAATGAGGCAAAGCGGCAGCTGGATGTAGGTATCACCGATGCCTTGAAATTATGTGCCGATGAGTACACGAAGATGATGGCCAATGAGCGTGCCGAATATGTCCGGCTGCAGCAGGTCATCACAAACTTTGAGAATGAGAACATGGCCGCTGAGCATACGCGTATCATGGCTCTTACGGAACAGCAGCGCCGCAGCAACGAAGTCGTAAATGCCCAGAATGAATATGACGCCAAGCTCGATGCTGCGAAAAGCGATTTCGAAATGCGTTTGGAAGCTGTTCGGGCGGAGATCGCTCAGAATAACGCAGAACATGAGAACCATATCCAGGCAATGCAGGATGCCCATGAAAAAGATATGCAGACGCTGCGTGACCGTCATGCAGAACAGATGAATCTCAAGGCAAAAGAAGTTCAGACACTGGAAGAACAGCTCAGTTCCGCAAACAACCGGATCGAAGTCATGACCAAGAAATATGCCGAGCTTGATGAAAAAGTCGGCAGGAAATATGCAAATCAGATCGACATGCTGAAATCCGAGCGGGAAGCCTGGACAGATCGCGCAAATCAGATCAAGAACCTGCATAGATATACCGATAAGATCAAAATTTCGGTAATGGTGGTCGGCGTGGCCGCTGCATTGGGCATCGGCATCCTGATCGGCTGCAGGATCATGGCCGGTGGAAACGATACACAGACAGCACCTATTGTGCATTACTACGAGCTTGACGAAGATATGCAGATCCATGATGGCATGAGTTCTGAGATTCAGGATTCTGAGATTCAAGAATAGGGAGGACTTTTAACATGAACGGAACAAGATCTGAGGAAAAAAGACATAAAAAAGAGGGTACGCTGGTCAGCGCGTATGTCGAGAAACCGGCATATGACGCACTGATCCGGCACTGCGAAATAACCGGCCAGTCCAAGACCAAGGCCATTGAGCGTGCGATCTTAAATTACTGTACGCAGGGTGATCAAAATTAAACCCGGAAAGGATTGAACAAAATGGCGAAGAAAACCAACTGGAATAAGATCCAAAATCAAAAGGCCGAGGACGACGCCAGGTACCGCGACGTCTACGAGGACCAGCAGTTAGACCGTTCCCATATCGAAGAAAAACAGACGATGACGTCACGCGCTCTTATGGTGCTGGCGTTGTCGCTGGTTGTGTTCGCGCTGGTTTACTGGATCGTTGCGCTGGTCGAGATGACCGGCGTCTGTGACGGGATCAACGCTGCGTGGAACAAAAAGTTCTACGATGCGAGCAAGATCGAGTCGAACTATCAATATGTCACGATCCGGACGCAGGTACCTGTTCTTAAATACGAGAAGATCCAGTATGACGAAGAGGGTAACGTCGTTACGGAGAATCAGTTCACAAAATATATTTACAATAAGACGAGCGGCGTTCTGATCAATATTACGGACCGGAAGATGCCGTCTTATATCACGCCTGAAACAAAAGAGGATATTGAGACGGAACAGGTATATTCCCGCATCTATCAAAAGCTGGACATTAACGAAGAGTATTATCTCGGAACGGTGGACGGATACGGCGATGTTTATACCGATGCCGCACTGCATACGTATATCGACTATGATAATGAATACGGCAATGCTGACGATATCGAGATCGAGAACGGCATTCAGGACAACGTCTATCTGGCAAATTACGGCTTTGTGCTTGATCAGAACGCATACCGTTATGTGATCCTGGATCATAAAATGCAGCCGGTTGACACAGCAGATAAGCTGTTTCATAAAAGGCTTCTGGATTTAAGGCCGACGCCTATTAAATTAGTATTTTCTTTTATTGTTGCAATGGGCGTGTTCGCCATTATGTATATGGTGGCTAAGAAGAACCTGGATGCACAGAATATCATGTCTGATACTTCGGATATCAATCAGTATCACAATGATCAGCATATTGCCCTCCCTGAAGAAGTGCAGACCATGTACGATATTTTTCCGGACGTGGGAGCGCACAGCAACGTAATGGTGAGTTCGATGATCTCGCATATGATGATCACGAACAAGGGACTGAAAAAGATCGCGCTGGCAAAGCGTGCGGATAAAGACATCAAAGACGAGGACGGCGACATCATCACTTACAAAGGCGACATCCTGCGTGACGAAAATGGAGAGCCGATTACGACTATGGTACCGATGATCGATAACTCTTTTTCTGAGGCGTTGTTCGATTCTTCTAAAGTGCCGAAAGAGAAATATGCCCGGAAGTATTATAACGCTACGGATATTCCTTATAATCCCGGTAACGCTAATTTGGATAAATTAAAGGATTACGATACCGTGGACGCTCTGATCAATAAAGACTGGACGTTTCCGGTATATGAGCCTCAGAGGCCCGGCGGCATTTACATCGTTGATACGGCGCCGGTCAACACGATGGTCCTTGCTATCACTCGTGCAGGTAAAGGTCAGACCATTATCGAACCGACGATCGACATGTGGACGCGGGAGAATAGACCGAATAATATGGTCATCAACGATCCAAAAGGCGAGCTTTTGGTTAAAAATTACGTGAGGGGCACGGTGCGCGGTTTTACGATCGTGCAGTTCAACCTCATCAACCCGATGAAAACGGATATCTATAATCCTCTGGCACTGGCGGCAGACGCGGCACGGGATGGAAACTCTACGAAGTGCGCTATGTACGTCGAAAATATCGCGGAAGTCTTTTTCCCGGTAGACGGCGGAGAAGACCCGGTGTGGCCTAATGCGGCAAACAATGCGTTTAAGCGTGCGGCTTACGGCTTGATCGACTATTACCTGGAAGAAGAGAAAGAAATGCGCCGTTTAGCTGCGGTCAAAAATATCGATCGTAAGGTGCTGGAACTCAAGATCGACGAGATGTGGGGCAAGGTGACGCTGTATAACTGTTACCAGCTTTTTGTCCAGATGAGTTCCAAGAAACAACAGCCGCCGACGACTTTGGCAAAAGAGAAAGCGGATGAAATCGCGCATGGGCGTGATTATACGGAGCTTTCAGCAGAAGAACAGGCTGAAATAGAACGTCTTTCAGAAGAAGCATTGGAACGTGAGCCTGTATGGGACCATCAGAAAGAGCCGGATCTGTTGACGCTGTATTTCAACGCTACGGATATGCTGCCGAAGAATTCCATGAGGACGCTGGTGTCAAATGCGAATAATGCTTTGAAAGCAATGGGCGGGGCTGAGAAGATGATGGCTTCGGTATACGGTATAGCTATCACGGCCATGGCATTCTTTACGGATCCTACGATTTCGACGTTGACTTCCGGCACGCTCTCTCAGAACGTCGACCTGGCGGGATTGTCCTTCCCCAGAAGATTCGGCGTCCGGTTCCACATGGATTATTTAAAGTCCCAGCATTTTGTCGGCATGCAGTGTATTTGGGAATCCTTTAAGGATCCCGAATTCAAAGAGAACATGGGCAAGGATTTTTATCACGAAGATACAGTTTCCCGTGAGGGCTGGGCGAGGTATTTCTTTAAAGGAATCTATTCCGGCGAGAAGGCATGGGTAAGGCTCCAGATCAAAGATACGGGTTCAGGTATGCTGGTCAAGACGTTTTATTTTGAGTTTCAGAAAGATTATAAGACCTCGTATGATGGCCGGACCTACATGAAGGATCCCGTGCTTGACGAGAAGATCGTCCAGGACGGCTTTTTGACTGAAATGGTCAAAGTCAAGAAATCTGATGGGACGATCGTGTTCAAGAAGCGGCCGAGCACATTTGACAAAGATACGATCACGAATCTGCTGGAAGTGGCCGAGGCGATCGCTGATGTCACGGACGAAACAGAGAAACAAAAGATCCGTGATGAGAAGATCCAGCGCGAGAATGTCAAGACGAATACGATCATCAGTATGAGCAGCAAATATCAGGAAAAATGTAAGATGGTATTTCTGGTAACGCCTCCGCATCTTATGAAATATGCCAAGCTGATCCTGATCCTGATCAAGCAGCTGGTAGACCTGAATTTTGATCAGTCTTATATGACGAAATCGAATCAGAAACCGCTTTATAAAACCAGGTACATGCTGGATGAGCTTGGTAATTTACAGTCCGAGGGACATGGTATTTCAGGTTTTGAGACGATGCTCTCTATCGGACTTGGCCAGGAACAGCAGTTTACGCTGATCCTGCAGACGCTGCAGCAGTTAAAGGATGTATACGGTGATTCGGTCGATAAGATCGTGCAGGGTAATACCTCGAATATTATCTTTTTGAAATCAACGGACAACACGATGATCGAGACGCTGTCCCAGATGTCCGGTGTGCGGCATAAGACTTATACTGACGGAAAATCTGTTACCCGTGATGTGGCTGCCATGACGAGTTTTTCGAAGAACGAGGCAAAGGTTACATACAACATGAGTACGAAAGAGGAGCCTGTTATCAGTTATAACGATATGGCGTCTATTCCGCCTTGTAACTCGATCGTATTCCGTGCAGGCGACTCGCCTATCTGGAACCGTAATGAAACGGCGCTGCCGATGAGCTGGCGGTTGTTCAAGAATACGATCACCAACCCCGGTAAAGAGTATTCGCTGCAGACGATACCAACGCTTTCGACGGCAAAGGATTTTGATGTGAAGCAGAACCAGCCGAATTTTTCCAAGATGTTCGATAAGCGGCTGGCGCAGGCAGCAAAGGCTCAGAAGGCAATGCAGTATTACAAAGATGTGTACGGCCTGACGGATGATCAGATCCAGAAGCTCGATATTGACGTTTATTCTGACGATATTATGGAGATCATTTCCACAATGCTGCATCCGGATGTGGATATGACGAAGCGGGAAGAGAATCCTGACGCTGAAGAAACATTAAAACAGGTCGATGTAGAACCAAGCGATGTGACGCAGAAGGCTCAGGAAAATAACGAGATCCAGCAGGTCATGATGACGGATCCGAAGATCCAGAGGGCGAAGACGGGCGACAAGAAGATCTATGCGAACCGGCAGTTGTCCAGAAATGATATCTATAACGAATACGCCGGCGGAGCGAACCATCAGTATGATGCTTCGATCAGCGCGATCTATATCAAGCTGCGCAACAGGTTCGCACAGGACACCAGATATTTTTCGGTTGATCAGGCGACTAATAACTTAGTGGCTGTCAATACCGGCGAGGTTTATATTTATGGCAGGAATAACGGACAGACGGCTGACCAGATCAATGAAGCTGCAAAAGACCCGAATTCCAGGGTATATTCCGAAGGCGATGTGCCTGAGAATTACCGTGTGGATCTTGAGGTAACTGACGCATTTTATAAATTCTTAGCCACCTTTGATACGGATTGGGATTTCGCCCAGGGAGAGTTTTCAAGGCATATGGCTGTGGCCATACAGAACGGTAACGCTGCGTAAACAAAAAAAAGCATCGGATGAAAATTGTCCGGTGCTTTTTTACGGTCTTGATTGCATCGCATATCTGTGCTAAAATATATAAATATATAAATTAAAAAGGAGATATTTTGCTATGTTATTGGATGACCTGAAAGCAATTTCAAATAATAACCGGAGAGCGACGCGCGACCGCGCTGTTTTAAAGTTAGAGACCGACATGCTCTATTATATGATCTTAGAGCAGGTCATGACGCATTACGGGACGGATGCGACAAACGCGATGTATAAAGTTGATATGGGCGTGCTGGGCGCGGCAAGAGATCAGATGGCGATGCTTGCTTCAGAACAGGGGCTTACGGCGTCTTCCGGTGAGATCCGCAATGCCAATAACATCCAGGATTTTATTACAGCCGGCTTTAAAAACAGCGAGGCGATCCGGCAGACGATTGCGACGCATTTAGCGTCTAATAATCCAGACGCATGGGGACTTGATGAGAAAGATACGAATGCCCGTATCGACCAGGAAATCGACAGGATCACGAATTTCGGGGATCCGAATTCGCCGGCGTCTAATGTACTGGCAAATTACAGAGTAATGCACGAGCATACGAGAACGACGGCGTCACCGTATCGGAGCGCTGTTCATGAACATACGATGGACCATGATACCGGCAAAAAAGTATTTACGACCGCGGAGCGGCCGGTATATCTGATCAGTCCGCTGATGCCTGAGGCTGAGGCGCTGTTCAGAGTCCGTCCGGATCTGAGGCCTGCGTTTACGGCAAATTCTGAGTATAAAGGTTTTTTGGAATATGATCCGGAATTGGGGCTGTTATATCGTGCAGGGGACGAAGACTTGATCACGAATGCCGAAAGAGGTGCTGAATACCGTCGGGGCGTGCAGGTTATGATTTCTGATCATCAGTTTGATGATAGTTATGAGTCAGTTCGTATTGAGAACAGACCTGATTTGAATACAATTCCTGAACAATATGCAATATACGATGAAGATGGAATGCGGGTCGAAGCTAAAGATGATCTGCCGGACATTTATAAAAATCCTACGGAAATCAGAGAAAGAGGCCAAGGATATGATGCTTCCCAGGTGACACGTTCTCTGGTGGCAGAGTGCCAGTGGCGCATGGTGTATACGTTGGAAAAATACTCGAATTATCCGTTGAATGACTCTGATATCGAAGCAATCTATAATATGTTCGAGCCTGCGTCTGGAACTCCGACAGGAGAAATGCTTTTCGGCACGATGCCGAGAAACATTGACCCAAATAGTCAATCAGACAGGCAGAAAGTGCTTGATGCAGAGAGAAACATCCGCGAAACGATGGATGCGTATTTTGATTATATCGGCCATATGTGCAGTACTGTACGAGAGAGCATGTCCTCCCATGAGTTTGAGATCCATTTTACGGATGTATTTCCGAACAGCAGCTCGAATGTAAAAATGATGTATTTTACCGGCGAGCGCGGCGGAGATTTTCAGAAATCGGCAAGGAACGGTGCGAGATTTCTGGGTGTTTATGCGTACTCAAATTATAGTATGGATAAGCAGTCTGAAAACAATAACGCAGTATGGCCCGTGGCAGGCGATATCAGGCCCGGCGGGTTTAATACGTTTGCTGTCACATCTGATATGTCGCATAAAGGAACAGCTGCGGCGAATCCGTATATGCACACAAGACAGATTACGGCCGAGATGGTCGGCAACATGCGCAAGACATTTGATCTCTATATGTCCGACAGTAATATGCGCAGCGATCGGTTCAATGAATTACATATCAGCAGGATCAACAGCCGTATGGGGCAGACTACCGGTGTTGACGATATGTCGGAATGGATTAGCGGGGATACGATCAAAGCTGACGAGATCATCGCTGTTCTGAAAAAAGACCGTGACAGCATCATTGAAGACCGGAAGCATATTTTTCAGGCTGATATGAACCGTACGGCGGTTTTTGATGCGGTCACAAATAATGTCCTGGATAGATTGTCCCGTATTTATGGCTACGATGACGATCTGCAGGACGCAGGCTCTTTAAATGAATATTTGGTTCGAATGCAGGAGTATTTCAATGATCCAATCGTAAGAAATGATCCTGATTTTGGCAGGAAAGCTATGTTCGATGTAGCGATGCAGGCTATGGATGCGGCGTTGAAGAGCCAATTCGACGTAAAATCTGACGATTATCTGGTCAACCGCTGCATTTATGGGCGTTATCTTGCCCATTATATGAACGATCTGCTGGACGGCCGCACAGATGCAGACAGTACTGATTATTTATTGGATAAAGCAAATGAATATGTTCTGGACGAGAGCCTGCATGACATGTTCGGGCAGGATGACCCTGATAACTCAAGGCATACGGTTATTAAGACTAATATGTGCAGCCGTTATTCCAAACAGTTCATGGAAAATCAGTACCGGAATATGCTGCAGCTGGTATCGTATTCCGATAAGAGTACGTATGAGCAGGCTGTCGGAAAATCTCTGGATAGAGTTTTTGATGACATGCAGACTGATACTTCGTCCAATCTTATGACTGTCCAGTTATTCTCGACTGCAAGCTATGATTCGCGTCTAACTGGCAGTGAGGCTGACAGCAGGCAGGACGATTTAGAGGAAGATGGGACGACAGGCGGGGACGACGTTTCTGAAATTAACGATAACGCTGAAGCCGAAGATGATGATACAATGGGCGTGGATGATATTTTTTTCAGTGATCATATGTGGCATGCAAGTACGTTTGCAAAAACTGATCTTTCGGTTGATAAGAATATCAGACTGTTCGAGAGTGCAGACCAAAGTGAAGATGCTGTCGTATACAGGGCGACGCATCCGCTGCAGACAAGAGCGATGCAGTTGGTGCGTGAAAATCTGCGCAGGACTCTTGGAAGTGAATATCGGAGCGAGAATCTGAATATTACGGACAGCGGTATCATTTATTATAAAAACGGTGATAATCTGCAGTTGAAGCTCGGTCCTGTCCTGGATGAGAAGGCATATATCCGGCCTTATATGGACGCGAACGGCATGAGTTATAGCGGACCTATGACACATAACGGGCAGTTATTAAATGACGTCGTGTTCGGCGCATTGGATCTGTCGAATTCACTGCAGTCAGTAAATGCGGTACCGAATCGCGTTTATGGTATTTCTGCGAAAGTTGACAATTATGACGGTTATGGTCATCAAGATAGATCATTCTTTGACAGGACGAAATATTCGACGTATCAGATGGGTGTTTTACAGAAAATTCAGGAAGACATGAACCTGTTCGAGATCACGCGGCATACGAATGCTTCAGACGGGGATTCTATGGCTTCTGAAAAGGCAAAGAGCATTTTTTACACGAATGTTTCGGCGTCTTCTTTGATGGCATGCTACCGGACGAATACTTATCTTATCATGCCGAAAGAGAAATGCGCAGTTGTTGATGAATATCTGAGCAATTATTTTGATGCGGAAAAACGTGAGGCATTGGTGAACCAAGTATTTCCTTCAGAAGAATTTCCGGATATGACGCTTGAAGACAAATTCACGCATATGAACCGGATCGCGGATCAGACGCTCATGCAGATGCAGATGTCGCGCAACCGCGTTGTGCATGCGAAGATCGACGTGGATCACAATATCGGTCTTTATAATCTTGTTATCAATATGGCTCAGGCGTCGAATAATGCCGTTCTTGGAACAGTCGACCGTATGGCGCTACGCAAAACGGATATGCGTTCCGGACGTGTGTCTATCTTTATGCCGAATTCGCGCTATGATGTGATTTCCGGTACGGCCACGCAGTTAGGCGCGGTGGCTTATTTTACCACGGATGTACGGCTTGACCGTTTTACCGGCAGATTGATAATAAATAGCGATGCAGATAAAAATTCGAGAAGTCTGCTCGTTGCTGAGGGGATCCAGAAATTTGATCCTAAATTCGAGGGCGAAGCTGATACAGTCCATAATTATCCCGGCGGGCAGGCAGTGGACCGTCTGCAGCTGTCGGCAAATGGCATGTTAAAATCCATCAATTATGCACCTGAACTGAAATTCGCCATGGTGAATCTAGGCGACAATATGGAAGACGGCTATATTATTACGAAGCGGGCGGCGGAGCAGCTGGGCCACATTGGTGATGATGGCGTTTATCATGCGGCTGAAGTATGGGATAAGATCGGTGATGAGGAATCCGGAAATAAAGGCGTTATTTCACGTATTATTGATACGGATATGACTGAGGATGAATTTAAAATTCAATTCGTGAAGGATTATTTGTTTAATTTTTATTTCAATAATGCGACAAAATCAGATGAGATGGCTCATAACATGATCACGAAATTAAATCAAATGTCCTCTAATGCGCTCGGTATTGTTTCAGAGGATTCTGAACTTGGCCGAAAAGCGTTGGAATATATGGGTGATTGGGACGGATTTATGGATTACTATAATAGTCCGGTGAACTCAGAACAGGCAGTTAAGTTGGATGAAGATGATTATTATAGAAACATGCTGGGTTACATGACTTATATGGATGAAAAAGTCGAGCCGTTTTATTCAGAATACAGTCTGGCATTAAAGCAATGGCAGCTGTTCAAAGATAATCCGGGATTGGATGTCGTTATGGGGAACGCTTGTGTGTATACCAGATCGAATCCCAGTCTGCTCATGTATATCCGTGACAACGCAGAAAAAAATCCAGACGATGCGAGGATCATTATGCGTGAGGAAAATGACAGTCTCAAAAGTTATGAAGGTGCCTGCGGACGCATGCTCTTTTATGTAGACGTCAATACGGGATCTCATAAGAACCGGTATTACATGGATGATAAACGAAAGGATGGGCGCGGTTATGGCAGTCAGGAGAACTTTGCTTTAAACGCGAAGCATGCAAACGGCGAATTCATCAAGAAGATCTTAGAGAATGACTCGACCTTCGGAAAGAGGCTCGTTAAGCTGAACCGCAAATTATCCATGAACGGCTTTATTGTCGATGCGGCCGATAATATGGCGGTGAAACCGATCTCGGAATATTTAAAAGAACAGATCTCTGACGAAGAAGACGCAAGAAAAGATCCTTCTCAGGGAATTCCGATTGGCGTGGACAACCGGAAATATGAATTGTATTTGAGCAAGGGCCTGAACGGCAGTTCTATCGTAGATCTGCCTGATTATGCGCAGGATCTGGCTGAGAAGTTCAGCGGGCAGTTCAAGACAGCCGATAAAGATCAGATCATGAATATGATAAAAGAACTTGGCAATTTGAATTTCAGTCCGTTCTTGACAGGCGGTGCCCAAGCAGGCATGAGCCAGAGCCAGGATGATTTCTTACGGTATTTCTTTGACGATTACATCGGCGTCAACGGCGGCGGTTATATCATGATGCCGTCAGAACTTGGCAGCCTGCTCAGCATCCATCATGTGATCGACCCTAAGACCGATATGGCGGAACAGCCCGGCGAGATCGACGGCAGACCGATGTACTTATCTGCCGTAATGCCGGAATCTTTAACAGAAACATGGGCTGAAGCGAACAATTTGACGGCTATGAGGAACGGCAGAATGAGTGTGGCACCATTGTTCTTATCGGCAAATGAGATCTTAGATGATGAGTCCAATGTAGTCAGATCCCATGTTGACGACAGGCTGCAGCTGGATGCGTATAAGACGATCGTGGCTTACGGCATTCTGACTGCGATGAAAGATATGTATCCGGATAATGCTGCATGGAATGCTGTGATGACTTCGTCTGAAATATCAGATATCAAGAACAGTCTGAAAGAGCGTCTGGCACGCGATTATGAGAATATGGGCCATCAGAAGTCTCTTACAACAGATAATCTGTCGAATTGGCTGAAAAAAAATATCTTCAAGACGACTTTTCCGAATTCTATGACATGCGTATGGGCCGGTGACTGCAGATTAGGTATCGACGAAGTTGGTATTTCGTTCGACCAGGCGAAAAAGCTCGGCGTATTGAAATTAAAAGAAAATGTGCGCGTAATGCGCAGCGGACAGTTAATGTTCAAAGATCCGGATACCGGTGAGACCTATTTTGGCGACGATAGCTATCAGAATATGAACCGGTTTTATGAGCCGATAGCACAGGATGCGACGATCCTGGTGAACCGGAGCCCTGGACAGACGACAGGGTGTATCCGTGCGTTCAGGCCGCGCATCATGAGCGCTCACGGAGATGGGCTGAAGATCCATCCGGCACTGGCGACGATCTTCGATGGTGATTTTGACGGCGACACAGTCGGCGTATTGGCATTCCAAAAAGGCGATCACACAAAGGCGACGCGGGAACTGAACCGCACGATGTCCATGCAGGCGAATCTGATTCATACGGCTGATTATACCGAGATCAAGATCCCTGGAACGGATCATAAGATTGAATATGTGAATCCGTTATTCATCGCGGGCAATGCGGACGTGGCTATCGCAAAAGAGGTCATGCGGATCGAACAGGTGAAGCCTGATATCGATGAGACTCTGGACAGGATCACGATCCGGGCCAATATCGTAGAACAGGTTAAGCAACTCTGCTATGAGATGACCAATGATAATATCTCGGATCTTTCATATGCAAAATTATATAAAGCCAGGATGGACCAGATCACGGCGCTCAGAGCTTATGATCCGGCAGACCCTGTTATCAGCAATATCCTGGATCCGAAAAAGAGCATTTTTGCGGATATGATGTCTTTACAGGCAATCGCCCGTAAAGACAGCAGCGAATTGATCAAAAATTACGGAAATGGCAGTGCAGATGAATCTGAACTGCATGCGCAGTTAAAATCTTATAATGAAAAAGCTCAAAAGATGGATTTCAAACATAGCGGCCCTAAAATCGATAGTTATGAGTATCAGCAGATGCAGGATAAATTAGAGACGCTGATGGGACGCATCTCAACGGCTGAGCGTGATAATATGGCGGCGCTGTCAAAGCAGTATAAATTGATGACGAAATATATTGCCAAGAGTCCCTGTTTCACGCACGGCGGTTCTGATTATGAGATGTTGGAGCGTATTATCGACGATGCTAATATTTCTAAAAAAGGCAAAGAGCCTCAGTTGAACGCATTGTTATCTTTTGCAGGCGTGCATGCGGACTGTCCTGGAAAATCCGGAGAATACGGATTGTGCGTCTGTAAGAACGAAAGCGGCAGATTCGAGATCCAGATGCCTGGAAAAGACGGTTATCACCGTCCGAATGAAACCGAGCGCAGAGAGCTGATCGAGAATATTAAGATCAATTATAAGAATGCAAAATCTGATCTGCCGGAAGATCCGTTCAAGTCCGAACTGGAGTCGCATAGTGCGGCGCAGGCAGATAAATCAGACGCGACGGGACTGGGCGGGGCGATGGCCCAGAAGTTCCAGAAGATTTTTGCGATATTCGGCCACGGAGAGTTCGCCATGAGGATCACCGGTCCTATCACGCAAAAATTTCTGGACGCCAAACAGAATGTCAAGGACTGCGCGACGAATCTGACAATAGGTAAATTTGTTCTGGACAACATCTGCAAGTTCCATCCGATCAAAGAGCTGGTGGAATTTAAAGAAGGCGAGACCTATGTTGACGCAAATGGCAATGAACGCGTGCGGGAAGCGTCGGATCTCAAGGACGGTCAGTTCACGGTCATGCGGGCAAAAGACAATACGATCGAACAAATGAGCATTCAGGATTCCGTGCATCAGATCGACGTGTTCTTGAAAATGATGAAGCTGCCAGGGTTGTCACCTGTTGATAAAGCCATGATGGAGAGCAGCATGTCCAGTCTCGGTGACGGAGAAAATGTCCCTGCGGATATTATCAGCAAGTGTGATGAGATCGGCAACAAATCATTTGCGCTGATGTATGGCAACAAGTATTCTACCGGTGTATTTTATGACATGGCGCAGAATCACGCATTCCTGTTCGATAATTCGATTTACGCGGGTAACATTAACAGTGATAAAATTCTGCGCGACGTACAAATGAGCGCGAACCGGAGCCTGGATCGTGAGGTGGTCAGGAGCATTATTAACGCGTATGATGAGCGCTCGGATGTTGAGAATATTGCGAATCAATTACCGGCGCAGTCTGAAAAGACAGTAATGTCGAACAGTATGGCGGATAAAATACGAGAAAACGTAACTGTCGCATCAGAAACTCAAGATTTTGATGACGACTATGACGAGATCGATTTGAAGAGCAGCCGGAAGAGCAGTTTGGGTTCTTTGATTTATAAAAATAAAGGCTCATATGATAAGTTATGCGATTACCGGTCAAAAGAAGATGCGCGCGCTGCTAACGACGAGGATTCAAGGCAAAGCGATGATACAGATCTGCCGCCGCAATAAAAATAATAACCGTTGTTATTTTAGCAGCGGTTATTATTTTTGTCTTGATACAGCCATAAAAATATGGTATTATAAGTATAAAATAATTTTGGAAAGGAGACCGCTGTATGGGACGGATGAAAAAAGCTGCCTGCAAGGTTACCTGTAATATCAGTGTAAAAGAGAACGGCATGCTCTGTGAGATGCAGGAAGAGACGGGGATACCGAAGACGACTTTGATCGAGAAGGCGGTGGATCATTATTATCATACAAAATATCAAATGATGCAGGGGAGGGAAGAAAATGGGCAATAGCTCTTATCAGAAACTGATGGATGAACTGGATCACCAGAAGCGTATTGAAAAATACCGGGAAAAGTATCCGAAGAAAGAGTTCGAGAAAAAACCGCGGGCGCTTCGCAGATTCGAGTATTATTCCAATATGGGAAATGAAAAAGAGGATAAAAATAACTCTTGACAGTTTATCCGGCTATATATAATATATAAGCATGGTAAACTGTACAAAAATTTATTTTTTAGGAGGGTATAAAATATGCCGAGAGTAACAATAGACCCCGCATATGCTTATGATGGGAATTTTAAAGCAGCCTATATGTCTGAAGGGACTGCTGCTGATGTGCTTGGACTGAGTTATGGCAGTGTAGATTCTTATGTTGAAGCAAAGGCTGCAGATCCGCTTCCAACGGATGCGAGAACGTATATTTATGAACAGCTTAATACGTATGTAGATGCGGGTATCTTAACTGAAGAC
Source organism: uncultured Muribaculaceae bacterium (assembly GCA_947625935.1). Taxonomy (GTDB): domain Bacteria; phylum Bacteroidota; class Bacteroidia; order Bacteroidales; family Muribaculaceae; genus JAJPXC01. Next base: position 2,843 of record CANQQE010000007.1, on the reverse strand, counting down.
GATCTAAGAAGCATTAGCCCTCAGTTGACAAGTGCTGAGCTGTCTGATGATGAGGCCGCTATGTATGCGTATATGCTGCGTGATCTGAATGAAGCGACGGTTGATCTTGGCCCGAATGACACGGCCTACATAGATGAGAATGGAAATCCGGTTACAAAAAATGATTTCATCAATGAATATGCCAATCTTGGCGCAATTCGCGATACCGTGGCCAACGGTGAGAGTACAGGTGCGTGGTGGTGGAAAACAGAAGGCACAGGTCCTGATTTCATCAATGGGCTGTATGAAAAGTTGTATCAGCCGGAGATCAATGCGCTGGAACATCTGGCAAGCCAGGGCGTGAACGGTGAATATGATCTGACGGCGCCTGAGCTGCTGAATATCTATCATAATGCACATCAGTCGGATGACGGTTTTAATGTTATGGCCGAGTTTATGGTGAATATGAAAGATCAGTATACAAGTCTTGGGCCGAACGGATATCGTGATATGATGAATGCAGCCATCGCGAACATGAGCAGCATTGAAGGGTTCGGAATGGGTCCGCAATTTGCGGTTGATATGGCGAATCTTGACTATGAGCATCTTTCTGATGAGCAGAAAGCAGCTATGGAAACTTTTTATCTCAAGTCCCAGCTGCTTGTGCGTTTCGGTAATCCGGATCAATTCAATGATATTGATCTGCTTCGTGTAGATCCGGTTACGGCATGGACAGCAATAAGCGAAGGTGGGGAAGCTGCAGAGCAGTTTGCAAATGATACGCTGGCTACAATGGGCAGCACGAATGCCTATGTGAATGGTTTTGGCCGCGAAGCGATCATGGTCACGAATGAAAGCCTTGCGAATGAAGTAAATCTTATCAATGACGGTCTGACGAATGCAGATGCTGCAGAAGCTGAGACGACAACAACTACGGTGGAAGCAGAAGGCGCAGCCGCGGGTGCAGGAGCAGCAGGTGCAGTACAGACGCTCGTAGATGATCGAGTAGCAGCTCAGGTAGTTGATGTGATGTCTTATTGGCAGCATCATGACGAGCTGGCAGATATGTCGGAAGAGCAGCTTGCTGTAGTGGCTGAAAATCTCGGCTTTGATATTCCCGATATCGAAAATCTGAGCGGCGATCAGATTCGTGAAGCATTAGAAGATGGTCTGGACGAGCAGGCTGAGGCGTTAGAAGCAGTAATGCTTGAACAGGATCCTCCGTTTGAGAGTTTTGATGAGTATTACGCGGCGCTTGATCCGTCAGAGCGTAATATTCTGCTGTATCATAATGCGGGTTACGGCGAAGACGGCAATAAAATGCCGTACAGCTCTATTCCGTATCAGGGCGGCCAGGATGCGGTCAATTCTTATATGAGAGGCCGGATCGAAGGTTCTTATGATCGCTATAAGGAAACTCTTGAGTCGAGCGGCGCTGAACGCGAAGATGGTAAAGACGGCAAAGATCCTGTAGAGGTTGGTGAAACCGGATCGACTGGTGAGGCGAGCGGCGGAGCGAATCGTACAGAAGATTATGACCGCCAACCCAATACAGATACGCAGATGATGGTCGATGCGTCTGAGCTGAACGGTAATAACGTCAACATTGTGATCCAGGATATCGTCGGTTCCCAGTATGATTCGGCGATCGCGGATTCTTATGAGATCGACACAGCTGATTTTACCAGCTTTGCAAACGAAAACGATCTGGATTTAAGCGGTGTCAGCGACAATGATCTGAAGATGATGGCATTGCTGCATGAGAATGGATTATTTAATGATCCGAATGAGATCAGCAGTTATCTGGAAGCATCGGCAGATGAACGCAATGAGATGATGGCCGGATATGTCGGTGAATGGCTGAACGATCCGAATGCGACAGGTAAAGAAGTTCTGACCGGTAACCTGATCATACAGACCCTGGAAGGCAATGATGACCGTACGCTCGGCATTTTACATATGCAGAGCGTGGATACGATGTTCGGTTCAGATGCGGATATTCATGTCAACACATGGTTCAACAACAATCTGACGGCGGATTCTCTGGCAATGGCCGATGAGATGCTGGACAGCCGGTATGAAAAAGGCGAGATCACTGAGGATCAGTATCTTGAACTGGGCGATTCTCTTGAGTCTAAAGCCATGATGATGTGCTTCATGGGTAATAATACAATGGAAATGACCGCGTCTTTGGAATTCCTGAAACAAGACTTCTTAGACGATAACGACGGCAAGACGCCTGAGGAAGTCCTGCAGGCATGGTGTGAAGACAATGATCTTGACTATCAGGAGATGCTCGACCATATCGAAAATCCGGAAGTCGGCAGCAAAGACGGCTATCAGGAAAGTGATGACAATGCGTACCGCTGGCCTTTTGCGAATGGTGAAGTAGATGCTCCTGACAACGTGATCGACGCATATAATATTATCGCGCTGGATCGGGCAACGGACGGCGGTCAGAAAGCAGGTGAGGCGAATAATCTTTTGAGAGAGGCTTTAACAGCTGGAATTCAGGCATTCCGCGATGTGCTGAGCAAATCGGCAATGGGTCAGCAGCTCTTGATGGTCTGCAATGCGTTTGTACATAAAGAGCCGTTGAACGGCACGTTGTTCCAGGAAATTTGGGATATGGATAGTGTAGAATATGTTGGACGTGAACCTGTAGTTCCTACGGGCGAAATCGGTACACTTCCGCCTGAAGAGCCTGATGTTACGCCTGAGCCGGTAATACCTGGTGAAACTATTATCGGTCCGGCAGGTATACCGGTAACTACGGTTCCGCCGACGACACCTGATCCCGGAACACCTGATCCCGGAACACCTGATCCCGGAACACCTGATCCCGGAACACCTGATCCCGGAAC
>CANQQE010000006.1 GCA_947625935.1 uncultured Muribaculaceae bacterium | reverse complement strand
AGGGCGATTGCAATGTTGTGATTATCAGATAAAATTTGTAACTTTGTAATCGAACTCAGGTTCTTGCTCTCGCAGAGGCGGGAGTTTGCCGATTGAAAAGCCTTTTTCAAAACGGTTACTAACCGGCAACCACATATCAAGCAGCTATTATAACCATCTGACAATCAGAGGGGTTTGAGTAATAAGGAAGACCCTGTCTTTCCGCAACCTGGATAGATGCAAACTTGTTTTGCATCAATCCATACAAAGTAATAAGGCGGCAAAATCAGCCTAAGACGGACAAACCGCAGACTATCAAGTAGCTCTGCGGTTTTTTCGTGTCTGTTCGTTTCAACTCATATGGAACTTAAAAATATATAGCAATCTCACCGCCAGGGCCGCCTGTGGCGGCGATAGATTGAAACACTGAAAATTTTTTTTCGGACTTTTCCTTGAAAAATTTGGTTTATATTATAAACCTTATTAATTTTGCACTCGAATCAAGAGCGGAACCGCGCGACCGCTCTTTTTTCAGAAATAAATGGTTTATAATATAAACCGAGTGCAAACCCACAAACTCCTATCAAATGGAAGAAAGAAAACTCACCGAAAAAGAGAGCATAGATGTGATAACATCTATGATAGCTCGCACCAAACAGCGCTACATAGGCGATGGCCGCATCATGCTGATGTGGGGCTATCTGACAGTAGTCATTTCGGCACTTATATGGGCCCTTATCGGATTCACTCATAATCCGGTATGGAACTGGCTGTGGTTCCTGCTCTGGATTATCGGAGGCACGCTGACTCCAATAATGGACAAAAGAATGCAACGCGAGAGGGGTGTCAAAAACCATTCAGACACCGTGATGTCCCGCATATGGTCTACGGTTGGTTTCAGCGCGATTGCCGGTACGGCTATCTGTCTCGCATTTTTGCTTGTCGGAGGTATTGACGCATGGTCAATGATGTTTGCTATCGCATTGATAATCGTTCCTTTCGCCGAAATTGCGTCAGGAATTGTCGTCAAGGAAAAATCTCTGATTATTGGCGGCGCGATAGGTCTGTCTGCCGGTCTGTTCACAATGGCTTGCATTGCTGGCGATATTGCGCTATACGCATCCTGGTTTATGCCTTTTTTCATCATTGCATTCGTCGCCATGATGATTGTGCCGGGATACATCCTCAACAATAAAGCGCGAAAAGAGGTATGAAAGAGCTGAATCCGCTTCTGCACTCGCAACTCCGGCTTGCCGTCATTTCCATTCTGATGAATGTGGAGGAAGCAGATTTCGTGTATCTCAAAGAGAAAACCGAATCGACTGCCGGAAATCTCAGTGTTCAACTCGACAAACTCTCATCCGCAGGATATATTTCTGTGGAAAAAGGGATGTCGGGCAAACGCCCGAGAACCACCTGTTCTATCACCTCCGATGGGAGAAAAGCATTTGAAGAATATGTCGAGGCGTTGAAAACTTACCTCAATATATGAGATAAACAATCAGAAAGAGCTTCCATAATCGGCCAACGCACCTGTAACAGATGCGTTGGTCTTGTCTTTTCAGCCGCATTAATCATCACTGAGCTCACGTCATTGCAGGGCAAAAACGTGATTATGCCCGAGCAAAGTATAGGGTTCTCTCTCTAAATTACCAAAAAATGCCGTGACCGGCAATTTTTAGTAATGAGGATTATTGCGTAGATTTGCCGTATGAAAATAAAAAATGACAAGAAAGTTGTGGTTACGGGCAGGAAGGTTTGTCTGGTAGCCGGTATATTATCGTGGGCCTGTGGCTTTTATTGGTTAATCAGGGCGTTGGCGTTTGACGACACCAACTTGCCGGCTATTCTTCTGAATTTTGCGATAGCTATGTTCCTGATTCGTTACGGGAGCCGTCGTTAATTCGGCCGGGTCATTTCCGGGAATCGGGGTCGGCGGGGGGTATTTCTTTTATTATTTTAGCGGGGTTGCCGGCGACTGCTACGTTGTCGGGGACATTGCGAGTGACAACGGCTCCGGCGCCAATGACCACATTGTTCCCGATGTTTACGCCGGGAAGTATGATTGCTCCGCCGCCGACCCACACGCTGTTGCCGATGGTCACGGGCTCGGCCCATTGAATGTTTCTGTCTCTGCGCTCATGGTCGAGGGGATGACAAGCTGTGAATATGCTGACGTTAGGGCCAATGAATGCGTTGTCTCCGATTGTGACTTTTGCTTCGTCGAGGATGGTCAAGTTGAAGTTGGCTAAGAAGTTTTCGCCCACAAAAATGTTGCATCCGTAGTCGCACCTGAACGGTTGGTTGATTAATATTCTTTTCCCGCAACTTCCGAGCAATCCGCGCAGTATCGTCTGCATCTCGTCGGTCTGGCCGGGATTGAGGTTGTTGAACCTCCAGAGAGTTTTGCGCGTTTCGACGAGCTTGGTGTAAAATTCAGGGAGGGAAGCGTCGTATATTTCCCCGCCGAGCATCTTCTGCCATTCTTTGTTGAATTTTTCCATCGTTTCTTTGATTATATTGGTGGGATATTATTGTCTACAAAGATAAAGAATTGAGATGTGTCGGAAAAGCGGAATGCCACACAAATGCGAGTAATCGCTCAATATTATCTAAAATAATGTTAAATTGAAGCAAATTTCTTTGATAATCCTTTGCTGAATGACAAATGGACATTATCTTTGCACCGTGTTTTTCATGGTATTAGATTTAAGGTTAACTAAGATTGGTTGTCGTGAGACAATCAATTTTTTTTGTTTATAACGAAAATAATGTTAATCGTGGAATTTCATAGGCTTAACATGGCTTTTGGTTTGTTAAATATATAAAGTTATCCGGCTCATTGCTGTATATATTTCATGGTTTATGAATCAATCGACTGAAAGAAGGAACAAGCATATATTGCGTCTTCATTGGAAATTATTTTTTCCTTTGGTTGGAATGTTGTGGGTGATAATCGGCATTGCGATCGGTTATTTCATCATACATGAAAAGCAGCGTCTGAAGGAGAATCTCGGGAATCGTCTTCTCAATGTCAACAATACTGTTATCGCGGCGTATGACCGTGGGGTGGATTTGCAGGAGACGGTGGATTTCATAAAGTTGTTCACCGACAATACGACACTCGCTCCATTGCGAATCACTGTCTATGACGGCAATGGTGTTATGGTCGCCGATAACCGGGAGAAGACCATCAGTTTGAGTGACGTCTACGGTGATTCCGTCAAAAATCTATCGGATTTTGCTGAGGGGAATGGGGCTATGGTGCATGATATGGTCTATGACCGTGACAAGAGCATGATATGCTCTAAGGTGAGCGGAGATGGCGTAGTCCATTCGTTTGCGGCGTTACCTTATGATGCGGGTGTGTTGGATTTTCTCGGGGTTGATCCGATGGTGTGGCTTGTCGTTATCGGATTTGGCGTAGTGTCGTCGGTTATGGCGTATCTCGGGGTCAGGGCTGTGTGCCGCAATGTGTATTCGCTCCGTGATTATGCGCAGGCAATCGCCTCGGACTGTTTGCCTGAAAGTGTCGATCCCATGAATTTTTCTAAAGATGAGCTTGGTGACGTTTCTCGTAACCTATTGACGTTGTATCGCGATAAGATTCACGCTCAACAGGAAAAACTACATCATGAACGTCAAATAGGGCTAAACATTAGCCACGAACTCAATACTCCGATAGGTATCATAAAGGGGTATATAGATACCGTGCTTGATGATGAGGATATGCCGAAGGAGGTGAAGCGTCGTTTTTTGATTAGGGCAAAACAAAATGTTGACCGTCTGGCGAGCCTTGTCGGTGACGTTGTTATGGTGATGCGTCTGCAGGATGGCGGGGACGGCCTGTCTCTGTCGCCGGTCAATTTTCATCAGATGGTTGCCAGGGTCGCCGAGGATGTTGAGCTTGGACGTATCGCCGGGAAAATGACTTTTGAATATGATATTCCGAGCGATTGTGTCGTGACCGGGCATGAGTCGCTGCTCACCAACGCTCTGCTCAATCTGATTTACAACGCTGCGCAGCATTCGGGTGGCACCAGGATAGTACTGAAATGGAAAGGAACGCAAAACGGCCGTCATCTTTTTGAATTTGCTGATAACGGTATAGGTGTGGACGATGAGCATCTCGAGCGTCTGTTTGACCTTTTTTATCGCGTGGACTCCGGCCGTTCTCGTAAAAATGGCGGTGCGGGTCTCGGTTTGCCCCTTGTGCTAAGAATAATTAATTCCATGGGAGGCGACATATCGGTCGAAAATGCCAAAGGTGGAGGTCTGAAATACAATTTCTCGCTTCCAATGAATTTGCCAACGAGGTGAAATCGCCCGTTTTTTATTTTTTAACATTAAAAACAGCGTCAGGATTTTGCCGATAACAGGGAAAGGTGTACCTTTGCACTCACAAAACAAAAACATCGCGGGGTGGAGCAGTGGTAGCTCGTTGGGCTCATAACCCAAAGGTCGTAGGTTCGAGTCCTGCCCCCGCCACTAAAATGAGGATAGGGTCGGTTGCAGCAGCAATCGACCTTTTTAATTTCATATGGCCACGATGAATAACAGAGAAACATCACAAACATTGCCCGGGCGCAGGGTGGCTATTGTCACCAGCACACGCGCGGACTGGGGTCTGCTCAGTGGCATAGCCCGCGGCCTTGACAGCCGTGAGGATGTGGATTTGAGCGTTATAGCCACCAATATGCATCTCGACCCTCGTTTCGGGTGTACAGTCGATGAGATTTTGGCCGACGGTATATCGGTGTCTGAGCGGGTGGAGATGACACCTGAGAGCGATTCGCCCGCTGATACGGCCAGGGCAACGGCTCGCTGCCTTGACGGTATGGCGGGAGCGTTTGAGCGTCTGCGGCCCGACCTGTTGCTCATTCTGGGTGACCGTTATGAGATGCTGGCTGTTGCGACTGCCGCCACGCTGATGAGGATACCGATAGCCCATATTGCCGGCGGAGAAATATCGGAGGGGGCGATTGATGACAATATACGACACGCTTTGACCAAACTTTCATCGCTGCACTTCACGGCTACCGAGCCTTATCGGCGTCGTGTGATTGCGATGGGTGAGGCTCCTGAAAGGGTGATAAACGCAGGCGCTATCGGGGTTTACAATCTGTCGAGTGTGAATCTGTTGACTAAAGAGGAGCTTGAGTCGTCGATCGGTATGCCGCTTGACAGCGATACTTTATTAGTGACCATGCATCCTGCCACAGCGGATGATGGCGACGTGGCCGGCCGTATGCAATCGCTTCTTGACGCTCTCGACCGATTCCCGGAGTCGAAAATCCTGTTTACTTATCCAAACAATGATGCCCGCGGGGAGGTGATCATAAGGATGATACATGGCTATGCCGATCGTTGGCCCGGCAGGGTATGGGTCGTTCCGTCGTTGGGACGCCGCCGTTATCTGTCGGCGTTGCGTTGCGTAGGTGCTGTGGTTGGAAATTCATCGAGCGGCATAGTCGAAGTGCCGTCAGCCGGTATCCCTACCGTCGACATAGGGATGCGTCAGCGAGGCCGTATAGCTGCCGAGTCGGTGATTCATGCGGGTGATGATGCCGACAGCATCGCGTCGGCTATTTCCATGGCTCTTTCACTCGAATTTCGCAAATTAGCAGCCGAAGTTGTAAACTCTTATTACCGCCCTGATACTTTGCGCGCTATCGTCGAGGCTGTAGCCACATACCCGCTTGAGGCTTTGCGCCGCAAAAAATTCTATGACATCACTCTGCCTGACAACATCTGATTGACAGAAAAGTGTTAAATTTGCGGTATGAAACCACTTGTTGTCATCCCTGCGCGTGGGGGGAGTAAAGGTATTCCGCGAAAGAACATAAAGCCGTTTCTCGGTCGCCCGTTGATACATTATTCCATTGATGTGGCGCGTCGGATAGCTTCCGATGACCGTATCATCCTTTCAACCGATGACGGTGAGATAGCAGAAGTAGGCCGTCAGACGGGTCTCCCGGTGCCATACATGAGGCCCGGCTATCTTGCCACTGACACCGCTTCGTCGCGTGACGCCATCCTCGATGTCATGGATTGGGCCGACAGCAAAGGTATCGATTATGATTGCGTTCTGTTGCTACAGCCCACGTCTCCGCTCAGGACGGTCGATGACGTCAGGCGTTGTCTTGACCGTTACACCCCTAATATCGATATGGTGGTTTCGGTCGCACCGGCTTCGTCAAACCCATATTACAATTGTTATGAGGCTGACCCGGAAACCGGTTTTCTGCATATATCAAAAGGGGAGGGGCTTTATACGCGCCGGCAGGAGTGTCCATCGGCTTGGGAGATAAATGGAGCTGTTTATGTGATTAATCCCGAGTCGATCCGAAAGATGCCTCTCGGAGCGTTCCCCCGTAGAGTTCCTGTAGAGATGCCAAGCGAGCGCAGTATAGATCTTGACACTCCTCGCGACTGGGTGGTGGCCGAGGCTATAGCCGGTGTGAGTTTTGATGTATAAGTTACAGTTAAAATAATAATCGCATAGATAGAACAACCCTGATGGATCGACATATAATAAATGAAAAATTACCGGTTATTACCGCTCTTGAACGGCTGAACGCGCTTTCGGGCGGGGTAATGACTCTTTTTGCCGTCAATGATGACGGGGTTATGACCGGAACTTTGACTGATGGAGATGTACGCCGCGGCCTGCTTGCAGGGTTGTCGCTGTCATCTCCGCTAAGAGACGCTATGCGACGCGATTTCAGGGCAATAAGAGATGGCCGTGCCGATGTGGCTGTTATGAAGGCGGCCCGCGAGTCGGGAATCAAACTACTGCCCGCTCTTGATGCCAAGGGATGCGTGAAGCAGATTTATGACCTTACCCTGACTCATTCATTGCTTCCCATCAGTGCAATACTTATGGCCGGCGGGAGAGGGGAGCGTTTGCGCCCCTTGACGCTCGACACCCCCAAACCGTTGCTCGAAGTGGGGGGCAAGGCTATAATTGATTATAACATAGAGGCATTGGCTCGTGTCGGGGTCAGCGATGTCACTGTGACGGCACGCTATCTCGCGGATAAAATAACAGGTCATTTTTCATCGCCTGTGTCAGGAATCAAGGTGAAATGTGTTGTTGAAGAACGCCCCCTCGGCACTATAGGGGCGGCGTCGTTGGTCAAGCGCGACAATCCCGACGGAACGACACTGGTCATGAACTCTGACCTGCTGACCACCATTTCACTTGAAGATATGTATCTTCGTCACACTTCGGAAAACGCCGCGGTTACTGTGGCGGCGATTCCGTATTCGGTATCAGTCCCATATGCGATTTTAGCGACCGACGGCCCCAATATCACCGGAATCGAGGAAAAGCCGTCGTATTCCTACTATGCAAACGCGGGTATATATATGATTTCAAACCGTTTGCTTGATGCGCTGCCATCCGATAAGGTTACTGATGCGACCGACCTTGTGGAAGACGCCATTGCCAGCGGGGAGAAGGTTGTCTATTTCCCGATTAACGGTACATGGATTGACATCGGTTCTCCAACTGATTTCAGGCAGGCGCAAGACCTTATGCGATATCACCGTGATTTTACAAACTGATTTGCCAGACAATCAGGTCTGCCGGTAAAACCGATTCGCATAGTAAACTGTTTTTTAATAATTGAACTAATTCAACAATCCCAAGTAAAAGAAAAGTTATGGCCGATTCCAATTTCATTGACTACGTTAAAATTCTTTGCCGTTCGGGCAAGGGCGGGGCGGGTTCACGCCATTTTTACCGGGCCAAATATGTCCCCAAAGGAGGGCCGGACGGCGGTGACGGCGGCCGCGGCGGTCATATAATCCTGAAAGGGAATAAAAATATGTGGACACTGTTACCGCTAAAATATCGCCGTCATATTTTCGCCGGTAATGGCCAAAGCGGATCGGGTGGACGTAGTTTTGGCAAAGACGGCGATGACGTAACGGTAGAAGTGCCCTGCGGTACCGTTGTCTTTGATGCGGAAACAGGAGACTATCTGTGTGAGGTCACCGACGACGGTCAGGAAGTGAAGTTGCTGAAGGGAGGCCGTGGCGGTCTCGGTAACTGGCATTTCAAGTCGGCTACCAATCGCACGCCGCGCTATGCGCAGCCAGGCGAACCAGCTATAGAAAAAAGTGTCATTCTGGAACTTAAACTGTTGGCCGACGTTGGCTTAGTCGGTTTTCCCAATGCGGGGAAATCGACATTGCTATCTTCGTTGTCGGCCGCGCGTCCAAAAATCGCCGATTATCCGTTCACGACCATGGAACCCCAGCTCGGCATAGTCAGCTACCGCGACAACCGTTCGTTTGTCATGGCTGACATTCCCGGTATCATAGAGGGAGCGAGCGAGGGTAAAGGCTTGGGTCTTAGGTTCCTGCGACACATAGAGCGTAATGCTGTGTTGCTGTTCCTTGTACCGGCTGATGCGGATGACATATGCGGCGAGTATGAGGTGTTGTTGCGGGAACTTGAACGATTTAATCCGCAACTGATGGATAAGCACCGCATATTGGCAGTATCTAAGAGTGATATGCTTGATGACGAGCTTATGGAGGAAATCGCTACACAGTTGCCCGACGATGTCCCGCATTTGTTTATCTCGGCAGTCACCGGCTATGGACTCACCGAGCTTAAAGACTTGTTGTGGAAGGCCATAACAGACGATAGCAACCGCATTGAGGATATGCCCATAACCCATCGCCCGCTTGACGGACATCACCGTGTCAGAGAGGAGGATGAGTTTATCTTTGAGAACGCCTCTGCCGACACTGAAGATGAGGAGGAATTATATGATTATGAGGATGAGGAGGGGTATTCGGACGACGATTATATGTGGGATGAGGATATTGATGAAAATGACATTAAATGATTCTATATGAGCGAATTACGAGATATTTGCAAGCCGTTGATTTTAATCAGCAACGATGATGGTGTCTACACAAAAGGATTGCATCATCTTGTTGACTGTGTGAAGGATATGGGTGAGGTTGTAGTGGTGGCTCCCGATGCTCCCCGATCGGGCCAATCGTCGGCGATAACAGTCGGCTCGCCTCTGCGCATAACACGTCATCCTGATTATAACGGCGCACAGATTTATTCGGTCAACGGCACCCCGGTGGATTGTGTGAAACTCGCTTTGAACACCATCGTTCCCCGACGTCCGGATTTGTTGCTCTCGGGTATCAACCACGGCTCAAATTCGGGAAATTCAATCATATATTCCGGAACCATGGGCGCTGTGCTCGAAACGAGTATGCTCAATATACCGTCAATCGGGTACTCGTTGCTACACCATTCGTTACAGGCCGATTTTTCAGAAACCACGCCGTTTATCAAATCTATTACCGCCAAGGTTCTTGCCTGCGGGTTACCGCGAGAGGTGTGTCTTAATGTGAATTTTCCGGCTAAAGTGAAAATCGAGGGTCTGAAAGTGGTTAAAGCCGCACGCGGGCATTGGACTGAAGAATATAGGGAATACGAGGATCCTAACGGAAAACCGTTCTATATCCTTACAGGTAAATATGTGCCAGATAATCCTGATGACGACACAACCGATGTGTATTGGCTTGACCGCAACTATGCGACAGTGGTTCCCGCACGAGCCGACCAAACAGCCGCAGATGCTATCAAGACTGTCGGTGAGATAGTGTTGTGACCATTAGCGTTTTGCCGGCGTCGACAAAAATTCTTTGGTTGTAATCTCAGGGCATAGATACTGTCCCTTTCGTGCTGTGGCTTTTCCGTAGGCCACGGCGTGGCTGGGGCATATATGGTAGCATCGCAGGCAGAGCGCGCACCGGTCGCGCCATTCGGGTCGGCGTTTCCACATCATGACATTTTCGAGAGGACAAGTTTTGGCGCACAGTCCACAGCCGGTGCAGGCATCGGTTGCGTGAAAAGGCTCAGGTGACATCGCGTGACGCACAAACCAGTGATAGATTATGCGGCTTTTTATCCATGCCCAGTTGCCGGTTTTGACCTTGTTGACTATTGACTGGTCGTTGATGTCGGCAGCAATGCTTTTTACCTTTGCCGGGGCTTCAGAGAGTTTCCTTGCGGCTACTTCAGGGGTGTCGATGTCGAACCCTTTCATCAGCGTGTAAGTGTTGGGCATGATCACAGAAAAGGCGCCTAAGTCGGTCCAGTGGCGACGTTTCATCAGTTTGCGCCACTGTCGGTGGGTCAGCCCGGCGTCATCGCCACAGGTAACCACCATATAGTGTCCCACACCCCCGGCATTTCGCAGGTTGACACGCTTCATGTAATGTTTCACCACGGGTGGCACCCCCCATGAATACACAGGGAATACCCATACAACCCTGACTTCATTCTTGCAACTGATTGTGGCCTGGCGGGGATCTATCAGAAGCTCGTCTTTAAGCTCTATGACATTGTCGTTTAGGTAATCGGCGAGCAACTTAGCGATATACAGCGAGTTGCCTGTGCCACTAAAACAGAGAATCATTGCTGTGGTGAATTAGCGTATTGTGACTTGAGTAGCACCGAATCCGTATTCGCGGAATGACGCATCTTGTACATCACAACGTCTGTAGGCACGTTTTAGTTCATCAATTATGGCTTTTCTAAGTACGCCTTCGCCCTTGCCGTGTATAAACACGATTTTCTGTCCTTTGTTGTTGAGATTGTCGTCCATCACCCGCTTAAATTCCTTCAGTTGCACATCGAGCATATCAGAGTTTGACAAGCCGGCTGTGGTGTCGAGCAGTTCGTTGATATGAAGATCAACCTCTATTATTCCCGGGACTGATTTTTTACTGACAGGTTTACGCATGGGTCGGTCGGCGTCCTTCTTGCGGCGCAATCCTTCCTCCAGTCGGCTTGAATCAATCATCATCGGTCTTTGTGGGATATCGTTTTTGACGATGTCGATGGCTATTACCGGTTTGTCGAAATAGATGTTTTCGCGGAAACAATGCAGTTTGAAAAATTTTGTCGTGTCAAGGGCGTATTCGACTGCAATCGGGGCTTTCAGCGCAAATTCCTTATCTTTTTTGAATGCCACATACTGCAGTGCCACACGATCCATTCCGCCAAGATCGTCGCGTGACACCTCTCCAAGAAATAGCTGGATGTTAGGCTCCACGATTCCGGCGTAGCGCGCCCTCCATCCCTCATCGTTGTCTCCGCGGGTCAGGTATGTGAAGTACAGATAATAGTTTGAGTCGTTGACCAGATATGCCTCGTAGGAGGTAGTGGTGAGGTGTTTAAGCTCGACAGCCTCGTAGGCGATGACAACGTTGAGAGTGTCACCACCGGGCGTTTCTACGAGCGGTTCCGATGCTTCGTTTTCCACCGGCCCTTTGGTAGCTGATTGATGTGTCGGCGCGGGCTTGTCATGTTTGCTTTCTTTTATTTCTTTAGACGGGGCTTTGCTGTCTTTGCCGTAGAATCCGTTTCCATCGACGACTACGCACTCTTTAAGCAGCACAGGAGTTTCAAATCCATCCTCGTCGACGTAGGCTATGTTGCCCTCGATTTTGACGATTTCCCCTCCGCCAACGGCGTTCAGGTATCGCACTCTGTCACCGACTTTTGCCATAGTAGAACTAATTGTTTAATGGAGGGGCGGTGCTGTTTTGACACGCCCCTCCGGTTTGTCTTTTGGATATTTCCGTGATAGTTTATGCAAATAGTTTTTCGGGATATGCGCCCTGACGATGAAGCTCGGCCAATTTTGCCACGACACCGTCGCGGTCGGCGGCGTAGGTTACACCGAACCATTTAGAATCAGTATCGAGCACTTTGACTGTCGCTTCTCCAGATTTGATGAGAGTGTCGACAGCCGAAGGGATGTAATATTCTGATTTAGGAGTATTGAGCTTTTCGTCGAGGAATTTCTTGAATTCGCGTTCAGAGAAGTCGAAATAGTCGGGAGTGAATCCCCACAGGTTCATTGATACCGGTGTCACCGGGTCGAGTTGTACTTTTTCGCCGTTATCGTCGGCATAAACGATTGTCCCATCGGGTTCGCAGGTTATGGCCGTTCGTTCAACGACCGATGACAGGAGTCCGTCGACTGTCGAGCATACTCCTCGCGAAACCGATCCGTTTTCGGTGACAGTGTTTCCGACACGGAAGCCTACCATGCAGTAGTCGCCTTTTCTGTCGTGGTCGCGTGACAGTTCCTTGGCGATAACCTCAAACGCGTCGCGTCCGTAGAAGTCGTCGGCGTTTATTACGGCGAAGGGTTCGTTGATTACGCTCTTGCCCATCAGCACCGCATGGTTCGTACCCCATGGTTTAGTGCGGTCGGCGGGACAGGTATATCCCTCAGGCAGAGCGTCAAGACCTTGGAAGACGACACTGACAGGGATGTGGTTTTCATATTTTGAAAGGATTTTTTCCCGGAAGTCGTCCTCAAAATCCTTACGGATGACAAATACTACTTTGCCGAATCCGGCTCTGAGGGCATCGAACACTGAATAGTCCATGATGGTTTCTCCGTTTGGCCCCAGCGGATCAAGCTGCTTGAGACCTCCATAGCGGCTACCCATTCCGGCAGCTAAAACAAAAAGTGTAGGTTTCATTTCAATGATATGATGATATTTTTCAAACTACCCGCGAATTTACATAAAAAACGCTTAACCGCCTATTTTTCTTGACATCAGTAGGCCGGTGAATCCAGACGATGGCATTGCTGAAGCAGACTGACGGTCACTTGTCGGCGGGCAGCCGCAGCATAGAGTCATTGAGTATGGAGTCGACGGCTGGAATAGTGTCTTTGACTATGGGCTTGGGTTTCTTGCGATGTCGCAAGAAACCGAACATACGGTCGAAGTCGCGACGGAACATGATGCCAATGCCTTGGGTGGTGGTGGCGGTTTTGATGTAGAAGTTCTGGTCGTTGTATCTGTTGTAGGCTTTGAGTCTGACGTTTCCTGAACGGTTAAGTAGGTATTCGATGTCGAAATCCCCGACAAATTGGTTGGTGTTGAGCGATTTATCACGGTATCCAAGGTTTCCGTTGAAAATCAGCCTGTTGTTGAGCAACTGGCTCGACAGCGCGAGATCAACCTCAACGTCGGAGAAGTCTCCGCGGTCGCTGCGAACGTTAGGTGCGATTGACCAGTTGTCGCTCAGGTGTCCGAGTATGTTGCTCAGTTGTGATGATATAGTGGATGACGCCACCGACACCAATTCGTTGCCCTTTGTCGTCGAGGCCATGTAGTCGGGCGTGTAGAACCGGTTTAATGCGAGTAGGTAAATAATCTGCCGGTTCATCATCTCCTCGGTGCTGACTATGCTTCTCACTTTGCGGTAGGTGTCGTTGGTGAGTGTGGGGAAACGGAGGTCAAACGACAGGTCGGGTGTGCGCATATCGCCATTGACTTTTAGTAACGCCTGAACCGGGACGTTTGTGCGGTTTAACTCTTTATCCTGCAGGAATGACTCGTCAAGGTCACTGAGGTTGGCGTTTGTCGAGTAGACGGCTGTGATGTCGAGGTTGGCGTTATAGGGGCTTCCGTGGAATGATATTGAGCTCCCGGGGTTGATGGTGAAGTCGCGGATTATTATGTCCTGCAGGGTGAAGTTGTAGGTTCCCCGCTCCACGGTGTATATGCCGCGCATGACGAGGTTTTCGTCGCTTGAGTCATATCCCATGTGGAGGTTGCCGTTGCCATAGGCAGTGACCTGGTCTCCACCATCGGGGTCCATGATGAGAATTATTTTCATGTCGGGGGTCACATTGACATCGAAGTTGAGGTTGTAGACCGATGAAGATGCTTCATCCATCATGGTGCGGCTTTTCTTGAAACGCTTCACTGCTTCGGGAGTGGTGTCGAGTGCCTCGATTGAATCTTGTCGCGCCATCAAGGTCTTGTCGCGGAATGTGATGAAGCTGTATTCGCTTGCCTCCTGTCGGTCGGACAGAACGAATGTGAATGTCGATCTGGGCCCGGTTGTCATGTCGGCCCCGATATTGATTATGCCGGGCGACCCTTTGATCCAAGCTGTGCCGGATCCGAAAATCTGTCCGTACCAGTCGGGGTTGAGGCGTTGTGTCACATTGTAGACGAGAATATCCTCGGCGTTAGTTATCTGGAAGTTGAATGACGGTTCCTTGAAGAATTTGTGGGTCACGACCCCGTTAAGCAGTGCGGTGTGACCATACTGGTCTATCAGCATGACATCGTTGAGGGATATCCGTCCGGGGGTGAACCGAATGGAGTCGGTGGCGGTGTAGACCGCATTGGTGAAGTCAATCTTTAGTTTCAAATCCTGGGCAAGCACGGCGCCTTCAAAGTCGATGTATTTGAAGTTGCCCCAGAGTCTGGCTTTTCCAGAAGCGTATCCGCTGATGTCGGATGCGAACGCCGCCATGAACGGGGCCATGAATCTGACATCGACCTGGTTAGCGTCGAAGTGCATATCGAGCGAGTCGTTGAGAGCGAATATGTCGCCGTAGATATGTGATGTGGCATCGTTGGGCTGAGAAATCAGGGCGTCAATGCTGACAGCTTTGCGCTCGTTATCCCAGTGGCTTTTTATGTCGGCGTTTCCGAGCACGGCCTTGTTGTAGCTGATGTCGGTGACGGTGAGGTTGTCGGTCAGCAATCGAGGTTGTGGCGAGAAGGCCCCCGCTGCCACAATCGTGCCGGTGGCGTCACCACCGATCATCACGTTGTCGAGACCGAGGGATTCAAAAATGTAGTCGAGGTTTACGTTTAGCAGCTCCACTGTCATTTGCTCGTTTTCGTTTTGCGATGCGTAGCCGTCTATTTTGACATGCTGGTTGGCTCGGCTGACATTGAAATCAATCACTTCGATATCTTTAGGCCGATAGAAAATCTTTGACGGGTGAACAGTCCAGACACTGTCGTTGAACACCAGCCGGCTTTCGTTGACATCAATTCCGGCGATGAGCTGCCGGTCAACATCTCTTGACAGCAGGGTCGATAGGCTGACATCTCCTTTGTAGACTCTTTTGCGGTCAATTTCCCAGTTTAGCTTGGTGTCAAGTCGGTTTTCATTTCCGTGGCATTCCAGGACGAGTGGCATAGCACCATTTTTAGTCGGAATCTGGGTCGTCACATACAGGTCGCATTTGTCGGCTGTGCCGTCGATTTTGGCGTAGACGGCACTGTTTTCTATTAGCTTGTCTTTTTGCTGTATGTAGGGGGCGTCGACATTCAGTTCAAGCTGCTGGGCGGAGTGGTTGACATAGCCTTGAATCTCTACCGGCGCAAGGATAGTGAACGGCAGTTTGCCAAGTTTGGACAGTTCGGTGTTTTCTTTAAGGGTTGCGGTGAACGAGAAATCATTGTCGGGTATTTTCAAAGGTATCCGTCGTTTGACCTCAGCGGGTTGCCTGTCCTCGACAAGAACAGGGAATGAGTGGGTCAATATTTCCTTGAGCTGAGGCCATATGGTGGCGAAATGATACCGGCCCGTAATGGCGCAGTCGATGAAATCCGATGACAGCTCCATGCGCTTGGGATTGTCGTCGTTGTGGGCGTTTAGGGTTATATCGTCGACAGTGAGTCCGCTGTTTTCGCTGTTGAGAAAGCTGAGATTCTTGACGGAGACGTATCCGGTGGCGTTTTCGATTGAGTTGCCGCTTATGTCGGCGTTCAGCTCCGCATTGAGTTTGTAGCCGTGATATTTATCCCAAAGGTTTAGGCGTGAAAGGTCGAGGTCGTTTACGAAGGCTGACAGACTGACACCCGGATGCCTCTTGTCGATGTCAACGCTTCCGGCTATGGAGACGCCGGCGGCGGGGTCATTGACTGTCAACTCGATTTCAGCTACATCGTCGACAAGTGACGATACAAGTCTGATGGACTCGTAATCGTATCCCCGGAATGAGAATGAACTTACATCGGCATCCAAATCGACAGTCCGCCGCTTGCCGTTGAATGTGGCTTCGGTGGTGATAGATGCCGCAATGGAGCCAATATCGCGGCGGTTGAGAATTTCTCCGAGTTTTATTCCTGAGGTTGAGATGTTGGCGGCAATGTGTTTGCGCCCCGACTTGTCGTTGCTATAGTCAGCATCAATTGTTAAGTCTCCTTGGTCGGCCGATGCTTCAATTGACGCGGAGAGATTGTCGAGGGTTCCGTCGAGGGTTCCGCTGACATTAACCTGTCCCATGCGTTGCAGATTGGTCTTGGCGGCCGGCGTAACAGTCGTGAACGCTTCGGTAATCACGGCGATGTCGGGTCCGGCAGCTTTCAGAGTGAATTGTGGCACCATAATTGACAAGCTGTCGCGATTCAAGATGTTTTTTGCGAATCCTTCGATATTGATGTATGTGACTTGCCCGGGGTCGCCGATTCGGCATCGGTATAGGTCGATGCGTTTCATGGAGCCTTGTGCGTCTATGTCGAGATTTAGGGTGGAGTCGAAGTGGGTCAATGCGGGGATGAATGCCGCCACATCGCTTGGCGTGATGTAGCTGCCATCGACTATTTTGAGCGACAGCGGCATAGTGGATAGCCGGCTTTTCAGATTGTCAAACCCGTCGCAGTCAATATTAAGGTCTCCAAGCGCTATTCTCGTCGCAGGCATTTCGCCCACTACCCGCCGGATAGAAATCCCTTTGCCACTGATATGAAACAAACCCGTTAGATTTGTGACGGTCAGTCCGCTTCGTTCCTCGAAGGCAAGCCGCCTTAGGTCGATGGCGAAGTCTTCGTTTTTTATAATCGGCATCTGAATATCCGCACGAAGATTGGTGACCGATATATGGTTTGGGTCAAAACGGTCTATGAGTCTTGGCTCTGATTTAACGTCGTAAGTCAAATTCCATTGGCGCAAGATAATGGTGTTGGCAGTGAAATCAAATCGTGTTGGGGGCTTATTCTTGTCCTTTGGTTTAAGAGCGTCGATGATGTTCTGGATGTTGAGCGGCGTGTTGGCACTGTCGCGGCTTATGTGGGCTTCCAATCCCCTGATAACGGCATAGGAAACCGATATGCGATTTTTGATAAATAGCTGTTGCATATCCAGCCCGGCAGCAATCTGTTTGGCATATAACGCAGTGTCGCCATGGCAGTCGGTTATTGTGACATCGCTGAGGGAGGCGTTGTTGAAGGGTATGATGCTCAGGGCTCCTATCGATACTTTTGTCCCCAAAAGGGTAGATAGCTCTTTCTCGGCGATTACGCGCATTTTGTTCTGCACGGGTGGTAACGACACTGTTATGTAAACCAGCATCGGAATCAGCACCGCAAGCACGAGAACACTCACGATCAGCATCCTGAATATTTTGTAGGCGAATCTCATTGAGTCAAACAATCGTGCGAAGTTAGTTATTTTCTCGTTTTCCCGCAATCCAAGCTTTGGTTAGTTCGCTTATAAGGTGTAATTTTGTGGGCGATATGGATAGTACAGAAGCTGTAATACTCGTGGGAAGCAACCACAGCTTGCGTGAGTCTATAATTGAGGCGGTCATGCTCAGGCTCTCCGGGATGCTCGACTGTTTCAGACGGTCACCTGCGATGGAGACACCAGACGCGGCCGGCGAAGCCGCTCCGTATCTAAACGCCGTTTGCAGCGGTTTCACCGACCGTTCGCTGAAGGAATTGACCGAACTGACAAAGTCCATTGAAAAGGAGTGGGGCCGCACCGCCGAGTCAAAATCGACAGGTGTGGTGGAGATTGATATTGACATAGTGGTGTGGGGAAAGAATGTGTTGAGACCTCGTGACGCGATGAGCGATTATTTCACCATACCGTTTGCGAAGCTCGTCGAGGGGTGATTATATATTCGTCGTATAGGGCCGTCGGCGAGCGATTTCGTTGGCACTCCGGCCAGCATGAGATCGTTGATGTAACGCCGTCTTCGGCGGGGGTGAAGGTCGCTGCTCAACACTACTGTGTCGGGCGATATGGCATGGGCGGTTTCTACAGCGTCACCGCTGAATCCACGGCATATCAGGAGATAGTCGGGCTTGGCGGAAATGGAGTGTAACCTGTCGTCGTGCAACACGACCCATCTGTCATTGCCAAGTCGCAGTTCAACGGGTGCAGCGGCCAGTTCCAGTGGTGGCAGTCGTCTCTTGCCCAAGTAGTCCCTGTAACGGTAGTTGGCCCGGTTCAATAAGTCTTCATAGTCAGCCTCGGCTGCAGTGGTTATGAGCCAGGCGGTTTCGTTATGGCGGACTATTATATCGGTATGGAACTTGTTGCGGGTCACGAAGTATTCGTTTTCGGGAAAATCGGATTTAATAGCAAGAGCCATAGCGACAGCCATGAACGAGGCTGATAACGAAAGATATCCCCAAATCCGGCGTTTGAAGCAGTACCAACATCCTGCGAATGTCAGTGCGAGGCAGGCAGATAACGCCGTGGCCCAGGAGATGTAAATCCCAGTGACAGACGCCCCCGGCATAATCGCAACGATGTGGGCCACAGAATCAATGGCCCGATATAAAGCATCGACGGCAGCGGTAATCCACTCGGGAGTGGCGGCGGCCAACGCTTCACATAGCAGCACGGCTATCCCTCCGCTCATGAACAACGGTAGCAAAAAGGTCACCGGTATGTTGGCCAGCAGGAAGTAGACAGGGAAGGAGTGGAAGTAGAACAGCATGGGGACTGTGGTGCCTATTACTGCCGAAACCGGGACGCCGATGAGCGACACGGCATTGCGTAGCGTCCATGACCTGATGCCGAGCCGATTAACCCAGTCGCTGAATAATAGTATGGAGGCGACGGCCATGAACGATAGCTGAAACCCGACTTCAAACAGTGCTTTTGGCCATATGATAAGAATTATTATAGCGGCAGCACACAAGGCGTTTCCGCTGCTATGACTGCGCTGTAACAGGTATGAACCGATTACGAGAGTTGCCATGATGACAGCGCGGATGGTCGGTGGGGAGCATCCGGTCATGATTGCATATATCCAAAGTATCACGACGATAATTAGTGACGATAGCCAGCGGTGCGAGAGCAGGGTCAGCGGGAAGAGCGCGATGGAGGCGATCATCGCTATTATGGCAACGTGCATACCGCTGAGGGCAAGCGCATGGGCCAGCCCCGCCGAGGAGAATGTCAGACGAGTCTCAGGGGAAATCTGTCGCTTTTCGCCGAACATCATCGCGCATAGGAAGCTCGATGTGGGGTCGTCAAGCCGCGATTGCATCACCATGTCGCTTAGTCTGGAACGCCAACGGGACAGAATGATTGCCAAGCCGTTTTCCATGCCAACGATTCTGAGGTCGCCCGGGGGCAAGAACGTGTAGGCGGTTATGCCTTTGGAAAAGTAATAGTCGGCCATGTCGAACTCATCGGGCAGGTCGGTTGAGGTATCGGGAGGAGTAAGCCGTCCCTCGAATGTAACGATGTCGCCGTAGTTGACTGTTGGCAACATTGACGGGGTAACCGTCTGGCAGATGAAGGGGGTTGACTGAATGTGATTGCCAAAGGAATCGGTGACCGAGTTAATTTTTATGAGCAGGGTGCGCGTGTTGTCTCCTTCGCCCCATTCCTCGACCACGCCGCTGAATAGCCCGTATCCATACGTCGCAGGCTTGGTCGGGATACTCAGAGCCATGTCGATTCCGCCCAATGATAGGAACATAAGGAGCAACGCCACAATGCGCCATTTTAGAATGATAGCGGTTATGGCCATTGCCAGAGGAATGAGGAGATACCACCACTCGATGTGCCGGAACAAAACTATGCCCGCCGCAAATGATATGGAGGCGGGCAAAAGCGGGACGTAAGAGAGAGGCGGTTTCATGAGTGCGGGTGGATTGCCGGATTGTCAGGCTATAGTGGCTCTGACAACAATGAAGCTGCTGACGCCGATGACAATCCAGAGCAGTATTGCAAGTAACAATGGTTTTACGCCAACTTGTTTCACTGTTTTGAGCGACAGGCTCGCTCCGATGAAGAATAGTGTCAACACCAGACCCTTTTTCGCTATCCATACAAGCGCGTCGCTGATTGAATGGCTAAGACCGCAATAGGTGTTTACAACCATCGCAAGGATAAATAAGAATATGAACCAGGGAATGGATATTTTGCTCGTCTTATCGCGGAAAATGAACATCGTGGCTAATGCCAACGGGATGATCCATAACGCACGCGTCAGTTTGATGAGGGTCGCGAGTTTCAGAGCCTCAGGGCCATATGCCTCGCCGGCCCCGACAACCGATGATGTGTCGTGGATGGCGATAGCCGCCCATGCGCCAAATTGCTGTTGCGACATATCGAAGAAGT
Organism: uncultured Muribaculaceae bacterium; assembly: GCA_947625935.1. Taxonomy (GTDB): domain Bacteria; phylum Bacteroidota; class Bacteroidia; order Bacteroidales; family Muribaculaceae; genus JAJPXC01. The sequence continues at coordinate 124,894 of CANQQE010000006.1, read as the reverse complement.
GTCCGATTGGCGGGAATATGAACAGCGCCACTGCGTTGAGGATGAAAATCACGCCAAGCGATACCGCCATCTCGTTCTCATTGGCTTTCAGCACGGGGCCTACCGCCGCAATCGCGCTACCGCCGCATATGGCAGTTCCCGAAGATATGAGATAGGCGGTCTTGCGCTGCAGGTGCATCCAGTAGCCTGCCATCACGCCGATGACCATCACGCCGATGACCGAGACCACCGTGAACATCATCCCTTCGCTGCCTGAGCGGAGCGATTCGTTGACATTCATTCCGAAGCCGAGCCCGACAACGGAAGCCTGAAGTAGATATTTAGAGCTTTTCTTGTTGAATTTCGGGCATGGCATTGGAAAAATGAAGGCGAATACCAGTCCGAGGAAAAGTGCGAGCGCGGGCGTTATTGACAAGGCTCCAAGACCAATCTTGTCAAAAGGGAAAAGTATAAGCACCGCAATCAGAATATAGACAATTTTAGCTGCTTTAACCATGGGTTAAATATAAATTATTACTATGTTACAATTTATTTTATCGGGCATTCCATATGTTCCAGGCGGCAAACGCTTGTAACAGGAGCATCTCTAACCCGTTTTTGACCTCAGCGCCTTCTTCGCGCGCCTTTTTCATGAACAGTGTCACGTCGGGGTTATAGAGCAGGTCGTAGCAAAGGTGCTCGGGCGTCAGCATGGAGTATGGAATGTCGGGGCATTCGTCGGTGTGTGGGTACATACCGAGGGGGGTTGTGTTGACAATCACTTTGTGGTCTGCCATCACTTCGGGAGTAAGTTCGTCGTAGGTGAGCACACCTTCGCGTTTCGTGCGCGAGACATAGGTCGGTTCCACGCCGAGATTGATTAACCCCTGTGTCACCGCTTTGGCCGCGCCTCCTGTGCCCAGCACGAGCGCTTTTTTGTGATATGGCTTGAGCATAGGTTTAAGCGAGTCGCAAAAGCCGATGATGTCGGAATTATAACCCTTGAATTTCAAGGAGTCGCCTTTGCCTCTGATGAACTTTATTACATTCACCGCCCCAATCTTGGCTGCATCGGGGTCCATCTCATCCATGTAGGGGATAACCTGCTCTTTGTAAGGTATTGTTACATTCAGTCCGCAAAGATCGGGATTCTCGCTGATGACCTCCATGAAGTCGCCTATGTCGGGAATCTCAAAGTTTATGTAACGGGCATCAATCCCCTCAGCCTCAAATTTTTTATTGAAAAAATTCTGAGAAAAAGAATGGACGAGAGGGAAACCAATGAGTCCATATATTTTTTCGGGCCTCTGATTCATTGACAATTGTATCAAGGATTAAAAATTTCACGCAAAAATAGCCAAAATGTTTAGAACGTTACCTAAATGTTGGCTAAAAAATCAGCAAAGGTTTCGTTGCGTTCCATTCCGAGCTTGGCTCTGAGGCGTTGTCGGCTTTTCTTTACAGAATCGGGCTGTATCATCATTATGCGCGCGATATGCTTCGTGTCGAGGTCTATGCTGAGCAGACAGCAAAGGCGTCGTTCGTTGCGCGTCAGGGAAGGGAAGCGTTGCATAAGGTTTTCGACAAATCCGGGTCTCACGCTCGAGAATGTAGCCTCGAAACATTCCCAGTCTTCCTCTCCCGACAGGGCTATGCGTATGCGGTTTTGGACATTGGCGACCTTGTCGGTTTCGGTTTCATGCCCATTGCCGTCGGCAAGCTCATTCAGCACGTTGTTTAGGGCTTCCTCTTTTTGGACGGCCCGCAATGAGGTCGCTACAAGTTTGTGGTTGGCGTGGTGAAGTTCTTTCTCTAATTTGCCTCGCATCATCTTGCTGCGTCGGCGGTGTAACAGGCTTATAATTAGCGTCGCTACCAAAGCGATTACTGCTATGACGCATAGCAGGACAATCCAATTGGTGCGTTTTTCGGATTTCAATGTCAGAGTCTTTCGCAGGCGGTCCATGTCGTTTGCCGACTTGATGCGAGACATCTTGGTGGCTTCGTTGTATGCCGCTAAAGAGATGCTATCGGCCTCCAGACATTTATTTAAACTGTCGACTTTAGCATTGTCGCCTAAATCCCTGTAATAAGGAATCAACTCTTGTAGTATCTCGCTTCGGTAGATGACGTCAGACCCAAGATACTGGTTGAGTAGGGATGCGAACGCTGCTGTTGAATCAGGGTTGCCATGCTCTCTCCAATATCTTAGCTTGTAAGTGCTATAGATTATTCTTGATGGATGGTATGGGTTGATCTGAATCATCTTGTTATAGTAGTATGTCGCTGTGTCAAGAGCTGTCGTATCGCCTCTGAGTCGATACAGGTCGGTGTAAGCCAAAACACCGATTGCGGTGACATCTTCCATGAGTTGCTTCTGATGTCGGAGACTGTCTAATAATTGCACATAGGAGTCTGATTTACCACGCTTGAGACTAAGAATGTTAAAATCAATAGTGGCTTTCATCGTATTCATGCTGTCGGGAACGAACTTTCTGGCGTCGATGAGTGCTTCAAGCCGAGTGAAGTCGTCCCAGACATGGCTGTAGGCTTGAGTTATGTCAAAGAGTATGTATACGATCCGTAGGGAATCCCGCCGGTCGACGAAAAACGGAAGAAGCTCAAAATATTTCTCCGCTCTAACCGACGGCTCCAGAGTGAGGTCGGCCAATTCGAGCTTGATGCGTGAATATAGATATGGGGTGGCGGAAGAATCGGCTATAGTCAATGCTGTGCTGTCGTAAGCGTATGCGTCCTCATATTCGTCGTTATATATGGCTATGCGTGAGGCTGCCCATAAGGCAGCGGCTTTCGATGCTTTTGTGTCATGGCAGCCGCTCTCTTTTTGCAAAAGAGATATGTAGGCGTCGATGCTGTCGGGATCAACATGGTCGGGGTGTTCGTAGAAGTCAGCGCGTTCAAGCAGTTGGTCGATGCGTGCATTTCCCGTGTTCCATGCCATTTCGCTATCGTTGCCGTCTCGGCAACTCGTCAGAAAACAAAATAGGTAAATAATAAAATAGGTTGTTTTCAGCGTGATGAGTCTGTGAAGGGGTCGGGGTACATTCATGATAATAAATAATACAGATTTGATTGCAAAAATAACCATTTGTTGCGTTATATCCACAATTTGCGCGTGGTTAGGCGCATTTGTCCCCCTGTTGTCCCCCTGAGTCGATGGGATGTATGGCGGGGAGGTGGCTAATTTTGCCTGAAATTGACGATAGAATTTCCCATGCCGCCAATGCTATGACGGCAATTAGGAGCTAAAAAGTCAAAACTATAATTCATAATAATCATCAATCAACATTTTAGTCAAATGAAAAAGTTAATCAGTTATTTTTTCACGGCGTTGTTAGTGATTGCCGCATTATCATCATGCTCGTCAACTCCCGCTCTCGAGGAGGTGGCCAAACAAGCCGACAAGAAGTGCCCCGTCACAATGCCCGGAGTAGGCCGTATGGAGTCGGTGACTTTTGAAAACGGCACGTTGACCTACAAGTGCCTTGTGCTTAACCGCTCATTTAACCTTAAAGCTATGGAGGGGAATGAGGCGATGATGAAAGAAGCGATGCGTCCCATGCTGTCGGGCATCTTGCTCAAAGATAAGCGCATGGGCGAACTCCTTGTCGATGAGAAAGCCTCGCTTGCAGTTAATTACTATACCAAAGGGCCTAAAGCCGCCGACATCACAATCGTGTTCTCTCCCGATGAGATTAAAGCGGTTATGGATGGCAAGGTCGCTGACGATCCCATGACGAAACTTAAGGGGCAGATTGCCATCACGTCCGCTCAGTGCCCCATAAGGGTAGACTCTGACACGAAAATCACTTCGCTCAGTGTTGAAAACGGTTACGTCGTATACACTTACTCCATGAATGAATCGAGTGACCCCGAGATTATCTCTGATTTCAATGAAAACAAAGAGGCTGTCGCAGCCAGCATACTCGAAACCATGCGTCACGGAGGTAAGGATATAAAAGCTATCATCAATCTGGCTAAAGATGCCGATTGCGGTTTCATGTATCGTTATATAGGTGATAAATCGGGCGATGTGTGTGAGATTAAAATTGAAAAAGGCCAATTCTAAATGCCGGGTATCATAGATCGTTTGTTCACTGAACGTGAGATAAGGTTTTTAGAAGGTTATAAGTAGTGTGAAAATGAGAATGAACCCCGGATGGCGGATAAAACGCTTCCGGGGCTTCGTTTTTCGATATTATCGATTTCAAATGTATGGAATGGTAGCTTCGGCCGATCCGGATGCTTGCAGTTATGAACAAAAAGTGTGAGTTATCAACAATTAACGCAAGTTGGGCATAAAAGTGAACCGTGCTGTTGGTAAAAATAATTTACTTTGCATTGCAAAAATATTCACTGTAAAGTAACTATGGGAAAAATTATTGCAATAGCCAACCAAAAAGGTGGTGTAGGTAAAACGACCACCACCATAAACCTTGGCGCATCATTGGCATCCAATGGGAAACGGGTGCTGATTATTGATGCCGATCCTCAGGCCAACGCTACATCGGGCTATGGCATCGATCCAAGGACGATGACTTCGTCGATATATGAATGTCTTGTCGATGACTATCCACTTGCGGGGTCGCAGGTGCCGACGTGTGTCGACGGTCTCGATCTTATAGGCTCCAGGATAGACCTTGCCGGAGCGGAGCTTGAGCTTGTCAATAAAGATGACCGCGAACGGGTGCTGTCACGCCTGCTTGTGTCGGTAGCGGAGGAGTATGACTATATATTGATAGATTGCTCTCCGTCGCTTGGGCTTATCACCGTCAATGCGCTGACTGCCGCCAATTCTGTGATTATTCCCGTTCAGGCCGAATATTTCGCACTTGAGGGCATCAGTAAGCTCCTCAACACGATACGCATAATCAAGTCGCGCCTTAATCCCGACCTTGAAATCGAGGGGTTTCTGTTGACAATGTATGATGCCCGACTACGCCTTGCCAATCAGATCTACGAGGAACTTAAAGGGCATTTCGGAGAGATGGTTTTCAATACGGTCATCCCGCGCAACATACGTCTCAGTGAGGCTCCGAGCCACGGCTTGCCGGCACTCCTGTATGACCCCGAAAGCCGCGGAGCCACGAGCCACGTCATGCTCGCAAAAGAGATAATATCGAGGCAACGGCACCGTGCGTGACGGCGCAAGATGCCCACACGCACATATCTAACCTTAAAATAAAAAAGACTATGGCAATCAAACGCAACGCTCTTGGACGCGGCCTTGACTCGCTCATCTCAATGGACGACGTACCCGCCCGCGGCTCATCGGCTATAAATGAAATAGAGATAGGGCTCATATCCCCCAATCCGGATCAACCGCGCAGAACATTCGACGAGGAGGCTCTGGACGAGCTTGCCGCATCGATTCGAGAACTTGGCATCATACAGCCATTGTCGTTGCGAAAGACCGGTCCCAACAATTATCAGATTATAGCAGGCGAACGCCGTTACCGTGCGGCCATCAGAGCCGGTCTGGAATCTGTTCCGGCTTACATCCGTACCGCCAACGATAGCGAGCTGACCGAGATGGCCCTCATCGAGAACATACAGCGTGAGGATCTCAATGCCATAGAAATCGCCCTTACTTTCAGGAAGCTGATAGACCAATATAATCTGACTCAGGAGCGTCTGAGCGAGCGTATAGGGAAAAAACGCGCGACAGTGGCAAATTTCCTGCGTTTGCTCAAACTTCCCGCCGAGGTTCAGCTCGGTCTGCGCGACAAACTTGTGGATATGGGCCATGCACGGGCCTTATTGTCGATTGACGATCCCACCTTGCAATTGAAACTATATAATGAAATTGTCAAGCAGGGACTTTCGGTGAGAAAGGTCGAAGAACTCGCCAAGGCTTATCAGCGCGGTGAGGTTACGGGCTCGCAGCCGAGCCGCACCGGCAAGAGTGCGAATCATGATTATGATTTGTTAAAAAAGCATCTGTCGGCTGCGTTTAAGACGCGTGTACAGTTCTCATGCGACCATAACGGTAAAGGAAAAATAACATTTCCGTTCAAGAATGAGGATGAACTTGCCAAATTAATCACTATCTTTGACACGATAAAAAATCAGGAGGAATCCTGATGACGGGCATTTCGGGGCGATTTTAATGCGATTGTCTCGGTAATGCGTTTGTAGTCAGAGTATTATTTGATGAAATCGAAAAGGCAAAAAAGCACAGCTACAATAACCGACCAGTTGACAAATACCGTCATCGGCGTGATGATATTCACGCTGCTGTTCCCTTTTAACCTTTTTTCAGCAACCCTAACCCCTTCGCCTGTCAAACATAGCGGTCCGCGTACCGTGCCTCAGGCTCAGTTGCCCGATTCCATTCCGGTTGGCGCCCCTTTGACCTCCCCCTCGGTAGTGGTGGAGGATGAGTTGCGGGTCATTCCCTCTGATTCGGTTGTGATAACCCCGGTTGACACAGTGGCGGTGGTGGACCGAGAGGCTTTTGTCCCTGATACGGTGTCGTCGGTAGTTAAAGAACGGCCTGAATGGGAGGAACGTGACGTGGTGTTTAATCCTGATCCCACCCGTGCGGTATGGCTCTCGGCGCTGTTCCCGGGGTTAGGGCAGATATATAACCGCCGCTATTGGAAACTCCCCATTATAGTAGGTGGCTACCTCGGTCTCGGATACGCAACTAACTGGAACAATAATATGCTCAAAGATTATACCCGGGCATATAACGATATACTCGATAATGATCCGTCGACAAAAAGCTATATGGATTTCTTCCCGCCGACAACAAAGGAGGAAGATCTCGATAAGACATGGTTGACCAATACCCTTAAATCTCGCAAGGATTTTTACCGCCGCAACCGCGACCTGTGTATCATCTGCATGATAGGGGTCTATTTCCTGGCCATGGTCGATGCCTATGTCGACGCATCTCTCTCTCATTTCGACATCTCGCCAGATTTGTCGATGGATGTAGCCCCTGCTGTAATTCAGGACGGGCGCAACCGTTTCCCTTCAGTTGGCCTGCAATGGGCCATAAACTTTTAACCCTGTAAATCCGCATAAAACCGCAATGACAAAAAAAGCAATCTTCTCCCTGCTGTTTTCGGCGATGACAATAGCCGGTGCCGCAGCTCCTTCAATTCTGTCGTTAAAAAACACTATCACTGATGACGCTATAGTCTATCCTGAAAGTTTTGAGACCGATACCCATAAAATGATGCAGAACTGGTATCTCCAAAACTACACCGATCTTGACAAAGAGGCTGATTCGCGTCCGGTCGTAGAGGTCTCGGATGATGTATATATCAAGCGTCTGAGCCAAATGCCGACCACCATCGAGATGCCGTTCAACCAAATTGTCAAGTCGTACATAAATATGTACACTCAGAAGAAACGCGGATTGGTTGAGAATATGCTTGGCATGAGCTTGTATTATATGCCGATTTTTGAGCAGGCTCTTGAACGCGAGGGCTTGCCGCTGGAATTGCGTTATCTCCCTGTAATCGAGTCGGCGTTGAATCCTGACGCCGTGTCGCGCGCAGGCGCAACGGGCCTGTGGCAGTTCATGCTTCCCACCGCCCGAGGCATGAACCTTGAAATAAATTCAATAGTAGACGAACGCCGCGATCCATACAGATCGTCGGACGCTGCCGCCAAATATCTTAAACAGCTTCATGGCATCTATAATGACTGGTCGCTCGCAATCGCGGCCTATAACTGCGGCCCCGGCAACGTGAACAAGGCATTGCGCCGTGTCGGTGGCGATCAGAAGGATTTTTGGGCCATTTATCCATATCTACCTGCTGAAACCCGCGGGTATGTGCCTTGTTTCATAGCCGCAAACTATGTGATGACCTACTACAAGGAACACAACATCAGCCCCGCTTTGGCTAAACGTCCCATAATCACAGATTCAATCCACGTCAGCAAACGCGTGCATTTCGACCAGATTTCCAATGTGCTGAATATTCCTGTCGAGGAGCTTAGAGTGCTTAATCCACAGTTCCGCCACGACATCATACCCGGCGACATACGTTCATATTCACTCGTGCTCCCATCGCAGCAGGTGTATTGCTACATCATGAGTGAGGACAGCATCCTGGCCTATAACGCCGAGATGTATGCCCGCCGCACGACTGTAGAACCGGCATCGCTCGCATCGCTCCGGGAGCAGACCGATGGCGAATATATCACCAAACGCGATGTCAAATACCACAAAGTGCGCCGTGGTGAGAATCTCAAGTCAATTGCCCGCCGCTACGGTGTTACTGTCGCTGCGATAAAGAAGACCAACGGGGTCAAGAAAGCGAAACGCGGTCAGACACTGAAGATTGTGACATATTATAAAGTGCCTGTACCCAAGCAGCAGCTCCCGGCTGTGGATACACCGGCGGTTCCGGGCTCAGATAACGGCGAAGTGCTTGCGTCGAGTGATGCCGAGGCGATACCGGCTGAGGCTGCACAAGAGATAGCCGAGACGCAATCTGCATCGGTCAAACCGTCGTCGATTTCGCAGGCTCCCTCGTCAAAGTCGGGCAAGTCCAGCAAAAACAAGAAGGCCAAATCAAAGTCAAAGAAAAAATCAACTCCAGTCAACGTTACTGTCAAAAAGGGCGAAAATCTGACAAAAATCGCCAAACGCAACGGTCTAACGGTTGCCGAGTTGAAGAAACTTAACAATATCAAAGGGAACTCCATCAAGGCCGGGCAGAAATTGCGTGTGAAGTGACGCGGATATTGGCGCGACGGTGGGTGTCTCTATGTTTTTAGAATAGAACACAATGTCTGTGAAAAAAGATTTTGACTCTACCTCTCTCCATGATTCGTGGGACCGCGAGCATCTGTGGCACCCATATACCTCTACACTCGACCCGTTGCCGACCTATAAAGTGGAGTCGGCAAGAGGTGTGCGCATAAAACTCGCCGACGGCACGGAATTAATCGACGGTATGTCGTCGTGGTGGGCGGCCATACACGGATATAATCACCCTGTGATAAACAGTGCGGCCAAAGAGCAGATTGAAAAAATGTCGCACGTCATGTTTGGCGGCTTCACTCACGAGCCTGCAGTGGAACTCGGTAAATTATTGCTGTCGATGGCTCCCCCCTCGATGCACAATATTTTTTATGCCGATTCAGGTTCTGTAGCTGTAGAAGTGGCAATGAAGATGGCCATTCAGGCGGCCATAGCACGTTCAGGTTCCCACAAAAAAACTAATTTTGTCACAATCCGATCCGGCTATCATGGCGACACTTGGAATGCCATGAGCGTGTGTGACCCGGTGACTGGTATGCACGGAGCGTTCGGGTCGGCATTACCGATAAGATTCTTTCTACCGTCGCCATCCATCGGATTCTATGACGAATGGGACCCGAAGGATGTGGAACCGCTGGAACAAACGCTCGCAGGGCACGCCGACGAAATCGCGGCATTGATTCTCGAACCTATTGTGCAAGGTGCCGGCGGAATGCGATTCTATCATCCGCAGTATCTCGTCGAAGCTCGCCGTCTGTGTGACAAATATGGCGTTTATCTGATATTTGATGAAATCGCGACAGGTTTTTGGCGGAGCGGTAAAAAATTCGCATGGGAACACGCCGGTGTCGAACCCGACATAATGTGCATCGGGAAAGGGCTTACGGCCGGTTATCTCACTATGAGTGCGGTGATGACTACTGAAGAAGTGGCCGACACGATATCAAACGGGGAAGCGGGTGTATTGATGCACGGCCCTACATTCATGGGGAATCCGCTTGCCTGCGCCATAGCCATAGCGTCATTGAAGTTACTGGAGTCGCAGGATATGCAATCGAGGGTGGCGCACATTCATGACATAATAGCATCAGGTCTTGAGCGTGCAAAGTCATCGCCCAAGGTCAAGGATGTCAGGTCGCTCGGCACCATAGGTGTCATAGAAATGAAGGAGGCTGTGGATGTCGGTGAATTTCAAAAGAGATGTGTGGCCGCGGGAATATGGGTCAGACCGTTCGGGCGATTAGTGTATATCATGCCACCTTATATCATAAGCGATGATGAGCTTCAGGAGCTTATAGCGAAAATGATTGACATAATCTACTGATGGCTTATGGATTTAGAAGACGCGCTTGACCGGCTGAAGAAGTCGGGTAATTACAGAAGTATTCCTGTCGCCGGTGCATATGACGGGGTCGATTTTTCCACGAACGATTATCTTGGGATAGCTGCTGACCGCTCGTTGCAGCTTGAATTTATGAATAGTGTCGACAGACGTATGTCGCCGCTTACTTCATCGGCCTCCCGTTTGCTCGCTTCGCGGCAGGATGAATATGCCCATCTCGAATCAAAATTATCGGAATTATACCGGGGTCAGGTTCTGTTGTTCAATTCGGGCTATCATGCCAATACCGGTATGGTGTCATCGCTCTGTGACAAATCCGCGATGGTGCTTGCCGACAGGTTGGTTCATGCGAGTATCATAGACGGTATCGTGCTTTCGCGCTCGACATTCTCTCGGTTCAGGCATAATGACTACAACCATCTTGAAACATTGCTCAAGCGATATTATGACCACTATGACCGATTCTTGGTGGTAGCGGAAGGTGTCTACAGCATGGATGGAGATATGGCAGACATAGCCAATCTCGTTGCGTTGAAACGGCGTTATCCAAAAGTGATGCTTTACATTGACGAAGCCCACAGTTTCGGCGTTTTGGGACCGAATGGTTTAGGGCTTGTTGAGCGGTATTACCGTGAATGTCGGACAGCCGAGCGGGGTGAGGTGGATGTCGTTGTCGGCACATTCGGGAAGGCAATAGGCTCATATGGGGCATTTTGCGTCACATCTACTCTTGTCAGGGATTTTGCTGTTAACACCGCGCGCAGTTTTATTTTCTCGACAGCGTTACCTCCAATCTGCTGTGCATGGACGCGGTGGGTGTTGGACCGGGTGGTAGCTATGGACGACCGCCGCGAACTTCTGTCACGCCTTGGCCAATCCCTGAAAAATATTTTGTCAGCTTACCAACCGAATGCCACTGTGGCCTCGCATATACAACCATTGATAGTTGGCGATGCCGTGAAGGCGGTTGAACTGTCGAAACACTTGGCTGATGCTGGGTTTAAAGTACTGCCCATACGCACTCCCACCGTACCGCCAGGCACCGAAAGGCTCAGGTTCAGCCTGAGCGCGTCGATGTCGATGGACGATATCGCCAATCTCGATAATGCTTTAAAAAGAATTGCCTTATGAAGTCGTCGTGGGTAAGCCGCAGTAGCGAAAACCGCCGGGCTATAATGCTCTTTGCCGGGTGGGGGTGCGGCGCATCCATGTTCGGTGGATTGTCGAAACCGGGATACGATATTGTCGTGTTTTGGGATTATCGTGACGAGGATTTTGATGAGTCGGAATTGTCGGACTATGACGAACTGTATCTGATAGGCTGGTCGATGGGTGTGCTTGAAGCCACGCGTGTGCTTGCCGACAGCACGCTCCCGATAGTAGGGTGTCTTGCTGTCAATGGGACGTTGACTCCGGTGGATGACCGTTTCGGCATCCCGACGGAGATATTCTCCGGGACTTTGAAAGGGCTTAACCCGCAAAATTTGATGAAATTCTATCGCCGAATGTGTGGTTCGGCAGCGGTTTTTAACAGACATAAAGCCGAGTTGCCGGAACGTGAATTGCCTGAATTGGTCGAGGAGCTTTCGTTGATAGGCGGTCGGGCAGTCAAACGATTACCGGCCCATTGGAAATGGTCATCGGCGTTGGTGGGGGGCAATGACGCTATATTTCCCCCGGCAAACCAAAAAGCTGCGTGGCCATCCGGGACTATAGTAGAGGTTTGGAATGAAATGGGGCATTTGCCGGATTGGCAGAAAATCTTTGATTGCTATATCGTTGATAAAGATCTCGTTGCGTCGAGATTTAAGGAACGCAGGTCGAGTTATGTGTCAGAGGGGCGGGTTCAAGCCCATGTCGCCGACCATTTGTTCAAATTGTGGTCCCCGGCTGTTGACCGGCCTCTTGATATAATAGAATCGGGCGCGGGAAACGGTTTCTTCACTCGATGCTATGCCCCCGTTGTGACGCTTAAATCGTTGAAATTATGGGATATCGCTGATATCGATCAGGATATAGCCGAGTCGGTAGAGGCAGAAACTCGAGTGTGTGATGCGGAACGTGCCATGTCGTTGCAGCCTGACGAGTCGGCCGACTGTATCGTGTCGTCGTCGACCGTGCAGTGGTTTAACGCTTTGCCGCGGTTCATCGATGAGTGCCACAGGGTGCTTCGAGCGGGCGGCGAGCTGGTAATATCGACCTATGGCCCATCAACGTTTGGCGAGTTGCGCAATCTCGGTTTGCCATTGCCCTCTTATCCGACCGAGGAGTCGCTCCTGTCGATGTTTGCCGATGGTTGGGAGGTGACGGGCCATGAACAGGAATTTCTGAGCCTTGAGTTCGCATCTCCCGCAGATGCGTTGACCCACATAAAACTCACCGGAGTGAATGCAATCCACCGCCGTCCCAGACCGGTGGGCGAGTTGCGCCGTCTGTTGACTGATTATCCGGCTAATGAGTCGGAGCGTTACCCGTTGACCTATCAGCCGATATATATAATAGCTAAGAAGAAAACCAATTTATGAAACAAACCATTTTCATCTCAGGAATAGATACAGATGCCGGAAAATCGTATGTGACCGGCTGGTTAGCGCGACAATATATGGAGAAGGGTTTGTCGGTCATTACCGAAAAGCCTGTGCAGACCGGGAATCATGAGTATTCCGAGGATATAGAAGTGCATCGCCGCATCATGGGTGTTCCTATGCAGGATGTCGATATCGACCACACCACCGCGCCGATAATCTTCAGCTATCCCGCATCGCCCCATCTTGCCGCGATTATCGACGGAGGCCGCATAGACCTCGATATAATCGATGCCGCGACCCGGAAATTGGAATCGCTTTATGATATTGTGCTTGTTGAGGGTGCCGGAGGTCTGATGGTGCCGCTTAGCGAGGATGTGCTGACGATAGACTACCCGATGACGCGCCGTCTTCCTGTCGCTTTGGTCACCAACGGGAAGCTCGGGTCAATCAACCACACACTGCTGTCGTTGGAGGCATTGAGATCACGCGGTATGCAGCTTCACTCGCTAATTTACAACCGGCATTTCGACAATGACGAGATTATCGCCAAAGAGACCCGGGAATATCTGGAACGCTATATGCGCAAAAATTTCCCGGGGGTTCCGATGCTGTTTGCCCCCGCCAATATCTGAAAGGTCGAAATGGATATCAGTCGAGCTGTGAATTAGTCTAAAAATTATGTTAAATTTTGGATGTTATCGGCAGATTGTCTAATTTTACAATCTGATTGGATGGTTTGGAAAACCGTCCTGCCGTGCAACAGTAAATCATCGGGCAGCGTGCTGCGTTGGTTGTGTTGTGGCAGTTGCCATTAAATGAAGTATGACCGATGAATCAACGTGAATTTTACATATCGATAAGCAAGGAGCAGCTTTCGGGATTACCCACGGTGGTATTTCCGGGACAGATTACTGTTGTTGACACTGTTGAAGCGGCTAATGAGGCATTGTCGGTCTTGAGAAAAGAGTCGGTTGTAGGGTTTGATACCGAAACCAAACCTTCGTTCAGGAAAGGGCAATCAAATTCAGTCGCTTTGATACAGGTTTCGACGTTAGACCGTTGTTATCTTTTCAGACTCAAAAAACTCGGTTTTATCGATGAGTTGCGTGAGTTTATAGAGGACAGTTCAGTGAAGAAAATAGGCTTGTCATTGCATGACGATTTCCATGTGCTTCACCGTGGCGCCGAGTTTAATCCTGACGGGTTCATCGACCTGCAATCGCTTGTCAAGGAGTATGGCATCAGTGACATAAGTCTACAGAAGATTTACGGCATCATATTTAACGAACGCATATCAAAATCGCAACGGTTGTCGAACTGGGAGGCCGCTTCTCTGTCTGACAGCCAGCAAAGTTACGCCTCTATTGATGCCTGGGCTTGCTTGCGTATCTACAATTATCTCAAACGGGGGCTTTTTGACCCTGACGCATTGCCTTACAAGGTCCATGCGGATATGGTTGAGTCCTGACGCCTCAAAAAACAGAATATCAAATACCACATAATCCATGAAAAAATCCACAGTTATCCCGATTGTATTGCTCATATATCTTGGCGTTATGAGCTATATTGGTTATTCAGGCTATGCTTCGGGTGAGTATTCGGCTTTTTACTATTTCGGTATCATAGCCGTCACGCTATGCGTTATTGTAATGCTGCACTTCAATCTGAAACGGCGCGAGCGTCTGCGTCGTGAACGGGAGCGTGACCTTAAAGAGCAATAATTTAAACGGACTTGTTTCTTAGAATGTAAGTCGGTTTATTCCCTAAAACATAGACAAATCAATAGAAGGGGCGTCAATCAAACGCCCCTTCTATTGATTCAACGACTTCGGCGGGGGTGTCATACTCGCCGTAAAATTCTTTTTCGCACAGGTTTAATCCTTCGGGGAATGTGAATTTGCTATCCTGAGAATAGGGTAGGGAGGGGTCTTTATAAACCTTTGAGATATATCGCCCGTAAATCGGGAGTGCCATTGACGCGCCTTGGCCTTGAGCCATGCTGTTGAAGTGTATGTAGCGTTCCTCACCGCCAACCCATACGCCTGAAACGAGGTCGGGGGTGAAGCCCATGAACCAACCGTCGGAGTTGGAGTTAGTGGTTCCTGTTTTACCACCCATTTCGGCCGTGATGTTGAACGGTGCCCGACGGAGTCGGTTACCGGTACCGCTGTCTACCACATTTAGCAATATCGATAATATGCGGTAATAGGCTTTTTCGCCGATAACTTCGGTGTGGCGAGGCGAGAACTCAGCGAGTACGTTGCCGTTGGCATCGGTAATTGAGGTTACGAATATCGGATCGACACGCATTCCTTTGTTGGAAAATGCTGAGTAGGCGGTCACCATCTCTTTTACAGAAACATCGCACGGCCCGAGACAGAGCGATTTAACCGCTGGCAGTTCATTGGTTATGCCGAAATTGTGCATATTTCTGACGAGGGTGGCCGGGTTAAGCTCATCCATTAGGCGGGCTGAAATCCAGTTGTTAGAATTAGTTAATGCCCATCGCAAATCGACCATCTCGCCGATACGCGCGCTACCTGAGTTTCGTGGAGACCAAGGCCGCCCGGCCTCGTCAAGAATCGTCGGCTGTGCATTGAGCATCACGTCGCATGGCGTGAACCCTTCTTCCATGGCATATGTGTACAGGAACGGTTTAATCGTAGATCCGATCTGGCGCCGGCCTGTGGATACCATGTCATACTGGAAGAATGAGAAGTTGGGACCTCCGACATATGCCTTGACTTGTCCGTTTTTTGGATCCATCGACATGAATCCCGTGCGCAGGAAGTGTTTTTGGTAAAGAAGAGAATCGCGAGGTGTCATGACTGTGTCGACTACACCATCGTAGGTGAACACGTTCATTTCTGCCGGGGTGTTGAATGCCCTCATAATCTCATCGTGACTATGGCCGGCCTTGCTCATTGTACGGTAGCGGTCGGTTTGCTTTATCGATCGGTCGATGATTGCGTAGAGCTGTTTTTCTGACAGCTCGGAGCGGTTGGTGGTGTAGGGCGCGCCTTTCACTCCGCGCTTTTCGCGGAAGAAACTTTTTTGCAGTCCTTTCATGTGTTCCTCCACGGCTTCCTCGGCGTAGCGTTGCATACGCGAGTCGATAGAGGTGTGTATTTTTAAGCCATCGGTGTAGATGTCATATTTAGACCCGTCGGGCCGTGGATTTTTTTCAATCCATCCATACAGCGGGTTGTTTTCCCATGCTATTGAATCATCGACGTATTTTTGGTGCTCCCATCCCCGGTAATCGCTTTTATCGGGCTTTTTAGCCGTCAGAACCCGTCGCAACTCCTCGCGGAAGTAGGGCGCAATGCCGTCTTTATGGTCAACACGATGGAATGTCAGTTTCAGCGGAAGCTGCGAGAGTGAGTCGAGCTGCGCTTTGTTTATTTTCCCGGCTTTGAACATCTGTTCAAAGACGACGTTACGACGTTGACGAGTGCGCTCGTTGTGACGCACGGGATTGTAGTAAGCGGGGTTTTTCACCATCCCCACGAGTGTGGCAGCCTCCTCAATGTTAAGATCTTTGGGGTCTTTGCCGAAATAGACGTAGGCTGCCGATTTGATTCCCACCGCATTGTATAGGAAATCAAATTGGTTGAGGTACATTCTGATTATTTCCTCTTTAGAGTAAAGACGTTCGAGTTTCACGGCGATCATCCACTCAATCGGTTTCTGAAGCGCTCTCTCCATGAAATTTTCGGATTGAGGGGAGTAGAGCTGCTTGGCAAGCTGCTGTGTAAGAGTCGATCCGCCGCCGGCGTTTTTGTGCCCCATCAGGAGCGTCTTGAAAAACACGCGAGCCATAGCTCTCATGTCGATGCCTGAGTGGTCGAGATATCTGGAGTCTTCAGTCGCTATCAGGGCGTCGACTACATGATGTGAAATCTTATCGAAATCAGCGAAAACCCTATTGCCCGTGTTACGAAAATAGCGTCCCATTTCTTCTCCGTCTGCCGAGTATATGACGGATGCGAACTTATCGCTTGGGTTCTTTAACTCCTCGACCGGTGGCATATATCCGATCATCCCATTGTAAATCATCACCAAGGTTACGATAGCCACGGCGCACAATAGACCGAAACCGGTCCACATCAGTCTCACAATATGTCGGGAACGAGGCCGTTTAGCAGCGTTGTTATCGTTTTTATTGTCGTTGTCCATTGGTTTGCTATGCTTCTGACTTTGTTTTGTAGATACATTAATTCACAAAGTTAGCATAAAAAAATGACACGGGGAATAGCGGTGTTGATTTTGTTGGCAATCGTCGCTATCTTTGCGGCAAAATTGAAATGCAATGGGTGATTTTAATGAAATGCAACTTGTAAAACGCAGGCTGTTTGCGATGCGCAACGGTGCGTTGGCTGAGAGTCTGCGCAGGGCAGGCGCGCCTTACCGCATAATATTCGGTGTCAATCTGCCTCAATTGGTGGAAATCGCCAATGACTTCGTTCCGAGCGCGAAACTTGCAGAGCAGCTTTGGGCCAACACTACCACACGGGAAAGTCTGCTGCTTGCCCCGATGCTTTATCCGATTGATTCTTTGGATTATGAAACTGCGTTGCGCTGGGGGAGTGCTGCCCTCTCTCCTGAAGTGGCCGACATATTGTGCCACAGGCTCTTGCGAAAGAAAGATTATGCCGATGAACTCGCCGATGAACTGTCGTCGTCGGATGACGTAATGTCGCGCTATTGCGGACTCAGGCTTATGATGAATCGATTCCCCGCACGGGCGTCACACGCCAAAGGGGCTGCATTGAAAGAACTTGAACGCGGCGAGACAATGACCCGTTCGTTGTGCCGTCTGATCATAGAGGAGGCTGATTATCTTCTGGGGGAAGATTGAGGGTTTCAACCTCTTTTGGCGCGACCCATCAGGTCGCCGAGCCAAACACCCAAGAGAATCAACGCGCAACCGAGATAGCCTACCCATGTGATTTTTTCGTCAAGCAGAAGTTGTGATGCTACGAGGGTGACAATCGGCACAAAATACATATAGTTGGATGCTTTGACCGCTCCGAGACGCTTCACGGCTTGTGCCCATATGACATAAGCAACCATGGAACATACAATGCCCAGGAATAGAAGATTGCCCCACACTTCGGGTTTGGCGAATACGCTTACATGGAATGTCCCCGGTTGTATAAACAGGAATGGCACGGCAGTCAATATGCCGTAAAAGAACGTTTTGCGAGATATGAACCAGACGGAGTAGAGTGCGTTGAGCTTTCTGAGTATTATGCTGTAGATGGCCCAGCCGAGAGCCGCCGACAATGCGAGCATATCGCCAAGCGGTCTGATGTTGACGTTGAACGAACTGTTGAAAATGACGCATCCCACGCCTAAAAACGCGATAGCCGACCCGAAAATAATTCCTTTCGACGGTCGCTCGTCTCTATAAATCACCCCTACGAGCATGGCTGTGAGCAAAGGGGAAACAGATGTTATCAGAGATACGTTTGAGACGAGAGTGTACTCGATGGCGGTATTTTCCGCTATGAAATAAATCGAGCCGCCGCAGAGACCGCAAATAGCGAACAGAAGCTCGTCGCGGAGTGAGTTGGACCAAAGCCGCTTATGGCATATCGCCAGTATCAGCAGATAGGCAAGAATGAAACGGAAAATATAAACTTCTGTGGGCGTCAACTGAATCCCGGGACTTTGCAGGACTTTGGTTGATATGAATGAAACACCCCATGCGGTAACTGTCAACAGTGCTCCGATGTGGAACCAAAAGGCGTTTTTCTTTTCGATTGAAGTCGATGACATAAAAATGCAAAATTGGTAGTGCAAACTTAGCGAATTTTTCCCAATCAAACGGAAACAAATGGTTAGAATTATTTGTATTTATTACATAAGGGTGGTGAAATATTCAATCAGACTCGATTTATAAATATTTTCGCTACCTTTGCAATGATTTTTTTATTTAACTAAAAACTGTTGATTTATGAAGATTTTGAAATTAGCATCAGCTTTCGTAATGGCGGGTTGCATAATGATTTCATCGGGATGCTCGTCGATGACAAATACGGGTAAAGGTGCATTAATCGGCGGCGGAGGCGGTGCTGCGGTAGGCGCGGGCCTTGGTGCTCTGATCGGTGGTGGCAAAGGTGCCGGTATCGGAGCGGCTCTTGGTGGTGCGATTGGAGCCGGAGCCGGTGCCGTCATAGGAAACAAAATGGATAAACAAGCTGCCGAGCTTCAGCGTCAGCTCGCCGAGCAGGCTAAGGTCGAGAAGGTTAAGGATCAGAACGGTCTTCAGGCTATCAAAGTTACATTTGAAGGGGGCATTCTATTCCCGACGGGTAAGTACACTCTCAATCAGAATGCTAAAACTGACTTGACGGCATTTGCTAATTCGTTGATAAACAATCCCAACACTAACGTTCAAGTTTATGGCTTCACCGATAATACAGGTTCATATGCAGTCAATGAAAAATTGTCGAACCAGCGTGCTGATGCCGTGATGACCTATCTCGTGAACAGCGGTGTCTCACCCACACGTCTAATGGCTCAGGGTATCCCAATGGCTGATTATGTGGCTTCAAATGACACTCCCGAAGGCCGTGCCCAAAACCGCCGTGTGGAGATTTACATCACAGCCGACAAAACCATGATTGAGCAAGCCGAGAACGGTACGCTGAAATAAAACTTATAATTATAAACGATATGGATAACGGGGCATCCTATTGGGTGTCCTGTTATTTTTTTAGTATATTCAATGGCGGTAACGGTAATCTTTTTTATCTTTACAGTCATATTTTGAGTATATTCGCACAATCAATCATTTAGGACAAAACACAGTTATGAATAATATGGTAAAATACATGGTGCTGCTTGCCGCAGCGGGCGGTGTGGCTTCGGCAGATGTTGCCGCCCAAACCGAGGCGGTTGACTCGGTTGTGACTGCCGAGAGCTGGGCGTTGGTGAAAGTGCCGGTTGCCTGTATGAGGTCGGCAAAAGGGCATTCGTCGGAACTCGCTTCCCAAGCAGTCATGGGAACACCGGTTCAATTGAAGCAAAACGACGGCGATTGGTGGCTTGCTGTCACTCCAGAGGGCTACGAGGGGTGGATTATAGATAATTCGCTCGCTCGAAAAACCGCTGAAGAAATGAGCCGTTGGCGTGGAGCAAAGCGATGGGTTGTGACATCGCTGGATGTGGCGTATATAGAGAAATGGCCCGGAGCCGGACGGGTCCGCTGCAGAGTTAGCGATGTCGTGAACGGTTCAATCGTTGAGGGGGTCGCAGTCCCCGGAATGGAATACATAAAGGCGGTTCTGCCTGACGGACGCGAGGGTTATATTTCAACATCGGCGGTGACCCCTGTTGAAGAATGGGCCAGTCAGCCGTTTGATTCTGGCCGCATTCTTGATTTGGCTTATTCTATGGAGGGATCTCCCTATCTTTGGGGCGGGACTTCAACGAAATCAGCCGATTGCTCAGGCTTTTCGAAAATAGCCTATTACAATAACGGGATTATCATCAGACGCGACGCAGGCCAGCAAGCAAAAACAGGGTGCCGCATTGAGCCGGCTGACACAGCGTCATTAAAGGCAGGTGACCTTCTGTTTTTCGGGAATCCCGAAACTCGGCGTGTCACTCATGTGGCGATATATGACACGGATGGTATGTATGTCCATTCCTCGGGGCGGGTGAAAAGAAACAGCATTAATCCTCGAAGTCAATCATATCTGACTACGCCTTATCTTTGGGCTGTCAATATCAGTGGCTGTATAGGCACTGACGGCATTACCCAAGCGGCGCAGCATCCGTGGTATTTTAATAAATGAATCGATGAATAGAAGAAATTTTTTGAAAAGCAGCATATTAGGCGCAGCGTTTCTGGCGTCGCCAATGTCATTTTCGGCCTATGGTGAGCCTGTTAAGAAAACGGCTAAGTCAGGACGGCTTTCATTGTCGTTTGAACCATATGAATTGAAGTTGCGGCATTCGTTTAATCTGGCGAAGTCGAGCCGTACAACAACCCCCGATGTCCTTGTGAGGCTTGATTATGATGGGTTTACCGGTTATGGAGAAGCCTCCATGCCTCCCTATCTTGGTGAAAGTGTCAAGAGTGTCACCGAATTTCTATCTTCACTTGATCTCGGACAGTTCAGTGATCCTTTCCGCATAGAGGATATTCATGAGTATATGGATTCTGTAGCCGCGGATAACAGGGCGGCAAAGGCATCGGTCGATATCGCATTGCATGATTTGCTCGGAAAGATAATGGGTCAACCATGGTACAAAATATGGGGTCTTGATCCGGGGAAAGCTCCTTGTACATCTTTTACCATTGGAATAGACACGGCTGAGGTTGTGAGGAAGAAAGTTGACGAAGCGGAACCATATAAAGTCTTGAAAGTCAAGATGGGACTTGATAATGATAAGGAACTTGTTGACATTATCAGATCGAAGACTGACAGGCCGATATGCGTTGATGCGAATCAAGGCTGGGATGACCGTGAGCGGGCTCTTGAAATGTGTCACTGGCTCGCGGAGCGAAATTGCCTGTTTGTGGAGCAACCATTGCCCAAGGAACGCATCGATGATACGGCATGGTTAAGAGAACGGAGTCCGTTGCCAATAGTTGCCGATGAATTTCTTCAGAGGCTTCCTGATGTGCGCCGCGCAGCCCAGGCTTACGATGCGATTAATATTAAACTTATGAAGTCAACGGGGTTGCATGAGGCTTATAAAATGGCTGTGCTTGCGCGCGGGCTTGGGATGAAGGTTATGCTCGGGTGCATGACAGAGACTTCTTGCGCTATTTCAGCGGCTTCGCAACTCGCACCATTGGCAGATTGGGCAGACCTCGACGGGAATCTGCTCATATCAAATGATATATTTGACGGTATGAAAATCGTTGACGGCAGAGTGTCAATTCCCGATCGGCCGGGTATAGGGGCGATTCCTGTCGGATAAAAGAGTTGAAAATCTTTTGTATATCTGAAAATAATTGCCTAAATTTGCACGCTGAATTGCGAAAATAATAAAACGAAAAAATATACTACTGCGATGAAAAGAACATTCCAACCTTCTAACAGAAAAAGAGTTAACAAGCATGGCTTCCGCGAAAGAATGTCAACCCGTGACGGACGCAAAATCCTTTCTCGCCGCCGCGCCAAAGGCCGCGTGCGCTTGACAGTTTCAAGCGAAATCGCCAGCAAATAATCAAAAAGCAATTGAGCTTAACTATAAAAGGAGAAGCGGCATATATGCCGCTTCTCCTTTTATAGTCTCATATAATCGCTTTGTCAGTGCCGGCGTTTAAGAATGAAGTATGCTGCAGTCAGCAACATTAACAATATGATGGCATATGTCCATTTCTGGTTTTCGGGTATAATGAAATAAATGATGTTTATGGCAAGCTGTATGCCGGCGTAAGCCATGGCGATGGCTCTATGGGCTTTTCCCCACTTGTTGGCGATGATTTGATAAAGATGATGGCGATGGGGCATTAGAATGTTTTCGCCCATAAACAGTCGCTGGAAAATCGTATACACGGCATCAACGGCATATACCATCAGGAACACGACGTATGACGCATCTGCGGTAAAAGTGATTAGCTGAACCATGAGGTAGGTGATGAAAAATCCCATGACGATTGAGCCAACATCACCTGCAAAGCAGATCGCTTTCTTCCTGAAATTGAAAACAGCGAAGACAGCAACGCTTAGAATCAGCGTTATGATGAAAGATTTCGGTGCGCATGACATGGATGGAAGCAGGGAGTAGCAATAGAGCAGAGTGCCAAGTGTGACCAACGAGTAGAGGGACATCAACCCATTTATTCCGTCCATGAAGTTGAAGGCGTTAATAAACCCAACGCCACAAATCAGTGTCAGAAGAAAAATGTTGTAATGTCCATCGGTGAAGAATTGGTTGAATGTCACAGCTACTACAATCGTCTGTACCAATAGCCTCAGTCCGGGCGAGAGGTCAATCATATCGTCGGTGAAACTGACTATGGCAAGCAACGTGGCTCCGATTAGCATGAAATGGAACTCAGAGGGGAGATGCGTTTTGAAAATGATTGCGAATATGATGGCGGCGAACCAAAAGATGAATCCACCGCCGGTGATATGATAAATTTTGTGAGAAGACCGAGGTGTCACCCTGTCACCGACACGCAGTTGCTTGGCGATTGGCAAATATATCAATTCTGCCACAAACAGAATCACGGTAATCAATAAGTATGTTAACCATTCCATGGTATACTAAGGTATGTGGTGCAAATAAGTGATGTAGGATTATATCGCATTACAATTGTTATTGCTCAGACAGGTACCAATGGTAAAGCCGTTTGATGCCATCGTCAATTTCGACGCTGTGCCTCCATCCAAGTGATCGTAGTTTCGAGACATCGCAAAGTTTCCGCATCGTTCCGTCTGGCTTGGATGAATCCCATAGTATAGTGCCATCGAATCCGACCGTTTGGCGTATCTTTTCGGCGAGTTGGGCTATAGTCAGTTCTTTGCCTGTGCCGATGTTTATATGACAGTTTCGTATTTCAGGATCGCTGCCGCGGAGGTCATCGAATGAAACATTTAGAAGTAT
This sequence comes from uncultured Muribaculaceae bacterium, assembly GCA_947625935.1. Classification (GTDB taxonomy): domain Bacteria; phylum Bacteroidota; class Bacteroidia; order Bacteroidales; family Muribaculaceae; genus JAJPXC01. Next base: position 101,721 of record CANQQE010000006.1, on the reverse strand, counting down.
GTGGACTGATGCGTCGGCCATATCCTCGCTCCACAGGAACTCCCTCAACGGTTTCCCCGAACCCCATAATTTGAGAGACTCAGACGTAATGCCATAATTATTTAGAGCATCGACTATTCTGTCAAAGTCAGAGTCGCCATTTACATTATCAAGCGGGCGCAAATTCAAATCACGGCGCAGAGCATCCACGTCCCCCGACCGTAATAGTTTGGCAAGGTGCATTTTTCTTATCATCGCAGGCAGGACGTGACTGTTTTGCAGATGGAAATTATCACGCGGGCCATAGAGATTGGTTGGCATGACGGCAATGTAGTCGGTGCCATATTGCAGATTAAAACTTTCGCACATTTTCAACCCTGCTATTTTGGCGATTGCATATGGTTCATTGGTGTATTCAAGCGGTGAAGTCAGTAAAGCGTTTTCTTTTATCGGTTGCTTGGCTTCACGAGGATAAATACAGGTGCTTCCGAGAAAAAGCAACTTTTTCACTCCATGCCTGTAGCTCTCGCCGATGACATTCTGTTGAATCTGCAGGTTCTGATAGATGAAATCGGCGCGATACAGAGAGTTTGCCATTATTCCACCGACGTGTGCCGCAGCGAGCACGACCATTTCTGGCTTTTCCCGATCAAAAAAATCTTTGACGGCCATAGGGTCGAGCAGGTCAAGCTCTGAGTGAGTGCGCCCAACAAGGTTATTGTAGCCTCGCCTTTGAAGATTGTCCCATATAGCCGAGCCAACGAGCCCGCGGTGGCCTGCAATATATATTTTGGTGTCCTTAGTAATCATTATTTTGAATTTACAAGTCGCATATCGCTGTCAACCATCAGGTTGACAAGCTGTTCAAAAGAGGTTTTTCTCGGGTTCCAACCTAATTTCTCGCGTGCTTTGGCCGGATTGCCAAGTAGTTGCTCTACCTCTGCAGGTCTGAAATAGCGTGGTGAAACTTCGACAAGGATTTTACCGGTTGATATGTCTATGCCGCATTCATCTATACCTTCGCCCTCCCATCGTAATTCGATTCCGGCGCGCTTAAAAGCAAGTGTCGTGAATTCCCTAACTGAGTGGTATTCGCCGGTTGCTATCACGAAATCGTCAGGTTCAGGTTGTTGAAGAATGAGCCACATACACTCGACATAGTCTGGGGCATAACCCCAGTCGCGTAGGGCGTTCAGATTGCCGAGATATAGTTTGTCCTGAAGCCCGGCGGCGATTCTGGCGGCTGCTAAGGTGATTTTTCTTGTTACGAAAGTTTCTCCGCGCCGTTCGCTTTCATGATTAAACAAGATTCCGTTTGATGCGAACATACCATAGCTTTCACGATAGTTTTTAGTAATCCAATAGCCATACAGTTTAGCGACGGCATAAGGACTACGGGGATAAAACGGAGTTGTTTCGCTTTGAGGAACTTCTCTGACATCGCCATATAGTTCGGATGTGCTTGCCTGATAGATTCTAGTAACTTTGTCGCGGCCGAGTATGCGTATGGCTTCGAGTAGCCTGAGCGTGCCTATGGCATCGGTATCTGCGGTGTATTCAGGTACATCGAACGACACCTTGACATGACTTTGAGCCGCAAGGTTGTATATTTCATCGGGCTGTACTTCCTGGATTATTCTAATCAGGGAGCTGGAGTCGGTCATGTCGCCGTAGTGCAGATTTATTAAGCGCTGGCGTTTCATGTCGCGAACCCACTCGTCGAGATACAGGTGCTCGATTCGTTCGGTATTGAATGACGAGCTTCGACGCATGATGCCGTGAACTTGGTATCCTTTTTCGAGAAGGAATTCGGCAAGATATGATCCGTCTTGTCCGGTGATGCCGGTGATTAAGGCTATTGGTTGTTTTTTTCCTGATGTCATTTCAATATGTCGGTTAGTTGAGAAAGTTTGTGAATATTTTTTTGAGGATTATAATCCGGTTTGCTGTCAGACAATAACTGGGAGTGTATGTTTTTGCCGGAATCAAGCAACATGATTGAGGTCCACCCAAGTTTGTTTGGCCAATAGAAATCTTTGGCCGGGTTGTCGCCCACATAACACTTTATGGGGGGCTCTAACCGGTCAAGCATCTTGAACGGAATCCCTGATAATTTATCTGCACCTATTTCTTCAGATATAAGAATCTTATCGTCGGCTACATAGCGGTCGAGTCCCAAACTGTTAATCTTGTTACGCTGTGTGGTTGATCGTCCGTCGGTAACTATTGCGATTGTGTGGCTGGTGTCAATAAGTTTTTCCAGCACATTCACGACTTCGCCAGACAAACTAATATCCGGTTTGTGATTACGATAAGTCTCTATCATCCACCCGATATCCTCTCGTTCTGATAAGTTGAGATTGTCTTTCAAATATGAGTCGAGAGCGTCGAATGCATTACCGGCATTTGACATTTTTTCAATCATAACTGAATAAGGTAGCCCATATTTTGAGTTAAGGCTCTTTGCGATATATCGCCATGATGATTGAACAAACTCTTGCTCACAGTATAGCGTATCATCAAGATCGAACGCAACAAGTCCCATTGTCCGTCTTTGAGTGGTAGGATATCATTTCATTAAAGACTTGCGTATGACTTCGCATACGCGTCCAATCTGGCTGTCGGTCAAAGATGAACCGCTCGGGAGGCAAAGACCGCGGTTGAAAAGGTCCTCTGCTACATTACCGCCGTAGTAAGGGGCGTCGGCATAAATCGGTTGCATATGCATAGGACGCCAAAGTAGCCGTGATTCGATGTTTTCAGCCTCAAGAGCGAGCCTTAGCTCATCGGCTGTAACCGTTGACTCGTCGGAAAGAAGGATTGTCGTGAGCCAAAAATTGGAATCAAAATCAACCGTCGGATTGTCGTGAACGGTAAGGAACGGTATGTCAGCTAATTGTTTGCGGTATAGGTCATGAATCTGTCGGCGGCGTGCTACATGGTCTTTGATAACATCCATCTGTCCGCAGCCGATACCTGCCGAGACATTGCTCATGCGATAATTATAGCCAATATGCTCATGGTAGTAGTATGGACGATTTTCACGCGCCTGTGTGGCATAAAATTTAACCCGTTTAGCCGATTCTTCGTCAGGGCAAATCAGGGCGCCTCCTCCTGAAGTGGTTATAATCTTATTACCGTTGAAACTCAACGCTCCGTAACGTCCGTATGTGCCGCACATTTTACCTCTGTACTCAGAACCTAACGCTTCGGCCGCATCCTCGAGCACAGGAATATTATATCTGTCAGTGACTGAAATAATTTTGTCAATTTCGGCAGGCATACCATAAAGGTAAACCGGGATAATCGCTTTGGGATATTTACCGGTGACTTTTTTTCGCGCTATAATGGCTTCTTCCAGAACATCGGCATCCATGTTCCAAGTCTTTTTCTCGCTATCCACAAAAATCGGCTTTGCACCTTGGTAGCATATCGGGTTGGCACTTGCGGAAAATGTGAAGGATTGGCATATAACCTCATCGCCGGCTTTTACTCCGAGCATGACGAGGCCGAGATGAATGGCTGCGGTTCCTGCGCTTAGTGCGACTACGTTGGGTGCGCCCAAGTAGTTTTCCAAACGGTGTTCAAATTCATCAACGTTTGGGCCTAATGGTACAATCCAGTTGGTACGGAATGCTTCTTCGACCCATTCTCTCTCGCTGCCTCCCATATGGGCCAATGACAGCAAAATACGCTCATTCATAATATGTTGTTTAAAATATTGTTTATTTTATCAGTGATAAGTATACCTCGTTATAACGCTGAGCCATAATGTTTATGTCGTAATCATTGGCTCTGTTTTGACAGAGTTTTACAATTGAATCATAATAGTCAGAATCGGTTGCAAGGTGTATTATCTCGTGTGCGAGTCTCTTATGATCGCCGTCAGGAAAAAGTATGCCAGCACCACCAACGACCTCTCTCAGCCCTTGGACGTCTGATGCTATCACCGGACGTCCTGATGCACAGCCCTCGACCGATGATAATGATAGCCCTTCCCAGTGGGAAGACAAAACGATTATATGGCTTTTCTCCATTATGGCCGGTATATCAGTTCTGACTCCCAAAAACTCAACCCGATTGTTGAGACCGAGTTGTGCTGTCAGTGCTTCCAACAATCCACGGCGTTCGCCATCACCCACCAGCCATAGCCGATAGTTGTCGGGGAGTAGGGACATTGCCCTTATTAATGTATCCTGATTTTTTTGAGGCCGAAAGCCTGCAATCATTGAAATGATAATTTCATCATCGGGATAAACTTTATTATTAGATGCTGAACGAAATTTGGCTAACTCAATGCCATTGTTAATCACTTGGATGTCTGAACTACTACCAATGAAGTTCTCCAAATTAGATGCGGTGGAATTGGCGATACATATAATGCGCTCATATTGTCGATACATCCATTTGTCGATATTCCGAAAAAATGGTATGTTGCGTCGTCTGTTAGTCGTGTTATGTTCTGTAGTAACAAGTTTACATTTATGCCTTTTTAATCGACTTGCTATAGAACTAAAATATTGACATGCAGTATTGTGGGTGTGTATGATGTCAAATTGACTGAAATATTTTCTTATTCGGAAAATATTTATTGGGTTATACACACTCTTACCGATGGATAAACGGTGAATTTTAATTCCCGCATTTAGTAGTTCTTTGTAAAATGGGGTTTCTGTTCCATCAAATAATAGCAACTCAACATCGTGGCCCATATCGCGAAAACGCGGTAATAGGTCAACCAAAAGCTTTTCCGCACCGCCGGTGTGCAATGACGTGATTATATGCAAAATCTTCATTTCGACTTATGCTTGATGTGAAGATATAGTGCCATTCCCATTGGGTAAAGAGCCAAAGTCAGCAAACGGCATGGGTTCCTGTGGGTAAACGGCGACTGATTCGCCAATCGACATTCTGCGATATAATGAATCGCCGATCTTATCTGATGCTTAAACGTCGTGCGCGACAATCCCATTTCCAATTCTCTCGTTTTTGCGAAACTTTTAGGACTTCTGATGTACTGTCGGTAGATATTTTTTGACATACTGTCTGATTCCTGATACTCTACGAAACAAAGGTTTTTGTTGACCACTATCATAGGCAGTGTGTCGGCTGCTTTTATCAGCATATAGTAGGGATTAAAATCTTTTTCTCCCTCGAACCCTACCTGGGGGGCAACCGATCTCATCAAATCAGTACGCATTACTTGTTTAGAATCTCCAGTATGAAGCCTTTTTGATTTTAAATCGAAAAGATATACTTCCTTTAGATCAGATGGAAAATAGCCTGAAATAGGCTCGCCATTCATTAGAAAATCGAGCCCTACGATACCGGCATATTGGTCTCCGCCTCGTTCTTTCCATGTTTTTGAGATTATTTCAACAGCATCGTCAGGCATGAAGTCATCGCTGTCGATACAGACATTTAATTCAGTCTCGATATTGGCGTAAGCCGTGTTGTAACCGGTATATAGTCCACCGTTTTCTTTTTTTATGTAGTCGATTCTGAACGTATTACTGTGGATATATTGAGTTATTAGCTCCTCCGTTCCATCAGTGGATCCATCATCAATAACAAGCCAGCGGAAATTTTTACAGGTTTGACGGCATAAACTGTCATACACACGAGGAAGTGTATGTGCCCGATTGTATGTTGGAGTAAATACGGTGAGAAGTTCCATTGTTCAGAATAGCCAATTAAAAATAATAAAGAAAATGAGCAAACCGCCTGCGATAACGCCTTGAGATGAAGTGACTTTTAATTTTGCCAATGGATAAACAATGATTATTGGGTATAGGAACCATGATAGATAGGCAAATCTATTAGAATACGCGACAGAATTGATTAAGCACCATACTGAATTTGCAAAAATATAAGTTGTCAGTAGAAAAATGTAGGTTTCATCCTTGATTTTCTGTTTAGTAATAGCATACCATCCCAATGCTATCGGTAGTGCGCTATATAGTAAAAAGTCCCATCGGAATCCTGATCTGGAAAAAGGAACAATCCCTTGTGTAGCTACCTGCAGATTTATATAATATGATGCGCGTCCGTCATCCACTAATTCGGTCATCAGATTTTTCAACGGTTCGGCAAATAAAAGACTCAATAAAATACAACCGAACCATATACCTACATTAATATTTATATTTTTGAAAAATCTTGCTGCTGTGGCTGCTGCGAATATTAGAAGACACGACTTGTGCGTCAGGCAAGCAAGGATAAGAAAAACATACCCTATTGTTAGTTCTTTGCGGCCTTTATTGAAAAGAGACAGTCCGACCATAGCAATACTCGTTGCCATGCCGTTTCGTATGCCATTAGTCCCGTAAGAAAAAAAGGAGAATGACGTGAAGAGGAATATTAGTGTCATTAAAAAATGACGGGGAAACCATCTTCTTGCAGAAATAGTCATTCCACCTACATAAAAAATCGAGATCACTGTTAACCAACCAGATGCGCTTAAATATGGTATTGACGCATATTGTACCATTGCCCAGAATGGTTCAGCATCGCCGCCCCTCACTTCCGTCCAAATTCCTTTTTGCAGGAGGTTGTACATTTCCGTGTATAGATTTGTATCCGCATATGCCCATGTTGGGCGGGTGCCGATATAAAGCGTGACAAAGACGGCAATAGCCCAGGGAATGACATTATTATCAGTACCCTTGATTAATTTGTTGTTTGAAAGAGACATTAGGTGAAATGAATATAGCACTCCTATTATGGTGGTGCCCAACATCCAATTGTTGGCTGAAAATATTTCTCTCAACATATAGTGTATATCAATTGCGAATATTAATCATTAATTAAACCATACAGTTTTCTGATTTCTTGCTCATTTCCATAGTCCTTAGTTTGCAAATAGTTGGTTAGTCGAGTTCTCATCTCTGGAGATTTAGCAAGTAGCAGAATTGCTTTGGTGATACTCTCGTTATCCATATCGCATATAATCCCATCGGAGCCGTTGATTACTTGAGATGAAGCCGTTGGATAATTGGTTATCAAAACGGGCCTACCCAGAATCTGAGCTTCTCTGACAGTTATTGACTTGCCTTCGTATCGTGAGGGCTGCGCATATAGATCGCAAGCGGATATGTAGGGATATGGGTTCTCTTTTTTCCCAAGGATGATTACGCAGTCATCGGTTTGAGTGGATTTGATATTTTCATATATTATTCGATCATCACCAAATCCGATAACATACCATTTGATATTTAGACCTCGGTCTCGTAAATCTTTTGCGATATATGGAATATTCTCGAAATTTTTAGCGTATGTGAAACGGCCGATGGATAATATTTTGAATTCGTCGCCTTGCATTTCTTTAGCGACGAATGCCTCTGATTGTGCTTTTATGAATGAGGGACTGATTATGTTTTCAATTTCAATTATCTTTGGTTTCAGCGAAGGGAATGTTGCGGCAAAACTTTTCGTTACATCTGGCGATATTGATGCGATATAGTCAAAACTATCCCAAATTGGCAATTCTTTTTCTTTGTCAACATTGACTGTTGAATAATCAGTGTGGATCCATGCTGCTTTTGTTTTAGCATTAATTTTTTTAGCCACTATGTGATGAGGCGTCAAAAAACTTATTGCCAAATCGTATTCTCCCAGATATGATAATGAGGGCAACAATGGGGTGACGCAAGAAGCGACATAGTGAAAGATTGATCCGTCTTCCTTTGGTTTTTCGACTAAGCTCTTTATATAACGATGATGCCTAAATTTTGCAATTAGTCTTGCGATTATAATGTCAATGTGACCTTTGCGCAACACTTTAATCATCGGCTGTTCGATGGTTGCGTATCTCTTATTTTCAGGAAGCAAATTTATATCGGGAGGAATTAGACTCATTAGTTCTCCCGTATGCTGATTTATAAATAAATCGACATCGACTTTGTCAGTATCGATGGCGCTTAATAGCCCTAATAACGCTCGCTCGGCTCCTCCTATCTCCAAGTAATGGATATTGATTAATATGCGTGGTTTAGTCAAAGTCATGTCTGTTATAGTAACTTGCGAATCAGGCGTTTGACAATGCGCGTCATGGAATTTTTAGATTGACTGTATATGTCGGTCGGACAAGTATTTATGTCAGAATCGGAATAATCTATTCCACAATCAGCTAATCTATTGAGTATTTCTTTTCGACCTTGTCGAGCATCGATTAATCGTCGAGTGCCATAGCGCAGTGTCCTGATTAGTTCCTCTTTCATCATCTGATCGATTCTTTCAGTCATAATTCCTTTGTCGTTCAGAAATTTGCGTTTTAACAAATCGACGGTTGCATACTCTGCCAAAGAGTTGGTTTGTTGAGATGTAAAACCGCCCCAATTGTATATATATTTAGCTGAATCGCATATCGAAATATTTGGCGATTTTGCGAATACGGGGAGGTTAAACAGACGGTCTTCTCCCCACATTCCATGGTATGCAATGTGATTGTCGATCAATGGTTCCAATAAAGTTGACCGATAAAGTTTGCCCCAGCACTGGACAGGGAATAGCCTGTAGTCGTATATGGCCGAGTCAAGAGCTTTGTCAATGTCGTATTGTTGATTACGCAGTTTTGTAGTGAATCCCCAACGGCTAAAACGTCGTTTTATTCTCATTTGGATAATGTCGGCTTTGGTTGCGTTTGCGGTTAACAGGCAATCGGCTACTGCCGACTGACTGATGAAGTCGTCGCCATCGATGAATGTTATCCAATCGCCGGTAGCTGACGTTATGCCTTCAAATCGGGAACAATACAGTCCTAAATTTTGATTGTGATTGATTATTCTAACACGACTTTCGTATTTCTTCACAATCTCAGCGGTTCTATCATCTGACCCATCATTGATTACGATAACTTCAATGTCGGCGATGCGTTGGCCTAAAGCCGATTCAATCGCTTTACCAATTGTTTTTTCTTGGTTGTACACCGGTATGATTACGCTTACCGACATTAGAAGTTTTATTTACCGATACAGTGGTATTCAAATCCTTCCTCTCTCAATTCCGAGGGGTCATAAATATTTCGTCCGTCAATGACGAGTTTGCGGTTCATGGCCCGGGCCATTATTTTCCATGACGGGACCCTGAACTGCTTCCATTCTGTGAGCAAGGCGAGCGCATCAGCGTCAATAATAGCCTCATACATATCCTTTGCATAGGTTACTTTGTCGCCTATTCGACGCCTGCATTCTTCCATCGCTACCGGATCGTATACCACAACATTGGCGCCATCAGCGATTAGTTTGTCGATCACTTCTATTGCGGGTGCTTCGCGCATATCGTCGGTTTCAGGCTTGAAAGAGAGCCCCCAAATGGCAATTTTTTTGTTATTTAAATCCTCGAGCGCCCGTTTAATTTTTTTGTAAACTATTGACTTCTGGGCTTTATTCACTTCCTCGACAGCTTCTATCACCTTCATTGTGTAGCCATGCTGACGACCGGTGTTCATCAAAGCCTTGACATCTTTAGGAAAACATGAACCGCCGTATCCGCAGCCGGCGTAAAGGAATTTGTTCCCGATGCGTGCGTCGGTTCCGATTCCTTTGCGTACCATGTTGACATCGGCGCCGACCAGCTCGCAGAGATTGGCTATGTCGTTCATGAATGAGATGCGTGTCGCGAGCATTGAGTTAGCTGCATACTTTGTCATCTCAGCCGATGGAATATCCATGAATATGACACGGAAATTGTTTAGCAGAAACGGGCGGTATAGACGTTCCATGACTTTGCGGGCTTTTTCACTTTCGATGCCTATGACAACCCGGTCAGGCGACATGAAATCTTTGATTGCCGCGCCCTCCTTTAGAAATTCTGGATTTGACGCTACTTCAAACGGGACGCTGACACCTCGTTTGTCGAGTTCCTCTTGAATCACTTTTTTGATGATTTTTGAGGTTCCGACGGGTACTGTGCTCTTTGTCACAAGGATGGCATAGCTGTTTATGTTGCGACCAAATGTGCGGGCGACCTCAACGACATACTTCAAATCTGCGCTTCCATCTTCATCCGGTGGGGTGCCTACGGCGCAGAACACCACTTCCACATTGTCGAGGCAGGAGGCCAAGTCTGTGGTGAAGTGAAGGCGTCCGGCTTCGACATTTCTTGTCACGAGGTCATCGAGTCCCGGTTCATATATGGGAATTTCGCCTTTTTTCAGCCTATTGATTTTATCATTATCAATATCTACGCAAGTTACATCTATGCCTACTTCAGAGAAGCAGGCGCCGGAAACGAGGCCGACATAGCCTGTCCCTACAATTGCTATATTCATCGTTTTATAATTTTACCGGTTAACAGCAACCCTAAGATTGGGCTTTTTTGAATGATATAATTGGCTCCAAGTGTTATTGTTATGATGACCGCCGCTGTTGCGAATGACACAACGAAAGTTGGAATGAAGTCAAGAGCCATCCCCCTTAACGGTTCCTGAAGAGCTGTTAATGGAAATAGGAAGAAATAGTGCAACAGATAGATTGATAGGCTTTCTTTGCCCATGTATTCCCAACCGCAGGCTATTGAAGATGAGAATGAGACTCGTCGGTTTTCATCCAAAACTTTTTCGCTATAAGGCTTAATCAGCCTTATAGCTACGATTACCATAAAAATGTGCAGTAGTCCTGGCATGCTCCAGGCTATAGGTTTAAAAGCCATGAAATGGAACTCCCAGGAGTACATCAGTATGTACATGATTATCACACATACTAATAACGAAATCGTGTAAGCAGTGTTGCTTTTAATCAGTCTTTCAAACAGGTCATTGTGCTTGCGAGCCAACACTCCATACATGAACGCCGGGAAAAAGGAGTAGGTGGGTTCTAACCCTAATATGTCGCATACTGGATGGTCACTCAGAACAAACGTCACACATCCGAGTATTATCCATAAAATAGATACAGATATACATTCCGATATGATGGATTTGCATTTTCTTAGAATGTAGGCACCTCCGGCGTAAATCAGTATTATCTCAAATAGACAAGGAGTGAACCAGTAGCCGTTTTTGGTAATACTAAGATATAGGCCTCGCCATGTCGAATCGATAGGACTTTGTAGCCCACTATGAGGAAAGTAGTAAATCCATATCGTACTTACGACAAAGAATGGGATGATGAGCTGTTTGAATCGGGTCCATAGATTTGGTAGTGCGAATGGTTGACCGTCAGAAGCGATTTTGTATGAGAAATAGCCGCTAATGAAGAAGAATAGTGGCATATGAATTTGGCCGATTAGTTTGAACAGAATCGAGCTGTCGACGTTGCGTATGCACATGGTTAAAACATGGCCCATCACCACCATGAATATGGCAATGCCTTTCATAACGTCGAAATAGCGAAGTCTTTTTGTCTCAGCCATTGTCTTATATTAATGTGATTCGTTCTACTAATGATGGATGGATAAATGCGGTCGCCACGGCGGCTATTCCGTTGATCGACACTACGACTCGTCTGTCACCTTTCAGTCGGAGAAAATGCCCCTCAGCCCCGGCGAATACTCCACCTGTTATTCTGACCATATCGCCTTTTTGCCATCCTTTCACGTCAGGTTCGAGATAGATTACCTGTTGGTCGGGTTGGCCCGCGACTGCTATAAAACTGTTCATTTGGCGGTCGGGCACAGATACAGGGGCGGCATTTGAACGGTCTATGATATACCTTACCGGTAGTTCTGTTGAATCGTGATATTCTTTCAGCTTGTCAAATGAGCATCTTGCGAAAATCAGATTGTTGATAGCCGGAACGAGATATTTCACTTTCCGTTCCCCTCTTATAACCATCCTGTAGGTCATAGGCAAAAAATTTTCAATCGTTAATCTGTCAAGCTCATGCTTTACCTTCTGACCTTTATTGTAGGCGACTCTTAAAGCCCACCACTTGACAGTCTGTGTGTCGGAAACGTTCATTTTTCTTGACCTACCGGCTATGTGAGACAATATTGAGGGACACCAAAAATGTTAAATATTTGGTTTACATCAGATTGCGATTTTCTTTTCCATCCGGATAAAGCATTTGCCATTCGCAAAAATATGATTGGTGTCAGAACGAGGCCATTTCGCCTAATTCAGATACAAAGATAAGTATTTATTCGCACGCGGTTATTATGAAACTTGCTTTTTTCATTGTGATATATAATTTATGGATGGCAAATTACGTTATGTTAAAGTTGAAATTTCACTTATATATAATGAATCTGTTACAACGATATATATTATTTGCCCTATTAGCCATATCTGTTTCCCTAACGTCGGTTGCCGAGGTGAAGATTCATGGAAAGGTGACTGACGAGAAGCAGGAGCCGCTTGAATTTGCCACTGTCAGGATAGCAGGTACGGCGATTGGTGGCACATCCGGCTTGGATGGCGGTTATTCCTTGGCGGTCGCTGAACGTGACACTATTACCGTAATATTCACCTGCCTTGGTTATAAAGAGGTTAAACGAAATTTGATAGATGCCAAAGACGATGTGACGCTTAATGTCTCGATGCAGCCTGTTAACCGGGAGCTTAACGAGGTTGAAATCACCGAGTTCAAAAAGCAGACTTCTCAGATGCAGACCATTGACGGCGGTGCCTACAAATTGTCTCCTGATGTTTCAGGGGGGAGCGTCGAGTCGTTGATAACCACGATGGCTGGAGTCAATTCAAGCAACGAGATGTCTTCGCAGTATTCGGTAAGAGGTGGTACATATGATGAAAACAGCGTGTACATCAACGGAGTGGAGGTGTATCGGCCCCAATTGGTTTCATCGGGACAGCAAGAGGGTCTGAGCGTTATAAACCCGGATATGGTCGGATCCATAGGTTTTTCAACCGGCGGTTTCACCGCTGAATATGGCGATAAAATGTCGTCGGTTCTCGACATTCAGTATCGTGAGCCTGAGGCGTTTGAAGGTTCTGTGTCTTTGAGCTTGATGGGGGGGAGTCTCACATTAGGCCAGAGTTCTAAAAAATTCTCGCAACTGCATGGTTTCCGATACAAACGTAATTCATCGTTGCTCAGTTCTATGGATACAAAGGGGGAGTATGACCCGAATTTCCTTGATTATCAGACCAACTTGATTTATAAGCCCACCTCGAAATGGAAAATCTCTTTTTTGGGAAACATAGCAATCAACAATTATAAGTTTAAACCCACCGACCGAACGACCAATTTCGGAACATCGGAAGATGCAAAGCAGTTCAAGGTTTATTTTGACGGTCATGAAAAGGATAAGTTCGAGACCTTTTTTGGCGCATTGTCACTGACATATAAACCATCAAATAAAACCGATTTCACTTTTTTGACATCGGGCTATCTGACTAATGAGCTTGTGGCATATGATATTTCGGGTGAATATTGGCTTGACCAGGCGGGAACAACCGGCGGCAGCGGTGGTGATGGCATCGGTGGCGAACTTGGAGTGGGACGTTACATGGAGCACGCTCGCAACCGCCTTAAAGCCTCTGTGTTCTCAATGGCTTTGAAAGGAAATACCGGCATAAATAAGCACAATCTCACCTATGGTATCTCTTATAACCGGGAGACGATTATGGATCGCACACGCGAATGGGAGCTGCGCGATTCTTCGGGCTATTCGCTTCCGTCTACCGGCGATGCTGTTAAGATGATTTACAATCTGACTTCCCGTGAAGATTTTTCGACTAACAGGGTGGCGTTTTTCGTTCAGGATACCTACCGTCTGTCGACATCGTTGGGCTATTTCTCATTCAATGCCGGGATAAGGCTCTCCCACTGGGATTTCAACAAAGAGACATTGTTTAGTCCGAGAATTAATGTGGCATTTGTCCCTGAGCGCTATAGCCGTTGGGCTTTCCGTTTTGCCACTGGCATTTATTATCAGGCTCCATTTTATAAAGAATATCGTCGTCCGGTTTCTGACGAAGAGGGCAATACGGTTATCGTCCTCAACAGTGATATAAAGTCTCAGCGGAGTTTCCAGCTCATACTTGGAGCCGACTATACGTTCAGGGCGTTTGATCGTCCGTTCAAACTGTCGGGCGAGGCTTATTACAAAAAACTTGATAATCTGATTCCTTACGAAATAGATAATCTGAAAATAGTTTATGCCGGAGTGAACAGTACTAACGGTTTTACCGCCGGGCTTGACATGAAACTGTTCGGGCAATTTGTCCCCGGTACCGATTCCTGGGTAAGCTTTTCATTGATGAAAACACAAGAGACACTAAATGGTGTCAAGGTGCCCCGACCTACTGACCAGCGTTATAGTTTTGCTGCGTATTTCACCGACTATTTCCCGAAGATTCCTAAACTTAAATTCAGTCTTCGCGGCATTTTCTCTGACGGGTTGCCGACAACAGCCCCCCGCAGCTCTCGCGACAAGGGCTATTTCCGGGCTCCGGCCTATAAGCGTATAGACATCGGTCTTTCCTATGCGTTATTGTCGTCGGTCAAGGAAGGTGAGTCGCGTAGTGGGATATTCCGCCACATAAAAAGCGCATGGCTTGGCCTTGATGTGTTCAATTTGCTTGATATCTCTAATGTAAGTTCCTATTACTGGGTAACTGATGTGAACAACATCCAGTATGCTGTTCCTAACTATCTGACACGGCGACAATTCAATGTGCGCTTGACAGTCGATTTTTAAATAAAAACAATGATAAAAAATAAAATAAGCGCGGCTCCCATGTCAGGGCCGCGCTTTTGGTTTCATGGGAATTTAGTGTTGTGATTATTTGAACAGATATTGAGACGAAATTGATTCGTTGGAATGTACTCGGCGAATAGTGTCGGCAAACAGACGGGCTACGCTGAGGATGGTACACTTTGAGCAGCGTTTCCCATAGGGGATGCTGTTTGTGAAAATCATCTCTGACAGACCGCAGTCCTCCACGCGCTGGGTAGCCGGGTCACTCATGATGGCGTGTGAAGCGAGCGCGCGCACGCTCTTGGCTCCTTGCGACAGCATCAGGTCGGCGGCTTTTGTGATGGTGCCTGCCGTGTCGACCATGTCGTCAACGAGTATCACGTTTTTATCTTTGACATCGCCGATGACAGTCATGTTCTCGACCACATTAGCCTTGGCGCGCTGTTTGTGACATAGCACGAGCGGAAGATCAAGATATTTCGCATAACTGTTGGCGCGTTTCGCTCCGCCGACATCGGGGGTGGCGATTACCATATCCTTGAGATTGAGCGATTGGATGTAGGGGATGAAAACCGATGAGGCATAGAGGTGATCGACCGGGACATTGAAGAACCCTTGAATCTGGTCGGCGTGTAAATCCATCGTGATTACGCGGTCAACGCCTGCGGTGCTCAACAAATCGGCGACAAGTTTCGCTGCTATCGACACGCGCGGTTTGTCCTTGCGGTCTTGGCGCGCCCATCCGAAATAGGGGATAACGGCGATTGTTGATTTGGCCGACGCACGCTTGGCGGCGTCGATCATCAGCAACAGCTCCATTAGGTTGTCGGTGTTTGGGAAAGTGGATTGTACGAGGTATACCTCGCAGCCGCGCACTGATTCTTCAAATGACACCTCAAATTCTCCGTCAGCGAAGTGCTGGATGTTCATCTTGCCAAGTTCCACGCCGAGATCTTTGCAGATTTCTTCTGCCATGTAACGAGACTTCTCGCCGGCAAATACCTTGAAGGGGGGTAAAATATTGCTCATATTATTGTGAGGATGAATGATGGTGCAAAATTAGTCATTTTTGGCGAGAGTGGGTTTGCTTTGGTGTTTATTTTTAGTCGGCGGGGGCGATATTTCCATGCTTGATCTTCCAGACTGCGGCATCAAACGGTGCGACAAACGCCTCGAACGGTTTGTCCTGAGAGAACGATTTGCGCATTTTGTCGCCTGTCAGCAAGTCAGTTGCGATAGCTTCCCCTTGTGGCAGATTTAAAACTTCAAATGCGTGTTGCGGTATATTGATGCTCAGGTCGCACGACACAGAGTCGAAATTGACAGCTATAACGAGTGTCTCGGTCGCGTAGCTGCGCATAAATACATACTGCTTGTGGGGATTGAGCGATGGATTCTCATAATTGACATACATCAAATCAAAGAATCGTCCGGCGGTTATGGCCTTTTCGTCCCGGCATATGTTGAGGATGGTTTTGTAACGGTCTCTCAACCATTTTTCGCGTGCGGTCAGGTGGGTGCATCCCTCGATGTCGCACAGCCAGCGACGTAGTGTGGGTATGCTCCAGTAGTCGAAGATCGTGGTGCGCCCGTCGCGTCCGCTGTAGCCTTCGGCGTCGGTGGCTTGTTCGCCAAGCTCTTGGCCGGCGTATATCATCATTGGGCCGGTGCTGATCATGGAGCTGACTATAAGCGACGGCGCCACTTTCGCTGGGTCTCCGGCATACTGACGTGAACCGAAACGCTGTTCATCGTGGTTCTCAAGGAAGTTGAGCATATGGTCCGATATTCCCTCGACCGTCTGCCAGCAATTGGTGATTGTGGCGGCCGAATGGTTATGGCACTGCACGGCGCGCAAGGTGTCGTAGAGATTGACCTTGTCATACAGATAGTCGAACCCGCCTTCATGTATGAAGCTGCGGTATAGTCCCACGTCATATATCTCGGCAATGAATATGATGTGGGGGAAACGCTCCTTGACATTAGGAATAGCCCACTTCCAAAACTCGAGGGGTACCATGTGCGCCATGTCGCAGCGGAATCCGTCTATCCCTTTGGCCGCCCAGTAACGAAGTATGTGCAACATCTTGAACCAGGTGTCGGGGATAGGGAAGAAGTGGCGTGAACCGTCGCCGTAATCTATTCCGTAGTTCAGCTTCACAGTCTCATACCAATCATACGGGCCGGGAAATGCTGTGAAACAGTCGTTGCCCGTTGCTTTCGCCGGGAACTCGCTATATGCGTCCTTGCCACTTCCGAGGTCGATGTTTGGAGCGAACAGTTGGCGCGGTATGTAATAGAAGTTGTTGTTGTGTCCGAAATACAGGGTATTGTCGTCGTCAGCTCCGAGGTCCTTTATGCCCGCAGGTTTCGCATCGGAGTGGTATTGCCGCCCGACATGATTGGGTACGAAATCGATTATGACTTTCATCCCGGCGTCGTGGGTTCTGGTGACGAGGTCTTCAAATTCCTCAATGCGCTTTGGCACGTTGACTGCTATGTCGGGGTCTATGTCATAATAGTCTGTGATCGCATATGGAGATCCGGCCAGACCTTTTATGACGTGCGGGTTGTGGCGCGGTATGCCATAGCGGGTATAGTCTGTGGCGTGGGCGTGTTCGATCACGCCGGTGTACCACACATGGGTTGTTCCCAGCTCCTTTATCCCCTTCAGCACTGCCGGAGTTATGTCATTCAGCTTCCCTGAGCCATTCTGAGCCATGGTGCCGTTTGGCACACAGTTGTCATTCATGTTGGTGAACAGCCTTGGGATTAGTTGATAGATGATTGGTTTGGTATTCATTGTTTATGGTTAACTTCCTTAAAGTGGGATATGGTTGTTTTCAGATCCATTTGTTGCGTTTCAGCGAGTCCATGGCGCATTGGTAGCCGCTTTGGTACACTCGCTCGATTTCCTTCATGTTGAACACTTTGTAGTGCGCTATATCCTTGGTTTCCACCACGAGGTCACACATGGCCATATCGGTCAGGGCGTTGGTTTTTGCCATGAGCCGGTAGGTGCGATGGGCTATATCGACAATTGAGTTCATCCGCTTGCTGTCGTTGACCAATGGGGAGCAGTTTATCCCAATCAGTTGTTCGCACTTGTCTCTGATGGCCCATGCGGGCAGATTGCGCAGCACGCCGCCGTCTACATATGACACACCGTCGATCACAATCGGGTTAAACAGTATTGGGATGCTGCATGAAGCAGCCACGCATTTGGCTATAGGCCCTGAGTCGAAGGCCACGGGTACGCCGTGGTCAATGTCCGTGGCGCATATGTATGTGGGTATGGGCAGGTCTTCTATCAGTTTGTGTCCCCGCAGGGCTTTATCGACAAATGTCTCGAATTTATCTATTTTGAACAGCCCGCCTTTGTTGACCGAAAGTTCACAGCAGGTTTTGAATTTTACGTTGGAGAATATTGTAGGCATCAACGATGGCACGACTCCGGCTGCATAAAACGCGCTTATCACGGAGCCCGCGCTTACTCCTGCTATCACGTCGGGCCGCAACCCGACCTCCTCAAGAGCCTGCAAGGCTCCGGCATGGGCAAATCCTCGTGCTCCACCGCCGCTTAGGGCCACTCCAAGTTTATATGGTCGGTCTGTTGACAAGTTCCTGATTGTATATAGCGTGAAAATTTTTGAGCGCAAAGTTACTCAAAATCCCCGACATACCATTAGAGCCGGTTCGACAATAAATGTTAATTGCAGGGCGGTTAAACGTCGAGTGATTTTCTCCATGATTTAAGAGAGCGATGGGGTTCCATCGTGACCGAAAAGCATGGCGAAAAACGCCGACGAGTGGCCGGGGCGATGGTATCTCCGCTGCGGAACAAAGTTTATAAGCATAATGTGGGCGAGATGGTTTATGCGTATCTGAGCACAAAGAGTTCCATTGCAAAATAAGCCATTGTACTGGCTGTCGTCAGATAACGCTCATTATTTCCGGCAATTATCTCTCAAAGATATGCTACCCTGCATTTAACATTTATTGTCGAACCGGCTCATAACCTCTACCGTCGATTTTTCATCACAATTTAAATCTTTTAAACGAACTAAGGATAATATTTGGCGTGATGCGAAAAAATTGATTTTAGGATGTGATGATATTTTCGTAATTTCGCGTTTTTAAAATATAAACCGCTATATACCAAATTATACCGATGAACGAGTTAGCGACAAAATACAATCCCGCCGACGTTGAGAGCAAATGGTATGCTTATTGGATGGATCACGACTTGTTTAAATCTGTTCCCGATGAGCGTGAACCTTACACCATCGTGATACCGCCGCCAAACGTTACCGGCGTGCTTCATATGGGGCATATGCTGAACAACACTATTCAGGACATTCTCGTGCGACGTGCCCGCATGGAGGGCAAGAATGCTTTGTGGGTACCGGGAACCGATCACGCTTCGATAGCCACCGAGGCAAAGGTCGTGGGCAAACTCGCGAAAGAGGGTATAAAGAAAACCGACCTGACGCGCGATGAATTTCTGAAACATGCCTGGGATTGGACACATACGCATGGTGGCATAATCCTTGAACAGCTCAAGAAACTCGGCGCATCCTGCGACTGGAGCCGTACGGCTTTCACAATGGACGAAGCACGCTCCGAGAGCGTTAACAAGGTGTTTGTCGACCTCTATAACAAAGGCTTGATATACCGCGGTCTGCGAATGGTCAACTGGGACCCCGAGGCCAAAACCGCTCTCAGCAACGAGGAGGTAATCTATCAGGATGAGCATAGTAAACTCTACTATCTCAAATATTATGTGGCTGAGGATGACGGTAGCGGTGAGACAGGAGCCGAAGATGAGGTGGTACACCGAGATGCCGATGGCAGGCGTTACGCGGTGGTTGCGACCACGCGCCCTGAAACGATTATGGGTGACACTGCGATGTGTATCAACCCTAAAGACCCCAAAAACCGTTGGTTGAGCGGGAAAAAAGTCATTGTGCCGCTCGTCAACAGGGTTATTCCGGTGATTGAGGACCGCTATGTCGATGTGGAATTTGGTACAGGTTGCCTGAAGGTGACTCCCGCTCATGACACTAACGACTATATGCTTGGCAAGCAGCATAATCTTGAGACTATAGATATTTTCAATCCCGATGCGACCCTCTCGGAAGCCGCCGGGCTATATGTCGGGATGGATCGTTTCGATGTGAGAAAGAAAATATCTGAAGATCTCGCAGAAGCCGGTCTGCTTGAGAAGGTGGAGGACTACAATAACAAGGTTGGCTATTCCGAGCGCACACACGTTCCCATTGAGCCGCGTCTGTGCCTGCAATGGTTCCTTGATATGAAGCACTTCGCCGAACTGGCTTTACCTCCTGTAAAGAACGACGAGCTGAAATTCTATCCGGCGAAATACAAGTCTACCTATATAAATTGGCTTGAAAATATTCAGGACTGGTGCATTAGCCGCCAGTTGTGGTGGGGACACCGCATCCCGGCCTACTACCTTCCCGCTCCCGAAGGCGAGGAAGTCTATGTAGTGGCCGAGACACCTGAAGAAGCCTTGACGCTTGCCCGTGAAAAAAGCGGAAACCCGTCGCTCACCATGGACGATTTGCGTCAGGATGAGGACGCCCTCGACACCTGGTTCAGTTCATGGTTGTGGCCGATTTCACTGTTTGACGGCATAAACCGCCCTGATAATAAGGAATTGAACTACTATTATCCGACATCTGACCTTGTGACGGCTCCCGACATCATCTTCTTCTGGGTGGCGCGTATGATTATGGCCGGATATGAGTATGTCGGCAAGATGCCTTTCAGAAATGTTTACTTCACAGGTATCGTGCGCGATAAATTGGGCCGCAAGATGTCGAAATCGCTTGGCAACTCTCCCGACCCGCTCGACCTCATAGCCACCTACGGTGCCGATGGCGTCAGAATGGGTATGTTGCTTTCGGCTCCCGCCGGCAACGACATACTCTATGACGACAAACTGTGTGAGCAGGGGCGCAACTTCTGCAACAAGATATGGAACGCTTTCCGTCTCGTCAAGGGATGGGAGGTGGCTGATATCGAGCAGCCGGTCTACGCTCGTCAGGCCATAGAATGGTTCGCGTCTAAATTGGGTGAGACTGCGACCGAAATAAAAGATCTGTTCTCGAAATATCGTCTGTCGGAAGCGCTGATGGCGGTCTACCGTCTGTTCTGGGACGAGTTCTCGTCGTGGTATCTTGAAATGGTGAAGCCGGCCTACGAGAAACCCATCGACCGTGCCACCTACGATGCGACACTTGGATATTTCGATTCTTTGCTCCGTCTGCTTCATCCGTTCATGCCGTTCATCACCGAGGAACTATGGCAGCATCTGGCCGAGCGTAAAGATGGGGAATCGATTATGTACGCCTCGGTTTCATCGGTTGGCGATGCCGACCCGGTAACACTTGGCGAGATGGAAGCTGCGAAAGAGATTGTCAACGGCGTGCGCGGCGTGCGTGCGTCAAAAAATATATCGCCACGCGAGCCGTTGGAGTTGCGTGTGGTCGGGGCGGATCCGTTGGCTGTGGCCGACGTGGTCAAGAAACTCGCCAATCTGTCGACGTTTGAGCGAGTAGCTGATAAAGATGCGTCAGCGGCTTCATTCCTTGTCGGCACCACGGAATATAATATTCCGCTGGCCAACAATATCGATATCGATGCCGAGATAGCCCGCCTCGAAAAAGACCTTGAGTACCAGCAAGGCTTCTTGAATTCGGTGTTGAAGAAACTCGGTAACGAGCGGTTTGTGGCCAATGCGCCCGCTGCCGTGGTCGAGGGGGAACGCCGCAAGCAAGCCGACGCCGAGACAAAGATTGCCACTATCAAAGCCTCTCTTGCCGCATTAAAAAAATAGTGCCAAGTTGCTCCAAGATATTCAAAAAGTGGTCGCTTAGAATCCAAGCGACCACTTTTTATGCGTTATGGAGACATTATGATGAGGGAGTGTCGCGAGACAAAAAGCGGATAGAACAAACAAGCATTAGCGAAAAATATAAAAGCCGCAAAGCTGAATGTCAGCGGTTTGCGGCTTTTGGCTTGTATCCCCGTGGGGAGTCGAACCCCAATCGTTGGAACCGGAATCCAATATTCTATCCATTGAACTACGGAGACTTCCGGCGGTTTCATGCAAAACCGTGGCAAAAGTAACGTTTTTTTCGTAATTTTGCAAATCACACTCAAAAACTGATGCGTATGGATGTAAGGATTGAGCAGTCATGGAAACAGCGTCTGTCAGATGAATGGAGTAAGGATTATTTCATTGGTCTGACCGATTTTGTACGTCAGCAATATGCTACTAAAACTGTTTTCCCTCCTGCTTCCAAAATTTTCGCCGCATTTGACTCTTGCCCCTTTGACGATGTGAAAGTGGTGATCCTGGGTCAGGATCCCTATCATGATTATGGCCAGGCCAACGGACTCTGTTTTTCGGTGAACCCCGGAGTGCCCATGCCGCCATCGCTCCTCAATATATTCAAGGAAATCCATGATGACATCGGTGCGCCTATCCCCGCCGACGGCGATTTGAGCCGTTGGGCGCGTCAAGGCGTGCTTCTGCTCAATGCCACACTGACTGTCGAGGCCCATCGCGCCGCTTCGCACCAAGGTCATGGATGGGAGGAGTTTACTGATGAGGTCATCATGCGGCTTGCGCGCGACCGTGAAGGTCTGGTGTTTATGCTTTGGGGCAGCCACGCTATAAAGAAAGGCGCGTTCATCGATCGTCAGCGGCATTTGGTGCTGACATCGCCTCATCCGTCGCCTTTGTCGGCCTATCGAGGCTTTTTCGGGAATCACCATTTCTCACAAGCCAACGCTTATCTGCAATCTCGCAATATGACCCCTATAAATTGGTAAATTTAATGGAAAATGTTACATTGGAGCGACGCTTGGAGCGCGCGCGCGACCTGCATAAACAAGGATATAACTGTTCGCAATGCGTAATGATGGTTTTCGACGACCTGCATGGGCTGCCGGCTGCGGATGCCGCCCGGATCTCAGCCTCGTTCGGGGGCGGTTTTGGCGGACAGCGGCAACTGTGTGGCACTGTTTCAGGCATGGGTATGGTGCTCGGGTTGAAACGTTTCGGTTCTCCGGCCGACAAAAAGATGATTTATGCCGCTACCCAACAGTTATCTGAGCGGTTCAAGGATATAAACGGGTCGCTGATATGTGGCGAGCTGCTTGTGTCGCGACGCAAACCGTGTATGGGCCTTATCGAGGATGCCATAACGTTGGTTCATAACGAATTTTGTCAATAACCGGTCATGAAGCGTCTCTCTCTATTGGCGATTTCGTTATGCGCGCTTTTTGAGCCGGCGATTGCTGTTTCGGCCACCGACGACACCATGACAGGTGTGTTCAATGACCGTTTCCGATCGTTGCAGATTCAGGTCGCCGAAAATCCTCTCGCGCCTCCGATCATCAACCTCGGCGCAGGCGACCGTGTGGTTATCTCTTTTGACGAGTTGGCCGAGGACCGCCATTATCTGCGTTACTCGCTGACTCATTGCAATGCCGATTGGCGTCCGTCGCAGTTGGTGGAACTCGAATACCTCGACGGGTTCAATCAGGGCGATGTCAACGACTATGAATTTTCGCGTGCGACCACAGTACACTACGTCCACTACAGCATAACTCTTCCGAATGAGCAGATGCGTTTCACGGTTTCAGGCAACTACCTCCTGAAAGTGTGGGACGAGGAGAACCCCGACGAGATTTTATTGCAAGCCCGGTTCATGGTTAGCGAGGGTGGGGCTGATGTGGCAGGCGATGTCACGTCGCGCACCGACATAGACTACAACAAGGCGCATCAGCAATTGTCGGTAGCCGTTGATGCCGAAAGGGCTTTTGTGCGTGATCCGTTCAATGATTTGATTGTCTGCGTCAGTCAGGACGGCCGCTCCGACAATAATATCACTATGCGGCATCCCCTCAGGGTTTCGGGCAAGCGTGCCTACTATGAGCACCAGCGGCAGCTGATTTTCCCTGCCGGAAACGAATATCGCCGTTTTGAAACTGTCTCTACCTCATTCCCCGGAATGGGGGTGGATGAGATCAGCTACTTTGATCCTTACTACCACTTCAGGCTGATGACCGACTCGCCGCGGAGCGACGGCAGCTATAACTATGACCAGACGCAGTTTGGCCGTTACACAATCAGGGAATACAACTCAGCCAACAGTGACACCGAGGCCGACTATGTTGTGACACATTTCACACTTGATATGCCGCATCGCACGGATGTCGATATATTTCTTGACGGCGATTTCACGTCGCGGCGTTTCGACCCGGAATCGCGTATGGTGTTCAATCGCGCGACGGGGCTTTATGAGCGGTCTATGCTATTGAAGCAGGGTGCCTACAATTATCAGTATCTTGCTGTCCCGGCAGGTAGCACCGTGGGCTACACCGCGCCGGTCGAAGGTGACTATTTCCCTACGGTCAACGAATATGTGGTGACGGTCTACCACCGCGCTCCGGCGAGCCGCTATGACCGTCTGATAGGGGCGACCGTAATATATTCAGGACGTTAACAATTATGGATGAAGAAGTAATTATGCTTGAAATTCAGAATACATTGGTCTCGCTCGACCTTGCCGAGCGTTTTTTCTGTTGTGACCTCGACGCCTGTCATGGCGAGTGCTGCATAGAGGGCGACGCTGGCGCCCCCATCACGCGGGAGGAATATGACAAAATAAAAAAGATACTCCCTGAGATATGGGATGAGATGCTGCCTCAGGCTAAAACCGCTGTCGAGGAATCGGGAGTGGGCTATGTCGATGAGGAAGGTGACCTCGTCACAACCATAGTCGATGGCCGCAATTGCGCTTTCACCTGCTATGGCAAAGGTGGATTGTGCCAGTGCGCTATCGAGAAAGCCTACCGCGAGGGGAGGGTAGACTTCCGCAAGCCTTCGTCATGTTTCCTTTATCCTGTCAGGCTTACAAAGTATCCTGCTTTTACTGCGGTCAACTACCACCGCTGGAAGATATGCCGTCCCGCCGAAACACTTGGACGCAGACTTGGCATAAGGTTGTATCAATTCCTGAAAGAACCATTGACCGAACGTTTTGGCAAAGAATGGTACGATGAGCTATGTATGGCTTGCGAAGCGTATTTAGAGCAATATGAAAAAAACTGAGACTTTTTTAAGGCTGATCATGCCTGTTATCGTCGCGCTTTTTTCAGCCATTGCGATAACCGGGTGCCGGGAATCACACAGAGATACACTTTCTCCCTACGGATGGGAAAGAGTAGGGGAACCGTTTGATTCGGTGACGGCAGTTCTTGAACGTCGCTTCCTCCGATATCGGGATTTTGACTCGGCCTGTAACGACATCGGGTTACTGAGCCGGTTGGCCGCTGATGAGACCGGCGACACCAAAGGTATCAAACAGGCCCGCGCGCTTTATTGGAAAGGGCGTATGGCCGGGCGTGAGGGCGACAGACTGCTTGCTGTGAAGCTGTTAGACAGTGCCGCCGCCATGATTGATTCTGCCGCCTATCCTTACGACTTGCGACGCATACGCTGGACTAAGGGTGACCCGGGGCTGACATCGGGCATAGCCACCTCTCAATGGTATGATCAGATTATTGACGACATAGCGTTTTATGAGTCGGTCGGCGACTATATGCTTGCCGGTGACAGGTATCTTGAGCTTGCCACGACCCTGTGTGAACTCGGCTATGATCGCAACGAAACCCTAAGGATGGTAGATGTCGCCGATTCGTTGTTCACCATGGCGGGAATGGATCGCCATGTCGTCAACAACGGCGTGAACCGCGCTTATATAGAATCATTTACCGACAAGGAGAGGGCCACAGCGATTCTGAGGGATATGTTGCAGGATTCTGTCGTGAAATCCCAGCCCCGGATGCTGTATCTTATTTACAATAACCTGTATAAATACGACACGGATACAGCGGCATTGAGGCTGGGATATGAATATGTGTCAAGTTACAATAACAATTCCGACATGGAGTGCTATTATGAGAGTATGCTTGCCCAAAATGCCATGCTCGACGGTGATTTAGCCAAAGCTCGGAAGTATTGTGACAGTTCGCTGGAAAAACTCGATTGTCTTACCGGGCTGTCCACCCAAGTGGTGGTCAATCGCGCGCTTGCCGATGTCGAAACCTCCTTGGGAAATATCGAGATCGCCAACGAGTTGAGGTGCAATGCCCTTGTCCTTATGGATTCTATTGAGAAAAACACCGCCCGCAACCACATCATGCAGACGGAGCTTGACAAACATATAACTAATGTTAAGCAGGAAGCCGAACGTGACTCCTATCGGCATTATATATCATTGCTCATAGTGATCTTCGTGCTTGTTATGGTCATCGGTTTGATAGGCTTGATTGCTTACAGGCGCGTGCAGCGACAGAAACTGATAGGGCTGTCAGAAAAACTTAAATTGGAGCAATCAGAGCGTAAGGTGCTTGCCATGAAGCTCACAATGGAAGAAAAAGACAACATGATGGCGTCGATTGAGAGCGAAGTCGATAAACTTGTCGAGATGGGGGAGATGACTCAAAACTCAACGAGAAAGTTGAAAAATGCCATAAAACTGCATTTCGCCGAGGAAGGGGAGCGCGATAATTTCATCGAGACATTCACAAAAGTGAACCCCTCGTTTAATGACCGTTTGCGCGCGGAGTTCCCGGCGTTGAGCGATGCCGATTTGAAACTGGCGGCAATGATTTCTATAGGTTTGGATAATAAACAGATAGCCCGAATATTGTCGATACGCCCTGAATCGGTCAAGCAAGCCCGTTGGCGACTGCGGTCCAAACTTAACCTTCAGTCGTCCGATAATCTCGCCGCATTCCTCGGCCGCTACACGCAATAGCTATATGGATTGACACAATGAAGCCGTCTTTAACTCTCTGAGCTAAAGGCGGCTGTCAGTGCGCATGAAGGGACTCGAACCCCCACGTCCTGAGACATTAGATCCTAAGTCTAACGCGGCTACCAATTACGCCACATGCGCTTTGGGGGTGATGTGGTGTGTTACACAATCACGGCTGCAAAGGTAATGATTCCTTTGCAGCCGTGCAAGTCTATCGTGAATATTTGTTTTAAATAGTTTTCTCAATGCTCCACACGAAAGCTCTCAGACCGAGTTTTGGCGTGTCGAGGTCCATTGCGTGGAGTGTGTCGAGCAGAGGGTCGACCCTGTGGTCTTCGACCATTGTGAGTATCGACGACGCCATTGAGGGCCATGCGTGTGAGCCGTAGTGGGGTTCGCCGTTTACCGAGCCGCGTCCCTGCACCTGTTCCCAGGCGGTGAACCCGCGGCAATTGCTCTTTTCGAGCAGGTTGACAATACGTTCGTAGTAAGCCTGGTCAAATGCTATGAATATCGCTTTCATCTGATGATTGGTCGTTGTTTAGGGTGTTATCATTCTTTTGCTGCTTGTAATTGTTGTTGACGTAGTTTCTTGCGTGTACGTCTCACGCCGACATATGCGAAGATGCAATATAGTGTGGGAACAAACAGCAAAGTGAGTATTGTCGACACGGTCAGACCGCCAATCACCGCTGTACCCATGGGTCGCCACATCTCTGAGCCTTGCCCCGAGCCTATGGCCATAGGCACCATGCCGAGTATGGTGGTCAATGTGGTCATCACCACGGGGCGCAGGCGTGATTTGCCTCCGAGTATGACTGATTGTCTGATTGACATACCGCGCTCGCGGTTGAGCGATATGTAGTCGATGAGCACAATACCGTTCTTCACCACTATACCGATTAGCATGATCGCACCGATCATCGACATGACATTGAGTGTATGCCCCGTCAGATACAGGATGATGAACACGCCTGAGAACGCGAACAGCAACGATGTCATGATGATGCCTGGATAAGTGTATGATTCAAACTGAGCCGCCATGACTATGTAGACCAGAATTATGATCAACGCTGCCAAGGTGAGCAGGTCTTTGAATGAGTCTTGCTGGTCTTCGTAGCTACCGGCAAGATCGATGTTTATGCCCACAGGGATGTCCATGCGGTCAATTTCCTTTTGGGCTGCAGCTACCACATCGCTCATAGGGACTCCTGACACCACCGTCGAAACGGTGATGATGCGTTCTCGGTCTTTGCGTTCGATGGTCGGGGGTGTGAACCGCTCGACTACCGTGCCGACATCCTTTATGCGGACCGAGTTGCCCGATGGGGTATAGATGAGGATGTTCTCTATATCTTCTAAGGATGTGCGGTGCTCTGGGGCGTACATGACCTTGATGTCATACTCCTCACCGTCCTCCCTGAAACGCGATGCAATGCTTCCGTTTATGCGGTTGCGCAGATAGTTGGCCGCCGTCTGGAGGTTTAATCCGTGCATTGCGAGTTTTTCGCGGTCAAAGTCAACCTGATATTCCGGCTGGTAGTCGGCGCGTGAAATGCGGATGTCGGCGGTGCCTTTTATTCCTTGAAGTATGCGCGTTAGACGTTGCGCTACAGAGTCGGTTTCGTCAAAGTTGTAGCCGTAGATTTCAAAATCGACAGTAGATTGGCCGCCCATGCTGCCACCGCGGTTACCGCCCACATTCACCTGTGCCTTCTTGAACTCAGGGTAATGCTTGAGGTCTTGGCGCATCAGCGACGCGATCTCGATGATGCCGCGATCGCGTTCGCCCGGATTCACAAGACGTATGTTCATCGAAACAATGTGCGGGCCGTTGTCGCTGAGCGATGCGAACGTATTGTCACTTGATGCCTGCCCGGTGGTGTAGTTCAAAACCTTTATTTCGGGATACTTCTCCCGCCACTCTTTGGCAAGACGTTCAGTGACTTCTTGCGAGATTTCAACGCGGGTGCCTATCGGTAACTCGAGGTTTACGCCGAGACGTCCGTCATCGGCTGTCGGGAAAAATTCGGTTCCGACCTGTCGCACCAATACAAGTGAGCCGAGGAATATAAGGAAACACACAAGGATTGTGAGCCATTTATGGCTTACTACGGTGCGCAGCAGGCGAGCATAGCCGTTGTCAAACGCATCGAGACCGCGGTTAATGGGGGTGAACAGCAGCGTGTATAGTTTGCCGTGTGAGTTTTGGCGACGCAACAACAGGCTGCACAGCATGGGGGTGAGCGAGAGGGCGCAGATGGTGGATATGATCATCATGATTGTTACCATCCAGCCCAACTGGCGGAACAGCACTCCCGTCATTCCGGTCACAAGTGTCAAGGGGAAGAACACGGCTATAAGCGTGAGCGTTGACGCTATGACCGAAACCGCTACCTCATTGGTGCCATGTACTGCGGCTTGTTTGGGATCGGAACCCCTTTCTATATGGGTCGTTACGTTTTCAAGCACGACAATAGCGTCATCGACCACCATACCGATTGATATGGACAATGCCGACAGCGACACGATATTGATTGTATTGCCCGTGACTGCGAGGTATATGAACGAGGCGATTAGCGAGATAGGGATGGTGATTGTGATAATCATGGTGGCACGCCAACGTCCGAGGAAGGTGAACACCACTATGATTACGAACAACAATGCGTATAGCACAGTCTCGACAAGTGAAGCGATAGTGTTGCGGATATTGTCGGAGGTATCGACGATTATGCCGAGTTTCACGTCGCTCGGTAGTCGCTTCTGCAACTGTGGCAACATTTTCAGCACCTGGTTTGAGATTTCGACTGAGTTGGCTCCCGATTGTTTCTGAATAATAATCATCGCTCCCTTTACGCCGTCGTTATAGGTCTGTTGAGCGCGTTCTTCAAGCGAATCGTCGATGCGGGCCACGTCGCTGAGGTAGATGTTGCGGCCGTCACGCGAGCCGACAACTATGTTTCTCATCTGCTCTGATGAGGTAAATTCACCCTGCACGCGAAGCGAATAGGTGTCAGATCCAATGTCGAACGAGCCACCCGGTATGTTGCGGTTTTCGGCGGCCACAATAGACGAGATGGTCTCAACCGACAGTCCGTATGCCTCAAGGCGTTTCGGATCGACATAGACATGAATCTCGCGCTTTGGAGCTCCTGAAATGGAAACCGACCCTACACCGTTGATACGCGCCAGCGGATTGGCCACTGCGTCATCAAGAATCTTGTACAGCCCAGGCATACTTTCATCGGCCTGTACTGACAACAGCACGATAGGAATCATATCGCTGCTGAACTTGAATATTATGGGTGTCTCGGCATCGTCGGGC
Organism: uncultured Muribaculaceae bacterium; assembly: GCA_947625935.1. GTDB lineage: Bacteria > Bacteroidota > Bacteroidia > Bacteroidales > Muribaculaceae > JAJPXC01. The sequence continues at coordinate 71,955 of CANQQE010000006.1, read as the reverse complement.
AATGAACTCTTGACCATGTCGAGTTTGTCGCGAACGTCGTTGGTGAGAACGTCAATATCTTTCCCGTACTCAAATTCAAGAGTTATTACCGAGATGTTCTCGCGTGATTTCGACGTTATGTGTTTAAGGTCGTTGACGGCGTTCAGACTGTTTTCGAGCGGACGCGTCACATTTTGTTCTATATCCTGCGCGCTCGCTCCCTGATAGGTCGTCATCACCATGATGGTGTTGCTTTCTATGTCGGGGTACAGGTCGATTGGCAGGGTGGAAAGAGAGAATAAACCGAGAATGGCGACCGCGACAAAGCAGAGGGTCGTCATAATCGGGCGTTTTACCGCGCTGGCATATATGCTCATTTCTGTGTGGTCTTATTGGTGAGTTCGACTTCTGCGCCGTCAGCGAGTCGCGACTGGCCTGAAATTACTACATTGTCTCCATCCGCCACGCCCGACAGCACTTCATAGGAATTGTCAAGACGTTGCCCAAGTTCAACTTTGTTGTAGCTGACCTTGCCATCTTTATAGACATAGACATATTTGTTTCCCGACCCTGACATCTTGACTACCGCTCGGTCAGGGACTACTACATGGTTTGCCTCGCCAAAACTGAGCGACACGCGTGCAAACATACCCGGGCGTACACGCTCATCGCGGTTGTCAATGTTGATTTCGACGGTAAAAGTGCGCGTGTCGGGATCGATAGTCGGGTGTATGAGAGCTACCGTGCCGGTAAACTCCTCGTCGCCGTATACGTCGAGCTTGATATTGGCTTTCATCCCCTTGTGGACTTTGGCGAAGTCGTTTTCGTTGACATTGACCAGCACCTTCACCGGCCGGAGTTGCTCGATGGTGAGGATAGGCTGGGCGGATGTCATGTCGCCGGGATCATAATTCCTGGCTGTTACCACGCCGTTGATTGGTGAAACTAACACGGTGTTCTCAACCATGTTGGTATATTGCCGGCGAGCGGCGTCAAGTTCGGTCTTCAGTTGGTCGACAGATTGCTGTGTGCCTCCGCCTATTTCCAAAAGTTGCACCGCACGGTTATATTCCCGTTCGGTGTTGTCGAGTCTTACTTTAAGCTGCTCGATGTTGACGTTGTCGAGGACTACGACTCGTTGTCCTGCCGACACCACCGAACCTACATCGACAAGGATGCGCTTGATGCGGTTTGGAGTTGAGGTGGTGATGTTGTTGGTCTTGAACGCCTCTACCGTAGCGGTATATTGCGCCATTTGCGGCACCGAGCGGGCGTTTACCTTCTCGATGTCTACCATTGGTTTTTCTTCGACTGTGTTTTTGTCGTTCTTGCTCTCCGATGAACCGCACCCTGCGAGGGTGATAGATGCGGCAACGGTAAGAATCACTAATGCTCTCATTGACGTTATTTATGTGATGGGGTGTAGGTTTCGTATTTTTGCAAATCGGCGTTGCCGAGAAGTTGTCTGAGGTCGCTGTCGGCCACAAGGTAGTTGTAGATTGACTGGAAGTATGCCAGTCGGGCGCGTGTCAGCGCAAGCTCCGAGTCGCGCAGGTCGAGATAGCTCGCCGCTCCGATTTCAAAACTCTTTTCCATGATGGAATGGGCCTTGTCGGCCTGTCTGACGCTTTCGGAGTTTGATGCTATCTGTTTAACGTTCATTTTGATGTTGTCGATGGCGAGATCTACCTGCATATTTATGTTGCGTTCCAAGTTCTCGCGCTGCCATTTCATCTCGTCGACCTGGATTTGGGCCTGCTTTATGCGGTGATAACGTTGGCCGCCTTCAAACAGCGGTATGTTGAGCGTCAGGCCGACCATTGAATATGGGCTCCATTGCAGGTTCTTGAACGGAACGCCGTCGTTAGACGATGTCCAGTTGTAAGAAGCGTTCATCGACAGTGTCGGATACCACGACATCTTCTGAATCGTGAGCGCGTCGCGCAGTGAGCGCGTCTGCAGGTCAAGCATTCTGAGGTCCGTGTTCCCTTCAATTGAGCGGTCAATGCCGAGTGTGTGGTCATACATCGTCTTTTCGTAGTCGCTCAACGTGGTAGCGGGGGTGAGGGCGTGGGTAGCGTCAAGCCCCATCAGAATCGTGAGCTGCAAACGGGCTTGTTTTATTGCTATGTCTGCTTGTGTCAGCTCAGGCTCAACATTCTTCACGGCTACCGATGTGCGGAGCACATCATATTCAGAGGCGGCACCGACCTGAAATTTCTTTTGGTACACGTCGTGATTGAACACGGCGTTATCATAACTCTCCTGGATTACTTTCTTCGAGTCCTCGGCCAAAAGAAGGGAATAATAAGCGTTTTCAACTGAATTGATGAGGGCGAGGCGCGACGACCGGGCGGCCTCGACATTCTGCAATATCTGGCTGTCGCTTAATTTCAATGATTTCCATAATTGTGGAGCGATCAGCGGCATCGTTGCCGAGAACCCGACATTATAAGAATTGTCAAGTCCCATTTTTATTCCGCGTCGTCCGGCATCCCCCATATTCATGTATGCGACCTGTTTGGCGAGTGTGCGGTTATATTGCCCTCCGAACGCTATTGACGGTAGGAGTTGGCCGATTGTCTCTTTTTTTGAGTAATCCACGCGGCTGACTTCCATGTCTGCTACTTTTATCGTGGGATTTTTGTCAAGTGCGATTGCTATGCACTCATCGAGCGAAACTGACAGTGTGTCGCTTGGTACTATGTCGGTGGCGGCGCTGACGGGGTTGGTTGTTGATATGACCGTCGCGAGCATAGCTACCGATATCAATGATTTCATTTTCAAAATATCCTTTTATTCTATTATAAAAATGTGACTATTGGTAAGTTTTGCAACAAAGTTAGCCAATAGTCACATAAATTTATATGAATTGTACTAAATATCCACTTTAAAAGACATTTTGGCGCATACAGTAAACTTATTAAAACAGATGTTTACATTAATTCACTCGATAACCGGCATCGTTAAGCCCCTGCTTTATAATCTCGATATGCTCGGGGTTGCGGGTTTCCAGTTCAAGACGCAGTGTGCAGCCGTTGATGTGGGAGCTGGGGTTCATGCGGTCATGTACTACCGAGATGACATTCCCTCCGAGGTTGGCTATCACATTGCAGACTCCTGATAATTGTCCGGGTTTGTCGTCCAGATCAAGAATGAGCGTGCAGGCCCGGCCGTTTTTGGCAAGTCCGCGAGAGATGATGCGGTTGAGTATGTTGACATCGATGTTCCCGCCCGATACGAGACACACCACTTTTTTGCCCTCGATAGGCAATTTGTTGAACATAGCTGCCGCTACGGAAACGGCACCGGCTCCCTCGGCCACAAGTTTCTGCCGCTCGATAAGGGTCAGAATGGCTGCGGCTGTCTCATCGTCGGTGACAGTCACAACCTCGTCGACATATCGGTTGCACATCTCGAATGTGTTTACTCCCGGCTCTTTCACAGCGATGCCGTCGGCGATGGTCGATACCGACGCCAGATGCTGTATTTTCCCTTCCTGGAGTGAGGCGGCCATGCTCGGTGCGCCGCTCGACTGCACGCCATAAACTTTTACTTCCGGGCGTAGTTCCTTTATGGCCATCCCCACACCTGAGATAAGCCCGCCTCCGCCTATAGGCACTATCACGGCCTCTACGTCAGGCATCTCTTCGAGAATCTCAAGGCCGATAGTGCCTTGGCCGGCTATGACCTTGGGGTCGTCAAACGGATGGACAAACGTGTAGCCAAACTCTTTGCGAAGTTCGAGAGCGCGTTGATAGGCGTCGTCATAGACACCCGGCACGAGACACACCTCTGCCCCAAACCCTTTGGTGGCTTCAACTTTCGATATCGGAGCCCCGGCAGGAAGACAGATTAGTGATTTTATGCCGTTATGCGTGGCTCCGAGTGCTACGCCCTGGGCATGATTGCCGGCTGAGCAGGCTATGACCCCGCGGGATTTTTCCTCATCGGTCAGTTGGGATATTTTGTAATATGCCCCTCTCAGTTTGAATGAACCGGTGTGTTGCAGGTTCTCGGGTTTCAGATAGACTTGTGCGTCGGTGGAGAGGTTGGTGGGGCCTATCAGGCGGGGATGCCGTGCGACATCTTTCAGCACTTGTGCCGCGCGGTATATTTCACTCAGGTGCAAATCTTGTGGCATGATGATTGAAATGCGTTAAGGGTTGCTTGTTTAGGTTGGTTTATTGTAATGGCAAAGTTACTTATTTTTGATTAATGTTGTATCTTTGCGAGACAAATCAGTTCAGTTAGCTAATGGAGATTGCTGCGGTAGTAGTTACATATAATAGACTCGAATTATTGAAAGAGTCGCTTGCGGCTATTGAAAAACAGTCGCTTTTGCCGAATCGTGTTATTGTGATTGACAATAATTCCACCGACGGGACAACTGAATATCTTGAGTCGCTTGACAAATCGTTCTATGAAGTGGTTTATCTGGAGAGGAATATCGGCGGCGCCGGAGGATTTTCGCTGGGCATAAAGATCGCGGTCACTCAAGGCTATGACTTGGTTTGGGTGATGGATGACGATACGATTCCGGCTACAACGGCTCTGAAGCGGCTTGTCGACGCTTTCAGCCTGAGCGATAACGTCGGGTTCGCTGTGAGCAAGGCGGTATGGGTTGACGGTAAACCCCACAAGATGAATTGCCCGGGATTTGATGTCGCTTCGCGTGATCGCTCGTCGATGTTCAACAGCTACTCCACGCCCGAGGTCCCCGCGTTTTCAGTTCGGTCGGCCACATTTGTTTCGATGCTCATAAGCGCGAAAGCGGTCAAGGCCGTAGGTCTGCCGATTGCCGACTTCTTTATTTGGGCCGACGATATAGAATTTTCTAACCGTGTGGTATCTGCCGGGTTTGTCGGTCTGTATGTCGACAACAGCATAGTGTGCCACAAAACCCCCGACAACTATTTCGGACACCCGCAGGTTACTCCCCCCGAAAGCGCATGGAAGTTCTACTATCAAGCGAGAAACACCTCGTATATGCGTCGTAAATCAGGGAAAATAGGAAAACTCGCGTTCCTTTTGAAGCAGCTCAACCGTTATCGCGTTTATGCCCATCGCATCAACAAACGCACCGATTCCAATAAACATCTCTTTAAGCGCCAGATTCGTAAAGGGCTGTGGGACGGTCTTTTCTTTAATCCTAAAATCGAAAAAGTGGAATGAGACGACAGTATGACTATCTCATTGTAGGCTCCGGGCTGTTCGGGGCTACGTTCGCTCATCTCGCCGCAAAAGAGGATAAAAAGTGCCTTGTCATTGACAAACGTACACATCTTGGCGGTAACATCTATTGTGAGTTTAATCATGGGATAAATGTCCATAAGTACGGTGCCCACATTTTCCATACCTCCAATCGTCTTGTATGGGAATTTGTCACTTCGCTGGTAGAGTTTAACCGCTACACCAATTGCCCGGTGGCCAACTACAAAGGAGAGCTGTACAACTTGCCATTCAACATGAACACGTTCAACCGTATGTGGGGTGTCAAGACGCCTGCCGAGGCAAAGGCCGTCATCGATAGCCAGAGGAAAGAGGTGATGGAGCGGCTTGCCGGGGCTGAACCCGCCAATCTGGAGCAACAGGCTTTGATGCTCGTCGGCAGTGACATTTATTACAAACTCATCAAAGAATACACTGAAAAGCAATGGGGGCGCCCGTGCGACGAGTTGCCGGCGTTCATAATCAGGAGATTGCCGTTGAGATTTGTTTATGATAATAACTATTTCAACGATTGCTATCAGGGTATACCCATTGGTGGCTATAACCGCCTTATTGATGCCTTGCTCGACGGCATTGAATGCAAGACCGATACAGATTTCTTTGCCGACAGGCTTTATTGGGAATCAGTGGCCGACAAAATCGTATTTACCGGCAAAATCGATGAATTTTATGGATACAGGTTCGGACGTCTGCAATACCGCACTGTCCGTTTTGAGGAGGAATTGGTCGACACGCCCAATTACCAGGGCAACGCTGTGGTCAACTACACCAGTCACCGCGAGCCGTTCACAAGAGTGATTGAGCATAAACACTTCGAGTCGTTCGGCGATGCGGTCTATGATAATCCCGTCACCGTAATCTCTCGGGAATATTCCACGGAATGGGTTGACGGACTTGAACCATATTATCCGATTAACGACGCTGTCAATAGCGAATGCTACAGTAAATACAAGCGGCTTGCCGACGCCGAGACTTCGGTCATCTTTGGTGGCCGTCTTGCCGAATATCGGTATTATGACATGGCTCCTATAATCGAAAAGGTCTTAAACTTGTTTCAGAAATAATAAATCGTTCGCAATTGTGCGCCGTTGTTAGAAAAATTATTACCTTTGCGGGTGTAAAAGCTATAATTCGCCGCCGCAAAGTGTAGAGTCGGCTATATCATAAAAGAAAAATAAGAAGATTATGTCAAAGGTTACTAAAGAAATGGCACTCGATTATCATCGCGATACCAAGCCCGGTAAAATCGAGATAGTCCCCACAAAACCCTACTCGTCGCAGAACGATCTCGCACTGGCCTATTCCCCCGGTGTCGCTTATCCATGTCTGGAAATTGAGCAGCAGCCTCAGGATGCCTATGAATACACCAACAAGGGTAATCTTGTGGCCGTCATTTCCAACGGTACAGCGGTGCTCGGTCTTGGCGACATCGGTGCGCTTGCCGGGAAGCCCGTGATGGAGGGCAAGGCATTGCTCTTTAAAATATTCGCCGGAATCGACTGTTTTGACATCGAGGTCGATGAGAAAGACCCCGACAAGTTCATCGAGATTGTCAAGGCTATTTCACCCACATTTGGCGGTATAAACCTTGAGGATATAAAGGCTCCCGAGTGTTTTGAGATAGAGCGGCGTCTTAAAGAGGAATGCACTATTCCCGTGATGCACGACGACCAGCACGGGACTGCGATTATCTCGGCTGCCGGGTTGATTAACGCGCTCGAGATTCAGGGAAAGAAAATCGGAGATGTCAAGCTCGTTGTCAATGGCGCGGGGGCTGCGGCGGTTTCTTGTACGAGGCTTTACATAGCCCTTGGCGTCAAACCTGAAAATGTGGTGATGTGCGACAGCAAGGGGGTGATCAACGACAAACGCACCAACCTCAACCCTCAGAAACGAGAATTTGCAACTTCCCGCGATATAAACACTCTTGCCGAGGCCATGGTCGGAGCCGATGTGTTCCTTGGGCTGTCGGTAAAAGATGTGGTTACCCCCGAAATGCTTAAATCAATGGCCCCGAAGCCCATAGTCTTCGCTCTTGCCAATCCTGACCCCGAAATCGCATACGATGCCGCGATGGCCTCGCGAGACGATTTGATTTTTGCGACTGGACGTTCCGACTATCCCAACCAGATTAACAATGTGCTTGGATTCCCATACATATTCCGCGGCGCTCTCGATTCGGGTGCGACAGCTATAAATGAACCGATGAAACTCGCTGCCGTCCACGCTATTGCCGCATTGGCTAAAGAGCCGGTGCCATCGGTCGTGAACGCCGCCTACAATATGACCAAGTTGTCATTTGGCCGTGATTATATTTTGCCCAAACCGCTCGATCCCCGCCTGCTGACAACTGTGGCTCCCGCTGTGGCTCGGGGTGCTATGGAGTCGGGTGTTGCACGTCGGCCCATTACCGATTGGGATGCCTACAAACAGAAACTGCGCCAGATTATGGGTTCTGACAATAAGATGATGCGTCGTTTTGTGGAGCAGGCAAAATCCAATCCAAAGCGTGTGGTCTTCGGCGAGGCAAACACCGACAATACTCTCCGTGCGGCAGTCTCGGCGCGCAGTCTCGGCATATGTATCCCGATCTTGCTTGGCAACGAGGAGATGATAGAGAAGCGTGCTGCACGGCTTGGTCTCGACATAAGCGGTATCGAGATTGTCAATCTTCGACACGACCGAGAGGCCGACCGCCGCAATCGTTTCGCGACCAAACTTGCCGACAAGCGTCAGCGTTCGGGTCTTACATTCAGGGAAGCTCTTGAAAAGATGTTCGACCGCAACTATTTCGGCATGATGATGGTAGAGGATGGCGAGGCCGACGCGTTTATCGCCGGTACTTATTCAGGTAGCGATGCCGCCGCTCAGATAGCTAAGGAGGTTGTCGGCATTCGTCCGAGCTACAAACATTTCGCCACGATGCACATCATGAACACCAAACGTGGCACATACTTCCTTGCCGACACCATGATTAATCAGTCTAACGACGAGGAGACACTGCTCGATGTGGCCCGACTCGCGCGCAACTCGGTGGAGTATTTCGCCCACGATCCGGTGATGGCCATGGTTTCCTATAGCAACTTCGGCTCAAGCAAGGAGCCTGAGTGTGTCACCGTCCACAATGTGGTCGATAAAATGCACCGGCTTTATCCCGATCTCCCCATTGATGGAGAAATGCAGGTTCATTATGCCCTCAACCGTGATAGCCGCGACGCTGCGTTCCCATTCTCACGCCTCAACGGCAAGGATGTAAACACGCTCATATTCCCCAATCTGAGTGCTGCCAACACAGCCTACCGCATGATGCTTGAAATGGGACTCGGCGATGCCATTGGCCCTATTCAGATGGGTCTGAACAAGCCGATTCACTTTATCGGTGTTGACTCCCCAGTGCGCGACATCATCAATCTGACTACAATCGCCGTCCTCGATGCAGCCGTGCTTGAAAACATCGAATCCTGCTCGGGAACATTGTGCGATAAATAAACCCATATGTTTAAAGCGGATTTGTAATATAAACTGACACATAAAAAACATCAAATGAAAGGTGGTGACTGCATCCGCCTTTCATTTTTTTGTTTCATCAGATTCAGCTTTTTTCTGCGGCTTTGCCGTTTGGCGCGAATATGTTAACTTTGTCAGTCGAAAATCTAATCAATCAGTCGTGATGGTATTTTCTATTGACATCTCCCCTTTGTGCTTGACTCTGATGGGCGTTGCCTTAGCTTGCGCAATAGTGCTCTCGACTCTTTATTGTCGTCGGGTCTCATTAGTGTGGAAACGGAATCGGCGCGGCAATGTGACGTTGAACGAATCCCCCTCAGGGCTTCCTCAGGTTTCAGTCGTGGTCTACTGTAATGATAACCCTTCGAGTTTGAGCCGACTTCTTGAGATGTTGTTGTCGCAGCGATATGATGCGCCCTACGAGATTATAATCGTCAATGATGGCTCATCCGAGTCGGTCAAGGATGTTTTCAACCGATTGTCGCTGGAGCACCATAATCTTTACCTGACCTTCATCCCCGATGAAGCCCACAATCTTAGCCGCCGTAAACTTGCCATCACTCTTGGCTTGAAAGCGGCGCGCAACAAATTTGTGCTGTTTGTCGATGCAGCCTCGTCGATCGGGTCGATTGACTGGTTGAGGTCGATGGCACGGAATTTTTCAGACGGGAAGGATATTGTCCTCGGTTATGCGGCTTTTGACCGCAATGCCGACACCCAGATTGGCAAACGCCTCAGGTCGTTTGACACAGCGGCCGATGCGGTTACATATCTGTCATCAGCGTTGAAAAATCACCCCTATCGCGGCCATCTCGACAACTTTGGGATTAATCGTGAGCTTTTTTTCGCTAACAAAGGCTTTTCCAAGTCGTTGAATCTTCATAACGGAGCCGATGATATTTTTATCGAGGAGATTGCCTTGCCCGATAACACTGCGGTTGAATTGTCTGATGCGTCACGGGTAACTCTTAGCGGAGATTCTCCCCGCGCGTTCCATCGTAGGTGGAAATGGGGGCATATTTTTACCGGGCGGTATGTGTCACATCGGTCGCGCTACATTTTCTCGCTTTTCTCGACTCTTTTGTGGGTGGGAGTGGCATCGTCGGCCGCGGCGGTTTTGGTAAGTATTCCTAATTTGTTCCCGTTGACGGTAATGGCTGTGGTCGGGCTGTCGCTTTGGACTCTGATAGTGATGGCATGGCGCAGGGCATTACGCGCTCTCGCCGCCCGGAGACTTTTTTTGACTGTGCCATGGTTTGTCATGTTGCGTCCGTTCTATAATCTATATTATAAGATAGTCGAGCGGCGGCATCGTAAAGAAAATTTCACTTGGTCTAAGCCAAGGAGGTGATTTCGTGATATAAGAGCCGCTAACATTTATTGTCCGACGGGCTCGTAAGTCGAACCATGTAAATTGTTAAAACGTTTTGAATAAAAACGTTTTAATTTTTTTGTCATGAAGCTAAAAACATTGTTGCTCGCCGCTGCGGGTTTATTGGCGGTTGCGTCGGCTGTTGAGGCCGATGCTTGTTCCCGCATTCTTTATGTTGGCGACACTGCGGTTCGTTCGGAACAGGTGTTGCGCATAGTCGGTCGGTCACTTGACTGGAAGACACCAATCCCGACCAATCTATATGTATATCCCCGAGGCATGGCCAAAGCAGGTAACAACCTTCCCGGTTCGGTCAGATGGACTTCAAAATATGGTGCTGTCTATGCCGTAAGCTACGACGGCGGAATCACTGAGGGGATGAACGAAAAGGGTCTTGTGATTAACGGTCTGTTCTGTAAAGGTACGGTTTACGATAACAGCGAAACATCGTCGAGGCCACCCATGTCTCTGGCTATGTTTGTCGCATGGATGCTTGACCTGAATGCCACAACCCCCGAAGTGGTTAAGGTCTTGAAAGAGCATGATTTCAATATTTCCGGCTCAACTTTCGACGGTGGAACGGTCTCTGCGCTGCATTGGGGAATCACGGATGCCGAGGGACGATGTGCGATTCTTGAGTTTGACCATGGCAAAGTGATGATTTATGAAGGAGAGGATATGCCTGCCATGACCAACGACCCGGCTTTTCCGCAAATGACAGCTATAAACGACTACTGGAAGAAAGTCGGTGGTGGCAATATGCTCCCAGGCACGGTTAAAAGTCCCGACCGATATGTGCGAGGCTATTATTTTCAAGGCCATGTCACGAAAACCAACGATGCTGATTTGGGGCTGGCTATTATCCGAAGCATCCTGTTCAATGTGTCTGTCCCATATAAATACACTGTCGAATCTGAACCAAACGTAAGCTCGACGCAGTGGCGTTCTTTCGCGAATATCCGCGATAGGCTCTACTACTTTGATTTTGCGACAAATCTTGGCGTTTTTTACATAGACCTTAAAAAATGCGACCTGCGTCCCGGTGCGCCTGTGCTTAGGCTCGACACGTCGAAACATAAGGATTATGCGGGCGATGCCACTTCATTGCTCGAAAAGCATGCCCCATTTACTCCCATGTACTGACACTTTTTAGAGAAGTCTATTGAACAACCGATTCCATGAAACAAACCGGGTTCCCGACTAAGAAATCGAGAACCCGGTTTTGTCTTTGTTATCAAGCCCCGTTTAAGGCTCTGATAAATTCAGTTAGAACGGGAAGTTTATGCCGAGATTGACCGATCCGTTGCTTGACAATGGAACCCCTTGCTTCGCAAGTTTGCCGAGTGTGCGATCCATTGCCAGAAACATATTGAACCCGGTGGTATGGAAGTTTACGATCCATCCGAATCCCACACCGAATGTGCCGAGCGACATATTGATACCGCCATCGATACATTTGGCTGGAGCTACGTTGGCCGACAGACGGAAATCTGTCCAACTGAAGGCGCCTTGGATTCGGGTTGTGTTGAGTAATCCGAATGTCAAAGGTCGATAGACCGGCAGGGTATATTGAGCTCCGAGGTGCATTGTCGCGCCAAGCATACGGGTCTGGCCTCCCTTATTCCCCATATCGTCAAGCTCGTATAGGGCTGACATATCATCCTTGATTTTGTCCCATTCATGTTTGAAACTGTTGGGCGCGTCGTCATCAACGTTGAAGGTGTAACGGTCGGTGTTGAACGTTTTAACCCCATTGGTCGATGCGACCATGTTGTTGCTCCATGAGATAAAACCGAAATCAAGCAATGATGCGCTGAAGCTCCAGTCAGGTAACGATTTTGGGTTGTAGACGGCCCCGAAATCAAAAGCCATACCGAAACCGTTCAGACCGGTATTGTGTACGTCGGCGCCGCTTACATATTCATGATGCGTGTCATCGTTTATGTCGGTTTTGTATTCCAGTCCCTTGATATTGGCGTTAATTTCGGCTTCCGATGTTATAGACCAGTCATTTTCGCCAAGAATGAGATGGGCGTTTTTTAGACGGGTATCAAGATTAGCCCCTCCCAGCAGGAATTTCACGTTTGCGCCGACACGCCATTCTGAGTTGATGTCGCGCGAATGTCCAAACGCGATTTCGGCGTAGGCGTTTGCGAATGCCCTTACGTCCGATATGTCGTATTCCTTGTTTGAAGCCCCCTCTTTGAGCAGTGAAAATATCTCTCCGGGTAGTTTTACCCCAAGGCCCGACCGGGCGTTTATGGCTATCGTGTTGTAGCCGCCCCAGCTTTTGAATCCGGCTGCGAGTAGAGTGATTTTCAGATCTGCGCCAACACGGTTGCGGTCGCCTATGTTGCCCATCACTTCCGATGCGCTTATTTCAGGGTTGAGAAACGTCGTGGTGCGACCGTCGACATTGTATAGCACGTCATTTATGCCGATTGTACCGTTCATTGATGCGTTGACATTGCCGAGACCTGGCATAGCTATGAAATTTTTGGAATTTCCAAATGCCGGGTTCATCTCAAACCGATAGGTGTAATCGTCTATGAAGTAGCCCGAACGCGTGTTTTGCGCATTGGCCGAGGTTAAGGCGCCGACTGCGATTGCTGCCGTTACGATTGTTTTTATGCTGTATCTCATAATTTGATTGTCGATTGATGGTTTAATTTATTTATAATTCTTTCTCATAATAACCTGAAACGACCGGTCTCACATCTTTCAAGGTGATGGTCATGTCGGGCGACAGAGTTTTCCCGTCTGCTGCCGACGTGGCAACGGCGCGGTAATGCAGGCCATCGAGATGCTGGATTTGGCCGGTTATGCGCAGGGTTATTTCCTGATCCTTGGCATTTGCGTCGATTTTTGCGCCTTCTACTTCGACATTTCCGATTTGATTGCCATTCACGTCTATTGGGTACCCGGTGAAGTCAAGTGCGACAGGCACGTCTGAGCTTGCTTTCATCGTTATTTCAAGAGTGGAGATGGTGACTTTGTCAAATTCATCATCGTTCCATCCATCCATGTTGTTGGCATATATTACATGAGAATTATCCATGAAATTGAGTGGAGCGACGAGTTTGTATTTTCCGCCTATTTTTCCCATGTCAACTCCGAGCGGGAATGAATTGACGGCCTGGTCGGGGACTATGGGATTGACGAGGTCTACTTTGATGCTTTTGGGCATTCCATTACCGCTCAGTACATTGCTGAGGGAAGAATAGCCGACGTGTTGCGCTCCGGTAAATTCTGTGTCGATTGTCGCAGGCATTTCTGGCGACAGGCAGAAGCTGTAGTTGCGGTCGGAGTGATTGGTGTTGATGACGATGAGTTGGCCCGGATCAAGTCCGAATTGTCTGTCTGCCTCACCCGGGCGTAAAGCGGTCATTGAAAATCCCGACTGCGCTTTAAGTCCGTATTGCTGCAATGGGTTGTCTAATTTAAGGTAGATACACGGGTTGGTAATGGATATGTTGGTCCCTTCCTGTGATAAAACGTCAGGGAGGTCATTCAGGTTGACTTCAGGTATGTTCACGTTGCCCACGTTGTATTTTATACGGCCCGTGAATGATGAGATATTAATGTCCGACAACACATATTCAGTACGCAGTGTCAGGGTGGTGGGTAGTGAGCTCAAGCTGCCCGTTATGTCGCTTGAGGAGATGGTTGCGAATCCCGATTTGAGATATATTTTTTCATCAAGTGTGAGGGTGGGGTTCGTGTAACTGTAATTCGTTTTATTGAAATCGATGCCGTTGGCTTCGAGATGCACTGTTATGGAGCTGCCGCTCGCACGTTTGTGTGATATGTATAATTCGCCCGTGTTTACGTTGTAACGTCCACCCGCGCTTTCGGTCATATTTAGTCCTTTGGGGAGCTGGAACACGATGTCAGAGAAATCGCATCCGTTCACGAGTCCTTTGGCTTCCAAAAGTGACACTGTGAGATCAAGCGATACGGCGCATTCGCAGGAATTGATGGATACGATGTAGTCGCTTACGTTTGATGTGCTGTATTTACAGTCTGACGGGGTTGATGCCAAAGGGAACCGCATGGATGATGCGCCTGCTTTCATTCCGACGCCTGATTGGGGACTTTCGGCGTGAACTTTCGACTCGGTTGGCCTGATAGTCGGGGCGGTGACGCTTACGGCGGGAATGTTGATTTGCGCGGCGTCGATATTGCCGTCTTTGACTATCGCATACTGGCCGTCAATTACTTGGATGGCTTCTCCTTCTTTGATATCAAGAATGCTTTCCAATGATATGACATCAAGATTTATTGGAACAACCAGATTTTTGACTTCGATTCTTGCGGTGGAATCTATGTCTCCCAGGTCATAATTGTTGTCGACACACGATGTCATCGACAAAACTGCACTTATCACCAGCAATGATTTTTGGGTAAGTGGATTTTTCATAGACTAAAAGTTTTAATTTAAAATTTACTGTAATTACTATAAGGATTCGCAAAATTAAAAAATAAATATTAAAACCAAGGGATGTGTTATGAAAAAATGCTCTCATAAAATATGATGATTCAAGAAATGATAACGGCTGTTTGCCGAATCAATCGGAAACAGCCGTTATAGGTGATAGGCTAACGTGCTACCTGAAAACCTTAGAATCCGAATATATCTTCGGTTGTCAGCATGACCACTTTACCATGTTTGCGAAGGTAATCGAGATCAATGTCGTCAGGGTCGCCGAGAATCCCGATGTAATAAGTGCGGTCTTTCACGTTTTCTTTTTGGAAATTCTCGACCTGTTTGAGGGTTAATGATGGCAACGCTTCAAACATCTCCTTGCGGGCATCGGTCTTCTCTCCGAGCTCTTTGCGGTTGAGATAATTCCAGGCTATGTTATCCTTTATGATACGTTCTGAACGCAGGCGTGCGTCAAGCCCTTGTTTGGCGAGGTCGAAAGCGTTCTGGCTGACAGGCATATTCTCGATAATCTCGTCAAACGTTTCGACTGCGTCGGCCATCTTGTCGTTTTGTGTGGCGATCGAGGCCATATAGATGTAGGGCTTCTCTAAGTTTGAAGGTACTGCCATTGTGGCCCATGCTGAGTATGCGAGGCTACGGCGTTCGCGCATCTCTTGGAATACAATCGAATTCATGCCCCCTCCGAAATACTCATTATACATTTTACGCAGCGGTTCGATTGTCGGGTCGTAGGTCTTCCCGTCAGTGGTGTACTCCAGCATATAGAGCTGTTTTGCGTCGTAGGGAGCTACAAAGAACACCGTTTCTGTCGGTTTTATTTGTGCGAATTTTTTCCCTTTTTCAGCTTTGGCCGGTTTTGCCGGAGTCTTGTGATTTTTCTCTATGGCCGCTATTGCGCTTTTTTCATCCATCGGGCCATAATAGATGATGGTGTGCTCCATGCCGTTAAGTTTTTTCAGCTCATCGGTAAGCTGTTTGGGATCAACGTTTTTCAGCTCATCGTTGGTCAGCCGCATATCCTTGAGTTGTTCCGGACCATACCAAACATACGAGCGGAGCGCGTTGAAATTAGCCTGTTGGTTTTTCAGACGGTTCTCGCGGTCTTTGAGAGTGCGTTGAACCACTTTGTCAAAGGTGTTCTTGTCGGGGATAGCGTTGTTCAGAAGGTCGTCCATCAGGGCTATCGCTTCTGGCATATTCTCTGAAAGTCCCGACAGCACCATATAGCTGCGGTCGTTGCCGATACTGATGAAATAGTTGCAGGCGAGTTCATAGAATTTCTGCGCTATCTGCTCATTGCTCATCGTCGGAGTCCCGAGAAGAGGGAAATAGTTGTTGAGCATCGACAGACGCTTATCATTGTAGGTGCCGCGGTCAAATACATATGTGAGCTGGAATACGTCGTTGCTCTCGTTTTTCTTATAGAGTACGGGAATATTCTTATTGGCGGTGAGGAAGGTAAGATCTCGGTCGAAATCGAGGAATACCGGGTCGATGGGCGCTACTTTCTCTGCTACGATGGCGTCGAGGA
This sequence comes from uncultured Muribaculaceae bacterium, assembly GCA_947625935.1. Taxonomy (GTDB): domain Bacteria; phylum Bacteroidota; class Bacteroidia; order Bacteroidales; family Muribaculaceae; genus JAJPXC01. Next base: position 55,887 of record CANQQE010000006.1, on the reverse strand, counting down.
ACGCACTGGTGGTGTCGCGGTTTACGACGATGGGGGTGATTGGTTGTTTGGCTATTTTAAGCTCTGTGGTGTCTTTGCCCTGTCGCTTGTAAATCGCTACGAAATTGTCATCGCGGAAATATTTTTTTGCGAAATCGACCACATCCTGTTTAGTGATTTTGCTCTGTCGGTCAAGGGATGTCACTATGCGTTCCATCGGCACATTGTCGATAAACGAGCTGACCATGCGGTCTACTCGGCCATAGTTGTTGTCTATCTCGTTTTGCTTTTCGAGTTTGAAATTATTGATGGTGGCCGGAATCAGCTTCTCGTCAAACTCGCCGTTGCGCAGCTTGGCGATTTCGCTCATCATAAGTTCCTGCAACTGCTCGAGGGTCTGTCCCTCTTTGGGACGGCCTGAGACCATATAGCTTGAATAGTCGGTCAGGCCCCAGATATATGAGCTGACACCGAGAGCTTCCTGTTTTTGATTTATATCAAGGTCAATCAGGCCGGCTTTACCGTTGCAAAGTATGTAATCGACTATTTGCAAGGTCTCATAATCGGGGTGGTTGGCGCCGGGGAAACGCCAGGCGAGCATCAGTGCCTCGGCCTCGTTGCCCCACACCTCCTTTTTCAGAGGCGTGGTTATGGGTGCCTCTTTTTCTAAATTCAGCACCGGCAGGTTGGGGTTAGGCTTCAGATGACCAAAATATTTGGTGATTATGTCGATTGCATTGTCGGGGTCGAAGTCTCCGGCCATTACGATAGCCATATTGTTAGGCACATACCAGTTTTTGTGGTACTGTTTGATATTGGTTATCGATGGATTCTTGAGATGCTGCTGATGTCCGAGTACCGACCACTGTCCATAGGGATGATTGGGGAAAAGAGCCGACATCATTCCCTCGGTCATTTTGCGGTTGTCTTTTGTGAGCGACATATTTTTTTCCTCATAGATGGTCTCAAGCTCCGTGTGGAACCCTCTCAGCACAGGTTTCTCGAATCGGTTAGCCTGGATTTTGGCCCAGCGGTCAAGCTCGTTCGACGGTATATCCTCCACATAGCAGGTCATGTCATATGAGGTGTAGGCGTTAGTGCCGTTAGCACCGATTGTCGCCATCAGCTTGTCATATTCATTGGGTATGGCAATCTTCGATGCCTCATATGAAATACTGTCAATCTGATGATAGAGAGCGGCGCGCTCCGTCGAGTCGGTCGTCTGCCGGTAGGTCTCGAACAATGCTTCGATTTTGTCGAGCATCGGTTTCTCTACGGCGTAATTTGTCGTGCCGAAATCAGGTGTCCCTTTAAACATCATATGCTCGAAATAGTGGGCAAGCCCGGTTGTCTCGGCCGGGTCGTTTTTGCTGCCCACTTTGACTGCGATATTGGTCTGTATGCGCGGCTGATCTTTGTTGACGCTCATATACACCTTCAAGCCGTTGGGCAGTGTGTATATCATCGTTTTCATCGGGTCGCCGGGAATTGTTTCGTACTGGTATTTGCCTGCATAGGACTGAAAGCCTAAAGCTATAGACATCATGGTAAGAAACAGACGGGTAGAGTTCAGTCTCATAATGTGATTGATTAATGGTTTATTATATATAGACGCGAAGATAGCCAAAAATGTTACACTCGTGTAAAAATTTATTTTGATTTGCTTCGGCATCGCAGATTGACTAACTTCGCGTATAGAAATAAACAGATACTGTATAAATATGAAAGAAGTAGTGTTGAGCGGCATACGCTCTACTGGAAACCTCCACCTGGGTAATTATTTCGGGGCGTTGAGCAAGTTTGTCAGGATGCAGAACGACTATGACTGCCTGTTCTTCATCGCCGACCTCCATGCCCTGACCACACATCCCGACCCCAAATCCCTTCATGGAAACGTCAAGGACATTATTGCCGAATATCTCGCAGCGGGACTTGACCCCGAAAAAGCCACGATTTTCGTGCAGAGCGATGTCCCCGAAATTCCCGAACTATACCTGTTGCTGAATATGCACGTCGGCATCGGAGAGCTGATGCGCACAGCTTCGTTTAAAGATAAAGCGCGTAAGGCACTCGGAATCAAGTCCGATAACGACAACGACGATATCGAAAAAGAAATCATCGGCACTGATTCCAATAAGCGTGTCAATGCCGGATTGCTAACTTACCCGACGCTCATGGCTGTCGACATACTCATTCAAAAAGCCCATAAAGTGCCTGTTGGAAAGGATCAAGAGCAGCATCTGGAGCTGACGAGACGTTTCGCGCGACGTTTCAACTCGTTCTATGGCGTCGACCTGTTCCCCGAGCCGACCAATTTCGACTTTGGAGGCGCGCCCGTAAAAGTCCCCGGGCTTGACGGGTCGGGCAAAATGGGCAAGAGCGAAGGCAACTGCATTTACCTCGCCGATGAGGAAAAAGTGTTGCGCAAGAAAGTGATGCGCGCCGTCACCGACGAAGGCCCGCAGGCCCCTAACTCGCCCATGGCGCAACCTGTGCAAAATCTGTTCACTCTGCTTGAGTTGACCTCGACGCCCGATGTAGTCAAACATTTCACCGATGCGTATGCCGACTGTTCGATACGCTATGGCGACCTTAAAAAGCAGCTAGCCGAGGATATATTGAAAATCACTCTACCCATCCGCGAACGCTATCTCGAAATCAGGGATAACGATGAATACATAGCCCGTGTCGTGAAACAGGGGGCCGAGCGAGCCCGCGAGCGAGCCGCCAAAACTCTCGCCGAGGTTCGTGATGTCATGGGAATAAAACGTTTTTGGTAAGCAAATTTGTCTACCTCTGTAAATCAATCGGCGGATGCGAGCCAACTCGCATCCGCCGATTGATTTATCATATGGATTGCTTTATTCGTCAAACGTCATTTCGTCAAAACCTGCGGCGTCAAACTCATCTTCGTTAAATTCGCTTGAGCCATAGAAATCCTCATCCAGATCTACGCCGGCTGAAGTGGCGGCCGATTTTGCGTCGATTTTGGTCTCAAACTCATCCATATCCATGGTCTGAGCCGGAGCGTGCCCGACGGATAGCGTACACAACGGGTCTTTGAGATTTTTGCCCGTGATCATCTCTTTCATCTCTATGAAGAATGATCGGTCGGTCATATAGTCAAATGTGAATATCAGGCGTTGCCCTTCATCCTCGATGTAGTCGCTTAGGATAGTCTCATCCATCAGCCATACATCCTGGTCTGAGTCGGTGCCCATATCCTCAAGCGTGATTTCCTTCTCTTTCTCCCAGTTTTGGTCGCATAGGAAAAATGAGCACATCTGGTTTTTATCAAAACCGACAGCGTCACAGATAGCGTTTTTCAGACTGAGAAACGTTGCGTCAGCGTCAATCTTTATTTCTCTTTTGAAGTTGTCGACTTCGTCAGAGACTACTCGGAAATTGAATATCATATAGTTTTGTCGATTTGTTGTTTTGTAAATTGCCGCCCGCGCTCACAGGTCTGAGGCTTGCGACTGTTTCACGATGCGAATATAATAAATTTATAACAACTCAATGCCAAATATTTTTGAAATATTTTATCAATTCGTTCGATAAAAATTATTGTCTGTGTGTTATTAATTTATGAGGGGCCGTTTTACCCTTTATGAGAGTAACTTATATTTATTATCAAGATAACCGATTAGGAAATGATGGTATTAGAATTTATCGGCATTATTTGCGCGGCGATTGTCGCGATTGTCACCATCGGGATGGTGGCTGCCGGAGCTTCGGTGGTGTTTCTGTCGCTTGCCGGGCTCATCAAGGGTTTCACTAAGTCAAGGAGTGGCTTCATGGTCGCTGAGGGTCGCGAAACGGCGTTTAACCACGCTGCATGAATGCGAAAAAATAGCCGGGGAGGTTCAGTGTCTCCCCGGCGATTGATTTTTTAGAGAAATTAGAGCTTAATACTCGTCCCAGCTTTTTATTTCAATATCGTCGAGCGACATCGTTGTAAATGCCTCGATAAACGCCGATGCGAGTCGGGCGTTGGTGAGCAACGGGATGTTGAGGTCGATAGCGGCGCGGCGTATCTTGTAGCCGTTGTCAAGCTCGGCCGATGTGAGATTTTTGGGAATGTTGACGACAAGGTCAATCTCTTTCTTGTGGAGCAAGTCGAGAGCCTGGGGCTGCATATCGCTCTGGCTTGGCCAGTAGACCCTGATGGCGGGGATGCCGTTGTCGTTCAGGAACGAGTGGGTGCCGCCGGTGGCGTAAATCTGATAACCCTTGTTGTGCAGACGGTGGGCTGCGTCGAGCATATCGGCTTTTTGCTTGGGAGTGCCTGTGCTGAGCAACACCGACTTTTTAGGTATGTTCAGGCCGACAGACAGCATCGATTTCAATATGGCCTCGGATGTGTCGATGCCTATGCACCCCACCTCGCCGGTCGATGACATATCGACTCCGAGTACGGGGTCGGCTCCCTGCAGTCGCGAAAAACTGAACTGCGACGCTTTTATCCCGACGTAGTCGAGGTCGAAAGCATTCTTGGACGGTTTCTCAACTTTGTCACCGAGCATAACCTTTGTAGCAAGGTCAATGAAGTTAATTTTAAGAACTTTTGACACAAATGGGAAACTTCTCGACGCACGGAGGTTACACTCTATCACCTTTATGTCATTGTTCTTGGCAAGGAACTGGATGTTGAATGGCCCGGTGATGTTCAGCGCTTTAGCAATCTGAGAAGATACTTTTTTGATGCGTCGCATCGTCTCGACATAAAGTTTCTGCGGCGGGAACTGTATGGTAGCGTCCCCTGAATGCACCCCGGCAAACTCGATATGCTCTGATATCGCATATACCTGGATTTGACCGTTTTGCGCCACCGCATCCATCTCGATTTCTTTCGCGTTCTGGATAAATTCCGACACTACGACCGGGTGCTGCTTTGAGACGTTGGCCGCGAGCCGCAGGAACCGCTCAAGTTCATCGTTGTTTGAGCAGACGTTCATTGCCGCCCCTGATAGCACATAGCTGGGCCTTACGAGTACCGGGAATCCGACCTCGTCGATAAATTTGTAAATGTCGTCGAAACTGGTCAGCTCGCGCCAACGGGGCTGGTCTATGCCGAGATCGTCGAGCATAGACGAGAACTTATGTCGGTCTTCGGCGTTGTCAATGCTTTTGGCGCTTGTCCCAAGGATGTTGATACCCTCAGCGTCAAGACGTGTGGCAAGATTGTTGGGTATCTGGCCTCCAACTGACAGGATGGTCCCGTGGGGCTGCTCCAATTCGAGAATATCCATCACGCGCTCAAACGTGAGCTCGTCGAAGTAGAGACGGTCACACATATCATAGTCGGTCGACACGGTTTCGGGATTATAGTTGATCATCACCGATCTCCAGCCCTCTTTCTTGACCGTCATTAACGCATTGACCGAACACCAGTCAAACTCTACAGAGCTGCCTATACGGTACGCTCCTGATCCGAGCACCACAATCGAGCGGTGGTCATGCAGATAAGTGACATCGTTAGCGTCGGCGTTGTAGGTGAGATACAGATAGTTCGTCTGGGCAGGGTATTCGGCGGCAAGGGTGTCGATCTGCTTGACGACAGGGACGATGCCGAGCGACTTACGGAAATCGCGGACCAATTTGTTGGCCTTCTCGGCGTCGGTCATTTTCTCTTTTAAAACCGAGCGCGCGATTTGGAAATCGCTGAATCCTTGTTCCTTTGCCTGTCGGAGCAATGCGGACGGCACTGACTCTATGGTGTCAAAATCCTCCAGTTCATGGCTTGTGTCCATGATATTCTGGAGCTTGTAGAGAAACCACTTGTCTATTTTTGTCAAATCGTGTATGCGGTCAACGCTATACCCGTTTTGCATAGCTTTGGCTATGACGAATATTCGTTTGTCGGTGGGATCGCTGAGCCCCTTGTCTATATCGGGAATTGATATCTCTTTGTTCTCAACAAAGCCGTGCATACCCTGGCCTATCATGCGCAGACCCTTTTGGATGGCTTCCTCAAATGTGCGCCCGATGGCCATGACTTCGCCCACCGATTTCATCGACGAGCCTATCTCGCGGCGCACGCCGTGGAATTTGCCAAGGTCCCAACGCGGTATTTTGACAACGATGTAGTCGAGTGCCGGTTCAAAAAATGCTGAGGTTTCCTTGGTCACTGAGTTTTTAAGATCAAATAACCCATATCCAAGTCCGAGTTTGGCTGCGACGAATGCGAGGGGATATCCCGTTGCTTTCGATGCGAGTGCCGATGAGCGGCTCAAACGGGCGTTGACCTCGATCACGCGGTAGTCCATCGATGCGGGGTCAAAGGCATACTGCACGTTGCATTCCCCGACAATGCCTATGTGGCGTATGATTTTTATGGCAAGCTGCCTCAGGTAGTGGTAGTCTTCATTGGATAGGGTCTGTGAGGGAGCCACGACGATACTCTCACCTGTGTGGATGCCGAGCGGGTCGAAGTTCTCCATGTTGCAGACTGTGATACAGTTGTCAAATCGGTCTCTCACAACCTCATATTCAACCTCTTTCCATCCTTTCAGCGATTTCTCCACAAGAACCTGCGGCGAGAACGACAGTGCCTTCTCTGTCAGTGCGATGAGTTCATCCTCGGTGTCGCAGAATCCGCTTCCGAGTCCTCCGAGTGCGTAAGCGGCGCGTACAATCACCGGGAATCCGAGGTCGCGGGCGGCGCGGAGAGCGTCGTCGGTGGTGCTGACAGCTTCACTTTTTATTGTCTTGACATCTATTTCGTCGAGCTTCTTAACAAACAGCTCGCGGTCTTCGGTGTCCATGATAGCCTGCACGGGCGTTCCGAGCACCTCTACATTGTATTTCTCAAGTATACCTTCGCGGTAAAGGCTGACACCGCAGTTGAGGGCGGTCTGTCCGCCAAAAGCGAGCAATATCCCGTCGGGACGTTCTTTCGCGATGACTTTTTCGACGAAGTAGGGCGTTACCGGAAGAAAGTATATTTTATCGGCGAAACCCTCCGATGTCTGCACGGTAGCGATATTCGGGTTGATGAGCACCGTTGTGATGCCTTCCTCTTTCATCGCTTTCAGAGCCTGCGAGCCTGAGTAGTCAAATTCGCCGGCTTCGCCTATCTTCAATGCGCCGCTACCAAGCAGCAACACTTTTTTTATTCTTGGTTGGTTCATTATCGTGATGGGGTTGAGGCTTCTGCAGCCCGTTTTTCTACAGCAATTTAATAAACTCGTCAAAAAGGAATTCCGTGTCTTTGGGGCCGCTGCTTGCTTCGGGGTGGAATTGCGCCGAGAAGAACGGTTTTGATTTGTGGCGTATTCCTTCGTTGGTGCCGTCGTTCATGTTTACAAACAATGGCTCCCAATCGGCGGGTAGGGTAGTCTGATCCACGGCATACCCATGGTTTTGCGATGTGATGAAACAAGTGTCGGTGCCGACGCGTCTCACGGGCTGGTTGTGGCTGCGATGGCCATATTTGAGCTTGTAGGTCGATGCCCCCGCTGCTTTTGACAAAAGCTGGTTGCCCATGCAGATACCGCATATCGGTTTCCCGATTTCAATCGCTTTGCGGATATTGTCAACGGTTTTAACGGCCATGTCAGGATTGCCGGGGCCGTTTGAAATGAAAAGTCCGTCATAAGGGATAGTGGTGAAATCATAGTCCCAAGGCACTCTAATCACCTTGACACCGCGGCGTGTAAGGCATCTGATGATGTTGTGCTTAACTCCGCAATCAACCAGTACTACGGTCTTGTCGCCTTCGCCGTGAACTTCAGGCTCGCGGCAACTGACTTTAGCTACAAGGTTTTCTTTGTTGGGATCATAAAAACCTACCTCCTCTCCGCCATCGACTATGATTTTTCCGAGCATTGACCCCTTTTCGCGGAGGTGCTTGGTGAGCTGTCGGGTGTCGATACCGTAGATTCCGGGGATTTTTTCTTCCTTGAGCCAGTCTGATAACGAGCGGTCTGCCTGCCAATGGCTGTGGTTCCATGAATAGTCTTGAGCGACAATTGCCTTGCAGTGGATATGGTCGCTCTCGTAATATTCGCTCACGTCATCTTTCTGACGGCGTGGAGGCACCCCGTAATTGCCGAGAATGGGATAGGTTGTCACAAGAATCTGACCTTCATAGGAAGGGTCTGTCAGGCTTTCGGGATAACCGGTCATCGCTGTGTTGAATACAACTTCGCCGGCGGTTGATCCTTTATAGCCAAAGGAGCGTCCTTCAAACGTGGTGCCGTCCTCCAGAACGAGGATGGCGCGTCGTGTTTCGCGCATACGATAGATTGATGTTGTTGATTAATTCTTTTTCTTGCGGTTAACATGATTTCTATCGTGAAAACCGTGCAAAGTTACTAATAATCTTCAACATTCCTATCCAATTGCGACAATTTATTTAGCTCACCACGTCAAAACCGCGTCGGGCAAGTGCATGGAGCATATCGTAGCCCATCGCCTCTCGATAGTAGCCGATGATGTGGGCGGCCCAATCGTTGTCGGTTTTTTCGCCGCTGCGTGTCGCGTTGAAATGACGGACGTTAGCGTCGTATTCAACGAGTTCGGCGGTCATGTCATCCTCACGGTAACAGTTATGGTGTATAAGCAGCGACTCAGGTTGTTTCGGTTTCATGTCGGGGAGTTCGCGCGGAACTCCGATGGCGAGGCCGCATACGGCAAACACCCCTTGCGGGAGATTGAGGGCCTTCGCTATACCCTCGGGCGATGCCGTGCGTGCATAGCCTATGCAGCAGGTGCCGAGACCGCATGATTCGGCTGCTACCAATGCGCTCATCATGGCAAGGGTGGCATCGACCACACCTACAATCACTCCATCCATCGTGTTGGTGAAGCTGGGCATTTCAATGCCTTTCTCGTCAGCTATGAGTGTTATCTTGTTGTAATCGGCGCAAAACAGCAGGAAGTGGTTGCAGGTTTTGATTTGCTTGGCACCTACAATTTCATAAAGCTTTTCTTTCAACTTTTGGTCATCTATGTCGATGACGGTGAATTGCTGTCCGTTATAACTGGTGGGGGTGTTGCGGATAGCCTCGTAAATCAATTCCATGTATTCGGGATTGATGTCTTCGCGCTCATAGCGGCGTATGCTGCGGCGCTGGAGCAGGGTGTCTTTTACCGATTTCATTTTATTGACAGGATATTTTATGGTTGCTTTGGTTTAAACAACAAAGGACCTCATAAGGTTCACCTCGCTGCGTAAAAAAAAAGGAGCGTCGTTTTTTTGACGCTCCCCTTCGGGTTAATATTTAACGGTGTTATCTTTGTCCTTATTTGCTGGGCGAGAAGATTACGATACGGTTCCAGTTGTTAGTGCTATAAGGCTGGGTGTCGCTGCCGAATGAATCCATTGTGAGGCGGTCGGAGCTGATGCCGTAGGTCTTTGTGAGTACATCGTAGACAGCCTGTGCGCGGCGTTTCGACAATTCCATGTTGTAGGCGCTTGTGCCGGTGTCCTTGTCGGCGTATCCCTTGATTACCACGTTGGCGTTGGGGTTAGCCTTCATCCATTCAGCGGTGTTGTAGATGTTGACCATCTCTTCATCCGTGATGCGGTCAGAGTTAAGAGTGAAGCGCACGGTCGACATCAACGGTTGTTCATTAACCTCGGGGCAGTCGGCAGTCGGTTTCTGGTTCTGGCAATCGGCGAGGGCTGCGGCTGTAACGGCCTGAGCGGCTGCGCAGTCGGCGAGTTCGCCGCGGAGGTTGTTGATCTGGTTGTTAAGACCTGCTATGTAGGCTGCGTCTTTGCAGGGGTTGTAGGTCTGGAAGCCTGCGCCGCCGATGTTGAAGCTGAAGCCGCCTATAGCTGCGATGTCAATATCGATGGGACCTCCGAATACATAGTTGTTGAAGTTGTCGCCGTGGAAGCTGGCGCGACCCTCGGCAAAGAAATCTACATACTTGCTCAGTCTGAAGCGGAGTTGCAAACCTGCCGATACAGGGAGAGTCCATTGGTTGTGACGTACGCCGTGTTTTGTCATTACATTGCCCTGATGTCCGCGGAAATCCCAGTTATAGGTGCCGCCGATTCCGACGAAAGGAATGATACTGAACACGCGGCCGGTGTTGACACCGCCAAGTGAATTGAACATATCCCACATTAAATCAAAGTTGGCATTGATGGATTTGGCTTTACTGTAATCCCAGTTCTGCCAATGGAGGTTAGTGTAGGTGAAGCTTAAACGCCACGCCAGATAGGGCGAGAACCATTTGCCGAAACCGAGGTTGTAGGCCGCTGTGATCTGATGCTTGGCGTCACCTTTGGCCAATTTGTTTTCCACGAACGGAGAGTTGATACCGGCGCCTAATTGGATGAACCAGTTGTCGCGGGGTGCTGCGTAATAATGATCCTTGCAGGGAATGCCCTCAGTGACTGTAACATCTTCTTGAACGACGACCACTTCTTCTTGAGCATTGGCCTGGTTGGCTGTGAGAAGCATACCTCCGCAAGCAGCCATAACTAAAAGCATGTTTGTTTTCATTGTGAGTAAAATTTAATGATACATTCAATTTTGGTTATATGAATTAATTTGTCTCATAAATCAAATGATTGAAAGGAATACCTCGCTTTCTCTCGATTTTACTTCAATAACATAACGTAGCTAATTTTTGTTCAAAAAACCACTTGCGGCTCGCTATTTTAACATTTAAGAAGTTTATGCTGACTCAGACTTGAATGAATCGAGAATTTACCCTAAATTCGCGGTTACGTTTATAATACAATAAAGTATAACGCTAATAGAGGAAAGTGACTCAACTGAAAAATATAGCCATACTGGGTTCTACCGGTTCGATAGGCACGCAGACCCTTGATATAATCGCACGCTATCCCGACCGATTCAAAGTGCGGGTTCTTGTCGCCGGTACAAAGGTGGACACCTTGATAAGGCAGGCGGTCAAGTTCAAGCCTGACTATGCCATAATTGCCGATGAACGAAATTATTGGAAACTGCGTGACGCTCTTGAACCGCTTGGCATCAAGACCGCTTCGGGTGCGGCTGCGATTGCCGATGCGATGGAACTTGACTGTTTTGATACCGTTGTGACCGCAACGGTCGGTTATAGCGGCCTGGCTCCGACATTGCGAGCCATTAAGGCCCGAAAGGATATCGCCCTTGCGAATAAAGAGACTCTTGTTGTGGCCGGGGAGCTGGTGACAAAAGAATTGGCGAGGTCGTCATCGCGCGTGCTCCCCGTCGATTCAGAACATTCGGCGATTTACCAGTGCCTTGTAGGCGAGGATAAGGAATGCGTGCGTCGTCTCATAATCACCGCTTCGGGTGGGCCTTTCCGCACCACACCGCAATCCCGTCTTGCCGATGTCACTGTCAACGATGCGCTGCGGCATCCAAATTGGTCGATGGGTGCGAAAATCACCATTGACTCTGCAACGATGCTCAACAAGGCTTTCGAAATTGTCGAGGCGCGATGGTTGTTCGATATTGAACCTGAGAAAATAACACCTATAGTGCACCCCCAGTCTATAGTGCACTCTATGGTGGAGTTTGTGGATGGAGCGGTTAAAGCCCAGCTTGGGGTTCCGGATATGAGGTTGCCGATACGTTACGCTCTCGGCGATGCGACGCGCCTGCTTTCCGACGATAGCGGGTTAAGCATTGACCAGCTCGCTAATCTTACGTTTGAGTATCCCGACGAAGAACGGTTCCCGTGCGTCAAACTGGGGCATTACGCATTGTCAAAAGGGGGCACTGCCGCTTGCGTCATAAATGCGGCCAACGAAGTGGCGGTAGCGGCTTTCCTCAGAGAGCGAATAGGATTTCTGGATATTTACCGCATAATCTGCCGCTGCCTTGAAAAAGTTGATTTTGTTGAGGCTCCGCTATATGAAGATTATGTGAATATAAACTCTTTGGCTCGTGCTGAGGCTGAGTCGATGATAAACAACAAAGATTTTTAATGGAGACATTTTGGATTAAAGCAGCCCAACTCGTCCTCGCTTTGGCGTTGTTGGTAACGATACATGAACTTGGACACTACTTTTTTGCCCGTGTTTTCGGAATCAAAGTTGAAAAATTTTATTTGTTTTTCAACCCCTGGTTCTCGCTTTACAAGTTTAAACCAAGAAAGAAAAAAGCGAAGTTGAACCCCGACGGGTCCGAACGCCCCTCATGGCGTGACACTGAGTATGGAATTGGGTGGCTTCCTCTCGGAGGATATTGTAAAATTGCAGGGATGATTGATGAGTCGATGGACAAAGACCAGATGGCAAAAGACCCCGAACCGTGGGAGTTCAGGTCTAAACCGGCTTATCAGCGGCTTATGATAGGCGGTGTGCTGTTCAACTTTATTCTTGCTATAGTCATTTATGCCGGTATCGCTTTTTATTGGGGCGAAAAGACTATTGATTTCAGTGATGCAACCGAAGGCTTCGACTATGTCCCTGCGGCTCAGAAAGTTGGGTTCCGCAACGGAGATATTCCGTTACTTGCCGACGACGATACGATCAGGGCTACCGACCGCGATCATGTCATCAAAATGATAGAAGCCGATACCGTCACGGTGTTGCGCCCCGGAGCCGGAGAGGTCAAAATTGCTATCCCCGATGATTTCTTATTCCGCCTAAATGACGATAAAGGATTTTTTGGCTATAGGCTGCCTGTTCAAGTCAAAGATGTCGTTAAAGGGCAACCGGCTTATGATGCAGGCCTGAAAGCCGGTGACCGGGTTGTAGCGGTCGGACAGACACCGACAACGGCATACGTTGAGTTCTCGTCGGCTCTCGATTCCCTGAAAGGGCGGCCTACGACTATATCTGTCATGCGCGATGGCTCAGTTGTGACTGTGCCCATCACACCCTCTGAAAACGGTAAGATTGGCATAGCGTTGACACCCTTGACTGACATATATCCAGTCACAGATATTCATTACACGCTGTTTGAGTCGATTCCGAAGGGCATCGAGATCGGAACCACTACGCTGACGGCTTACGTCGGATCATTGAAGCACTTGTTTACTAAAGAAGGTGCTACGAGCATGGGCGGCTTCGGAGCTATAGGTAGTATGTTCCCCGACAAATGGAATTGGCGCTCATTTTGGGAAATTACAGCTTTCCTATCGGTGATTCTCGCATTCATGAACATAATCCCCATTCCGGCTCTTGATGGCGGTCATGTCATGTTTGTGCTGTATGAAATAATCACCAGGAGGAAACCAAGCGAAAAATTTCTTGAATACGCACAAATAGTCGGCATGGTATTTTTGTTGCTGCTCTTGGTATATGCCAACGGGCTTGACCTCATAAGAGCTGTGTTTTAAACGTTTAATATGATGGCTGACAATAAAATAATACTGAAAAAGGGGAAAGAGGGTTCGCTCGACCGTTTTCATCCATGGGTGTTTTCGGGTGCGGTAAACGCCATCCCCGACGGCCTTGAAGAAGGCTCGGTGGTTAAGGTATACGCGTTTGATGGCCGGTTAATCGGGACGGGCCACTATCAGATTGGCAGTATTGTGGTTAGGATACTCGATTTTAGCGATGCCGAAATCGACGAACGATTTTTTATGCGGCGACTTGATGATGCGTATGCTTTGCGAAAGTGTCTGGGACTGGCCCGGCCTGATAATAATGCCTATCGTCTTGTTCATGGAGAAGGCGATTTCTTGCCGGGGCTGGTTGTGGATATATATGGAAACACTGCGGTTGTTCAGGCTCATTCGCCCGGTATGCACTTCTGCCGCGACATCATAGCTTCTGCAATCGTCGGAATGGAAGGTCTCGGAGTCGAGAATGTTTATTACAAGTCCGAAACCACACTGCCCTATAAGGCCCACCTTGACCCGCAAAATGATTATATAATAGGAGGGTTTACCACGAATGTGGCTGTCGAGAACGGCATTAGATTCTATGTCGATTGGCTTAAAGGGCAAAAAACCGGATTTTTTGTAGACCAACGAGACAACCGCTCGTTGCTCGAACGTTTTAGTCGCGGGCGCAAGGTGTTGAATATGTTCTGTTACACCGGCGGTTTTTCGGTCTATGCTATGAGAGGTGGAGCGGAGCTGGTACACTCGGTCGATAGCTCAGCCAAGGCTGTACTGCTCACGGAAGAAAACATCGGATTGAATTTCCCCGGCGACGGTCGCCACAAAGCTTATGCCGAGGACGCTTTTAAGTTCCTTGACAATATGGAGACGGGTGCCTATGATCTCATTGTTCTTGACCCACCCGCATTTGCTAAACATCGCAGCGCGATTAGAAACGCATTGCGCGGGTACCAGCGTTTGAACGCCAAGGCTTTTGAGAAAATAGCCCCCGGAGGCATATTGTTTACATTCTCTTGCTCACAGGCGATAACGCGTGAGCAGTTCCGACTCGGAGTTTTTTCGGCTGCGGCTCAGTCGCGTCGCAAGGTCAGAATACTCCACCAGTTGACTCAGCCCGCCGACCATCCGATTAACATATATCACCCCGAGGGTGAATATCTGAAAGGAATGGTGCTTTATGTCGAATAATATCATATATAACAACATATCCATAAATAAAATATATGTCTAAACTCACAAAACTGCTGCCCGGAGCGTTGCTCGGGCTGGCAATAACAACTTCTACTATGGCTGTTGACGCTAAAGACTTCAATTATGTCGTAGACCGTTTCGCCGACATCGAGGTGCTGCGATATAAAGTCCCTGATTTTGAGAGCCTTTCTCTGAATCAGAAGAAATTGGTGTATTATCTCACGGAAGCTGCTTTACTCGGTCGGGATATTTTATGGGATCAGAACGGAAAGTATAATCTTCCGATTAGGTCGATGCTTGAATCCGTATATCTCAATTATGACGGTGACAAAAATTCGGCGGAATATAAAGGACTGGAAAAATATTTGAAACAAATATGGTTTGGTAACGGCATTCACCACCATTATTCGATGGATAAGTTTGTCCCTGAGTTCAGCCGTGAGTTCCTCTCTGCTCAAGTCGCCAAACTGCCCGTCGCCAAGCGTCCTGCCGACGTTGATACCTTGTTTGAGGTGATTTTTAATCCTGCTGTAATGGCTAAGCGGGTTAATCAGGCCGAAGGCGCCGACCTGATTGCGACATCAGCCAATAACCTCTATGAGGGCGTAACGCAAAAAGAAGTTGAGGACTACTTTAACACAATCAAGAATCCCAACGACTCGACCCCGATTTCATATGGGCTGAATACTCGTCTTGTTAAAAAAGATGGCAAAGTGGTCGAGGAGGTATATAAAATTGGCGGAGTTTACTCTAAAGCAATCGAAAAGATTGTGGAAAACCTTGAAAAGGCTGCGCAGTATGCCGAAAACGATGCTCAGAGGAACGTTATAAACAAATTGGTGGAGTATTATCGGTCGGGTGATTTACGCGACTTCGATGAATACTCGATTATGTGGGTTGAGGATCTTGCCTCAAAAGTCGATTTTATTAATGGATTCATTGAAAGCTATGGCGACCCGTTGGGCATGACTGGCTCATGGGAGTCTATCGTGAATTTCAAAAACGAGGCAGCCTCACATCGCACGGAGGTCATAAGCCAAAATGCACAGTGGTTTGAAGATCGTTCGCCTGTCGATCCACGCTTCCGTAAACCTGAGGTGAAAGGTGTCAGCGCTAAGGTTATAACCGCTGCGATTCTCGCCGGCGACTCATATCCCGCCACCCCCATCGGAATCAATCTGCCAAACGCCAACTGGATTCGCGCCGCACACGGGTCAAAATCGGTCACACTCGAAAATATAACTCAGGCTTATGATGAAGCGAGCCATGGCAATGGCTTCAATGAAGAGTTTGTCATCGACCAGCCGACCCGAGACTTGATGGACAAATATCTGTTCATCACCGACAATCTTCACACCGACCTGCACGAATGCCTTGGTCACGGTTCCGGACAATTGCTCCCCGGTGTCGATCCCGATGCGCTCAAGGCTCACGGATCGACGTTGGAAGAGACGCGCGCCGACTTGTTCGCTCTTTATTATCTTGCCGATCCAAAACTGGTGGAGCTTGGACTTCTTGACAACCCTGAAGCATACAAGGCAGAATATTATAAATACATTCTGAACGGACTTATGACGCAACTGATGCGTATCGAGCCGGGTAAGGATGTCGAAGAGGCTCATATGCGTAATCGCAAGCTAATCGCTGAATGGGTTTATGAAAAAGGTAAACCCGACAATGTGATTGAACTGGTGAAACGCGATGGCAAGACTTTCGTTAAGATTAATGATTACCCCCGCCTGCGTCAGCTTTTCGGTCAACTCCTCGGAGAGATACAGCGAATAAAAAGTGAAGGCGATTATGAAGCCGGACGTAACTTGGTGGAGCGTTATGCTGTTAAGGTAGACCCCCGGATTCATAAAGAAGTGCTCGACCGTTACGCGAATCTGTCGATTGCCCCATACAAGGGATTTGTCAATCCGGTTTACACAGCAGTCAAAAATCCCGACGGGGAAGTGGTTGACGTCACCATAAACTATGACGAAGATTATATTCCTCAGATGCTTCGATACTCACGCGACTATTCTCCGCTGACAAAGTAAACAGCCATATATGTCTTAATTATCACACAGGCCCGATAAACTTCGGGCCTGTGTGATAAACTGAAAAATAATTATGTCACAGGAAATATTCCAAAGAACTGAATTATTGGTCGGTAGCGACGCTATGCGGCGGTTAGCTTCGCTTCGTGTGATTATCTTCGGGGCAGGCGGTGTAGGTAGCTGGTGCGCTGAAGGGTTGGTCCGTTCCGGAATAGGGTCGTTGACTATGGTTGACCCCGATGTCGTATGCGCCACCAATATCAATCGTCAGTTACCCGCGATGAACTCTACAATCGGAATCCCCAAAGTGGATGTAATGTCAAAGCGTCTGGCCGACATCAATCCCGGGCTTGACGTCAAAGCGGTGCGTTTGTCATATTCTCCCGAGACCGCTGATAAATTTGACCTGTCATCCTACGACGTTATAATCGATGCGATAGACTCCTTGTCTGACAAGGCTTTGCTTATACTGAACGCCACCGCAAGCGCCCGTAAGTTTTATTCATCGATGGGGGCGGCATTGAAAATACATCCGTCAAAAATAGATGTAGCCGAATTTTGGAAAGTGAAGGGATGTCCTCTTGCGGCATCGCTTCGTCATAAATTCCGTAAAACAGGGAAATTCCCCTCGCGTAAATTCAAATGTGTTTATGCCGATGAAATTATAAAAAATAAAAAAAGTATCTGTGAATCAGATGATGGTTCCATGACATTTAATAAAGTGATTGTAAATGGGACTTTCCCTACAACGGTGGCCATTTTTGGCTTGACACTGGCCAATGCGGTTTTAGTCGATGCGATTCAACAGATGGATTTAATACCGGAATGAGGCGTTTGTGCTATAAATGAGAATATTTAGCGCTATAACTTGGTCGGTCAAAGTTTTTATAGTAATTTCGTGCAATCAAATTTGATATTTAATTCATAATATATAGTCAGAAATGGAGCAAAATAACGCCCTTTTAAATCGAGCAGCCGACAATATCCGCATTTTGGCGGCATCGATGGTTGAAAAAGCTAAGTCTGGCCATCCCGGCGGTGCTATGGGTGGGGCTGATTTCGCTAATGTGCTTTACTCCCGATTTCTTGTGTCCGATCCCGATGACCCCACATGGTTTGCCCGTGATCGTTTCTTCCTTGATCCGGGACATATGTCGCCTATGCTTTACAGCGTTCTCGCACTGTCGGGCAAATATACTCTCGATGAGCTAAAACAGTTCCGCCAGTGGGGTAGTGTTACACCCGGGCATCCCGAGCTCGATCCCGAGCGAGGAGTGGAAAACACCTCCGGCCCTCTTGGGCAGGGGCATACGATGGCTGTCGGATGCGCCTTGGCCGAACGTTTTCTCGTGGCTCGTTTTGGCGAGACAATTGCTCACAAGACTTATGCTTTCATATCTGACGGTGGCATTCAGGAAGAAATATCCCAGGGAGCCGGTCGAATTGCCGGATTCCTCGGCCTATCTAATCTGATAATGTTCTATGACAGCAATGACGTGCAGTTGTCGACCGACGTGGATGCTGTCGATACTGAAGACTATGCGGCTAAATATCGCGCATGGCATTGGAATGTCATAGAGATTGACGGCACCGACCCCGCAGCCATTGCCGATGCCTTGCAGACGGCGATTGCTGAGACTGAGCGTCCGACTTTGATAATAGGTAAGACCATCATGGGACGCGGTTGCGTGAAGGCTGATGGCTCGAAGTTTGAGGGCCAGTGCAGCACTCATGGCCAGCCATTGTCAAAATCAGGTGCCGATTATGCTGCTACAGTCAAGAATCTTGGCGGCGATCCCGATAACCCCTGGGTGATTTGGAGTGATGTGGCAGACCTGTATCGTAAACGCGATGAGGAACTTAGACAAATTGTCAAAGCGCGCCGGGCCGCGCACGATGAATGGGCAAAGGCCAACCCCGAAAAAGCGGCGCAGCTTGAGGGTTTCATTGCCGGTCGCATTCCTGAAATAGATTATAGTTCAATAGTGCATAAAGCCGATATTGCTACCCGTACGGCATCATCCAACATACTTGGCGTTCTGGCTGAAAAGGTAGGCAATATGATTGTGTCATCGGCAGACTTGGCCAATTCAGATAAGACGGATGGGTTCCTCAAAAAGACCAAGGCATTTAGCCGCGGCGATTTTTCTGGCGCTTTTCTCCATGCCGGGGTGTCGGAACTGACAATGGCCTCGATTATGAACGGTATTGTCCTGCACGGTGGTATGATTGCGGCTTGTGGCACATTCTTTGTCTTCTCTGACTACATGAAGCCTGCGGTGAGAATGGCGGCCTTGATGGAACTGCCGGTTAAGTATGTCTGGAGCCACGATGCTTTCAGAGTCGGCGAGGACGGCCCGACGCATGAGCCGGTTGAACAGGAAGCACAAATCAGGTTGCTGGAGGAGTTGCGCAATCTTAGTGGTCGTCCGTCGATGCTGGTTTTACGCCCTGCTGATTCTGCGGAAACCACAGTGGCATGGCAGATGGCTATGGAAAATCAGGATTCGCCTACAGCTCTTATCTTTAGCCGTCAGGATTTGCAGGATTTGCCTTCCGTGACGGGAAATCGTTATGACGAAGCTCTCGCAATGCGTCGCGGCGGATATGTGGTGATGGATTCGCCATTGCCCAAGGTTATTCTTGTAGCGAATGGCTCGGAAGTGTCATTACTTTGCAAGGTGGCTGTGCTGCTTGATGCTGAGAACATTCCCTGCCGAGTCGTGTCGGTGCCTTCGCTTGGCCTGTTTGAGTCGCAATCCGATGAATATCGCGACAGTGTGATTCCTAAAGGCGTTCCCGTATTTGGACTGACTGCGGGTCTGCCGTCAACTCTCCGAGGGGTTGTCGGACCCAATGGGCATGTCTATGGATTGAGCCGTTTCGGCGCTTCCGCACCCTATAAAGTGCTTGACGAAAAATTCGGTTTTACACCTGAAAATATTCTTAATGAGGTGAAGCGGTTTATTAATCAGTAAATAAATTGATTACGACCCTAAAAGCGGGATTCTGACGTTAAATTTTGTTAAATTCATCGTTGAATCCCGCTATACTTTTAAATAATTTTGTGGAAATTATCCAAAATAAGGAAAAATGCGTATCTTAGCGACAAATTACAATAAATTAGGGTTTAGACTAAATACTTAAATATAAATTCATATATGAAAAAGTTTACTTTATTAGCATGCTCATGTGTCATTGCATTGGGTCAATCGCTTATGGCTCAGGAAAATGCACAAGAGATTACCTATGTGGAAGACCCATCGCAGGGCTGGCTTTTCAACCGATTCAAGGACAATTGGTTTGTTACAGGTGAAGGCGGTGCCGGAATCTACTTGTCGCCTAACGCTTCGGAGCGTGACCTCATGGATCGTTGGGAACCCGCCGCATCTATCTATGTCGGCAAATGGTTTTCTCCGTTGTTGGGAGTCCGTGCCGGTGTAAACTGGTTTAAGTCAAAAGGGCTTTCCGAAATTAATAATGTTCCCGGTGTTCGCCCCGACGAGCCTATGGTGAATGGATATTACAAGCAGGTGTTCTCAGAGGTGGGACCTGTGTTTGATGTGATGTTGAATGTCACCAATTGGGTGTGTGGCTATAAGCCCGGCCGCAAATACAACTTCATCGTTTATGCCGGTGGCGGCGGTTACTGGACTTATGCCAAAGAGTATAATGCTGATGGCAAATCTAAAGGCTGGAAAAATATGCAAGACCGCATCGTCGCTTTCCGTGCCGGTCTTATCAACAGCTTGAATGTATCGAAACAAGTTCAGCTCTCGCTCGATCTCCGCTTCAATGGTATCGATAATCACCCCAATGAAGATGGTTACGCATGGAACAAGACTGCTTATAACCTCCAGGCTTATCTCGGCGTTACTTATCTGTTCAAGAAGCGTGAATGGAGTCATCCTATTGTCCCCGTTTGCCCCGAACCCGAAAATTGCGATGCTTATGTTGCCCGCCTTCAGGCTGCCGATGCACGCATAGCAGATCTTGAAAAGCAACTTCAGGATTGTCTTGACAAACCTGAGCCGGTTGTGGAGAAAGGCCCCTTGGCTACCGTATATTATCCGATTAACGTGTCTAAGATGAGCCGCACGGATGCTACTGTTCTTGAGGCTGTTGCTGAAGTGATGAAGAGCAATCCCGATAAGAAGTATGTCTTGACCGGTTGGGCTGATAACTATACCGGTAACGATAAGATTAACACCCGTCTGCGTCACAATCGTGTGAATGGTGTTGAAAAATATCTGTTGAAGTGTGGCGTTCCCGCATCTCAGCTTCAGTCAACCATCAATGCCGGTAACCTTTGCGATTTGGGCGAGAAATATGTCGCTCTTGATCGTGCTGTTACTATTGAAGAAGCAAACTAACATCTTATACGTACAAAAAGCAAAAGGCCCTCGCGAAGGGGCCTTTTGTTTTTTTGTGTATGTGTCGAAAAATGATTAATTGCTGTTGTGGCGGGTGGTCACATACGCATTCTTTTTTCGTTTAACGCATCGAGCATTTGCTGTAGTGTGGACCTGACCGCCTTGAGCCGTTCGATGGCTTGTGACTTACGTTCTATGCCTGTTCGGTTGCGTTTGATCTGTTGTTGTGCGGCATCGAGTTTCAACCCTTTTTCTTTTACGAGAAAATATACCATCTTGATTGTTTCGACATCTGCCGGTGTGTAAAACCTGGTGCCGCGGTCGTTGCGCTTCGGGTTGATAATTGTGAAATGCCGTTCCCAAAAACGCAGCGTCGAGGCCGGGATGGAAAGAATCTCGGCAACTTCGCTGATTTTATAATATTTTTTTTGCAAAGTATCGGTCATGACGTGTGAAATCGTTTAGTCACTTTATTTTTGCAAAAATAATAAAATCGCAGTAATTTTGTAGATTAATTGGACTAAAGATAGCCTGTAAGGCGTTTTTTATTATACGAATATATAACTACTTAACCAATCAAAATATGCTCACAGCAAAGGAAATACGAGAATCGTTCAAGGAGTTTTTCCGAAGCAAGGGACACCAGATAGTCCCCTCGGCTCCAATGGTTATTAAAGATGACCCGACGTTGATGTTCACCAATGCCGGTATGAACCAATTCAAGGATATAATTCTCGGCAATGCCGTTGCAAAATATCAGCGGGTGGCCGACTCCCAGAAATGTCTGCGCGTGAGCGGTAAACACAACGACCTTGAGGAAGTGGGGCATGATACATATCATCACACGATGTTTGAAATGCTCGGGAACTGGTCTTTTGGCGATTATTTCAAAAAAGAGGCTATTGACTGGGCGTGGGAGTATCTCGTCGATGTTTTGAAACTTGATCCCGAAAGACTCTATGCCACAGTTTTCGAGGGTTCGCCTTCAGAAGGTCTTTCTCGCGACGAAGAAGCTGCCGCCATATGGGAAAAGCACTTGCCCGCATCGCACATAATTAACGGTAACAAGCATGATAATTTCTGGGAAATGGGCGATACCGGCCCTTGCGGCCCATGCTCTGAAATTCATATTGATTTGAGAAGTGACGCCGAGCGTGCCGAAATTGCCGGAGCTGATCTCGTCAATCATGACCATCCTCAGGTGATTGAGATTTGGAATCTTGTGTTCATGCAATATAACCGCAAGGCTGACGGGTCGCTTGAACCGCTCCCCGCAAAAGTTATCGATACAGGCATGGGGTTTGAACGTCTGTGCATGGCGCTTCAAGGCAAAACGTCCAATTACGATACCGATGTGTTCACTCCGCTCATCAGTGCTATTGCCTCATTGTCGGGCAAAAAATACGGCGAAAATAATGAAGTTGATGTGGCGATGAGGGTTATTGCCGATCATGTGCGCACGATAGCATTCTCGATTGCCGATTCACAGCTTCCGGGTAATGCCAAAGCCGGTTATGTGATACGGCGCATACAGCGTCGAGCCATCCGTTATGCCTATACGTTCCTGGGACAGAAACAAGCGTTCATGTATCGTCTGGTCGATACACTCATCGAAAGCATGGGGGAGGCTTATCCCGAAATTGCCAAACAGCGTGAGCTTATCATGAAAGTGATAAAAGAGGAGGAAGATTCTTTCCTTCGCACACTTGAGAACGGGATACATCTTCTTGAGAACACGATAGACGCAGCGAAAAAAGATGGTAAGTCACAAATTTCAGGGCAACAAGCGTTTGTGCTTTATGACACATATGGTTTCCCGTTGGATTTGACCGAGCTCATTCTGAAAGAGAAAGGCATGGCTCTTGACCATGAGGGTTTTGCTAAAGAGATGGAAGCCCAGAAAGCGAGAGCGCGCAATGCCGCCGCTGTCGAAACCGGCGACTGGGTAACAGTAAGGGATGGTGAGCAGGAGTTTGTCGGATATGATATGACATCCACACCGGCTCAAATCCTTCGTTACCGCAAAATGAAGCAGAAAAACAACGAGTATTATCAGATTATACTCAATGTGACCCCATTTTATGCTGAGATGGGTGGTCAGGTAGGTGACCGCGGCACTCTCTCGACAGATGATGAAGTGATTGAGATATATGATACAAAACGCGAAAACGGTGTCGGTGTGCATCTGACCAAGTCGTTGCCGAAAGATATGAACGCGACGTTTGAGGCTCGCATAAATGAGAAGGCTCGCCTTGCGACATCTTGCAACCACACGGCGACACACTTGTTGCATGAAGCGTTGAGAGAAGTGCTTGGAACACATGTTGAACAGCGCGGTTCGTTTGTCTCTCCTGATGTGTTGCGTTTTGATTTTTCTCATTTCCAAAAACTCACACCCGATGAAATCTCTAAGGTTGAACGTCTCGCCAACGCAAAGGTGCGTCAGGCTATTGCCCGTGACGAACGTCGTTCAGTGCCTATAGCGGAGGCTAAAGAAATGGGTGCGATGGCTCTGTTCGGTGAGAAATATGGTGATGAGGTGAGGGTCATCAAGTATGGAGATTCAGTGGAATTATGCGGTGGTACCCATGTTGAGAATACCGGTAATATCGGTATGATTAAAATCGTTTCGGAAAGTAGCATTGCTGCCGGGGTAAGGCGTATTGAAGCTATCACCGGCGAACGTGTTGAGTCGGCTTTTGAAGAATTGTCGGGTACCCTTAAAGAGATTGCGGCGATGTTTAATAATGCGCCTAATCTCATACAGGCACTTCGCAAATCAATTGAGGATAATGCCGACTTGCGCAAACAGGCTGAGGATTACATGAACGAACGTGTGGAAACCTTGTCGCAACGCTTGCTTGAGCACCCGGTCATGGTGAACGGTATTAAAACCGTGATGTTAGGGGGTACTCGTGTGCCTGAGATTGTCAAAAATGTCGCATTTAAAGTGCGTGCGTTGTCGCCTAAAAACACCGCTTTTATAGCGGCGACTACCGATGCCGTGGGTAAACCGTTGTTGACTGTCATGCTAACCGAAGATTTGGTGAAAGATGGCCATAATGCTTCAGCCATGGTCAGAGAGGCTGCCAAGTTGATTAAAGGCGGGGGCGGTGGTCAGCCGGGATTTGCTCAGGCCGGAGGTAAGGATTCCGATAACATCAAGGTCGCTGAACAAAAGCTAAAAGAGCTTCTTTAAAATCGATAAGCAACGCAATTGCTATGTTGTCGTTAACCGAGATGTGGGGTTCAAATTCCGACATGAATATGAGCGAGGATAGCCAATCATCTCGGTTGACGGTGATTAGCAGTGTTGAGATGTTGAAAAATTTCAAGTTCCCCTTGAAGACCGAATCAGTAATCTCTGTTGTCGGTGTTCAAGGGGAGCTTACTATTGATATTGACTTGTCAGCACGCGTGATTAGGGCTAATGAAATGATGGTCATTGGGCCGGGACATATTGTCACGGGTTATAAGGCTACCGATGATTTCAGCGGTTTTTCTATTTCGGCCACAAGGAAAGTGGTTGAGCGCGCTTTACCTTATCTATCGCAGGTTGTGGTTTGTTTCATGAGTTTCCGTGATAATCCTGTTATTTCTATATCGCCAGAGGAAACAGCCACACAAGTCATGTTTCATGACTTGCTGCGGCATAAACTGCGAGATCGGAACGACAGTTGTTCTGAGATGGTAGTTAAAAGGCTTGGAGAGGCGATTTTGTATGAAACCCTTGGATTATATGCGGCGCATCTCGGAAAATACACATGGAGCGGGCATAAACGTGGCGAAGAATTGTTCTATCGTTTCATCACATTAGTTGAGCAGTGCCATCGTAGTGAACGCTCAATCGGATTCTACTCCGATAAGATGTGTGTCACGTCAAAGCATCTGTCATCCGTGATTAAAGAGGTAAGCGGACGCACTGCCGGAGAATGGATTGATTCATATGTCATTCTCACAGCAAAAATGATGTTGTCGGATAGCGACAAGTCCATACAGGAAATTAGCCGGGATTTAAATTTTCCAAACCAATCTTTCTTTGGAAAATATTTCAAACATCACACAGGGAAATCACCTCGTGATTACCGTAAAGACAACTTTTCTCTATAGTGCCGCTCTATAAAAAGTTGGTTTATTGGTTTCATGCGAACAATCGGCTTATATCCTCATGCGATATGACGTTTAGCACGGTTCGCCCATCTGCGGTATAATTTGGCGATGAGAGCTTGAACAGGTCGCTTAGCAGGCGGTCCATCTCTTCGATGCTTAACGGTTGCCCTGACTGAATTGATGCGGCACGAGCTAATGATTGGGCTGTGCGTGAAACGATTTCGTCGGCGATCGGTTGTCCTGTTTCGATAAAATCAGCCAAGATTGCTAACAGTATTTCCACCGGGTTCCTATTCTCGATAACAGCCGGTTGACCGTTTATGGCCCATGAGTTCGGCCCCAGGCAAGATATGTCCCACCCGAGTTCGGTCAATTGCGGTGCTATGCTTTCAAGCATAACGTGCTGTGCCGGGTTAAGGTCTATCGCTTCAGGGAAAATCAATCTTTGGGATGAAAACGTGCCGCTTTCAATCATGTTAAGGAACCGTTCATACAATATACGTTCATGTGCGCGGTGCTGGTCGACTACCATAAGCCCTCCATGGGTGGGCGTTATGATATATTTGTTTCGCAATTGCATGACGCCGACGGCGTTTTTTTGTATGTCGAGGTCGAGCGAATCTGATGATTGAATGCTTGAGTTCAATGCGCTTTCTCTGGTTTCAGTGGGTGGCATTGGCATTTCTTCCTTGTTCCCTTCAAATTGTTGGTACAGTTTGTCCCAGTCATCGGTGGCTGCTCTGCGTTCGCGCGACCATGAGTTCATAGCGCTGCCAGAAGTGCCGCCGGTAGGAGAGGTGTAAGGTTGATTGAAGGGGTTATAGGTTGGGTCCAGTTTGAATGAAGGGCTTGCTGAAGCATCGGGGATAAATGCCGGGATTTCGGGCGCATCCCCCGAATCGAAGTCAATCGCAGGGACAGCGTTGAACTTGCCGAGAGATTCTTTGACTGCCGCTGCCAAAATTTGCCATATGGCCTGCTCATCCTCAAACTTTATTTCGTTTTTAGTCGGGTGTATGTTTACATCGATAGATGAAGGATTGACCGAGAAATTAAGAAAATATGTGGGATGGCATTCGCTCGGAATCAATTGTTCATAGCATTGCATAACCGCCCGATGAAAGTAGGGGTGGCGCATATTACGGCCATTGACAAAAAAATATTGCAGGGCATTTCTGCGGCGAGCGTTTTCGGGTAGACCCACGAATCCGCTTATTTTAACAATCGAAGTTTCGGTTTCGACGGGTATCAGTTGTTGCCCCACTGATTTGCCGAATAAATCACTGATTCTCTGTTTCATTGGCGATTTCGGCAGCTTGTGGAGCACTGTGCCATTGTGCATTAATGTAAATTCAACATCAAGATTCACCAAAGCGAGACGTTCAAATTCGTGGATTATGTGGGAAAGTTCGACAGAATCTTTTTTCAAAAATTTACGTCTGGCAGGTTGTCGGCTAAACAAATTTTTAACCATCATGTTGCTTCCCGGCACGCATGCTTCAGGCTCCTGGCTCTCGACTCTGTTGTCGTTTATGATTAGTCGAGAGCCGATGCTTTCGCCATGGGGCATTGTGCGGAGATCGACCTCTGCAACAGCGGCGATTGTGGCTAATGCCTCGCCTCTGAATCCCATAGTATGAAGCGAAAACAGGTCATTAGCCTCTTTTATTTTGGAGGTAGCATGTCTCTCAAAAGCCATACGGGCATCGGTCGGAGTCATGCCGCAACCGTTATCTATTACTTGTATGAGTGTGCGTCCGGCATCCTTTATTATGATTTGAATATTATCGGCATCGGCATCGACTGAGTTTTCCACTAACTCTTTCACAACCGATGCCGGACGTTGTATTACTTCTCCTGCCGCAATTAGGTTGGCGACGGAATCGGGTAGCAATCTTATTACGTCACTCATTTTAATTCCTTTTTCTTTTCAACATTCAAAGGTACATAAAAAAATCGCGATTTTTTTATGTACCTTTGTAAAAATAAAAACAAGTCGAAATGATATCAGTTATCGTACCTGTATACAAGACGGCCAAATATATTCCACAATGCTTGGACTCCATATTGGCTCAAACATACAAAAATTTGGAAGTCATAGTGGTTAACGATGCGTCACCCGACAATTCAATTGACATTTTACGCCGTTATGCGGCTAAGGATTCCCGTGTGAAGATTATAGATAAACAAGTTAACGAGGGGGTTGATCGCGCCCGCTTTTCCGGAATGGAAGTTGCGTCGGGGGAATGGCTGACTTTTGTCGATTCTGATGATTGGTTGCTCAGCGATGACATCTTAGATAAAGCACATTCAAAAGCAACCGAGACGGGTGCTGATTATGTGGAGTTTTGTTTCAAAAGGGTGGTGGATCGTTTTGGACGTGTAGGACGCATAAGCCCCAGTCCGATATATGGTCTGTTAGGCCAACCAGAGCTTTTTGATGATTATTATATGTCCTTTTTTGGTATGAGCATACTCCAGACATATATGTGTGGCAAGCTCTATCGGAAATCGAGTATTGACGGTGCCGCTCTATCACCATCTGGGCTTGGAATGTGTGAAGACTATCTTTTTAATCTCAAATTATTTCCTCACCTGAAAAAAATCTACATAATGGATAGCGTAGGTTACGCTTATCGTTATGGAGGTATGACATCAAAATATAATTCTCATCTCTATCCTAATCTTGAATATCTTTTCAGACTAAAACTTGAATTGATTGAAAAATACAATTACAACAAAGCTAAGGATTATGTGCTGATTGAGATAAAAAATGTGCTTATGTCTGATGTCGAGCAGATGATTCTTTATAAAGTTGGTTCGCGAGCAGCCATTGAAAAAATCATATTGGAACGTCTTGACCAGCCATATTGGAGTATGCTTAAAGATGTAAAGGCGCAAGCTGATTTTCAGACGCAATCGCCTGTGATGGCGATTCTGCGCAAAGACGCTTCTGCGATTTATAATCTTGCCGAACACAACAACAACTCTCAAAGACTTGTCAGAACGGCAAAAAAGGTTATATCCAAGGTTTGCCAGATTTTGCAGTAATGAGCAGTCTGTTGTGGTTTAACCCTCATAATGACCTCGCACTTGCGGTAAACACTGCACGATACACCCCTCCGGCTAATGCCGCCCGGCTTGCGTGGGCCGGTAGAATGCTTCCGCTATGGTATGGGCGTAAGTCAGATGTAGTCCTTGCGAATTGCGTTAGCTACACATGGCTTGATAAGTTGAGATCTGATTTTGAAATTGGAACTGAGATATTTGACGGAAAAGTTGACAAGCTCACCGCCTGCAGTCCATGGGGATGGTCGGTTGACGCTCGTAGCGTTTTTAAAGCGGCGGGGGTGCCATGCGGGCTTTTACCTTCTGACGATGCGCTCGACCGCATGAGGGCTCTTAGTCACAGACGTCTAACAGTGGAAATTTCCAATGAAATCCGACGGCGTTTGACTATGAATTTGCCGCCGGTTCCAGAAGAGGCTTTTTCGGTGGATGAATGTCTGAGGAATGTCGCTCGGTTTGAGGGCAAAGCTTTTGTCAAATTGCCCTATTCAAGTACCGGGCGCGGAGTGGTTGATGTCAGCGGAATGTCTTCAAGTGCTATAGCTAAAAAAGTGGAGGGAATGATAAACAGACAAGGCTCTGTCATGATTGAGAAGGCTCTTGACAAACAGATTGATTTCGCAATGTTGTTTCACGCCAAAAACGGGGCGGTAGCTTTTATCGGTTATTCTGCCTTCGTCGCTGATAATGGCTTTTCATATTCAGGTAATTTGATAATGCCGGATTATCGCATTAAAACCGAGTATATTGGAAGATTTGTATCGACATCCACCTTGGATGACTTGGAGGCTGTGATGCCGCAGTTGCTTTCCGAGCTGTTGAAGAACGATTACGAAGGATATTTCGGTGTCGATATGCTTGTCTACAGAGATGAGTCGGGTAAGTATGAGATAAACCCTTGTGTCGAACTGAATTTGCGAATGACCATGGGTATAGTTGCTCATGTCTTGGGGGAGCGTTTTGTCGCTCCGGGATTTAACGCTATGATGAAGGTGGGTTATGGACGGGATTCTGTTGAGCGAGGTGTGCCGGTAATTGAAAACGGGCGGTTAACTGCCGGGACTTTGTCGTTGATTGAGCCGGACCCTTATTTTGCTATAACACTTGAAATCGTCTGATTAATCTATCAAAAACGTTTCAGCTCGTCAAACAGCCTGTGTAGTGGTAGCCCCATAACATTATAGAAGCTGCCTTTTATGCTTTTTACACCTATGCAACCAATCCATTCCTGTATTCCGTAAGCGCCGGCTTTGTCGACCGGATTGAAATGATCTACATAAAAATCTATTTCATCCTCAGTTAGTGAGGCAAACTCCACTTCAGTTTCCGCGGAAAATGTCGTCTCTTTATCTGTGCTCATTATTGTAACTCCGGTTATGACTTTGTGAGAGTGTCCGCTAAGACTTCGAAGCATCATTTTTGCTTCATCCTTGCCCTTAGGTTTTCCGAGGACTTTACCTTCGTTGACGACAACCGTGTCGGCTGTGATGACGATTTCGTTTTCGTCAAGAATCGCCCGGTAGGCTCTGGCCTTCAATTTGGAGAGGTATGGGGCCACTTCCTCAGGGGCTAAGCCGTCGGGGTAGGTTTCCTCAATCTCGAGGGTTGGAGCGAGCGTAAAATCAATTGCGAGGTCTGATAGAAGTTGCCTGCGGCGTGGCGAGCCGCTTGCGAGCATGACGAGTTTACCGGCAAGCGACGGAAGCGAGAATTGCGTAGCTTTTTCTTCCATCACCACCCGAACGCTTTTTCTGTGGTCATCCAATCTCCGTTGACTCTCATGATTTGTTCCAGCACGTCACGTCCGATGCCCTCGCCACCTCTCATTTTAGAAATGTAGGTGGCTATCCCTTTGATGTCAATTGCCGCATCAGACGGACAAATTGATAAGCCGACAGATTGCATAGCCTCATAATCGGGGATGTCGTCACCGACATATGCGATATCTTCAGGCGACAGCCCTTCTTTCTCCATCCATTTTTTCAGCACCGGGACTTTCATTGACGCCTTTAGATAGACATCGGTTATGCCGAGAGCGTTAAATCTTTTTTTTATGGCTTCAGAGTCGGCCCCTGTGATTATTGCTATCTTGTAGCCGTGTTTTATCGCCAACTGTAGCGCATATCCATCTTTTATATTGACCATCCTGTTTGGTGTCCCGTCTGGCCCAAGGGGGATTGTGGATGGCGAAAGCACACCATCTACATCAAAAACTATTCCTTTTATTTTTGTGAGGTCGTAGTTAATCTTGCTCATTGTATTGGTTGAAGATAGATTTGCTGATTATCTTGTAAATCTCTGCGTTTTCGGTGTCGAGCGATTTTATGTGCGACTCCATCACTTGCCGGTCGCCGCGTCTTGCCGGACCTGTCTGCCCGTCTGCAGGGCTTGTATGCACCGCTTTTTCGAGAGTGGCTTTGAGCAATGGCGACAGAACAGAGAAATCATAGCCTGCTTCTTTGAGTATATCGTCGGCTATTGCCCAAAGTCGGTTAGCGAAGTTGCAGGCGAAAACGGCGGCTATGTGCAGTTGGCGACGTTGTAAGCTGTCGGCATGGTAGATGTGGCGAGATATATCTTTGGCCAAATTGTTTATGCCGTCGGTCGACTCTCGGTCGTTACCTTCGATGAATATGGGTACTTCCGGCATATCGACAGGTACATTCCGTGAAAAAGTCTGTAATGGGTAAAGCACGCCATAGTGTTGTTTATGCCCGTGGAAAACCTCTATGCCTATGCTACCCGACGTGTGCATCCAAAGGCCGGTAGCGGGTGTATTGGCAGCTATAGCAGCAATCGAGTCATCGTTTACCGATATTATGTAGGCATCAGCGTCCTCCCTGACATTTGACAGGTCTGTAGACGCTTCTACAGAATCACCAATCATTTTCGCAAGCCTGTTGGCGTGTTCAAGGTTGCGGCTTACTATCTGGATTATGTCATGATGACGGCTGAGAGGTTTTGCGATATGGGTCGCCACATTTCCTGACCCAAAAATGACGAGTTTCATTGGTCGTGCCTTGCCTTTATTGATTAAATTTCTTTCCAGGTACCGATATGCACCTTCTCCCAAAGCAGTTTGGATGTATCGACAGGTTTACGCTCTTCATCTTTGTGCCCTATTGAGATGATGCAGACCACGGGCAGGGTTTCAGGAATGCCGAGAAGTTCCTGTACATATTCTTCGGCGGGTATTCCATCGGCTCTGAATCGACCTCTGACCTGAATCCAACACGAGCCGAGTCCGAGTGCGGCGGCTTGTAGCTGAATGTATGATGCGGCGATTGATGCGTCTTCAATCCATGGGTCGGTCAGTGAGGGGTCTACGGCTATTACGATAGCGAGCGGTGCCCTGGCTATGGGGCCGGCGCCATGCTCCTTGCATTCGCTGAGTTGTTGCAGCTTTTCCTTATCTTCGACGACGATGAATTGCCATGGGCGTGAGCTTTTTGATGTCGGAGCAAGGAGTCCGGCTTCAAGAATCAGTTTCACACTCTCAGAATCTATCGGTTCTTCTGTATAGCGGCGTATGCTGCGACGGTTTACGAGCAGCTCATGAAATTGGTCCATAATTATTATTTGGTTTGTTTTTGCGGTTTTAGATGGGATTACCTGTGGCATACCCATGCGCCCGGATAGCGTTTGCTGAATGCCGATGACCTTGTCGGTGCCGATGCCTCCGCTACATTTGAACCTGTGGCTGCGTATATTCGGAACTTGCCGTCTTTGGCCAGGCAACGCAAACTCTTGTCATTGCTCTGCGACAGATAGCGTTCTGCGTCTTCGGCGGTCGAAAGAGATGCGACAATCAGACAATATGGGTCGCTCTCATTCATTCTTGGTGTATACGCCGTCACAGTCTCGGCTCTAAGTGCTTTTTGCCGTTCTGCCGATTTGAGTCTTGCCGCATACCTGCTGCGCGCTGCGGTGTCGGCCACCTCATAGCCCTCGGTCGTAGCGGCGAGATATAATGTGGCGTCATGATTGGTCGGCAATAAAGCGGCTGCGCTTGTTGTCTTGGGAGGAGTTACTGTGGTGACTGACGAGACTGAAGCCATCGAAGGAGCTTGACGGTCTACGATAATGGGGGTCGACAGCATGATTCCGAGGCCGAGCAGCAACGCTATGGAAGCGGCTACCCTCGCTGAGTTTCGGGCTATGATCGACAGACGGTTGCGACGTCGTGTCTCGGCGTTTTCTCTGCGGTTTTCCTCATCTTTGGCAATTTTAATCACCTTCGCTACAGGTTGCTCTGCGAGGCCGAAGTAGTTGGGTGAGACTATCGGGGTTGCGAATGGTTGAAACTCTATAATCCCGTTGCCTTTGTCAGTGAAACTGCCGATGTGGCCTATGGAAACCTCCCCGTCGGTTTGGAGTTGAGTCCGCAATGAAGCCACTTGCTGGGCCACAGTCGCTACTGCCGTGTCATAATTAGTGCCGCTTGATCTGGCGATTGATGAAGCGAGCAGACCGTCGTTGTGATTCAACGACTGGTTGAAGCCGATTCTTCTGGCCGGAGGCGTAATGGTGTTGTGCTCGGTGTCAATATGAGCCGGGGCATATTGTGCTACAAACGCACCGAACCCTGGCACGATAACACAATCGTGACGGCTTATCAGGTAGCTAATATGGCGGTCTATGCAATTCACACAGCAAAATTAATCATCTTTTCCCATATCCCCAAAACTAATTTGCCCCAATCAGCATTGAAAATTGATATATCGAGAGATTTTGATGTAAATTTGCGACATGAAGTTATCAAGATTTTTATTGCTGGCGGTTTTTATGCCGCTTATGCCGGTTCTATTACATTCTGCTCAAAATGCCTCCGGGTCATTGTCCCCTGAGGTTTTGTCTGTGGTAGAGCGCGCCGATAGTGCTATCGCTCATTCTGAATGGGCCGAGGCGGAATCTTTGTTGGCTGAGGCCATTTCTCTCCGTCCGGGCGATTTGGGCAACGTGCTGTTGCTTTCAAACCTCGGTATCGTGCGTCATCAGATGGGGAATGACGCCGGGGCTTTGGAGGCGTTGACCGATGCCCATCACATCGCCCCGGCATCGGTGACTGTCCTTAACAACAGGGCGCGCGTATATCTGTCAATGGGGCGCAAAGAAGAAGCCGTTGCTGATTATGAGAATGTTATGCGTCTGGATTCCACATTGTCTGAACCATATTTCTATCGTGGCATGGTGTCGTTTTCCATTGGAGACCTCGAAGCCGCTGAAGTGGACTTTGAGCATTTGCGGGCGATGGCCCCGGATGCAGAGACGACTTTGGTCGCGCTTGCCGCGCTCCACACCGCACGGGGCGAAAACGAATCGGCCGTTGAGGAATACGGCCGGCTTGTCGCTATGTCGCCGGCTGCGGAATATTATTCCGGTCTAATTGAAAACCAGCTTGCTCTCGATCTTCTCGCTGAGGCGTCCGAGACCATCGCCGCCGCTATGGAGCGTTATCCTGTCGACCCCGAGTTTTATATTTTACGGGCGTTGCTGAATAAGAAGCGTTATCTCTACGACGAGGTGCGTTCCGATGCTCGGCGGGCTGTTTCGCTAGGTGCCAATGCTCAACAGGTCAACGCTTTGCTCAATTCTCGGTAAATTCTTTTGAACATCATAGTCTCAGATGGTGTTTAAGCAATAGAATAAAACGAATTGAGCAATGAAAAAAATAGGAATATTTTTCGGATCATCCACTGGTACTACCGCCGATGTTGCCGGGCGTATTGCAAAGAAATTGGGCGTAGCCGATGCCGATGTGCATGATGTGGCTAAATCCGCCCCGTCCGATGTCGCTCCCTACGATGTATTATTGTTGGGGTCGAGCACATGGGGAAGCGGTGAGCTGCAGGATGACTGGGAGGATTTTATTGTTGGTCTTGAACCGCTTGATTTGAAAGGTAAGGAAATCGCTGTTTTCGGATGTGGCGATGAAACTATGTCCGATACCTTCTGCGGTGCGGTCGGTGTGCTTTACGACAGATTGCAGAAGACTGGTGCGAGATTCATCGGCGCTTTCCCTGCCGATTGCTATGATTTTTCTGAAAGCGAAGCTGTCAAGGAAGGGGCGACTGCTGTCGGATTACTCCTTGATGAGGTCAACAAGCCTGAACTAACCGATAGCCGTATCGGCTCATGGGTATCGGGTCTCAAATCTGAAATCTGATTCTTGCGCGATAGCGATTCTCACGTTGTTATCCAACGTCTCTCAATAAAAAATAAGACGTTCAAACCACTTGTTACGCTCCACCGGCCCGGGGATGCGCCAAGGGTTGTTGAACGTCTTTTAGGTGTTACGCTCTGCCTAAAATGCCTTATCTTATAGACGGCTCCGAGAGCTCATGTCTTATCTTTTTGAATATGCCAATCTCGTTCTCATAACCTGAAATATTGATTTGGCCGTTTTTGACTTTAGCCGTTTGGCCGCTGTAGAGCTCGATTAATTCATCGCCATCGGCGAATAAGTCCCTTACATTTATGGGTTGTCCGTCTATTGACGCCACTCTGATTAAAAGAGTGTCCCGGTCGTTATATCTGATGCAGGTGTGGGTGTCTAAAGTCCGTTGACGTCCGGTTCCGATTACGGTGTTGTCCTTGCGTATTTTACCGAGTTTTTGGAAATGAGCCAATTGCTTTCGGTCTATGTCGTTCCAGTCCATGTCAGAACGGAATGCCTGGTCGCTGTCCACGTTAAAACGTGCGTCGTTGAGTTTGCGTCCCGTCTCGTCGCCATAGAATATTTGAGCTGTTCCGGGAGCCAGCAATAGGGTGGTGGCGCAGGCAATCATGTTTGACATATCAGCATCCCTGTGATATGAGTTGTTGAGGTAACTGAACGGATGCCAACCCGGATGTGAGGCGACACTGTCGGCATATGCTTGCCATGTGTAGACGATTCCGTCTAAGTCGCCATGTTTCGGGAAATAGAAATTTACCATGCTTGAAAACCCGGCGTCGGCATATTCGGGCTTATAATCGATTGACGCGCAGTCATAGTCGCCCGTCATGTAGAATCTGTCAGTCCATTGTGCGGCAGGGTCATCGGGATGCCTCCTTCTCCATCTGTTTAGAGCGTCGTTGCACGCTTGATTAAATTCTTTCCATCGGTTGAGGTGGACATTCTCGACTATGTCACATCTCATTCCGTCAATGCCAAACTCCTCTACCCACGAGGAAATCCACGATATGACATATTGTATAGGACTCCATTTGCGGTCTTTGCGCAACTTACTGGCCGAAGGATTGACCCATGCGTTGTTTTTATCTCCCTCCTGTTTCCACTTTCTTTTGAGGAATGCCGGAATCTCCACAGGTTCATTGCTCTCATCTTTGAAATCGGGCATCCCGAACAGAGTGGCCTCAAGGGGGTTGTTTTCATCCCATCCCTCATCCGGCATCCTTATCCAGCCACGGTCATACCATCCTTTCCAATCTATCCTGTTTTCAAAAAAATCATCAAAGCTCCAGTCCTTTATATGTCGCGCCGCCTGCGGTTCGTCAAGCCCGGTATCAGCGAAGCCATATTGCACGGCGTCGAGTAGGGTGGGATAACCGGGATCGTTAAGATTAGCTCCGAGCATCACGCGTATGCCCTGAGCATGGAGCGTATCCACCAATTCTCTAAATTCTTCGATAGTGCCGTAGTTTTTGTCCATCTGGGTATAATCCAACGGGTAGTACCCATGATATCCGTAATGGGGAAAGTCGTTGACCGGGCCGCTGCCCGACATCCATCCATGTATCTGTTCATAGACGTCTGTCATCCACACGACATCAATTCCCAAATCGGTGAAGTAACCTTCTTTCGTTTTTTTAAGTATCCCCTTGATGTCTCCTCCGTGAAATGTTGCGGCATTGAGTCGTTCTTCACCATAGTCGACGATACGCCCGTAATTCACATCGTTAGTCGTGTCGCCGTTGCAAAAACGGTCGGTAATTACAAAGTAGACCGTGGCGTTTCCCCAGTCGAAATTTTTTTTGTCTTTTCCTGTGGCTGAATATGTCCCGGATGCCGACAGAAGTAATAGTGCGAGTGGTAATAATCTTTTCATCACAAAATATTTTTTTCTGCAAAAATATCCTGTAATGCAAAAGTTGGCAATACTGATTAA
Organism: uncultured Muribaculaceae bacterium; assembly: GCA_947625935.1. Lineage (GTDB taxonomy): Bacteria > Bacteroidota > Bacteroidia > Bacteroidales > Muribaculaceae > JAJPXC01. The sequence continues at coordinate 19,746 of CANQQE010000006.1, read as the reverse complement.
TAACCATACCAATACTATCAGCTAAAGCAGCTTCATGGAAGTTGCGGCTGTTATGGCCTCTACGGAGTTCCCTACACTTAGCTTTTCCAGAATGTTTTGGCGATGGCGGTTCACGGTGTGGATAGAGATTCCTAAAGTGTCGGCTATCTGCTTGCTCGGTTTCCCCACCTGAATCAGCCGCAATATCTCTTTTTCTCTATCGCTTAGGATGTTTCTGCGCTTTTCTGATAGCTGTAATTCAGTGATTTGTCCTCCGAGATTGTCTATTATTCGCGGACAAATGCCGCTAATAGGACTTTGATCGGGTGATAAATCATAACAACACAATATTAGCCATATCTTCCCCTTTGGAGAGGTTGTGAGTATTTGTGTGCTGTTGTCGATGTGGATATATTGGCCGTCACGGTCAGTTATTCTTATCCGGCAGGTCGCTTTATAACCCGTTTTCTTGCTATTGGGCATGTCGTCTACAACTTTAAAAAACTCATACTCAAGCATCCTTTTCTCGACGAGATCTTCGGGGTGCATTTTATCGTAAATCAAATCTTCATCGCTTGAATCAAAACTGGCATTGATATTGAAGCTGTCTGTTATCCCTAAAATACGCGCCAATGAGCCTCCCGACAGATGGCATCGGTCGTTTGAGGCATCGGTTATGATAGCGCACGACTCCCTGATTGAGACAAGATTTTTGATTAAGATTTTACTCCGTTCAATTTCGATGTTGTCGAGCTGTTCTTCGTCAAGATGCTGAGAGCGGTATATTTCGTTGAGTTCCTTGCGCAGAATGTCCATTTTCAGTATGGATGTTGTCTAAATTTTGTCTGTGAGCCTATTTTACTGCAAATATACCTAATCTTTTTCGTATCTTTGCGGGATAGTATGAATAAGACTGAATCATTGAACTTAGATAAAGCCAAGGTCGATGAAGTGCGTCGGCTGCTTAACGATAACGATAACATTGTCATAACCTGCCATCTCACTCCAGATGGCGATGCGATTGGCTCTACATTAGCGTTATGCCACCTGTTGCGGTCAATGGGTAAGAAAGCTAAGGTGGTTACCCCCGACGTGCCTCCCAAAAACCTTTACGGTGTGCCCGGAGCGAAAGAGATTATGCCATTCACACGTTTTGAGACGCAGGTCAAATCGCTTTTCGCCGAAGCGGGCTTGATATGTTGCCTCGATTTTAATGCGGCCAAGCGTGTTGACCGTTTGGCTCCGTTGCTTGTCGATGCGGACTGTCCTAAGATTCTAATAGATCACCATCTGTTTCCAGAAAATTTCGCCGATGTGGTCATTTCTCACCCTGAATCATCATCAACCTGCTTTTTGCTCTATCAGGTTATCGTTGCGATGGGGTGGGCCGACCGAATTTCACGCCGTGTGGCTGAATGTATCTACACCGGCATGATGACCGATACGGGCAATTTCACATATAATTCCAACGATCCAGAGTTATATATGGTTATTGCAGACCTTGTCAAGCGTGGCATCGACAAAGACCGCATCTATTCGATGGTATGCAATTCCAATTCAGTCTCCCGTCTGCAACTCAACGGCTATGCCGTTAGCGAGAAATTGCGAGTGTTTCCCGAGCATCGGGCGGCTCTGATTTCGTTGACCCAGGATGAATTGAACCGTTACCATTATGAGCGGGGCGATACAGAGAGCCTCGTCAATGTGCCGTTGAGTGTCCCCGATATGGTATATTCCGTGTTTCTTCGGGAGGAAGCTGCTTACATCAAGGTCTCTTGTCGCAGTCGCGGTGAGTTCCCTGTCAATAAGATGTGCGAGGAGCATTTCAATGGGGGTGGACATAAAAATGCCGCCGGTGGCGAGTTCTTCGGAACCATGGATCAGGCCATAGCGAAATTCGAGTCGATTCTTGATCAATATGATAAATATCTTCCAAATGCCAATAATAACAAAGATGGAAAAGTTTCTTAAAGCGTTAATGTCGGTTATTGTTGCGATTCCGGCCATGATGGCTGTCACCTCTTGCGATGACAGCAAAAGTTATGCCGACTTGCTCAACGATGAAATAAAGTCGGTCAACAGCTATTTGGCCGACAACAGGGTCGTCAATTCTGTGCCTGCCGATTCTATTTTTGAGGAAGGCCCCGACGCTCCTTTCTACCGCATGGATGAGGATGGGATGGTATATATGCAGGTCATCCGGTCAGGCAATCTTAAAGATAAAGCCAAGTCCGATCAGCTCATTTTCTTCAGATTCACCCGTAGCAACCTGAATTATTGGGCTAAAACAGGCGATTTTCTGTATGAGGGGAATGCCAACGATTTTGAGTACAATGCGACAAGTTTCCGTTTCGGTAACTACACATTAGCCTCGTCGGCACAGTACGGGGCCGGCATTCAGCTCCCTCTGGCTTATCTCGGCATAGATTGCGAGGTGAATCTCGTGATTAAATCCCAGTATGGTTTCCAGAGCGAGATTGCCAACGTCATCCCTTATCTTTATAATGTGAGATATTTCAAGAGTCAGATTTAATAACCCTAAAAATGAAGTTATAATGTCGCTTATAAAATCAATTTCAGGTATCCGCGGCACGATTGGCGGTCGTCCCGGTGAGGGCCTTAGTCCCCTCGATCTTGTGAAATTCACAGCCGCTTACGCTACTTTTATCCGTAAGAACACGACCCGCGACTCCAATTGCATTGTCGTGGGACGAGATGCCCGTCTGTCGGGTGCTATGGTCAAAGATGTGGTTGTCGGAACATTGACAGGCATGGGATTTGATGTGGTCAACATCGGTCTGGCGTCGACACCGACAACGGAACTGGCCGTGGTCGGAGAAAAAGCCTGTGGCGGTATCATTCTCACGGCCTCCCACAATCCTAAACAGTGGAATGCTTTGAAACTCCTCAATGAGAACGGGGAGTTCCTTAACGATGCTCAGGGCAAAGAGGTGTTGCGCATAGCCGAGGCCGATGAATACACTTTTGCTGAAGTTGACGACCTCGGACATGAATACATCAATAACACTTACAATCGTCGTCACATTGAGAGCGTGCTTGCGCTTGATTTAGTCGATGTCGAAGCCATCAGGAAGGCTGATTTCACTGTTGCTGTCGATGCGGTCAATTCGGTTGGCGGTGTGGTTATCCCACAGTTGCTCCGTGCTCTGGGAGTGAAGAATGTTATTGAGCTTAACTGCGAGGCTACGGGACGTTTCGCGCATACTCCTGAGCCAATTCCTGAAAATCTCACCCAGATTGCCGATCTTATGCGCACAGGCAAGGCCGATGTCGGTTTCGTGGTAGACCCCGATGTGGATCGTCTGGCAATAGTGATGGAAAACGGTGAAATGTTCGTCGAGGAATATACTCTTGTGGCTGTGGCCGACTATGTGCTGTCGAAAACTCCAGGTGCAACTGTATCCAACCTTAGCTCATCGCGTGCTCTGCGCGATGTGACCAATGCCCATGGCTGTGATTACAATGCGGCGGCTGTCGGCGAGGTCAACGTGGTGACCAAGATGAAAGAAACCGGAGCCGTGATTGGCGGAGAGGGCAACGGAGGCGTGATTTACCCCGCCAGCCATTATGGTCGTGACGCTCTTGTAGGTGTCGCTCTCTTCCTCACGCTTCTTGCCAAGAAAGGCAAAAAAGTCAGCGAGCTTAAAAAGGAATACCCGGCTTATGCCATAGCCAAAAACAAGATAGAATTAACTCCCGCTATCGATGTGGATGCCATTCTTGAAGCGGTTAAAACGAAATTCGCTTCTGAAAAGATTACCGCTATCGATGGAGTTAAAATTGATTTTGCCGATTCATGGGTTCACCTGCGCAAATCAAATACTGAGCCGATTATCCGCATATATTCCGAGGCACACACCATGGAGCAAGCCGATAAACTCGCCCAGCAAATCAAAGATGTCATCAACGCAATGATTTGATACTTTATCGACAACATTGATAACCCGAATAACGGCGTGCCGCCGATGCGGCACGCCGTTATTCGTTCTTACAGATAAGGGGGGAGATAGTTCCCCTTTCGTTTTATTTCAGTATGATTGCTTGAGCTTTATCATATTCAAGTCCGGGCATCTGAGAACCGACTGGTGCGCCTATATATGTCGGGTCGCATATCACGAAACGGCGGCCATTGATTATCATGGCGTCCCCATCGACATTCTCATTGAAAGCAACCGCTGTTGCGAGATGACCGGGATAGTAGATTAAAGCAACGTCGAGATTTAAAAGGTCGCGTATCAATCTGGAAAATAATATTGACCTGTCTTCGCAGTCACAATAAGGATAATACAGGCTTTCCTCTGCGAAAAACGCCCGGTCGTGGCCCCACACTTTGTCGTCATATTCATAGACAAATCCAGTCTGAACCCAATTTAGAAGTTTGTTCGCGCCGCTTTCTTCCGAACAATCGCCAAGGCTTTTCTTCAGTGCCGGATACATGAGCGTTTTCGTATGGTTGGCCAGTGGAGTGTTGGCATATGAGGCCCAGCGGGTCAATGGGTTGTCGTCAACAGCGAATGTCGGATAGTTGTTGTAAAACTCGATAAGATCCGATGGGACTTGTGTCGTTATCTTCATATCGTCATATCGTTTTGACGCTATTTCCCTGAGCGGTGAGAGATGGTTGCCTAATCGTTGTTCGTCGGTGATTGAAAGCGACATAGGTGTCTCACCCTCAAATTTTGTATTACATATCCTTAGCGATTCCGAAGGCTCGCCGTAAGGATAGAATCTCACGCCGTCGAGCATGAAATAACATTTATTGTAGACTCTGTTGTCGCTTCCGTACATCATGATGAGTTTAGCCCCGTCAGTTCCTAATCTCATTTGGTAGCCCGATTGGCAATAGATATATGACATGAGCATTGTCGCGCTGTTTGCATCACTGCAAAACTGTCGGCTCAGATGGTCGAGAAACATCAGATAGGCCCAGTCGCAAAGTTTGTTTTTGACTCTCACCTCAAGGCAATCGCGTATGGCATTATCCATTTCCGACCCGCTAAGTCGTTCCCATGCCGATGATATTGACTCGGGGCTGCAGTCTCTGATGCTGTTCTTTGCCGATTGGGGTAGCCTGACCCCGCATTCCAAGCCGAAGAAATTGGTGGGGAAACGATTCTCCAATTTGCCTTTGTTTTCCTTTATGGGCGCTACCGGCTTTGGTCGTGGGCTGGTTTTTACCGGTTCGATGCTCACCGGCTCGGTTGTGCGCGGGCGGTCGTCGTTAGGTTTGTATGGTTTTGGAGGAATCTTGTTTTTCTCTTGAGGAATAGCTGTCGGGGCCTTGCTTTCATAGCTTTCCCATGCTTTCTTTAGGAATTGGGCGTATTTTTTGTTGCAATTGTCTCTGAAACTGTTGTAATCGTTCTCTGCTCTCTGCTTGAATGATTCATACACCTCCTTGGGGTCTTGGGCGTGTCCTTCGGTTGCGGCCGCACTTGAAAGCGCTGCTGCGACAATTAGCGATATTGATTTAAGTTTACCAGTCATATTTAATTATCTCATTAAAAAATTCACAAGCTATATCGGAATAATTGAACCGCTTCTCCCTGCGGGGAAACATTTTTTTTGACTGAAGCCGGGCGATTTTATCTCCGCTAAGGTTTAATCCTGAATTGTAGAGTGTGGCCCAGTGCTTGAGCCGTTGTTCCGCATCCTTGAATCTTATGTCGTCAGTCAGCGATTTGGCTATCGAGATAAAGAGACTGAGATATTGAAGCTCACCCTTGATTGTGGCGAGTTTGTTCAACCTGAATGCTCTCTTTTCTCGTTCGCTTCCGTCGGGTATTAGACTTGAATACTCCTTTTTCAATTCATTTGAGCCGGCGACGAATTTTTCCATATCCTCAATGAAACTTGGTTTCATCTGGAACGGTCCGACACTGAAATCGGCCGTCCCGCCATTCAGATAAAGGATATACAGCGAGCGAAGCTCAAAATAATCGACCACCTTAGAAAATTGACTGATTTCAGGCGCGACAATTGCAAGAGCCATCGCCCGTTCTGAACTCGACAGTTGGGGCGTGGTAGAGATTATCTCGTTTCGGTTATCCTTCAGGAAGTCCATTGCTTCACCGGCTTCTTTTGGGCAGCTCCCGAAATACGACAGGATTAACGAACAGATTAGGTTAAATATCATTTTGACAGTCTGTAGGTATAGAGCACAAGCTGCCTCCCTTCTACCGTGACCCAGCCGAATGCGTCGTTGGTGTCATCGTAAAATGCGTAGAAAGGGGTAGTGTGCCCAAATTTCTTATCATCAATCATGACATACTTGTATGCCCAGTTTGCCGTGAAGAAATGTCGGTTGGTTTTGTCCTGCAAAGAGTAATTTATTTTATAAATCCAATTGCCGTTCTCATCTCTCCACTCGTCAAACCCTGACAATTGGGGACGCGACGGGGTTTGGTTGTCGCTTTTTCGGACTATGGTGCCGGTTTCGGGTTCAAAGTATTCGTTACTTTTTATTAACTCCAATGAATTGTTGCCTATGACAAAAGATTTATATACCCATTCGGTGCCGTCATGGTAGTTCATGCTGGCTACGACTGTACCGTAATCGGTCACTGCGATTTCCCCGACATTGATGTTTCGTGCGTCGACATCAACCGGCAGCACATATGGTATACCGTCCACTGTGAGCAAATGATAGTTCATCGAGAACTGAGCTTTATGGAGGCCGTCACGGCTGTGGTATGTTGGATTGCTCCTTTCTGTCGCTCCCCATGGATTGTCTCCGTCACACTCATATATCGAGCCGTCATTGTCGTGGCGGTATACTTTTCCCATCCTCTTGAATTTAAACGTGTTCTTGTTGTATCTCAAGTCTAAGTTGGGGGTACCGTCCCAGTTGTTCATATTGGCGTGCTGGATATAAGCGATTTCTTCAAACGGGCCGTATTTATTACCGTCAATGACGATATACTCTTGCGAATTGTCATCCGCGTATGAATATATGCAGTTGTTTCTGGAGTAGGGGTCTACCCAGTGTATTTCCAATTTTTTGGCCGTGACCAATGTCGCTCCGTTTAAAATGAACGACAGCTTTGAATTAACCTTATTTCTGACGACGCAAGCAAACTTATTGCCTGCGATTTTCATGTTTGAAAGGTATTCATGAGCATAAAGCTCCTCATTGATGTCAAAAGTATAGATAACTTTCCGCAGGGGGGATTGTCCCATCCCGCTTACGAAGAATATGAAGGCTATCAGTTGGATAATGGTTCTTCTCATCGACGTTGCAGGTTAACTTTTTCCAAATCGACCGAACTGTCACACGAATACTCAATGGTGGGCGACTGCATTTTTGATTTCTTCAGCACAGAGGTCTTTTTCACATTATCGGTTACATAATCTGCCAAATCTGAAATAGTGACGTTGCCTTTGGTGAGCTGAAGTTTTTTTAGAATGAAATATGTGAACAGCCCGTGTCCGTTTTCATCGTCAAAATAAGCGGTGTCGTCAGACTGCGTAGCTGACAGCACGGCGACATTTCCCGTAAGTTCCTCGGGATCGGGTTTTATGGCCACTCCCTTCGACTTGGTGAGCATCTCGCCATCTTTTTTTGAACCGCTGAAGCAGGCGTCAAGCAGCACAAGCGATGAGTTGAAATTCATCTCTCCGAGTTCCTGGTAGAGTTGTGACAGCGGATAACCGCTCTCCGGGTCGTTGGCTATTCCGTCCGCAGGCAGCAGATAGGCTTTTCTTGACCTTTCGTCGGGCATTCCGTGCCCTGAGTAATAGACGATCAGGTTGGCTTTCTCGCCAAATGCGTCTGAAATACCGTTTGCCCATTTGAGGTCTTGCCGAAATTGGTTGAGCGTGGCATCGGTCCGCAGATGAATGTTGTTTTCTGGGATACCCAGTGTTTTTATGCAATATTCCTTGAATTTTCTCCCGTCATTAATAGCGTAATCCACCCGGGATATATTGTTTTCAAGATAATTCTCTATACACAGGATTAACGCGAATGAGTTCTCGTTGCGATGTGAGGTTAGAGGGATGTTGATGTCAACATCCGATGGCCTTGACAGGTCTGAGTTCCTTAATGGCGTGGATGGGTAGTTTGAACTATGTGTGCGGCCTCTGTTTCTATCCTTTTTTATCATCGCAAGCCCCTCCTCTCCGGCTTTTTCAGCGTCGGCTATGTATGTAGGGTCATTGATTTTATACTTGCAACGGGCGCGGAGCAAGTAATAGCTCTTGTTGTCAGCCGAATGACTTAGTGCTGTTCCGCAATCGATGGCTGCATAGACAAAATTCCCGTTCTTTTCATAGGCGCAAGCTCTTTTGTAATAATAGTCGCCGGTCTTTGTCTCGCTGTGATTGATGATGTCGTTCATCACGGTGATAGCCTGACTGTAGTCACCGCGTCTCATGGCTCTATCGTAATCTTCAAGGGTATAGGCCAATGCCGAGAGAGATGACGTAGCCCACACGGCGGCTATCAAAAAAACTTTCGATAAACTGTTCATTCCTTCTGCTGAATTGTGATTGGTATTTCTTTGACCACAAGGTTGTAGTCTTGTCGTCTTGCGGAGGAGAGCCACTTGTGGAACTCCGATGCTCCTAAACTGTGGGGTGTCCCTTTCCCGTCAACAGTATCAATCGCTTTTGAAATGTAGTTTGGTGAGAATATGATATAGATGGTGTTGATTTCAAGCGGTTGTGATGCGGTCAGGACATATTCGTCAGTGAGCCTTCGCTTTGATGGAGCCACCGACTTTTTATCGAAGAACAAAATTGGGTCGGTTGTCTCGATTTTCACATGGGGCGTCTTTTCCCGCCGATAGGGTAGTAGGCGGTAAGCGTTGTCGCCGTCTACGAGGTAGGCTAACATATAACCTTGAACGGGGGAGGTGAACGACAGATACATTTCGTCACCTGAATAGAAGTCGTTATCCTCAAATTGTTTCCCCACCCCGTTACGCATTATAGTTGCGTCAATGGCAGTCCGCTGGGTGGTTATTTCTCTCACCATGCCTTTGAACGACACCGAGACATTTAGCATATTGTCGGCATAGGTTATGTCATAATGCGGTTCTGTCAGAAATTCAATCCATTCTCCCTTTACCTCGCTGCCGCCGCTTGATGAGAAATTAATGGTTGATTTCCCGTTGAGGTTTTCTATTTTCGTGACGTTGATTTGGGAAACATGGGAGCCGAACGCTTTTTCGATAGCGTCGACTTTAGCCTTTTCGACCGCGATATGTTTGGCTTTCTCGATTGATGTCGTTTCCGGCGCAATCAGGGTATATTCAGCGGAAACTTTTTTGGTTTTCTGTGCGAATACCCCGATTGCTGCCATCAGCGACAAGAGTGATAAGAGAAATTTTTTCATGCTTTACCAGCCGAGAAGATTGTCGAGGTCATTGTGCAGAGACTCTCCTTGCGATTCAAGGTCTTTTTTGATTGCGCGTTTGGCTGCCGCTTTTGCCATATCCATGCTATAGGCCACGCGCACAAGCACCTCTCGGCCGTTGCCGTTTGCCACGCGATAGGTCTCAACGATAGGCAGCACTCGCCCGATGCTCTGCGATATGAGATTTTTGCTCGCGAGCACGCTTTTGGTCAGCGATGCTGCGGTGCTTTGATCCATCTGCTCATTGGCGACGGTGGTTTCAATGATAGCGGTTATTTCGGTCTGTATCTGGCCTGCGAGATTTTGTTTGGCAAGCTCGAGTGCCTGCATTTTGGCGGCGTCATAGTTGCCTCCCACGCTCATAGCCTCGGCCATGATGAATTTGGGATAACCGTCCTGGTCATACTGGTATTGCATCATGTACGACCGATCCAATTGCTTATCTATCGGCAAAGCTCCGGGAGTAGTCTTCCACCCTTCCTTGGTCAATTTTTTTGCTTCCTTGCGTGCGGCTTTGCTCGCCTTTTCATTCAGTTCCTTTTTCGACGCTTTAGCGAGTTCCTGACGCTCTTTGCGCTGTTCCTTAGCCGACATTTGGGCATAGACCGTGCATGGCGCCGAGATTAGCATCAGTGCGGCGAGTCCTCTTAAAATAAACTTTTTCATAGTTGAAATGTGATAACTTTTGTTGTTGGACGACTCCCGGTCCAACTGTATAACAGTGAAAAGCGGTAGAGTCAGTACCTCTCGCTTAATCCCTCCTGACTTGGAACTTGTGTAATTCATGTCGATCAAGGCCAAAGCGCAAGGCAAACGCTTACGATTTCTTTATATTTCTCTGTGCTTCATTGGCAGCACATCGCAAATTTAAGAAAAGAATTTTTAAACCGCGCAATCTTTTTATAAGAATTTCACACTTTGTAAACGCGGCTGAATGGAATGTCAGCAGCTTGCGGTTATGATGCGGGCGTTCCCTTTAATGGTGATGTCACGTAATTCCGCCGGAATCAGAAGGGAATGGCCACAGCTAAGGGTCGTCACCGTATTCCCGGCGATGATGTCGGCTTTCCCGGCTATACAGGTCATTGTGAGAAAGCTGTCATCGGGGGTGGTGAAGTCCAGAGAATCATCGATAGTCAGTAATCTGACCTCGAACACGGGGCACTGTACCAGCACATCAACACCGGGTTTTATGGCAATAGGGTCTATCTTATAGTTGTCATACACTCTATAGTCAATGGCCTCGGCGGCCTGCTCGGTGTGAAGCTCCCGGCGGTTGCCGCTTTTGTCACACCTGTCGTAATCGTATATTCGGTAGGTGATGTCGCTGCTTTGCTGTACTTCAAGTATGAAATTTCCACCACCGGCTCCGTGTACGCGTCCTGCCGGAATAAAGAATACGTCGCCGGGTCGTGACGGATGGCGGGCTACCGATTGCAATATTTCACCCTCCTTGACCTGCTCACGGTATTTCTCGCGGGTTATCGGCTTTGAAAAGCCCGATATTATTGTTGAATCGGGGGCCGAATCGATTATGTACCACATCTCTGATTTGCCGGGACAGTTGTGGCGGCTGCGGGCTATCTCTTCTCCGGGATGCACCTGAAGCGACAAGTCGTCGCGGGCGTCAATGAACTTTATCAATATGGGAAATTCCTTGATGCTCCGGCTTGACAGACGTTGTCCTATGAGACGCGGACCGTACTGCGCCATTAGCTCGCCGATGGTTTTGCCTTTATGAGGCCCGGCGGCTACGATGGTCTCATGTCCGGGTATCCCCGATATTTCCCAGCTTTCGCCGATTGAATTTTGGCTTAAACGCTCCTGCTTATACTCTCCAATGCGGGTTCCTCCCCATATCACGGATTTGTAGACGGGGATGAATGTCAGCGGCGTCAAAGCCGGCAACTCTTGCGTAATAGATTTATTTTCAGTAGCTTCCTTCATTTGTACTGCCTACTCGGCGAAATCAGCGTGAAATTAAGCCGCTAAATTACAAATTTTATTCCAATTTTCACCTATTTTTAACAGCGACCATGACGATGATGTGTCGCGAACGGCAAATCCTCCCGGGTGCTTTGACTCGCTAATTTCCTTGCCGAGTTGCTATATTTATGTTTTAATTGTACCTTTGTAAGCACTTAGATTACCTGCCTTTGAAAAGTCTCATGGCGCAAATAATATATTTGATATGAATAAGATATTGGAGAAAGAGCATTTCTCGGAAAAAGTGGTGAAATTAGTGGTCGATGCCCCGATGATTGCAAAATCGCGCAAAGCCGGCCATTTTGTAATAGTCCGTTGCGGCGAGCACGGCGAGCGCATCCCGCTCACTATCGCAGATGCTGATCCTGTGGCCGGTACAATCACGCTGGTCGTTCAGGCGGTGGGCGACTCCACTACTAAAATATGCGCTCTGGAGCCTGGCGATTACCTCACCGATGTTGTCGGCCCGTTAGGGAAAGCCACGCATATTGATAACTACGGCACGGTTGTGTGCTGTGGTGGCGGTGTGGGGGTAGCCCCGCTTCTCCCCATAGTCAAGGCTATGAAAGCCGCGGGCAATAAGGTCGTGACAGTGTTGGCTGCGCGCACCAAAGAACTCGTGATTCTTGAGGAACAGGTCGCTCCTCATTCCGATGAGGTCATAATAATGACCGACGATGGTTCATACGGCACGAAGGGATTGGTGACCGATGGCGTGGAAGCCGTCATTAATCGCGAAAAGGTCGATTTGGTCGTCACCATAGGCCCGGCGGTAATGATGAAATTTGTGTCGCTGATGACTAAAAAATATGATGTCCCGACGATGTGCTCTCTGAATACAATCATGGTTGACGGCACCGGGATGTGTGGCGCCTGCCGTGTCACCGTCGGCGGCAAAACGCGTTTTGTTTGTATCGACGGCCCTGAGTTTGACGCTCATCAGGTAGATTTCGATGAAATGATGATGAGACTACGCTCCTATAATTAACAATCCACCCCATCACATAGCGATACTATTGCAATGAAAAAAAATGATATGACGTCTGCGCCGCGTGACTCCCAATGGCGTGAAGAACTCCGCAAATCAAAAACCGCTAAAGAGCGCGCGTCGATTCCTCGTGTAAAAATGCCTGAGCTTGATCCTGCCTACCGAGTGACCTGCAACGAAGAAGTCAACCAAGGCATTTCAGCCGAACAGGCTGTGCTCGAAGCCTCACGCTGCATGGACTGCCCTGATCCGCAATGTGTCACAGGCTGTCCTGTGGGTATAAACATCCCCGGCTTCATTAAAAATATAGAACGCGGCGACTTCCATTCTGCCGCCGTTGTGCTTAAAGAGACGAGTGCGCTTCCCGCTGTGTGTGGACGCGTGTGCCCTCAGGAAAAACAGTGCGAGTCGCGGTGCGTCTATCACAAGATGAAGAAGCAGCCTGTAGCGATTGGCTATCTTGAACGTTTTGCCGCCGACCGCGAACGCTCATCCGGCGAAAAAGTGACCCCCTCGGTAGCCCCTGCCAATGGTAAAAAAGTGGCTGTTGTCGGGTCGGGGCCTGCAGGCTTATCGTTTGCGGGCGACATGATTAAGCGCGGTTATGAAGTTACTGTCTACGAAGCTCTCCATGAAATCGGAGGCGTGTTGAAATATGGCATCCCCGAGTTCAGGCTCCCCAACTCCGTCGTCGACGATGAGATTGAGACGCTTTCGGGCCTTGGCGTTAAATTCGAGAAAGATTGTGTAATCGGCAAAACCTTGAGCTACGATGACATTATCGCCATGGGCTATGACGGGCTTTTTGTCGCTTCGGGTGCCGGGCTTCCGCGTTTCATGAACATCCCCGGCGAAAACCTAATTGGCGTTATGTCGTCAAATGAATATCTGACGCGTGTGAATCTCATGGGTGCCGGTCGCAGTGGGGGCGAGACCCCGGTGTTGACCGGACGGAGAGTCGCCGTGATAGGCGGTGGGAACACTGCGATGGACTCCGTAAGAACGGCTCGGCGAATGGGAGCCGAGGTAGCCATGATAGTCTATCGTCGAGGTGAAGCTGAGATGCCCGCCCGCGCCGAGGAGGTCAAGCACGCCAAGGAGGAAGGTGTGGTTTTCATGAATCTTTGCAACCCGGTTGAATACCGTGGGGATGAAAAGGGCCGCGTCAATATGATGCTGGTTCAGCGCATGGAGCTTGGCGAGCCTGATGAGTCAGGCCGACGTTCCCCGGTGCCTATTCCCGGTGCGGTCGATGAGATACCTGTCGATTTGGTGATTGTCAGCGTCGGAGTTTCGCCCAATCCGCTCATACCTAACTCTGTCGGTGGCCTTGAAGTGTCAAAGCGGGGCACGATCGTGGTCGACGATGTCACCATGCGATCGTCGCTCGCTCCGCTTTACGCCGGGGGTGATATTGTGAGAGGGGGAGCTACGGTGATACTCGCCATGGGCGACGGCCGACGGGCTGCCGCTGCGATGGATGAGGCGCTATGCGGATAGAAATTGCCTTTATGCTCAATAATTGATAATCAATACTTACATTATTTTATGAGGAAATTAGCGTTAACGGTTGCCCTCGTTCTTTGTGGATTGTGCGCCATGGCCGGGAGGCCGGCTCAAGACGAGGTGTTTGAAACAGTTGAGAAAGCGGGTGGAGTTTATTATGCCTATCCCGTGACGGAAAGTGCCAATACCCCTGCCCCCAAGGGTTATAAGCCATTCTACATAAGCCATTATGGCCGGCACGGATCGCGCTATCTGATAGGTGATAATGACTATAAATGGGTGCTTGACCTTATGTCTGACGCTCACGATGCCGGTGCGCTGACCCCGCTTGGCGAAGATGTATATCGGAGGCTTCAGAAGGTTTGGGTAGAAGCCGAAGGGCGAGGAGGCGATTTATCACCGCTCGGAGTGCGTCAGCACAAAGCAATAGCGTCGCGTATGTATGACGCTTTCCCCGAAGTTTTCGCAGGCAACCCGTCAATGTCGGCACGTTCAACTATTGTGATGCGCTGCGCCCTCAGCATGGATGCCTTTTGTGAGGCGTTGAAAGAGAAAAAGCCCGCCCTCGACATCACGCGCGAGTCCTCTAATCGTTACATGGATTATCTCAACTACCACAGCCCCGCTTCATGCGAGTTTAACTCCGAACGCGGCCCTTGGCGCGAGGAATTCCGCAAATTCCGTGAGGAACACACCCGACCCGAGCGTATTGCCTCATCATTGTTCAAGGATAAGGATTATGTGAGGCGAAAGGTTAATCCCTCCGACCTCATGTGGGGCCTATATTGGATTGCGGTGGATATGCAAAACATGGAAACTCCATTGTCGTTTATGGATATTTTTGAGCCTCAGGAGCTTTTTGACCTTTGGCAAGTGTTCAATTACCAGTTCTACGCTGCCGATAGCAACTATGCCCTTGCCGACGGCATGAATATCGACAATGTAAAGCCGCTGCTACGCAACATACTGTCGAGTGCCGATTCGATAATAGCGGCCGGAGGCAACGGAGCGACCCTACGCTTCGGCCACGATGGAAATCTGATACCGTTGACCGCCATGTTGGGAATGGAAGGATGCTACAACTCAGTTGCAGAACCCGAACGGTTTAAAGATGTGTTCCGCACCTATGCCATCTCACCGATGGCTGCTAATGTGCAGATTGTGTTTTTCCGTAACAAAAACAACGATGTAATCGTTAAATTCATGTTGAATGAGCGGGAAATAGCTATTCCTCTGCCTACCGACAATTTCCCGTTCTACAAATGGCCCGACGTTAAGGCTTATTATGAGAAATTGGCCGCCGGCTGCCCTATTAAACCGTCGATTCATAGTAGATAAACGATGTTAATGTAACTTAAATTGTTCCATAACGCCGTGATTTCATCGGCATTATTATCGAGATTATAGATAAGGGTGTTTCAAAAAGAAACATCCTTGTTGTTTTTAAGAATATTTCCTTATCTTTGCAACTTCAAAAGTGACTCTAAAGAATGGAAAAGGCATCCGTACGACTCGATTTGTTATTTGAAACCAGTTGGGAAGTATGTAACAAAATCGGAGGTATTTATACCGTCTTGTCTACCAAGGCAAAGACTTTACAGTCCTATTATAAAGGTAATCTTATATTTATCGGCCCCGATGTATGGTCCGATGAAAATCCCTCGCCTTATTTTGTTGAATCGACGAGCCTGCTAAAGGCTTGGCGTCAAAACCCGCAGTTGCCCGACGGTGTGACTGTCAGGGTGGGGCGGTGGAATATCCCCGGGCGTCCATTGACGGTTTTGGTGAAGTTTGATTCCATGTACGCCCGTAAAGATGAGATTTACGGGAAAATGTGGGAACTCTATGGCGTGGATTCACTCCATGCCTACGGTGACTACGACGAGGCTTGCGCGTTTTCTGTCGCCGCTGCGATGGTTATCGAAAGCCTTACCCGCCACATGGGCAAGACCGATGGCCGGGTAATCGCTCATTTCGATGAGTGGACAACAGGCATGGGACTGCTTTATCTGAAATGGAAAATGCCGTCGGTCGCAACGATTTTCACCACCCACGCCACAAGCATAGGCCGCAGCATATGTGGCAACAACAAACCACTGTACGACTACCTTAAGGGCTACAACGGTGACCAGATGGCGGGTGAGCTTAATATGCAATCTAAACATTCGTTGGAGAAAGCCGCAGCCCATCAGGCCGACTGCTTCACTACCGTCAGCGACATTACAGCCATAGAATGCGAGCAGTTGCTGGAAAAAAATCCCGATGTAGTGACCCCCAACGGGTTTGAGCGTAACTTCGTCCCTACCGGGGTGAAATTTGATTCTACCCGGGCCGATGCGCGCGAATTGCTCCTTAAGGTTGGCCGTGCGTTGACCGGTCGCGACTTCCCGGCCGATACATTTATAGTCGGCACATCAGGCCGCTGCGAATATCGTAACAAAGGGCTTGATTTGTTCCTTGATTCCATGAGCCGTCTTGCCGGCGAAGGTGTGAGCCGCCCGGTGCTTGCCTACGTCATGGTTCCGGCATGGGTTAACGGACCCCGTCGGGATCTCGCCGATGCAATGGAACGCAATGCGAGCCAGCCGCTCGACGCGCCTTACATCACCCATTGGATTAACAATCCCGGACAAGACCCCATTGAGCGTTATCTCAGCGGATTCCATCAGCCCGATAACGTGACTGTAATATATGTGCCATGCTATCTCGATGGTAACGACGGCATTTTTAACCGCCCGTATTATGACTTGCTGATTGGCATGGACGCTACGGTGTTCCCGTCATACTATGAGCCTTGGGGTTACACACCGCTCGAAAGCGTTGCGTTTGGAGTGCCTACGGTCACCACTTCGCTTTCAGGCTTCGGACAGTGGATACTGTCGTCATTTGAAAACAATTTTGAAAGTTGCGGCGTCAACGTGATAGCGCGCGGCGATTTCAACTACGATACCGTTGCCTCATCCGTGGCACGCAGCCTGCGTTACCTCGCCGGATGCGGCGGAAATCTCCTCGAACGCATATCAAAGGCCGCTATGCGCACCGCGCGCCATGCGGCTTGGAGCAGCTTCATAACCTACTATGAACGAGCTTTTGAGACTGCTCTCGCTAACTGCGCACAGCGCAACGAATAATAACAAAAGAAAAATAACTTATTAATTATTAATAATTTAATATGAAACTTCAAGTAAGCAACACTAATGCTCCTGCGTGGCGGGAGATTACTGTTAAATCTGATTTGCCCGGCAAACTGAAACCATTGGAAGAGCTCGCCCGCAACCTATGGTGGGTATGGAACAGTGAGGGTAAATCTCTTTTCCGTGACCTTGATCCCGATTTGTGGCGTAGCACTGGCGAAAATCCTGTGATGCTGCTCCAGCAGCTATCCTCGGTTCGTCTGCAGGAAGTTCTCGCCGATGCCGAGATGATGGCTCGTATCGAGAGCGTCTATGCTTCGTTCAAGGACTACATGAAGAAGCCGATGCGCAAGGATGTTCCTTCTGTGGCTTACTTTTCAATGGAATATGGACTCTGCAACGCCCTGAAGATTTATTCGGGCGGTCTCGGAGTGCTGGCTGGCGATTACATCAAGGAAGCGTCAGACAGTTGCGTCAACATGACGGCTGTGGGATTCCTCTATCGTTATGGCTACTTCACTCAGTCTCTGTCAGTTGACGGTCAACAGATTGCCAACTATGAACCCCAGAATTTCAACCAGTTGCCAATCGAGCAGGTTCTCGATGAGAACGGACAGCCGATGATTCTTGAGGTTCCCTATCCCGGTCGCATTGTCTACAGCCACATCTGGCGTGTTAATGTCGGTCGAATGAACCTGTATCTGATGGACACCGACTTTGACATGAACAGCGAGTTTGACCGTGTAATCACCCACCAGTTGTATGGAGGTGACTGGGAAAACCGCATCAAACAGGAGTACCTTCTCGGTATCGGAGGTGTGTTGATGCTTGAAAAACTTGGTATCAAGTCTACTCTCTATCACTGCAATGAAGGCCATGCGGCATTGCTCAACCTCCAGCGTCTTGTCGATTATGTGCAGAAACAGCACCTCGACTTCAACGTCGCTCTTGAGCTTGTGCGCGCTTCAAGCCTCTACACCGTGCATACGCCTGTACCCGCAGGCCACGATTACTTCGACGAAGTCTTGTTCGGCAAATACATGGGCGAGTATCCCGCAAGACTTGGCATAAGTTGGAACGACCTCATGAATATGGGTCGCGAGAATCCCGATACTAACGAACGTTTCTCTATGAGCGTCTTCGCCCTTAATACTTGTCAGGAAGCAAACGGCGTGAGCTGGCTCCATGGTGAGGTGTCTAAGAAGATGTTCGCCGGAATCTGGAAGGGTTACAGTTGGGAGGAATCTCATGTAGGTTATGTGACCAACGGCGTACATATGCCAACTTGGGCCTCAAGCGAGTGGAAAGAATTTTACACTGAGAAACTCGGCAAGCAGGTATTTGAAGACCAAAGCAATCCTGAGGCTTGGAAGGGCATTTTCAAGGCCAAAGACGAGGAGATTTGGGAGATGCGCATGAAGATGAAGACCAAGTTCATCAACTTTGTTAAGCGCGATTTCAAGGAGAAATGGCTCGCTAATCAGGGTGATCCGTCGGCAGTGATGAAAATTGTTGACAAAATCAATCCCAATGCGCTCATCATCGGTTTTGCCCGTCGTTTCGCTACCTACAAACGCGCTCATCTTCTTTTCACCGACCTCGACCGTCTTGCCAAGATTGTCAACAACGAGCAGTTCCCCGTGCAGTTTGTATTCTCAGGCAAAGCTCACCCCGCCGATGGCGCGGGTCAGGGTCTGATCAAGCGCATCATGGAAATCTCGCGTATGCCTCAGTTCCTCGGCAAGATTATCTTCCTTGAGGACTACAACATGATTGTTGCGAAACGCCTTGTTTCTGGTGTCGACATTTGGTTGAACACCCCGACACGACCCCTTGAGGCTTCAGGCACATCAGGCGAAAAGGCTGAGATGAACGGTGTCCTCAACTTCTCCGTCCTCGACGGTTGGTGGTATGAAGGCTACCGTTTCAACGAGAAAGCCGGTTGGGCCTTGACCGACAAACGCACATTCACCGATCAGGCTCAGCAGGACAAACTCGATGCGGCCACAATCTACTCTATGCTTGAAAACGAGATTGTTCCGCTCTATTTCGCCAAAAACTCAAAAGGTTATTCTCCCGAGTGGATCCAATACATCAAGCGTTCAATCGGCGACATCGCTCCCCACTTCACCATGAAGCGCATGATCGACGATTACATCGTCCGATTCTACGATAAGGAAGCTGCACGCACCAAGAAACTTGTAGCTAAAGACTATGCTCTTGCTAAGGAAATAGTTGCATGGAAAGAGAAAGTAGCAGCTGCATGGGATGGTGTGAGAGTTGTCGAAATGAACCGCACTGATGCCGCTAACGGAATCACGGGCGAGCCTTTTGAGACCACTGTCAAGGTTGATACCAATGGACTCGGTAAAGACCTCGGGCTCGAACTCGTCATCTACAAGCAGAGCGACGGCATCGAGAAATTGTGGAAAACAATTCCGTTCAAGGTGAAGGCCGAGGATGGCAACATTGTTACCTACCACTTGAAAGATAAGCTCACCGATGCAGGCGTGTTCCGTTTCGCCTACCGTCTCTATCCTTCTAATCCCGCGCTCCCCCACCGCATGGATTTCGCCTATGTGCGTTGGATTTGATAATCCGGATTTTTAGATTCAGTTTCTATAGTAAAACCGCCTGCGGATTATTCCGCGGGCGGTTTTTTGCATTGACAGCCTAACATTTATGTGACAACGGGTGTTATCAATACTTCGGTTATTTTTTGAGAATTTGTTAACGGCTCCGAGGAGCCAAGTGTCTAATCCGTTAAAAATATG
>CANQQE010000005.1 GCA_947625935.1 uncultured Muribaculaceae bacterium | reverse complement strand
CGGCGGCATGAATGGGAGGTAGGGCTTGCCCATGGGCAAGCCGCAGGGCAGCAAAACGGCGGTCAGCCCACGCTCGCAAAACAGCGGTCAGCCCACGCTCGCGAAACGGGCGGTCAGCCCATGGGCTGACCCTACTTGTCAGGATGGCAATGAGGAGAGAACAATGTCAAAAAAATATATAATTCACATATGGCAAACGACAGCTTACCCGTAAGGAAACAGCACCGCGCATCATGGCATGACTATTCAGGAGGATGCTATTTTGTCACAGTATGTACAAAAGAGAAAGAAATGTCTTTGGGTGACATAGCATCCAATGGGGAGATGCAGCTCTCGCTTGCCGGCAAAAGCGTCCAACGCGCCATCGAAGATACACCTACACACTACAGGGACTCCAAGATACTCGCCTACGTCATAATGCCCAACCATATTCACGCAATCATAAATATCACAAATCAGGCATCGGAAGATATGAGCGTAAGGAAGTTCGGTGGCCGTATAACCCGACTTGGCAATATCGTATCGTCAATCAAAGGGGCCGCAACCAGAGAATCAAAACAGAACGGCACCACTATTAATTGGCAAAACGGATATTATGACACAATAATAAAAAATGACATTCAATTACAGACATTTATGGAGTATATAGACGCAAATATCGCCCGTTGGGCGCAAGATGATTATTATTTTATAAAAAGGACCAATTCGACATTATACAAAAGCAAGTAGCGGTCAACATGAAACCCACGCTCGCGAAACAGCGGTCAGCACACGTTCGCGAAACGGGCGGTCAGCCCATGGGCTGACTCTACTTGCCGGAAAATCACAGTCGGCGGCATGAATGGGAGGTAGGGCTTGCCCATGGGCAAGCCGCAGGGCAGCAAAACAGCGGTCAGCCCATACTCGCGAAACGGGCGGTCAGCCCATGGGCTGACCCTACTTGCCGGAAAATCACGCCTGACGAGAGCTTGCGGGTAGGGCTTGCCCATGGGCAAGCCGCATGGCAGCAAAACGACGGTCAGCCTACGCTCGCGAAACGGGCGGTCAGCCTACGCTCGCGAAACGGGCGGTCAGCCCATGGGCTGACCCTACTTGCCGGAAAATCACAATGTGCGGCATGAATGGGAGGTAGGGCTTGCCCATGGGCAAGCCGCAGGGCAGCAAAACGGCGGTCAGCCCATACTCGCGAAACGGGCGGTCAGCCCACGCTCGCGAAACGGGCGGTCAGCCCATGGGCTGACCCTACTTACTGAAAACCACGCCTGACGAGAGCTTGCGGGTAGGGCTTGCCCATGGGCAAGCCGCATGGCAGCGAAATGGCGGTCAGCCCATGGGCTGACCCTACCTGCCGTATTTGATTTTTTTTGCGGGAATGTTTGGCGGTGAGGAGAAAAGGCGTTATCTTTGCAGTCGCTAATTTTTCCGCACCGGGCCGATGATGAAGCAAAGCGCGCGATGATTGCGGCTTTCGCCCGACGGAGTAACCTGTAAATTACGTTATAACACAATGTTCGTAATCGTAGAAATCCAAGGACAACAGTTTAAAGCTGAGAAAGACAAGTTCTTGTATGTTCACTATCTCGGCGAGGAGAAAAAGGAGGGTGAGACCGTAGAGTTTGACCGCGTGCTCCTCGTAGACGCCGACGGTGCCGTTAAGGTGGGCGCTCCTACCGTTGAAGGAGCCAAAGTTGTTTGCGAGGTTAAACGTCCCCTCGTGAAAGGTGAAAAGGTAATCGTCTTCAAGAAAAAGAGAAGAAAAGGTTACCGCCGCAAAAACGGCCATCGCCAGTATTTCACCCAGCTCGTGATCAAAGACGTGATTGCTTAACCCTTAAAACCTGAAAAAGAAATGGCACATAAGAAAGGTGTAGGTAGTTCGAAGAACGGTCGCGAATCGGAAAGCAAGCGACTCGGCGTTAAGATTTTCGGCGGCCAGTTTGCCAAAGCCGGCAGCATCATCAAGCGCCAGCGCGGCACAGTGCACCACCCGGGTCTGAACGTGGGTCTGGGCAAGGACCACACAATCTACGCGCTCATCGACGGCACAGTAGTGTTCACCGTGGGCAAAAACGGACGCCGCTTCATCAACGTGAAGCCGGTGGACGTTGTGGCCGAGGCATAAGTCCCCGCAACACGGACACCAAAACAAAAAGCATCGGGAAACCCCGACTTCGTTTGACCGGAGTCGGGGTTTCGCCTTTCGGCGGAGGCGTGAGGAGGCGCAACCTCTGCGAGGTAGCAATTTTAGGGTTTGTCGGTCGGGCCCCATGTAGTCGCGCAATGCGCTCCAACATGGGGTTATCCAACGCCGGGGATAGCGGCGGCGTTACATGTCCGTCGCAGCTAAACATGGATGAGTCCCGGCAGGGACTCACGAGGCGCAAAGACGGCAAGACCCGCCTGCGAAAATTTGGGGTTAAAATATTTGGAGATAGGGAGATAAATCGCTACCTTTGCAGTCCGATTATGTCCAAATTAATAACCGGCCGACGACCCGCAACGCTTTTGGCCGAGCGCGGTGTGGTTGCCAGCCAAACTATTTAACTATTAATCAAACATTTAAACGTGGATACTTTAAGTTACAAGACCGTATCACCCAACGCGCAGAGCGTCGAGAAGGAGTGGGTAGTGATCGATGCTACCGACCAGGTTCTCGGACGTCTTTGCTCGCAAGTCGCAAAAATCCTGCGCGGCAAAAACAAACCGTCGTACTCTCCTTTCGTAGAGTGCGGTGACAATGTCATCATCATCAACGCCGACAAGGTGAAACTGACCGGCAAGAAGTGGACCGACCACATCTATCTGAGCTACACGGGATATCCCGGCGGCCAGCGCGAGACCACCCCTGAGCTGTTGATGAAGAAGTCGTTCAACAAGCACATCAAACCGGGTTACCATCCGTTGTTTATCCATGTGATGAAAGGTATGCTGCCGAAGAACCGCCTTGGCCGCAAACTGATCAACAATATGCACGTCTACAACGGCCCCGAGCATCCTCACGCCGCTCAGAACCCCAAAGTATTAGACCTTAACAACGCTAAATAATTGTAGGAATGGAAACAGTTAACGCAATCGGCCGCCGTAAAGCCGCCATCGCCCGTGTGATCGTCAAAGAAGGCAACGGCAATATCACCATCAACAAGCGCCCGCTGGATGTGTACTTCCCGTCGTCCATCCTCCAATATATAGTAAAGCAGCCTCTGACCACACTTGACGTCGCAGAGAAGTATGACATCAAAGTCAATCTCGACGGCGGCGGCTACAAAGGTCAGGCCGAGGCCCTGCGCCTGGCGATAGCCCGCGCATTGGTCAAAATCAACCCCGAGGACAAGCACGCACTGCGCGTGGAAGGCTTCATCACCCGCGACCCCCGCGCCGTGGAAAGAAAGAAGCCCGGTCAGCCCAAAGCCCGCAAACGCTTCCAGTTCTCAAAGCGTTAATGCCGCGCAGCTTTGCCGGACACCTGCCCGCAGCGGCATAGCCGCCTGAGGCCGAGGAGCCGGAGAGCCGACCAAAAAGTGTTTAGTATCTAAATCCCGGAGATGGACACGTTCCCTACCCCGCGATTGTAAAAAAACAAAAGAACGTAAACAAACCAACTTAACAATGTCAACTCCAACATTTGACCAATTACTCGAGGCAGGTTGCCACTTCGGTCACCTCAAAAGAAAATGGAATCCTGCCATGGCTCCTTACATCTTCATGGAGCGCAACGGTATCCACATCATCGATCTTTATAAGACCGCGGCTAAAGTAGAAGAAGCTGCCGCAGCTCTTAAAAGCATAGCAAAGGCAGGCAAAAAGGTTCTTTTTGTCGCCACCAAAAAACAGGCCAAACAAGTTATCGCCGACAAAGCGTCGTCAATCAATATGCCTTACGTCACCGAACGCTGGCCCGGCGGTATGCTCACCAACTTCCCCACCATCCGCAAAGCCGTCAAGAAGATGGCTTCAATCGACAAGATGACCAAGGATGGTACATTTGACAATCTGTCGAAGCGCGAGAAGCTCCAAATCCACCGCCAGCGCGAGAAACTCGAGAAGACCCTCGGCTCAATCGCCGACCTGAACCGTCTTCCCTCGGCTATCTTCGTTGTCGACGTGCTTAAAGAGCGCATCGCAGTGGCCGAGGCCAACCGCCTGGGCATCCCCGTGTTCGCCATGGTCGACACCAACTCTGACCCGTCAAACGTCGACTTCATGATCCCCGCCAACGACGACGCTTCAAAGTCAATCGAGATTATCCTCGACACCGTAGTAAGCGCAATGGCCGAGGGTCTGGAGGAGCGCAAGGCTGAGAAGGTGGACACCGCAGCAGCCGAGGGTGAGGGCGCAGCTCCCCGCCGCGAACGCCGCCGCGTGCGCAAGGGTGAGGAAGCCGCCGAGGCTCCCGCCGCTGAAGCAGAAGCCGCCGAGGCTCCGGCCGCAAACGCCACCGAGGAATAATCGAACCCTCCCCCGCTCCGGCAGGCATCACCTCTCTCATCCTAACATAACCCGATAAAAACAACCAAAAGGAAGGAGGGTGTGTCAGCGATCAGAACTGCACACCCTCTTTCAAAAAAGAAAGGAAACTGAAATATGGCAGTTACAATGGCCGAAATCACCAAGCTGCGCCACTTGACAAGCGCAGGTCTGATGGACTGCAAGAAGGCTCTCGCAGAAACCAACGGTGACATCGAGGCCGCTGTCGAAATCCTCCGCAAGAAGGGTCAGGCAGTGGCAGCAAAACGCGAAGACCGCGAGGCAGCCGAGGGCTGCGTACTCGCTAAAAACGAAGGTAACTTCGCAGCTATCGTAGCCTTGAAGTGCGAGACCGACTTCGTGGCTAAAAACGCAGGTTTCGTCGAACTCACCCAGAAGGTGCTCGACGCAGCCGTTGCCAACAAAGTGAAATCGGTAGAGGAGCTGAAGGCTCTCACCCTCGACGGCCAGACCATCGAGGCTCTCATCGTAGAGGAAAGCGGCAAGACCGGCGAAAAGACCGAACTTGGCGCATATGAGTGGATTGAGGCAGCATCGACCACCTCGTACAACCACTTGGGCAACAAGCTCTCGACCATCGTTGGCTTCAACGTCGCCGACGTAGACTACCAGGTGGGCCGCGACGTGGCCATGCAGGTCGCTTCGATGAACCCCGTAGCCGTAGACCAGGCAAGCGTTCCCGCCGCCGTGGTCGAGGCAGAATACAACGTGGCAGTCGAGAAGACCAAGCAGGAGCAGGTGAAGAAGGCTGTGGAGGCCGCTCTGAAGAAGGCCGGCATCAACCCCAACCTCGTTGACTCTGAGGCTCACATCGAGTCAAACATCGCCAAGGGATGGCTTACCACCGAGGAAGCTGACAAGGCCCGCAAAATCGCAGCCGAGACCGCTGAGGCCAAGGCCGCAAATCTGCCCGAGCAGATGATCAAGAACATCGCTGACGGACGTCTGAAGAAGTTCTACAAGGAATCATGCCTCATGGAGCAGGAGTTTGTGAAGAACGGCGACCTCACTATCGCCCAGTATCTCCAGGCAGCGAAAGATGGCTTGACCGTTGTAGAGTTCAAGCGCGTGAACCTCAACCAGGATTAATCGCATCACGATTATCAGATAAAAGCCGAGGGCCTGCGGAAATCCGCAGGCCCTCGCTGTGTCTTATCGGTCGTCGACAGGTATCAGAGCTTGACGAGTTTCATGGCGGGGAAACGGCTGCCGCGGAGGATGTAGAGGCCGCGCGGGAGGTTGCCGAGGTCGAGGGACGCGCTGTAGGCATCACCGCAAGATTTGGTGTAGACGAGCTGGCCGTTCATTGAGTAAACGGCGAGGTCACCGAGGGCAACACCTGAGCTGACAACGGTGGAAGACACGACGGGATTGGTGAACACAGTCAGCTTGGCTGACTCGACAGCCACGTCGGCGATGTCGACACCGCTCACGCCTTTGGGCTTGATTTCATAGACGCCGTAACCGTGGCCCATGGTGTAGGTGTGGAGGTGGTAGACGTTATCGGCCACCTTGACCGGGCGCATGAACGTACCGGTTGAAGCGTTGAGGGTGTAGCCCTGAGAGCCAAGCGCGGGGAAAGTGACGAGGTCGGAATTGTCGGCAGTCAAATCCTTGATAGAGAAGCCGCCGTTATAGTTAGTGCCTGAAGGATGGGCGAGTATCTCATGGTCGAGGAGGGTCATATAGGCACCGCCGAGCGATGAGTTGCGGGCGGGAGCGGTGGTAGAGGCGGAGCCGGTCACCACGCTGCCTTTGTCCTCGCCGTTGAAGCGGTAGAAACCCACGTTACGCACCTGGTAGATGAAATGGTCAGGGTTGTTGCCTACCGGGAGAATCACAGAAGCGGTCGAGCCTGTTGCGGAAAGGCCGCCGTGTTCAACAACCTCTACAAGCTCACCGTTGGCGATTTTTACGACAGTGACGGTTTTTTGTTTATTGGGCATGAAGTAAAGGCATCCACCTTCCTCAGAAAAGAGGTCGCCGGAAGCGTAAACGAAGTTGTTCTGACCACCTTTGTCTATGGTAAATTCAACCTCGACCGGGGTTGTGGTGCCTTTCTTGAACAGACGTACCTTCGAGGGGGTCGCACCGAATGAATCCTCATAGCGCAACACGATATTGTCGGCATCGTCGGTGGTGATACCGTGGACGGGGCTACCGCCAAGCGTGGTCTCACTGAAAGGGAGCACGATAGGTTCGGTGCAAGTGCGGTCAAACACCAACAGGCTTTTCGTTCCGTAGTCGTTGACGTAGAAGACGCCATCGATCATCGCCGCTTGCTGACCCGTGGAATAGGTGGTCGCCCCTTTGGCGGGAAAGTTGGCCGGGAGGTCGCCGGCATTGGCTGAGCGCGTCCAAAGCGCCACGGCATCAAGCTCAATCGCGTCGGGTGCCGGCTCGGGCAGCTCAGGCTGCTGAAGCTCGGGCATATCGTCGGGACGGAGGTAGTCGCAAGTCATCATGAAGCACCCCATCTCGCCATATTTCTTATAGTTGGCTTCGGTGTTGACCGTCCATGCTGCAACTTCAAACCCTGCCTGACGATAGCGGGTTACGATAGCCGGCGTGAGCGCGCCTGCCGAGAAGCTGGGGTTGACGTTCCACTTTTTGCAGAACTCAAACTTGGTGTCGCTGTCGCTGCTTAGAAGGTACTGGCAGGTGACATCGGGGTAGTTGGTCTTGATGTGCTCGATAGATTTGTTCATCGAAGTGAGGAATATAGCCTTCTGGCGCAATCCTTTTGATGTGACAAGGTCGAGAAGCCCTGCAAAGTTGGACATATCGTTGGTGTTGATACCCGTTGTCCATTTGAGCTCAATGATCGGGAAAGCGTTTTTCTCTACGCATATATCAAGGTATTCCTCGACGGTGCATATCTTGCCTGTGTAAGTTACACCGCCGCGAGTCTGCTGGAAAGTGAGGGCTTTAAGCTCGGCCAATGTGGATTGCTGCGCGTCGATATCGGCTTCGGGGCACACCGAACCCGTGGTGTTGTCGTGAAGGATGACATAATGTCCATCTTTTGTGACGCGTACGTCGCACTCCAAACCAGTGTAATGGTAATAATCCACGCCATTGCGGTAAGCCTCGGCTGTATTGGCTACCCCACGGTAAGAACCGCGGTGTCCGGCAAAAATAGGTTTCCAGCCGAATGCACTCGTCGCCACAGAAAGCAATGCGATAAGAAACAGTAGATGTCGTTTCATGGAAAGTTGTATAAGGGGTTAGTAAAAAAAGATAATCATGTAGGGATTATTATGATGCGTCAAAGATAGATAAGTATTATGAATCAACAAAATTATTTCAACAATTATCACATTTAGGCACCATTTTAGTTAATATTAGTTATATCTTTCTCCATTCGGGATATATATACCAGTTATTTCGGGAATTATCGCTAACTTTGCAAACGATTATCGAAAAAAATATAGGCATAGCCTGAAAAAATATAAGGATCTAACTAACATGAAACATAGGAGATGCCCGCGTACTGAGACAGTACGGGGCATCTTTTTCATATATCAGGGCACATCGACATTTTATGTGCCAAAATTATGTAATCTCAAAAAATTATTGATAAATTTGCCAAAGCAACATATTTGATATTCTATGAACAAGGAATTAGACTGGAGCAATCTTTCGTTCGGCTATATGCCAACCGACTACAACGTTCGCTGCTACTACCGTAACGGGCGTTGGGGAGAAATCGAAGTTTCAAGCTCAGAAACAATCAACCTTCACATCGCAGCGACCTCGCTACACTATGGCCAGGAAATTTTTGAAGGTCTTAAAGCCTTCCGCGGCAAGGACGGCAAAATCAGGATATTCCGCCTCGAAGAGAACGCCAAGCGCATCGCCGAGTCGGCCAAAGGGATACTTATGGCGCCTGTCACCCCCGAACTGTTTAAAGAGATGGTCGTCAAGGTCGTCAAGCTCAACGAACGCTTTATCCCCCCTTATGGCAGCGGAGCCTCACTGTACATACGCCCGCTCGAGATAGGCATATCGGCACAGGTTGGAGTCAAACCCGCGTCGGAATACCTGTTCTTAGTGCTTGTCACCCCCGTAGGCCCCTATTTCAAAGAGGGATTCAAGCCGACGAACATCTGCATCATGCGCGAGTATGACCGCGTAGCCCCCAAAGGGACAGGCCGCTGGAAAGTGGGCGGCAACTACGCCGCATCGCTATCGGCCGGAGAACACGCCCATGAGCTTGGCTACTCCGCGGTGCTATATCTCGATCCCAAAGAGAAAAAATATCTTGACGAGTGCGGCCCGGCCAACTTCTTCGCAATCAAGGACGGCCATTATATCACCCCGGCATCTGAATCAATCCTCCCCTCGATAACCAACATGAGCCTGCAGCAAATCGCGAAAGATATGGGCATCGAGGTTGAATGCCGCCATATCCCGTTGGAAGAGCTTGACAGCATTCAGGAAGCCGCCGCTTGCGGAACCGCCGCAGTGGCGTCGCCTATTGCCGAAATCGACGACTTGGACACCGGGAAGAAATATGTCATAGCCAAGGACGGCCAGCCCGGCCCCGTCACCACCGCGCTATACAACCGCCTGCGCGCGATACAGCTCGGCGAAACCGAGGACACCCACGGGTGGAACACCATAGTCGACTGAACCGACGCCCACAACAATGGACTATAACGAAATAATAGATTTATATTATCCCGCCGGTACCCTCCGGCGGGATATTTTCCTTAAACACGCGCGCTCAGTAGCAGCGAAAGCCATTGATATAGCGAGACGAAAACATCTGCCGCTCGACGAAGATGAAATCACTGAAGCCGCCATGCTCCACGACATAGGCATTTTTCAGACCGACGCACCGGGAATAGACTGCCACGGAGAGGCACCCTACATAGCCCACGGCACACTCGGTGCGCAACTGCTGCGCGACAACGGATTTGATGAGAAATATGCCCGCGTTGCCGAGAGGCACACCGGCGCGGGAATAAGCGCTGCCGATATCGACGAGATGTCGCTGCCATTGCCGCGGCGCGACCTTATGCCCGAAAGCCTGTTGGAACGGCTGATATGCTACGCCGACAAGTTCTATTCTAAGAGCGGCGACATGAAGGAGAAAAGCCTTGAAAAAGTCCGCGCGTCAATGAGCAGGCACAGCGAATCGACCGCACTCAGATTTGAAGCGTTACACAAAGAGTTTGGAGACTGAACCTGCAACCGACAGGAGTAATCAATACCAGGTCACTCCATTGCGCAAAGATGACCGCTTGTCGTACTTGAGGTCGGAGAGCATCGATGATTTCACTGAGATGTGGAAGTTGTAGGATTTATAGGGGCCGACCGGCACAAAACTTGCCCTCATCATGAAGCAGTGCAAATCACGGCTGATGTTGCAGTTCATGTAGGCAATTTTTTTGGTATCGAAGTTATAGCTTGCAGAAAAACTGAAATTCCAGTTTTTGGTGGGGCGAATGTTGCCCGAGAAACTGAGGTTTTGCGTGATTTTTCCGTCATACTCCATCTTCTTTTTATTGAAGGCCCCATAGCCGTAGTTGATGGAGTAGTTGACCGACAGGCTCCACGGCACGCTCCATTTAAGGTAGCCGTCGGGTGACAGGTCAAGTATATCCTCGTTTTCATCGCCCTCCTCACCGCTGTCGCTGCCGTTGTTGAGGTCGTCGAGCGATCCGCCGAAATCGTTCCCGGAGCTTGAATTGCCCTTGCCTTTGTTTCCGTCGCTTTTATCTTTTTTCTTGAATGTAGAGTTGTTGAATGTGTAGGAGAAGGAAGTGCCTGTACTTGACAGACGCGCCAGACCTTTACCGGCCTGAAGGCGCGTGCGGTCGACACGGACGGGGTTACCCGACTCATTTAGCTGGTAGGTGTAAACGTCCCACACCGCCGACACGTTTAGGTTGAAGTTCTTGACGAGACGCAGCATAAGCGATGTGTTGATATTGCTCCATCTGAGCGAGTCGGCAGCGAAATTATAGCTCTGAGACACTGTGAAATTCTCGATTAGCGATATTTTTTTCTCGCCGGTGCTATCGTTGTCGCTTTTCACCTTCATCTCCAGGTTATTGGCAAGCGACACAGACACCGCCCCGGTTTTTCCGACATCGGGAACGCCGAACAGCGAATTTGGGAAGTAGCTGTATTGTTTCGTCTGCATACGTCCCTGAGCGTCGGGATAGTCGTAGGAGCCGTAATAGCCGAAGAAGCTCGACCCGAAGTCGGGGGCGGCTCTGAACGACACCGTCGGGGTGAACACATGGCGTATCATCTTGACTTTGTCGCCAAGGAACGGCAGGGGCTGATAGAAACCGTAGACCTTCGTGTCAAACGACATCGCAGCCGAGAAGTCCCACACGTTGTAGAAGCTATAACTTGTGTCGCACACCTCGGCAGCCGCATTGGGATCCCACTGACGGCGCACCTTGTTGGTGTACATACGATCGGTCAAGGTGATTGAAGGGGTGATGTTGAGATACTTGAACAGATTGAATGTCGCCGAAATGGGGACGTTGTGTTTCATGCCGTTGCGCCAATCCTTGATAAGGCTCTTTTTGAAAAACTCATCCTGTTTGGCGAGCAACGAGTTCTGGAACTGCCCGGAATAGGACATTTTGATTTTTTCATACCACTTTTCATCGCCGACGGCCCTTTTACGCTTGAACGGCGCCAACTGCGCCATTGTGACAGTCACGTTGGGGAACGATACGTTGAGCGTGGAGTCCTGTGTGCGCTGGGCGATGTTCATGGTGGTCGAGAGCGACCATTTTGACTGCGGGAAGCGATATGTCATATTGATGGTGCTACTCTTGGTGTTCTCGGTGAACGAGGAGGAATAGTAGCTGTTGACATCGTTGCGAGTGTAGCCGCTTGTGGTGAAGTTCACACTCGCCGAGAGCGACATATTGGGATTTGACTTCGAGTCTTGCGCATGGCTCCACACGACCTGAAAGTTAGTGTGTTTAGAATAATCGGGCAAGCCTTTGTCACCGTAAATCGATTTGAGGTAGTTGACGCTGAAATTACCGGAATATTTGTAACGCTTGACGTAGGTGGACTGAGCGGCGAGCCCCCATGAGCCTTTGGTGTAAATCTCACCGGTCAGAGCAAGGTCAATGTTATCGTTGATAGCGAAATAATAACCGCCGTCGCTGAGATAGAAACCGCGCTGATAGTCATCGCCGAATGTCGGGAAAATCACACCTGAAGAATATTTCTCGGTGAACGGGAAGTAGCCGAACGGGATTGCCAGCGGCAACGGCAGACCGGAAAGCACCATGTAGGCAGGCCCGGTAACTATGTTCTTTTTAGGTTTCACCTTGGCCTTAGTGAGCTGGAGGTAGAAGTGGGGACACTCGTGGTTATTGCAGGTGGTGTAGCGGCCGTTCTGGATATAGTAATCGTCGCCCTCGGTTTTCTTGGTCTGACCGCCAGTGAGATATCCCTCGCCCTGCTGCGTGATGACATCGGTGATATAACCTTTCTTTGACTTGAAGTTATATCTCATTGTCTTCGTCTCATAGGAGGACCCACCCTCCTCAAAAACAGGAGAACCGATGACTTCGCCGGCGGTATCGACCGCACCCACCGCATAGACAGTGCTTGACTTCATGTCAAGCTCAATCTCAGCGGCATCGAGCTTCATGTCACCGTAGTTCACCTTGCCGTCGCCATACATATAGGCGGTGTTCTGCCCCAGAAGAATCATGGAGTCCTGAGATGAAAACACCACCTGGTTGTCAAGATCGACCTTCATGCGGCGAATACGGGACTTTGGCGCAGTCGTGTCGGGATTCACCGCAAGAACAGAGTCGGCCATTGACGGAGGAGTATCGACAGCCAACGCCGCAGAATCAACCGGGAGGGATAACCCGGCGGCATTCTCCGACGCATTTTCCTCGGCCTTGGTCAGCATTGAAGCCGCAAGGCACTGAAACACAGCGATAATGATTACTATATATAGTGACGAACGTCTCAACTTTTGTCAAAAGTGATTAAAATTCGAGTGCAAAGATAGCACTTAGCGACCTTAAAAACGAAAAGTAGACATTCAAACTTACTATATATTAACATTTCACGATCAGAATGGATAGCCTATCGCAAGGTGAAACGCAAGTGAGTTTTTGAAAGAAGTCATGTTGTAATAGCCGCTTTTGCCCGTGTCGTAAGGAGCGTGTATGCCTATGCCGAGATCACCGCGGATAACCATCATGCCGATGTCGAAACGCAATCCCGCCCCTGTGCCAAGCGCGAGGTCTTTAAGGAATGTCGAGCCTTTAAGGGTTCCACCGGGACGCTGCGGATCATTTTTCAACAGCCAAACGTTGCCGGAATCGAGGAATAACGCTCCGTGGAGAGGGCCGAGAATCGGGAAACGATATTCAATGTTAAACTCAAATTTAAAAGTACCCGTCTGATCGAAATATCCGTTGACGAGGTCTTTCGGCGCACGATAGCTGCCCGGACCTATGCTGCGCACGGTGAAGGCTCTGACGGAGTTGGCACCGCCGACATAGAACTGCTCGCTATAAGGCACAGCAACCGAGTTGCCATAGGCATGGGCCGCACCGACAGCACCGCGTGTCACAATCCAGTGGTCGCCGAACAGCCTTCGCCCATAGACAATCTGAGCTGTACCTTTGATGAATTGCGAGAAGGGGGTTCCGAAAAGCTCCTTTTCACCTTTCTTGCCACACAATTCCCATATGCCCCAAAATATATTACCGGCTTCCTGAACGGTGAAAGTCCAGTTGAGCGTGTTGCGACGTCCAAAAGCCCTGTCGTAGGTGTAGGTGTAGGCAATCTGTGGAATGAACTGGCTCTGGAAGCTCAAAGCTATGGCGGGATTCTGGGCCATTACATCTTCGAAATCGGCTGTGGTGTGTAGGAGTTTGGTGTAGGTGAGTTTCAGCAGGGTTAGCGTTGACGACGCATAACGGCTGACACGCCAATCATAGTTGAACGAGGTGTTGAACTGGGCCATTTTGAAATAATGCGGGCGATTGAGCAGGTCGGCACCGAGTGTTATGCGGGTCCAGTTGATGGTGCGCCGCCGTCGCGGAATAAATTTGGGGGCGAGAAGTCTGGGGAACGACAGCGATGTGTTAAGTCCCACCTCGTAGGAGTTGAAAATCGACCTCCCTTTGTCACGCCCAGTCTGCCATTCATAAGACCCTGTCAGGTCGATGTTGAAAAGCTCGCCGCCGCCAAACAGGTTGCGGTTGGTGACACCAAATGACAGGCCAGGGCCGATGTAGCTGTTTGACTTTGATGACGCATTGACTTCGAGCCTTGCCTCCAACGGCTTATCCATTGTGCACGATATGGCGACATCGAGAATCGGTTCGGATGATGTGGTATCGGGGGCCACGTCAATAGAAATGGCGTTGAATATACCGAGCCGGGAAAAATAGGTCTGTGTGCGATCCATATCCCTCACTGAGAAATATTTGCCTTTTCGGAATGTGACGCACTCATCGACAAGTTTGCGTCGAAACTTCGAGGGCATCATCTGCACCAGCATTCCGCGCGACGTCTCAACGGTGTCGGGCGTTCCACCGCCTTGATTACGAAATATGTAAGTGGTAACGGTGCCCGTGCGGTAACGGTCGAGAGCAACTTGCGGCACATTGCCCGCGATGGTGAACTTCAGTGCGATGTGATTGCGCGTGATGGTGCTGTCGGCGAGATATTCGATGAACTCGGGCCTGAAGAAATAGTAGCCCCGGTTTCTCACCGCATTGGCGATGTCGACCCTGACCTGACTCAGCGAATCGGTGCAGTAACGCGCCCCGCTGACAAGATAGCGGCTGCGCATGGCCACCGAGTCGATTATGTGGTAAAGGTGGCAACTGTCGGGCAGCATTATGATTGAATCGATGGAATATTCCGGGCCAGTGACCACATTATAGAGGATTTTTGCCTTCTTGGGATTTTTTCCCTTGATAAGCTCATAGGACGCATGACCTTGGAAATATCCGTTATTGTCGAGAATCTCATCCATCATCTTTGTCCTGACATCGGGACGCACATGGGAAACGAGCACCGGTTCCTCAACCAGCTTCTCATAAATCCAGTGTTTGAAACCCGAAGGGGGATTGCTCCAATTGTTGTAGACCCACAGCCCCAGCGGAAAGGGGTATCTGACCGATGCAGACCCAAACAAGCTGTTGTTTGGCTTTACATGGACAGCGTCATTCAAGGCTTCGCTGACCGACGACGGCACTTTATATTTAGGCAACGCCTCGATATTGACTTTTTTGACCCCGGTATAAAGCTGCTCTCCCTCGGGGATGCGCCGCGTCGTAGAGCATGAAGCCATGACCATAGCCAACGCCCCTATCACAGCGGCTATAATATGTGATTCAGTTCTTTTCATCTACCGTAGAGGTTTGAGGAGTTAACGGTTGCCCCAGCTCGGGGAGCGCAACCGAGTTTTGTTTTTTCTTTCGCCGCGGAATCCAACGGAACATATCGCCAATGCGACGAATCTTGCGTTTGTAGACAAAACCGACACCTGTCTGCGTCACCTCCCCTTCGAGGATACTCTCGTAGCCGACGTGACGGAACAGACGCACATACATTGTGCCGCTCTTGTTCAGCAGGTATTCAAAGGATATGTCGTTGACAAGATTTTGCGCGATATTTTCATCGGAATTGGCATCGGTGGTGTAGTTACCGCCCACAACAATCTTGAAGCGGTCGTTGAACATCGATTTAGACACTTTGTAGCTGTAGCTTGTGGTTGTCGACGTAGCACCGTCGGTGGTCTGGTCGTACTGGTCTATGCCAAACGACAGATCCACGCCTTTGATGTTGTTTGCCGCCCAAGAATTGAGACGCGACTCAAGGAATGAGTATAGCATATTGCCGCCTATCTGAGCGTTGCCTTTGGTGCCGGCACCGGAATAAATGCCGTAGAGCAAAATGTTCATCGCCTGGTTGGCGCGTTGCTCAGGGCTCATGGACTGAAGCTCATTCTGCACGGTAATGTCATCGTCGGTGGAGAGGTCGAACGCCACATCCATGTTTTGCAGCGTGTTCGTGACACTCAGCCCCACGTCGAACGTCACCAGACGCGAGTTGTGCCCCTCCTGCGTCACGTTGGCCTTTATCTTGTCGACAGCATTTACGTTGAGAATGGGGTTGAGCATATCGCCGTTGAAAGCGACGTAGCTTCCCGACTCGAAGTCAAACCGCTTCTCGGACATTCCCGGGATTGGCGGCGTTATGCGCGCATATCCCTTGTCGATGGTGTAGCGACCCGTGAAGCGGCTGTCGTTCATATAGTTCTGCGTATAGTTAAGAGTTCCGGAGCCCTGCACCTGCACACGGTTTTTACCATCGGCCGACAAATCGACCGTCAGAGTGGAACCGGGATCGACATTCAGGACGGCGTCGATGTTCATCATCATGCCACCCTCGGGAATCGTGTCGGCCTGAGCCACCGCCGCGGTATCCGCAAAGTTCACGAATTTGACCATGTCGTCGTTTGAACGCGACGAGAGCGCGCTTTGCGCCTCGGTCATAATGTAGGTTACATTAGTCCCGGCAAGCACATCGAGCTCGGCATCAATGTTCAGGAGAGACATATCCCCTTTGATTTTAGCATCGAGGTTGATGAAAGCCTTGCCGTAGGCATCGGCGCCTCTTGCGCGGTCGCTTCCGACAATCTGCATATCACGCGCCTGAAGGCCGAGATCGATTTTGGGATTGACCAACGAGCGCATATCCACAGACCCGTTGATTGTCAGAGGGTTGTCATTGACGCCCTTTATAGCGAAACGCTCAAATGTCACAATGTTATCTCTCACGGGAACAGAATCGTCGGAGAAACGGAATGTGGTGCCTATCATGTTGACCTTGACGGCTGTAGAATCAAACTCCAAGAAGCCGTTGAACACGGGATTAGCAAGATCGCCGGTTATATCCATCCGGCCGTTCAGCATTCCGCTCAAGCGCGCGGTCCCCGCCGGGAGGAAAGGATTGACGACGCTCAACGGGAAATGTATCATGGAGAAGTCGAGCATGAACGGATTGGCGGCTGTGCTATCATTAAGGTTACCAACAGCGGTGATGGTCTTGACGCTGTCGACCATGAGCGACGCGGATGCGCGTACAGTCCCGCTCTTGTCGGTGGTCAAATCGACCCCGACTTCAAACGATCCCACCCGCTGACGGTCGTATGTCAAATCATCGAGGGTAACAGTGCCCTGTCCGTTAAGGCTTTTCTTATCCCAACCAAAACGCATATCGGCCGACACGTCGCCCGTGACGGGTGGCGCAAACGGATTCAATGAAATCCAGTCGGCGAGATGCACGTTGGAGACCTTTACGACAACATCTTCCTGCCCGGATGACAAGGGGTCGTGCTCAGTGTAAAGCCTCACTGAACTTCCGTTGCCGCTCATGCTTATATCGGCGTCAAGATGTTTTGAATATGTATTAACGGTCAAGAAGTTGTCGCTGTTAACTGTCCATTTCTTATATCCTATCACCGGGTTATAGGGCGCCAGTTTCAGATTGATGGTCGAATCGGTAACCGAGGCAACGGCACCGAGCTTGAATCCTGTCTCATCCTTAATGTTGCGCTGTTTCAGAAGCAGAGCGAGGGTTTCGTCGGCAAGATAGCCCGAGACGTTGACATGGGCCCACTCATCCATTGTGCCCGGAGCATTGTTTATCTCGGCAGTGTAACGCAGGTACTTACCTCTCTGGGCAAGAGTTAGGTCGAGCGTGTCGATGCGCGTGGTGCCCGAATGGAATCCCGTTAGCCTGCCGTCAGCGTTAATCAAAGTGTCATTGGAAAGCGAGAAGTCCAACGTGTTGAAACCGATGTCGCTACCGGCGAGATAACTGTTTATTATATTGGTTCGGCCGGCCTTGACATCAAGCGACAGCGGCGGCAACGTCTGTTGCAGCGCAATGACATCAAGCCGACGGTCGGCCAGGACTTTGTCGACTATGCCGCCTGTCGCCGCAAATCTCGCCATTACGCTGTCGAGCGACATTGGCGAATTGAAATCGGCGTGGAGGTCGTGATTGTCGAGAACAAGAGATAGGAGAGAATCGGTGGTGTGGAGCCGCGCCATAATATCTGTCTCGTCAATATCGACACCGGGCATACGCCATTCAAGCTCATCGACCACAATCGAAGCATCTATATTTTTCATGTCGGGGGTTAGCGAGGCCGTCGCGCTAAACGACATAGCACCCTCGGCTTGAGCTTTCGACAGCTTCATAGCCTGCAAATCAATATGCTTCACATCGCCAGAGAAATTCCAGTCGAGCCTGTCGCCCGCAAGATTGCCGTTGCCAGAGATATCGAAGTCGGCGGCGGGGTTAAACGACATCACCCCAACATCGGCTTTCCCGTCGGCCAGATTAGCCCACGCTTTCAAATCGGTGTAAGTCTCATCGTTATAGGCAATCGAAGCTATATCCACTTCACTCTTTATTGATGTGGCGGGGCTGAACGGATCATAGCCCTTCCCGTTCACGACAAGATGACCGCTGACGCGCCCGAGACCCATCTCAGGGAGAAAGCTGTTGACCGGGAATGAGTTGAGGTTGAGGTCGGCGTCGTAGCTCTCGCTGTTTCCGTTCCACATCCCGTTGAGAGCGATGTCGCCGCCACCCGTGACGGCTTTGATGTCACCGCTATAGGTCCCTCGGTTAAAATCGACGCCACCGTCGAGGCTCAACGGGGGCAACGCGACCTGACGGGCTGTGCGGGCATCGAGAAGCGTAGGCTTCAAGAAATTAACATCGGCTATGTCGCCGTCAATGTCGAGATGTCCGGTCATGTTGTTGAAATCCATAACATTAGAAACCTCTCCTGAAAGACTGACGGCAGCATGGCCCGGCAAATCGGCCGATAACTCTGAGAGTTTGAGCCGCCCGATGCTGCCGGCGGCATCAACCGCCAGAAGCAAATCGTTGTACCGGGGCATCTGTTTCAAAACAGAGGCCATTGCGGGGAAAGCGAGCTGCATATCATTGAACCCGATGCGTCCTTTGGCCTTCACTCCAACCGGGAGCGACGGATCGGCCGCCATGTCACCCATGCCCATGTAAGCATCGAGCTTCAGAGCGGAGAACTGTGTGGCGATGTCGAATCCTTTGGCCCTCATCATCAGTGAGTCCATTGAAAACACGCCCGACGCCTTCAGCCTCAGACCCGAACGCTCCTTGGCACTGAGATTACGCAAAGGAACCACTATGTCGGTGGCTCGGTTATAAAATGAATCGACGGCTATGTTGACATCGGTCACTTGGAGATAGTCGAAATCAAGACCTTTCCGCGGGACCGCACCCGCCATGGCATAGATGGCGCGGGAGTTTCTGAGACGCAACGAATCGGCTGTAACCACCCATGGCCGTGACGGCAAGGTATCGGTATCGGCAACAGCAGGGACGGCGGCGGGATGGGTTTTCAGGTATTCGGCAGAAGGTGTGAGATAGAGCGCATCGACACCGTCGATTACCAGACCGCCGGCGGTTATGGACTGTGAGGCCAAATCGACAACACCGTCAATCAACTCCGCCGCCGACACCGCTGCATGAAGCGAGTCGATGACCGGGAGCATGGCCATCGAATAGTCGAGGTTATTTATCCTGATGGAGCGAGCGTTGATGTGCCAAGGGGTTGACGGTGTCGTGTCGGGCGGCGTCGACGTGGTGTCATTGGACAACATGAGTTTCAGGCGTCCACCATCGACCGACGCCTCGTCAA
This sequence comes from uncultured Muribaculaceae bacterium, assembly GCA_947625935.1. GTDB lineage: Bacteria > Bacteroidota > Bacteroidia > Bacteroidales > Muribaculaceae > JAJPXC01. Next base: position 127,471 of record CANQQE010000005.1, on the reverse strand, counting down.
CATCTATTTTCGATGACAAAAGCGAGACAGACAGCCGATTAACAGCGGCATTGAGCCCATCGGCCCTGAGGTACATGGCCGAGTCGGGGGCGCCAAGCTGATAAGCGGCATTCTCTATGCGGGTATCGACGGCCTCGACCCTCATGGCGAGAAGCGGCAGCAGCCTGACATTGAGCGCGGCCAAATCAGCCCCCATCACAGTGTCGCCCCACTGGGTCATCGAGAATCCTTTTACCTCAACGGCAAGCGGGAAACTTAGGCTGAATGACTCCACCGTGACCTGACGGCGAGGCGGATCATTGAGCAGCTCGCTAACCTTATCAGCCGCAAGCCGTTGGAACCAAGGAGAGTAGAGGAGCAGTATCAATGCGGTCAGGAGCAGCAACACCGAGGCCACTACCCACAACAGACATTTAATAATAGTTCTTCCCACGTTAAATCTCACAAATAAATGATGAACAGATGATTTAAATTTAAAACCGCTGACCGGCCGGAATGTTTAATGCCGCACCGCCAATAAATCCAAACATTAGTTACACCATTAGTCTTCGATTTTCAAAATTAGCCTAATAATACGCCACTTCCGACAATTTCACTATTGTTAACTAAATTAATTTGCATCTGGGAAGCGGAAGATATAATTTTGTACTCATTACAAATTTGTACTTATTACAAATGAAAACAGCAAGTCAAGACCCATCGGCCCACCTGACGCTCCACGGCATAAAACCGTCGGTGCAGCGCACAGCCATCCTCGGCTATCTGATGAGCCACAAGACTCATCCGACAGCCGATGAAATATACCGCGCGCTCCAGCCGAATATGCCCACGCTTTCGCGTTCGACGGTCTACAACACGCTGTGGCGCATGGCAGAGGCGGGAGCCATAGATGCTTTGGGCATCGACAGAACCAACGCCCGGTTTGACTACTCCAGCCACCCTCACGCACATCTATTGTGCAACCGCTGCGGAGCCATCATCGACACCGCCCTGCCGCAACTCGACACCGCCCCTCCGGGGCCTGAGGGCTCCATAATCGACAGCGTGACCGTCACTTATCATGGTCTTTGCCCGACCTGCGCATCAGACAATTAACGTTTCAAACTATATAAATTATTCGTATAACCAATAAATCAAAATCATTATGAGCAAGAAATTCATTTGCACCGTCTGCGGTTATGTTCACGAAGGTCCCGAAGCACCCGAAAAATGCCCCATCTGCGGCGCACCCGCAAGCAAATTCAAAGAACTCGACGAAACCTCGGCACTTCAATTTGTAACCGAGCATGAAATCGGTGTTGCCAAAGGTTGCGACGACCAAATGATCGCCGACCTCACAGCGCATTTCAACGGCGAATGCGGAGAGGTGGGTATGTATCTCGCAATGTCTCGCCAGGCCGATCGCGAAGGCTACCCCGAAGTTGCCGAGGCATTCAAACGTTACGCATGGGAAGAGGCAGAACACGCCGCCAAATTCGCCGAACTGCTTGGTGAGTGTGTGTGGGACACCAAAACCAATCTCGAAAAACGCATGGCAGCCGAAGCCGGAGCAAACGCCGACAAGATGCGCATAGCCAAACGCGCCAAGGAGCTTAACCTCGACGCAATCCACGATACCGTTCACGAAATGGCAAAAGATGAGGCTCGCCACGGCCAAGGCTTCGCCGGCCTCTACGCCCGCTACTTCAAGAAATAATCGCTGAAAATTATCACAACACAAAGCCCCGCCAGCCAATGCCGACGGGGCTTTATAATTCTTTAACGTTTGTGGCTGCTCTTTTACATTTCTATTTCATACTTTTGGAAAAAAATAATATTGAGCTATGAAAAATGCCTCTCATCTAAAACATCTGTTAATTTGTCTTTGCTTAATATGCTTCAATATCGTTTCAAGCGCAAAGCCTATTGACCTCAACACCGCCGCAAGAATAGCAAAAACGTTTACAAAAACTGAATGTGTCAGCATGGATTTATCCACGCACAGAACTTCACCGACACTGAAAATCGGGGAATCGGGAGAACCCGAATTTTACATTTTCAATCATTGCGACTCCACCGGATTCGTGATAGTATCGGGAGACGACAATACCGCCCCAGTCCTTGGATTCGGACTGTCGGGAGCGATCGACCCTAAAAACATACCCGACAACCTCAAAGCGCATCTCGAGAATTTGCGTCGTGACGTTATCACGGCACGCAATTCAACCCGGAATCTTGTTCCGGCTCACGCAGAGAAGATGTCGGAGAAGGGAATGCGCCTGCTAACCCCGAACTGGAATCAGTCGGGATTCCCGTATGCGGCATTGATTCCCGGTCATGTACACGCCGGTTGTGTCCCCGCCGCAATGTCGATAATCATGGGCGCTTGGCACTGGCCGCTGCGCGGTGAAGGAGAATCGACCCACAGCGGAGGTTTTTATCGATCTGACGGTGAATACATCGGCTATGACATAACTCTTAACCACGACACCCCATTCAATTTAGAGAATCCGACATTTAAATACGACACAGAATCATGCACTATAGAAGATGAAGATATATTGGCGCGGTTGCTCTATCACACCAGCGTAGCTGTCGAAAGCAAATACAATCCTTCGGGGTCAGGGGCTTCCGTCTATAAAGCCCGGGACGCATTTGCCGATCACTTCAAATTCTCTCGCAATATGCACCTCGACTATCACCAGAGCCACGAAGAAATAGCGGGGATACTTCGTGAGGAAATCGCATCGGGTCGCCCGGTAATCTACACGGCCAGCAGCGAATCCTCGGCACACGCATTTGTCTGTGACGGTGTGTGGGACGACTATTTCCATTTCAATTTAGGATGGGGAGGATCAGGCAACGGATATTACCTGCTCACGGCGATCGATGCTCACGGCGACTCCCACGGTTACAACTATGACCCATACATCCTGTACCCCCTAAAGCCCGACGACACAAGAAGCGACTATACCCCCCGTTCAATTCCCGTTGTCTATGACACGAGGCCGAAAAGCTATGAGGTTTCAACTTCTCCAAACTATTCCCCCGTAGAATTTACCGACGAGAATGGCGGCATTGGCCTGGCTTCGCCCCGCGACAATTACCCCAGGGGACAAGAAGTCAGCATATATGCTTCGGGGATGAAACTCACAGGCCGATTTAATGATACGACCGAGGATATAAAGAGCATGAACGACTACTCAAAATTATTCCAATTCGCCATCGGAGTAGTTGACGCCGAGGGGAATATGAGAGCCATCTATCCTACAACATCCAAGAGTTATATTTCCAGAATAGTGGCTTACGGAGGAAGCAACACTTACACGTTCAAGCCTGACATCGACATCAATCCAACCGACCGCCTTTGTCTATATACCAAAAGCGAAGATGAAACCGAGTGGAAAATAATCAAGGGTCTCCCCGGGACAACCGACCATCTATCAGGCTCGATGAAATCTTCGGAGTATGAGCCGTTCGCCATTGACATTAACCTTTCAGACTTTTCTTTACAGAACAAATACGGTCAGCTTGAGAACAAAATAGTCAAGGGCCAGAACTACATTTTCTACATATATCCAAAGAGGGCAATGCAATCAGTTGAAATAAAAATCAACGGCAATCATGTACATTTCACCCAGTCTCTCCGGGATGACGGCACGGTAAAGTATTGCGGCGTCCATCACGATTTCGTCACGGACGATGGTATCAACCTGTCGGTCAGACCGCTCACCAATGACGAGACCAACGTAAGCGTGCATTTGTCAGAAGCGGGTAGTCTTGAAACTAAGATAGGCGGCAATGCCGGGAAGATAAGGCATCTCACCATAACGGGCGAAATGGACGCACGCGATTTAAAATTCTTGTCTAAACGCAATTTCCCCATGATTGAGACCCTTGACTTCTCAAAATCATCGATCAGGAGCTATCTGTCGATTTTCAACGCCAATGAGATACCTCAATATTTCATGTATGATCATCTGAGCCTGCGCGAACTCCACCTCCCGGGGTCACTGACTTCGATCGGGGAATACACCGCCTCATGGAGCCGGAGTCTCAAAAAGTTGTCAATACCTGACAGGGTTACCTACATAGCTCAGTACGCCCTAAGTAAGCTTCCTCTTGAAGAAGTCACCAACTATAGCAAAACCCCACAAACCATATATGACTATTTCGTGTCGAACCTTGCTGACAACAGCACGCTTTATGTGCCCGTAGGATGCAAAACGGAATATGAAAATCACCCTCTATGGAGCAAATTTGCCCATATTATAGAGCGTGAGCTGGTAGGAGTAGAAAACATCAAGATTGACGGCACCCCGCTTCGCATATACCGCATGAACGACAACATCGTCATCGAAGGTCTGAAATCGCCGGTACCTGTATACATCTATAGCCTGACCGGGCAGACTGTCTGGACGGGCCGTTCCGATGAATTGGGATCAGCTCGCATACCCAACTCGACACTGCTCATTGTTAACGTTGGAGGTAAATCGTTCAAGCTGTTCTGATTCCGCCGACAGAAACTGTACACGTCCGGGGGTGCTGCGGAGCCGCCTTCAATAAACCCAAGTCTGTAGGGCCTGCCCATGGCATGGGCAGGCCCTACAGACTTGATTCGCAATTATACATTGAATTAACGAATGACATGATTTAAATTTGACAGGGTAGTTCTGCGACATCTTCAGCCGACCGGCCATATTGGGGTCTTGGCCAACGAATTATTTCCTAAATTAAAACCGGGGGGATGATGGTTTTACGAAATTTTGTTAACTTCGCGGCTTGAAAAAGCAAAAAGATTGAAAATAGGTTTAAATCGTTATCTCAGCAATGAATTTTTCAGGTACAATTGACTTCAAGCCGAAATTGGTGTCGGCACTACGCCATTATTCCGCAGCCAGGTTCAAAGATGACCTCGTAGCCGGCATCGTGGTGGGCATAGTAGCCCTCCCTCTCGCAATCGCATTCGGTATCGCTTCGGGCGTCAGCCCAACAATCGGGCTCATAACCGCAATTATCGGAGGTTTCATGGTGTCGGCTTTCGGCGGCAACTCCGTGCAAATCGGCGGTCCCACGGGAGCCTTCATAGTCATCGTCTACAGTATTATAATGCAGTTCGGCCTCACGGGGCTGGCTATCGCTACATTCATGGCCGGACTGATACTTGTGGCAATGGGTCTGTTTCACCTCGGGACGGTCATCAAGTTTATACCCTACCCCATTGTCGTAGGCTTTACCGCCGGTATCGCCCTGACAATCTTCTCGACGCAGATCAACGACTTCTTCGGATTAGGGCTTAAAGATATCCCGGGTGAGTTCATACCCAAATGGGGTATGTATTTCCGCAATTTCAGCAACATCCACTGGCCGACGCTCGTCGTCGGACTCGTATCGCTGGCCATAATCATAGTCACCCCCAAGGTGTCGCGCAAGCTGCCAGGCGCACTGCTTGCGATAATCATAGTGTCGGCGGCTGTGTATGTCGTCACATTATATTACCCGGAGTTTGCTGTTGACACAATCGGCCGACGCTTCGGGTCTATGTCGACCGACATCCCCACGCCCCATGGGTTTGAGCTGAACATGACCAACATCAACTCGCTGCTGCCATCGGCGTTTACAATAGCGGTCCTTTGCGCCATCGAGTCGCTTCTGTCGGCCACGGTGGCCGACGGTGTGACAGGCTCTCGCACCAACAGCAACACGGAACTTATCGGTCAGGGAATAGCCAACCTCACGGTGCCGTTTTTCGGCGGAATCCCGGTGACAGGCGCGATAGCCCGCACGATGACCAACATCACCAACGGCGGACGCACGCCGGTGGCCGGAATAATCCACACTGTGGTGTTGCTGCTCATTTTCCTGTTTCTTATGCCTCTCATCAACGTGATTCCGATGGCGTGCCTGGCCGCAGTGCTAATAGTAGTGGCCTACAACATGAGCGCATGGCGCACGGTAGTAGGAATTTTCAAGGCTCCCAAGGGGGATGTGTCGGTGCTTATCGTCACATTCCTGCTTACAGTGGTTTTCGACCTCACCATAGCAATCGAAATCGGGCTTTTGCTTGCGATAGTCCTGTTCCTGCGCCGCGTGACCGAGAACACTCAGATACGCGTCTACGGCGAACAGCTTGACATAGCCGAGGGGACGGAATCGACAACCCATGAGGTGCTCGACGTGGAACGCGGCGTGTCGATATACGAAATTGACGGCCCGTTCTTCTTTGGTGTCGCCACCAAGTTTGACGAAATGATGAGAACGTCGATGTCAGACAAACCCGCGGTGCGCATCATCAGAATGCGAAAAGTGCCGTTTATCGACTCAACCGCCATCCATAACTTAGAGATACTTATCAAATCGTCACAAAGCGAAGGAATAGAGGTAGTGTTGTCGGGAGTCAACGAAAATGTGCATAAGGCTCTCGAACACGCGAAAGTGAAACAGCTCATCGGTGAGCGCAATATCTGTGACCACATCACTAAAGCGGTGGCTTTAGCCAACGATATAGCTCGCCAAAAGCTCACTGCGGCAGAGAGATGACAAGCCAAAATCATTGACAAAATTTCACGATTTCAGGCAGTTGAAATATTTAACACAAAAAAAATCATAAAAAAGTATTTGTCATATTGATTTTTTGTCTTAACTTTGTGGCGTTTTTGAAGCAAAAGAAATATTGTTTTATCTATTAATTAAAAAGAAAATGAAAAAGTTAGTTTTATTACTTGCTGTTGTTTTCAGCGTATCATTGTTCTCTTGCGGTGGTTCAGACAAAGCCGCAGAAGCTACCGACTCAGTTGCTGCTGACACCGTTGAGGTTGTTGAGGCTGCCGTTGTAGTTGAGGACTCAGTTGCCGCTGACTCAGTTGCCGCTGACACTACTGTTGTAGTTGCTGCCGCTGAAGCTGCTAAATAATCAGAGATTCAACGTCTCTAACAGCAAAAGTAACAAAGCTGCCCACTGGATTGTGGTCAGCTTTTTTTTCATATACAGATACGCCGTAAACGCCTAAATACAGACTCACCCATATATACCCGTTCCATGCCGTTACCAACACGCCACAACCGCCACCGCTACACATTCGCCATTGCGCTGTTTCTGCTCATGACGGCGGGCATGGTGGCGTGGCAACTGTCGGGAACAGATTGGGTAGATGACTGGAACTACAAGCTGATGCCCGACTCGCACGACGAGTTCTGGCATATGAAGGGGGATAGAATCACCACTTTAGGCCAAGCCATTGAAGCGATCGGGCAACACCATCGATGCACAACCCCGCGTCTGCCGAATTACATTCAGACGTTGGCAAACCTCGTTCCGGCATGGATGGCGAGAACACTTCACGGATTAATGCTCGCAGCTACCTTTCTGATTTTAGCTTTGAGCTGCGGCGGCAGGCGAGTGATGCGGTCGGCGGGATTCGTGGCTGTGCTGTGGCTCACCACATGGATTATTTTGCCCCTGAACAACCATATGATTTCAAGCGATTTCGCTTTCAACTATCTGTGGACATCGCCGATAATCATGATTTTCGTCTATCTGTTCGCGTCGGGGCGGTGGCGGTCAGGAAGATGTAGTTTCATTCCATGGGTCATCGCCGCTATCACCGGGATGATGCACGAAGGGGCATCGTTACCAATCGCCGCCGGATGCGCCGCACTGATCGCCATTGACAGAACCGACCGCCGGCGCAGAATCGCTCTGTTGTCCTTAATGGCGGGTGTGGCATTGTTATTCTTCTGCAACTCTGGGATGATGGCAAGGGTAGACCAACATATCACAGGCCGCGACAACACTTACCTCAAATGGATGGCAATAAACCTGTTTATCGAAAGCTATGGTTTCTATCTTGGCATAGCGGGGACGCTCATCGCATTAGCCAAAGATGGACGTTCGGGTCTTAAAAATTATCTCAAAGGCAACGTAGTGTGGCTGACGGCTGTGGTCTGCGCCATGGCTATAGCCCTATCGACGATGATGCGGGGACGAGCCTTGTGGTTTGTAGACTTATTTGGACTTATACTGTTTTTCAAGTCATTTTTCCAATACTTCAGATGGTGGCGCGCACCACGGTATGGCATCGCAACGATAGCCGGGGGGGCATTGTTTTTTACCATCACGGCATCGGCGGTGGTACAACGCCGGCTTTCGGCTGAAAGCGACTTTATAGCCACATGGATGTCAAAGAATGACGCCCCGGTAGTGTTCATTGACTTCTTGGCTCCCGACAGATTACCGTGGTGGACATTAAATGTGCCGCAAAGCATCACCGAGGGCTATGGCAACAGCTCACTGACGATGTACCATACCGACAAAGCGCCCTACACCCTTATGCTTCCGGCTGAATTATCGGGTAAAAAGCCCGAGGAGTGGCCTAAAACGGCAGGAAACACCGGTCTGTCGGGCCAATACCCTTTTCTGGCCGGGCGCAAACGTCTAAGCTCCAGCGACGGTCTGATTCTAACATTCCGCGGCGACACCCACATAGGCGACCGTCTGATAAACGAGGGTCCGGTCAACGCACTGATGAACCGGGCCCGCAACGGCGGCAAAAGCCACTCGACCGTCTACCCGGTCAAGGAATGGGCCATTGAATATATGGGTGACACTCTGTGGTGCTATTACATAGGGCAGCTACGCAGGCTCGATACCAATACCGGCATAACAAGAATCGACACAATCAGATGATAGCATACCGAAATAGTAAAAACATAATTTTTGTCATTCTGTTTCTGCTACTGACAGCAGCGGGGGTTATAGTGTGGGAGCTTATCGCACTACCATACTCAGATGACTGGTTCTATATGTTCACTTATACCGACATTCCGGGAGCAGGGTTTCTCAGTCCCGGCACAGACCTGATTTCCACCCCCTCGCAAGCCATTGACAGCTTCATTATGCACTATGTCAACTTCGGAAGCCGCCTGACACATCTGTTCGCTTATTTCACAGACCTTCTCCCTCCGTGGCTCAATGACATTATCGACGGAATCGCAATAATCGGATTGCTTATGCTGATTGTGTCCGTCGCATTCGGCAAGGATGGATTTAAATCACCCATTGCCTTAACAACCGCCGCCACACTGATGTGGATAACTCTGCCGTGGCACGACAACATGGTTTCGCATCTATATCAGATAAACTATGTGTGGAGCAGCCTCCCCGCATTATGGCTCCTATACATTTACTTGTACAGAATCTCGACAGCCAGCCCCTCTACGATGCGCTGGGCGGTTGTCTCGGCGTTTTTCGCCGGGGCGATGCACGAAGGGATAAGCCTACCGACGGCTGCTGTTGCCGCACTCGTCTTCATAGGCCAGCCGCGACTGCGAAAGTCGCGGATCCCTATGCTCATAGGTTTGGCGGCGGGAATAGTAGTGTGCTTAGGTCCGGGGACATTCAACCGCCTTTTCTATGGGCAAGAGGCCACATTTGATCCCGGAATGTACCGCTGGCTTGTAAGCCGAGCCATACTTAGCCTGTTGCTTTGGCTGCTGCCGATCGGCGCGATGACGGTTATAGCCATGCGCAAAGGGTTGGCAACCGCCTGGCACAACCTAAAGGCCGAATGGCCATGGTTGCTCATAGCCATCGCAAATTATGCAATGGCATTAATAATCGCCAGGTTCGGACGCACGCTGTGGATGATGGACCTTAGCATCGTCATCGTCACCCTAAGGATGCTTGCCTCCTGCAGCCCATCATCCCAAAGGGTGAAAACGGCTGTCGCAGTGACGCTCGCCGCACTCAACATCGCTTTTCTAATCAGTCTGTGCCGGGAACAAAAAATCATGTCGGACGACCAACGGTTTTCAATAGACCTTATCAAAACAACAGGTTGCCGAGAGATCTATACCCGTATACCTTTGCAACAGAACGCTCCATGGTGGACTCTCGGGATACCACACCGTTATGACGGGACTGACGATATAGCCCAATACACCCTGTCGGCGGCAATGGACAGCGACCGAATCACGTTCTATCCGATATTGCCTGTATCATGCGTCGGCAAGCCGTTTGAGCAATGGCCCAAAATAGCAGGCGACAATCCATTCCGTGGTGAGTTCCCCAACCTTTACAGCCGCGACAGTCTCGACTTGATGGTCAAGCTAACCGTAGGCGCGCCACTGCCTGATATGTCGCCGGCAAACCGCTTGTTAGCTCTTGCTACCGGCAAATCCGAGGCCGACAAGATAAAGATGTCGGTACAGATGCTTTGGAACGGTGACAGCGGAAAAATATATAAATATAGCCTGCCAAATCTCCCCCGCACTATCAAATCTCGCAAATTCATATCACTTGACATTGAAAATTGAAATTATTTTCATAATTTCGCCAACACAAGTCACATTTGTGCAAATTTAAAAGCTAAAAGATTATGGATTCTAATGTACCCGCAGCAACCCAGAATATGGGATTTTGGGATGCGATCAAGCGTTGCTTCATGCTTTACGCGACATTCACCGGCCGTGCGTCGATGACCGAATACTGGTGGTTTTTCTTAGCCTTCTTTATTCTGAATTTCATTCCGTTCGTCGGCATCTTGGCCGTAGTGCCGTTTCTCGCCGTATCCTGGCGCAGAATGCACGATACCGGTAAAAGCGGTGCCTATTGGCTGATTAACCTTATCCCGCTCGTCGGCTGGATTATCTGGATTATCTGGGCCGTAAAACCCAGCGAACCCCACACCAACCAGTACGGCGAAGTTCCGGACAACAACATCAACGCCTATTAATCGGCTAAAGAGCTTCTTAAAGCATATTTTAAGACCGCACCGGCTTACCTGCAGAGGGTAACGGTGCGGCTTTAGTTATGCGCCATGGACTAAAAAATATTAAGGTCTGAACCCTCAAGCGGCGGTAGCGTTTGTAAGATAGTAATAATAAAATTTATCAGCTATGAACTTTCAAGACGCCATCAAAAGTGACCGGGTAGTATTAGTTGAGTTTTACGCTTCATGGTGCCCTCACTGCCAACGCATGATGCCTATAGTCGATGAGGTTAAGGAGTTGCTTGAAGGGCGAGTTCCCGTCTACCAATACGACATTGATACCCATAACCGCAGTTCAGAAATCGCCGGGGTGAAATCAATTCCGACTTTCCTGATTTATGTAGATGGAACGGAAGCGTGGAGGCACACCGGCGAAATAGACGGTGAAATGCTACTAAGCAAGGTAGAATCGTTTATCTGACAAAACCATAACCAACGCTCCCGCTGTCATGAAAGAGACCACCGCATTCAACGACCTGCTTAATCTGCTTGAGGTACCCCACACTCTTGACTACGCCAACGAACAGTTTCACACGATGCCGTTCCGGTCAATGTTTGGGTTCTCAAAGCTATTGCAACGTTACGGCATTGACAGTCAAGGGGTAACTCTCGGCGACAAAAGTGAGGTAGATAAAATAGCCCCACCGTTTCTGGCCCAAACCGGCAAAGGTTTCATCATCGTTACCGCTATCGACAGCGAAGGGGTGAACTATCTCACGGAGGGAGTGCTTGAGCGAATGAGCCGTGACGAATTTGCCGACGTGTGGAACGGATTTGTGATGATGGCGTTCCCCACCCGGCGATCAATCGAGCCGCACTATCTGTCACACCGCCGCACGGAGATAATCGGAAAGGCCAAACAGTGGATTCTCACACTCGGGGTTGTGGCACTATTCCTCTATCTGTTCATATCTAACCATTTGTATGCCGACTGGTCGACTATAGCACTGACGCTATTTAACATCGGCGGCATATATCTCACATACCTTCTCGTGCAAAAATCATCGGGAATGAAAAACCGTACAGCCGACGCAGTGTGCGGCGTGCTTCAGGCGGGAGGATGCGACAGCGTGTTGGAGATGAAGGCGTCGAAATTTTTCGGCATATTCGGCTGGAGCGAAGTGGGGTTTTCATATTTCACGGTGAGCCTGTTGACGTTGCTTATGTTTCCCCAATGGATATGTTATCTTGCCGCCTGCAATGTGATGTGTCTGCCCTTCACATTCTGGAGCATCTGGTATCAGAAGTTCAGAGCCAAGGTTTGGTGCACACTTTGTGTGAGCGTCCAGGCCACGCTGTGGCTGCTGTTTTTCTGCTATCTCGGCGGGGGATGGCTTAATGGGATATTCCCGTTGCGCATAGAATTTTTCGTGCTGTGCGCCACCTATCTGACCACGCTTCTCGCGCTCAACAAGGTATTGCCACATTTTGATCAAAAGATAAAAACGCCACAACCCGATGAAGATTATTAAACGACCCGAGCTTAAAACGGCTACTGTGCTGACGCCATTGCAACTCAATAAGATACATTTTTCCGGGAAACACACCAAACTGACCCCGGAAGTGCTGGGAAACAATATGACCAAAGCCACCCCAGTCGCGCCAAAAGATTAAACGTATGGAATTGGCGTCCATAATAGCAATTTGTCATCTAATTTGTGTATTTTGATAATAATGATTACTTTTGCAGGGCAGTGCAAACACACCTGCAGTATGATTCTTATAGCAAAAATCAACGTAGTCTAAAAGTTAAACTTATTATCAATACCAAACCGATCTAAAATGACAAATTTATTTCGCTATGTCGTCATGAGCGTCGTTGGATTCGCATCATTGACGATGTCGGCCGCCAACGACCAGATGGATGACAGCAACCACCCGGTGATGTATGTCCGCGGCTCGGACATAGGCGCCAACTGGGGTTGTTATGACGACCATCGCTTCACCCGCGACGGTGACAACTACACAATCACCTTGCCGTCGATTAACGGTAAATTTAAAATCAGCAGTTCTGAATGGACTTATAATTACGGCGGCGCTACCACCGATGTAGTCATAAGCGCATCTGAAATAATCGATGGAATAGCCTACGGCCAGAACCTCAACGCCAACAATCTGACCGACGTCACAATCTCGTTTAACCTCTCGCTCGAAAACGGCTTTGACACATTCACCCCAATAACATTCACCGTCAACGGAATAGCTCCACAACCCAGTGGAATTTCAGGCACCCTGCCCGTGCTATATATCAATGTCAAAAACGCGGACGGAAGCTACAATAACGAGATTATCGACAAAGACCTGTCTCACAAAAACTATTTCGCCGGAGAATACTGGCTCGACCTGAACGGCTGCGAATGGATGGAAGCCGAGGGCGCAAAGTCAATAGGTTCTGCCGATGCCCCGCTTCCGCTTGAGATAAAGGCTCGCGGAAACTACACCCGCATAGGTTTCTCTAAAAAGCCGTTCAAGCTGAAACTCGCCAAAAAACAGAATATGCTCGGTCTCACTCCAGAAAAGAGCAAACATTACGCCATATTGGCCCATGCCGACGACAACAAGGGTTACCTGCGCAACTTCACGGGATTCAATCTCGGCAAGCGCATTGGCCTCCCTTGGACTCCCGGACAACAGCCAATCGAAGTTGTGATCAACGGTGACTACCGCGGTCTTTACTTCCTTACCGAGTCGATACGCATCGGCGACGGCCGCGTGCCCATCATTGAGCTTGACGACAACGTCAGCGACCCCAATCTCGCTTCTGGCGGCTATCTGATAGAGCTCGACAACTATGACGAGGAAAACCAAATCAGAATGGAGGAAAAAGGTCAGGCTCCCTGCTACAAGGATATGCTGCGAATCACATTTGACACCCCCGAAATCTATTCAGACCTGCAATATCGTTTCGTCAAAGACCAGTTCACCGCAATGAACGACCTCATCGGAGAAAACAGTGACAACCTCTGGGGCTACATGGATCTTGACGATGCCGTCCGTTACTATATTGTAGAGGAGATTATCTCGCACACAGAATCATATCATGGCTCGACCTATATGTTCCGCGACCGAGGATCCGACCAGAAATGGCATTTCTCACCCTTGTGGGACTGCGGCAACGGTTTCAACGGAAGCACCAATGATTTCTTCTACAACAATTCGCCTTTTGGCAACACATGGATTCCGTCGCTGAGACTCAACAACAAGTTCAACGAGAAAGTCAAGGAGACTTGGAAGTGGTTCATGAGCAACGGATATAACGGCCTGACCGATGACATCGACGCCTATGTGAGCCACATAGCCGCGGCAGCCAAAGCCGACCGTAAACGTTGGAAAGACCAGCCTCTTCCCAACTCAGACGTCGCCTCTCCGGTTGTGGACAACACCGATATGGAACAACGGAAGTCTACAGTGTTGAATCACCTGAACGACAAAATCAACTGGCTTAAATCACAATTCGGGGACTACACCGTCGGCGGCCCCTATAACGAGCCGGCTCGCGACAACACACCCGCCGCTGCCCTACCTCCATATGTTACCGGCGTGGAAGATGTTGTAGCCGACGGCAACAACACAACTCCCGTCTATTATAACCTGCAAGGTATGAAAGTCAGCACACCCGCGGCCGGAAACATCTACATAGTGGCCCGCGGAGAAAACACCACAAAAGAACTTTACCGATAAAAAAGGAAACACCTCCAATAGCCCAAAGGGCCGCGCACCGAAGCGCGGCCCTTTGTCGTTAACGCCGGTTATCACGCCGCTATCAACTTTTTCAGGATAAAGTTGTTGTTAATTTTGAAACAGTTGCCGACAAAGCTAATCAACATGGCGACAATGGAATTGAGAAATCGATTTAAAAGAAAGAACTAAAAAAATACTAACCAAAATTTTCAAGGAGGTAAAACAATGAACACAGCTCCATTACAAGGCATCAAAGTGGTTGACTTCACAAGTGTGCAATCAGGTCCGTCATGTACGCAAATGCTCGCATGGCTCGGCGCGGATGTCATCAAAATCGAACGTCCCGGTTCAGGCGACGCGACCCGTAATGAATTACAATTTGACCCGGACTGTCCGTCCTACTATTTTCTTCAGTTAAACTCAGATAAAAAATCGCTGACACTTGACGCAGCTACACCTGACGGCAAGGAAATCCTTACCAAACTGATCAAAGGGGCTGATATATTCGTAGAAAATCTTCACCCGGGAGCCATGGATAAGCTCGGATTCAGTTGGGAAGTAGTCCATCAGCTCAACCCAAGATGTATCTACGGCACAATCAAGGGATTCCCTGTTACATCGCAGTATAAAGACCTAAAGGCTTACGAACCTATCGCGCAGGTCACCGCAGCGGCCGCATCAACCACCGGATGGTATTCAGGCGAATATAACATCCCTACCCAGAGCGGCGCCGCCCTTGGCGACTCAAACACAGGTATGCACCTGCTGATCGGTCTTTTGGCCGCATTGATGCAGCGCGAGAAAACAGGCGAAGGCTCGTTTGTCTACCAGTCGATGCACAACGCTTGTCTTAATCTTTGCCGTATCAAGACGCGCGACCAGCTCACACTCGACAAAATCGGTTATCTGACACAATTCCCGCAGTATCCTAACGAGAAATTCCCTGATTTCGTACCCCGTTCAGGCAATACCGAAGGCTCAGGCGTGCTCGGATGGACTTACAAATGTCTTGGCTGGGAAACTGACCCCAACGCCTATGCCTACGTCATACTGCAACGCGGAGCCAAAGACTTTGAGAAGGCGTGCAAGGCACTTGGATTTGAGGACTGGCTCACCAATCCGGATTTCAACACGGCAGACGCCCGCGACCGTCACAAAGACGAAATCATCAAACGTATTCAGGGGTTCTGTATCAACAAGTCAAAATTTGACGTTGTCAAGGCACTCGCTCCTTACGGAGTGCCTGTAGCACCGGTGTTGAGCACCAAGGAAATAATGGATGACCAGAGCCTATATGACGGAAACACACTCGTCAAAATCAACCAGGGAGGCAAGGTGGGTGAATTTGTCACCGTCGGTTGTCCGTTCACAATTTCCAACTACCAGCCGACCTACGGCCCCTGCCCGACCCTCGGAGGCAACACTGCCGAAGTGCTTAAAGGTATCGGTTACACCGACGAACAGATAGCATCGTTCGCCGCTAACGGAACCACCGCCCCGATGCCTAAACCGGCCGCTCCGGCCAAATAACGGTTCAAGCGACCGAACACGCATCAATCAGACATAAAAGGCTTGCAGGTTGCTGTAGCATCTTGATAGCTCATCAATCGGCAAGCCTTTCTTTAAACTACGACATATTTATAAATTTTAATTTAAAACAATAAAATATGGCTACTACAACCACAAATACAGCCGCCGCTACCCCGGCAAAACCTCATTTCCCGGAACAGGTGACAGGTATGTATATCCTTGCCCAGGCATTGAAACGCACCGGGCTTGATACCGTGTACGGCCTTGTCGGCATCCCTGTGACCGAGGCCGCCTATGCGATGCAGAAAGTAGGGGTCAAATTCGTGGGGTTCCGTTTTGAACAGCAGGCAGGCATGGCCGCCGCCACCCACGGGTTCCTTACGAAATCGCCCGGCGTGCTGCTTACCGTGTCGTCGCTCGGCTTCATGAACGGCTTGACCGCCACTGCCAACGCCACCGTCAACTGCTACCCGATGATTCAGATATCCGGTGCCAGCGACCCGACGATGGTGGATATGAAAATGGGTACATACGAGGAACTTGACCAGCTCAACACCGCACGCCCGCTCGTCAAAGCGGCGTTCAGATGCAGCCATGCGAAGGATATCCCGAATGCGGTGGCCCGCGCTTACCGCGCCGCTGTCAGCGGCCGCCCCGGAGGTGTGTATATCGACATGACCACCCCTGCGTTAGCCGAAATCATGGATGCCTCGGAGGCCGAGAAATTGTTCTATGAGCCTGTTGATCCATATTCGCCCGTAGCTCCAAACCAAGCCGCCGTCGACAGAGCGGTAGAGACGCTGCTCGCAGCCAAACGCCCCGCCGTGCTTCTCGGCAAGGGCGCGGCTTATGCTCAGGTCGATGACAAAATCAAAAAGTTGATTGAGACCTACAATATCCCTTATCTGCCGATGTCAATGGCCAAGGGTCTTATGCCCGACAACGGCCCGCTGAGTGCCCTGTCGTGTCGCTCAACCATTATGGAGAAAGCTGATGTAGTCATGGTTATCGGGGCGCGCCTTAACTGGATGCTTTCGTTCGGACATGGCAAGTGGAACCCTGCCATCAAATTCATACAGCTTGATGTCGAGCCCCAGGAGATTGACGTCAATGTCCCAATCGCTGCCCCGGTTGTAGGCGACATGGGTCTGTCGCTCGACGCCATACTCGCCGGACTCGCCGGAAAGAGTATCGCAGCCGACCCCGCTTGGGTCAGCGGCCTGCAAGCTGAAACGAAGGTGAAAAACGAGAAATTCTCTCAGCGGCTGAAAGACGCCTCCACACTGTCGCCAATGAACCACTGGAGCGCGTTGAGCGCTGTCAAACCCATCATCGAGGCCAACCCCGACGTGATTTTAATCAACGAAGGCGCCAACACCCTCGATGATACCCGCGACGCAATCGACATGACTCTGCCTCGCCACCGCGTGGACTGCGCCACATGGGCCATCATGGGTATGGGCATGGGGTCGACTGTCGGAGCAGCCGTGGCCACGGGCAAATCTGTTGTAGCCATAGAGGGCGACTCGGCTTTCGGCTTCTCAGGAATGGATTTCGCCACCATATGCAGGTTCAAGCTGCCGGTGACGGTGGTAATCTTCAATAACGGCGGCATCTACAACAACATAGGTGTCAATCCCAGCACAGACCCCGCAATCGAACATGACCCCGCTCCCACAACACTTGATCTCGCCGCTCGCTACGATAAGATGGGTGAAATATTCGGAGCTAAGAACTACTATGTGACCACCCCCGCCGAGCTGACGACAGCTTTGACGGCAGCCATCGCCTCAAAGGAGCCAAACATCATCAACGTGCAGCTCGCCGCCGACGCAGGCAAGGAGAGCGGACACATCGGATACCTCAACCCCACCCCGCTTATCGACTACACGGTCTGAGGCGATATCCACACGCCTGCGCCCGGCGCACCGTCGGGCGCAGCCAAGTAACCAAATATCAACTATTTAAATTATATAGATATGAACATTTCACACGTCATACTATACGCGATTGTCCCTATCATCGTAGTGATGCTGGCCGGTTATATATCGGGCAAAAAAGGGATATTCACAGGAGCTGACTCGAAGAAGTTCAACAAGGTTGTGCTCGACTACGCATTACCTGCAGCCCTGTTCGTTTCGATAGTCCAAGCCACACGCGAGGACTTGGTGAAGGATATCAAACTGACAATCATATCGACCGTGGGCATCATGGCCTGCTTCATGATAGTCTACTTTGTGTTCAGGATGTTTAAGAAAAACACCGGCGCCGACGCCGCTGTCAGCGCCTTGATCAGTGGATCTCCCACCATCGGATTCCTTGGTTTCGCAGTGCTTGAGCCTATATTCGGCACAACTCCTTCCGTGGCCCTCGTGGTCGCTATCGTCGGCATTGTCGTCAACGCTATCGGCAT
The DNA here is from genome assembly GCA_947625935.1 of uncultured Muribaculaceae bacterium. Taxonomy (GTDB): domain Bacteria; phylum Bacteroidota; class Bacteroidia; order Bacteroidales; family Muribaculaceae; genus JAJPXC01. The sequence goes on along the minus strand of CANQQE010000005.1, from coordinate 109,099 downwards.
CCCTGTCGGTCTATCGCTGATGAACGCGTCGCTGGAAAAGCAAAAACCGGGTTCAACAAAGAAAGAGAGCGCATGGAAACCTGTGATCCACGCATTGGAGCAGCCGGTGGCATGGGCACCTATACTCGCCGTCATATGGGTAGTGGTCGGTATACCCTGGCCTTCATACTTCAGCCCTTCATTTGACCTTATCGCCAAAGCCAACGCCTCGATGGCCGTTTTCTCGGCCGGTATCACCCTCGCCGCCATCAAGTTCACCATCAACTGGCAGGCCGTGCTCGGCTCTATCCTGAAGATGGTGATGATGCCAGCCGTCATCCTGATTCTGGGTCTGCTGTTCCACATGGATCCGCTCAACCTCAAGATGCTTGTAGTGGCAGCCGCCTTGCCGCCTGCATTCTCAGGCATTATCATCGCCGATGAATATGATACCTATGTAGCGACCGGCACTTCGTCGCTGACCCTGTCGGTAATCCTGTTCATAGGATTCTGCCCGCTCTGGATATGGATCACCAATATGGCTCTTAACGCCGGACTTTTCGCATAAAGACCGCACAAGAGAAAATCGTGGTTTGATTTATTGATACAAAAAGGGTGTGCCACGGCCAACGCGGCACGCCCTTTTTCCAATTTCGCAACCGACCGAATTAGCAATGAACTCCCAACAATACAAAAAGATAACCGACGGATGTACCGCCGCAGCTTACGCGGCTTACGCCTTGAGCGATGTCGCGACAATATACCCGATAACGCCTATTGCCGAGATGGGCGAGACAGCTCAGAAGTGGGGACTTTCGGGTGTGAAGAATCTGATGGGGCAACCCATGCAAGTGAAGGAGATGGAATCGGAACTCGGAGCCGCCGGAGCCACTCACGGAGCACTCGCCGCGGGAGCGTTGGCCACGACGTTCACGGCATCGCAGGGATTGCTGCTGATGATACCCAACATGTTTAAAATCTCAGGGGAACTGCTGCCAGCAGTGTTCCATGTGGGGACACGCTCGATAGCCACCCACGCCCTGTCGATTTTCGGAGACCACCGCGACATAATGGCGTGCCGCTCCACAGGATTCGCGTTTTTGGCCTCGGCTTCGGTTCAGGAGACCATGGATCTGGGATTTGTGGCTCATCTCGCAGCGATAGAAGGCTCTGTGCCCGTATGCCACTTCTTCGACGGATGGCGGACATCGAACGAGATGTCGACAATATCGATGATTCCCTATGAGGAGATACGACCGTTGGTGAACTGGGATAAGGTCAAAGAATTTCGTGACAAATCGCTCAATCCCGAGCATCCCCACCTGATTGGGTCGGCTCAAAACCCCGATGTTTATTTCCAGAACACCGAAGCCGCCAACTCACACTATGAGGCGTTCCCGGCTATCGTGGAGCGGCAGATGAAAAAAATCGGCGATCTGACCGGGCGACATTACGGGCTGTTTGACTATGCCGGCGCACCCGATGCCGAACAAGTCATCGTAGCGATGGGATCGTCAACCGATGTCATAGAGGAAACCGTGAACTATCTCAACGAACGCGGTTATCGTACGGGAGTTATCAAGGTCCGATTGTTCAGACCGTTTGCCGCCGACAGACTGCTGCCATTGATACCGCCGACAGTCAAGGCTATCGCCGCACTCGACCGCACAAAAGAGCCGGGAGCCAACGGCGAACCGCTCTATCAGGATGTCGCCGCAGCAATCCAGTCGTCGGGACGTTCCATCAAGGTCGTTGGCGGACGTTACGGGCTGTCGAGCAAGGATTTCAATCCTTCGATGGTCAAAGCTGTGTTTGACGAGCTGCGCAAACCGTCACCGAAACAGGAATTTACCGTCGGCATTAACGATGATGTCACACACCTGTCGCTCGATTGTTCCGACACAATCCACACCACTCCGGCCGACACTGTCGAGTGTCAGTTCTACGGAATGGGGTCGGACGGCACCGTAGGCGCAACCAAACAGGCAGCAAACATAATCAGCGATACCACAGATCTATACGCACAAGCCTATTTCGAGTATTCGGCTAAAAAATCAGGGGGATACACCGTGTCGTCGCTGCGTTTCGGCCCAAAACCGATAAGGGTCGAGTATGCCATAGAACAAGCCGACTACATAGGGTGCAACAAAGACACCTACGTTGACCGCTTCCCGCTGCTTCACAATATGAAAGAGGGGGGAATCTTCGTGCTTAACTCATCGTGGACACCGTCGGAGATGGACACCGCACTACCCGCTTCGCTGCGTCGCGAGATAGCACTGAGGAAAGTCAGGTTCTATAACGTGGATGCGACTGCCATAGCCCGCTCGGTGGGTCTTGGTGTGCGCATAAACGTAATCATGGAGACGGTGTTCCTAAAGCTAATAGGAGTCGCTGATTTCGACACCGCGGTATCGCGACTCAAGGAACTTGTGACAAATACATATATGCACGAGGGAGGCGATGTGGTCAACAAGAATCTCGCCGCTATCGACAAGGCGGTCAATTCCATAATACCGGTGGACTATCCGCAATCGTGGACAGACGCAGACGACTCCACCACTGCCGCCGACAGCGGGAACGTGCCGAAATTCATAAATGGAATAGCGCGCCCCTGTCTTGCCAGACGAGGAGACGAATTACCCGTCTCGGTATTCGACCCCTCGGGGCATATGCCGATGGGGACCACGGCCTACGAGAAACGGCGCATAGCCATCGACGTGCCACAATGGAATCCCGACAAGTGCGTAGAGTGTACGGAATGCTCGTTTGTTTGTCCCCATGCAGCCATACGTCCTCTACTTATATCAGAGGATGAGAAGGCCGCCGCGCCTGCCGGATTCATATCCAAGCCGGCACACGGACCGGTTGAATTGCGCCCCTACCAGTTCCGCATACAGGTCTATCCCGAAGATTGCACGGGATGCGGCTCTTGCGCCACAATCTGCCCCGGACACGCATTGACAATGATGCCCCTGCGCTCGCAGCTTGACGAGCAAAAGGCAATGCTTGATTATGCCGAGGCCCACATCTCCATCAAGGACAATCTGATAAACCGGGCGACAATAAACGGCTCGCAGTTCCATCAACCGCTGCTGCAATTTTCAGGAGCGTGCGCCGGCTGCGGCGAGACACCCTACGTCAAGCTGCTCACCCAGCTTTTCGGCGAACGGATGATCATAGCCAACGCCACCGGATGCAGTTCAATATGGGGCGCGAACTACCCGAGCAACGCCTACTGCACCAACCGATATGGCCAAGGCCCGGCTTGGGGCAACTCTCTGTTTGAAGATAACGCCGAATATGGCTACGGTATGGCTGTGGCGATAGAACACAGGCGCGACCGCCTCGCCGGAATCGCGACATCGGCTGTCGGTGACCCGTCGACGCCTGACGCGGTGAAAGCGGCCATGCAGAAATGGCTCGACAGCCGCAATGACCCGTCGCAATCAGCCGTGACAGGCAAGTCACTGATAGCCTCATTAAAATCGACTAAGCCCAACGCCGCATGGCAACCCCTGCTCGACCAAGCCGACATCCTGGGAAAGAAATCGGTGTGGGCCATCGGAGGAGACGGATGGGCCTACGACATCGGTTTCGCCGGGCTTGACCATGTGCTTGCGCAACGGCAGAACATCAACATCTTAGTGATGGATACCGAGTGCTATTCCAATACCGGCGGACAGACGTCGAAAGCTACCCCGCTCGGCTCAACCGCCAAATACTCGGCCGACGGCAAACGGACGTTCAAAAAAGACCTCGGCCGCATGATGATGACCTATGGCGACGTGTATGTAGCGTCGGTGTGCCTCGGAGCCAACTACCAGCAGACCATCAACGCCATGATGGAGGCAGAGGCTTACGACGGACCCTCGATCATCATCGCCTACTGCCCTTGCATAGCCCATGGGATAAGGTCGGGAATGAGTCACGCCGTGGTTGAGCAACGCAACGCCGTGGCCTGCGGATACTGGCAGATGTACCGCTTCAACCCCGACTTGGCCAAAGAGGGGAAATCGCCGCTGACAATCGACTACCCACGGCCACACACCGATTTGGTAGAGTTTATCAACGGCGAGGACAGATATGCCGACCTGAAGATGGTCGACCCCGCCGAGGCCGCAAAGCTGCAACCCATGTTGGCCGAGCATTCGCTGTCGCTCTACAACCTGCTAACCCGAGATGTCACACTCCACACCCCACCTTCAGGCAAAGAGACTGATTGAAAGACAGTAAATTTTGATATAATTCTATTTTGGATCCACACCCGCCGTAACACATATGGCGGGTGTGTTATTTATTTACACAAAGTCATAAACGGTTATTATCGTGAATAATAGATGTCGACATCACAAAATATGTTATATAACATATAAATTAAATATAATTTTGAGGACATTTTTTTATAATTTTGCAACAGATATATTCATGTCGTAAACACGACCCCTTATTTTCATATCATACTTATCATTTAATTCATCTACTTACTAACAATGAAGAAACTCTATCTTTGTTTACTGACGTTGTCAGCCACGATGTCGGCATATGCCGCCAACAGCTCGGCTACAATCACGTCGGTGCCTTCACCCGCGATCACTACCAAGGCGCTGGAGGTCACAATCAAGACCGATAATTTCGGCTCGGAGGTGTATTGCTACACCTGGTGCGCCGATATTAACGGCAGCGAGAAAAGCCCATGGGAGTGGAATGGCGTTCACACCGACAAGTTCAAAATGAGCGGTAATAACGGTACATACACCCTCAAAATCGCGAACATCAAAGAATTTTACGGTCTCAGCGACTCGGAACTGAGCGGACTGAAAAAGCTCGGATTCATCGCCAAAACCTCAAGCGGCCAACAGACCGAAGACAAATTTCTTGAGGTCATCCAGGGCCGCGTAAATGTCTACTCAGGCGGCGAAGGCACCGCAGCCGATCCGTTCATCATCAAAACGTCGGCCGATTTGAAAGAATTATCGACCACTCCGATGGACTGGGCTTCTGACGTATATCTAAAATTAGGCGACAACATCGACGCCGGGACACTTACCACTTCAATAGGCTCAAAGTCACAAGCATTCAAGGGGAACTTTGACGGAGCCGGCCACACCATCAACAACCTCAGCCTTTCCAACGCCAACGTCGGCGAATCAACAGGACTTTTCGGAGCCATCGACGGGGCTACAATCAAAGACCTCGGAGTGATTAACGCGACAATCAGCGGAGCCACCTACGCCGGCATCCTCGCAGGCTACTCGGCCAACGGAAAAATCGAACGCTGCTTCACCTCAGGCACAGTCAGCGGCTCGTCAATCTGCGTCGGCGGACTTGTGGGTGAGAACGCAGGCGGCACCATCACCGACTGCTACTCAGGCGCCAACGTAACCAATGACGATGACTATGCCACAGGCGGTCTCGCCGGTAAAAACACGGGCATAATCGCCAACACCTATGCCAGTGGAGAAATCAAGGGCAAGGATTATGTGGGCGGTATAGTGGGCGCAAACTACGGCACGGTGAAATCATCGGTCGCATTAAACGGCAAAATCACCTCGCCCAACGACTTTGTCGCACGTTTCGGCGGCAACAACAACTCGCGCAACATCACAACAGGCAATTATAGCTGGGATCTTATCCCCGCCGGCCATACCACCTGGACACAGCACGGCGACCACGCTTCGCTGCAAACCGCCTCATATCTCAATGACCTACAGTCGTTCAAGTCGGCTATGGGATGGGATTTTGACAATGTCTGGGAATGGCGCACTGAAAGCAAAAAACAGTTCCCGGTGCTGCGCAATCTCGCCAATCAAGCGTGTGTGATTCCGCAGGCGTTCTTTAACGCCACCACCGGCGTGGAGAATATAGCCGCCGATGAGGCGCACATCACCGTAGGGCCCAACCCGACCGATGGAATCCTATATATCCACTCGTCATCGGAACTTACAGAGTGTAACCTGTACAATCTCAACGGTCTATTGGTAGTGAAAGCCGAGCCGCAGATATCGACGGCAATGGATCTGTCGCATCTTCCCGCCGGTCTCTATATCCTGCAGGTGACAACCGAACAGGGATCCACCACAATTCATAAAGTCTACAAGAAGTAAACCACCACAGACAAAAATGAAAAAATTCAATCATATTTTCCGCTACACGAAGTCACTGTGCGCCGCCCTGCTTCTTGGAGCGACCGTTTTTGGCGGTAACGCAGCCGCTGGCAGTGGCGATGCCACGCTTAACCGACTTGAAATCAAAGTCGGGGGTCAGAACATATTGACCAACTTCAATAAGTCAACCAAAAACTACGAAATCGAGCTTGGCGAAGACGCGGCGTCGATAGCGACCTTCTCAGCCGCACCCACAGCCTCTGACGCCATCGTCGACATAACCGTCAACGGAGCGTCGTACACCAACCACTCCCTCGGAAGCCTCGTTGGGGGTGAGAACCTGATTACCTACACCGTGAAAAGCGGATCCGCGACCGAGACCTACACCATCAAGGTTACTACTCCCCAGGTTATCAGACAGGAGTATTTCACATGGAAAAACGCGAATATCTACTTCGTGCTCACCGACCGTTTCTACAACGGCGACACCTCCAACGACAACTCATATCACCGCAAACGCGGGCAACAAGGCTCATCAAACGATGTGGCTACGTTCCACGGAGGCGACATCAAGGGTCTGACCGAAAAGCTCGACTACCTCGACAAACTCGGAGTCAACGCAATCTGGATTTCAGCCCCTTATGAGCAAATGCACGGATGGACAGCGGGTAAAAACGACGCATTCCCCCACTACGCTTTCCATGGTTACTATGCTTTGGACTGGACATTCATGGATCGCAACATGGGAACCATCCAGGAAATGAAAAATTTTGTAACCGAAGCCCACCGCCGCGGCATACGCGTGGTAATGGACATCGTGCTCAACCACACCGGTTACTGCAATCTCGATGACATCATGGACTATGGCTGCGGAGCTGTCAGCGGCGACGCCTCAGCCGGCTGGTGGCCTTCAGGTTCGCCCTACTCCATGTGGGACAGCGGAAGCCAAGTCAAATTTGAATGCACCACAAGCACCGCGCCACAATGGGGTCAATGGTGGGGAGAATGGGTACGCGCCTTCGGCGACCGCGAGGAATTCCGCTTAGCCGCCGGATTCGCCAAACCCGGCAACGATGACAAGACCATGTGCCTTGTCGGGCTTCCCGACGTAGTGACCGATATGAGTTCAAGCGTCTCTATCCCCGGCCATCTGAAGAAAAAATGGCAGCAGGAGAACGGCGGCGACTATGCCAACTACCGCCTGCCTAACCTCGAGGACTGGCGACAGGACGGCAAAGGCGCGCCGGCAGACTATCTCATCAACTGGCTCGCCGGTTGGGTCGAATATTTCGGTATCGACGGTTTCCGCTGCGACACAGCCAAACACGTTGAGCTTTCACGTTGGAACCAGCTCAAGAACGCCTGCAAACAAGCTCTGAACAACTGGCGCAACAGTGACCGCGCCGATGAATACGCAAAGAATTGGACTAACGACTTCTGGATGACCGGCGAATCATGGGCTTGGGATCACGGCGATACCGGCTACTTCACCCAGGGAGGGTTTGACTCGATGATAAACTTCGCGTTCAACGGCAGCGAAGGCGGCACTGGACGCACACCCAACGTGGAGGACTGGAAATATTATGCCAACTTCTGCAACGGCAGCAACAGCCGTCAGGTACTCAACTATGTATCGAGCCACGACACCGGGCTGCACCGTCCGGGCGACCAAAAGAAAGTCGCAACCATGCTTCTTCTCTGCCCCGGCGGCTCTCAAATCTACTATGGCGACGAGACCTCGCGCACAATGATGAACAACTGCGGCGATGTCTCCATGGCTACCCGCAGCGACTTCAACTGGGATGCCGTCGATAACGACGACAACAAGCACTGGCAGAAAATTGGCCAGTTCCGCCGCCGCAACCCGGCGGTAGGAGCCGGAACTCAGACCGTGGCAGATGGGACTTATGTACGCAAGTTCTCAGAGAACGGTTTCAGCAACGCCGTAGCCATAAAACTTGACACCCAGGCCGGTCAAAGCTATACGCTTAACGTGGGCGACGCATTCGCCGACGGACAGCGCGTGATGGACGGCTACAACACCAACAATTCAGCGGTAGTTTCAGGGGGCAAGGTAACTATGACCGCATCGGGACCCGTCATTCTGATCGAGGAATTCGGAACGATGGGAGGCCAGACCCCGCCAACTCCCCCGACCCCGCCGACACCCCCGACCCCGCCGACACCCACCAAACCGGTAGTAACGGCATCGCCCGCCGGCGGCGAGTTCAACGGCTCTGTGACAGTTACACTGAGCGTCAACCCCGCAGGTGTGCCCATCCACTATTCAACCTCAGGAACCGCTACAGCTTCGTCGCCTGTCTACAGCACAGCTCTGACATTCAACGAAACCACCACACTCTCGACTTATGTTGAAAATACCGTCGGCAGCAACGTTCAATCGTTCACATACACCAAGAAAGAGACACCTGTAGTGGAGTACTATGTGTTGCTGAAAAACACCAAGGACTGGTCAACTCCGACGGTGTGGGCATGGAACGACAGCGAAAACTGCACATCGAAAGGTTCATGGCCCGGCGACAACATGACCAAACAGGCCGACGGCCTGTGGCGTTGGGAACTCCCCGCCGGAAAATCGGTTCCCACACAGATAATTTTCTCAAACAGCGGTAACGATAAGACCGGCGACAAGACTTATGTCAACAAACAGACGTATGACTGCGACGGCAATAAAGTGGGTGATGTCCCGACTCCGCCAACCCCACCGACTCAGCCGACTATCACCGTCAGCCCCGCCTCAGGCAAAGTCAAGGGTAACACCGTGATTACAATCAACATCGCCAACGATGCCACATCAATCAGCGGCACATTCAACGGCAAAACAATGTCGCTCAACAACGGCAACAGCTCTGTGACGGTCAGCGACTATCTCAATGACGGACAGACAGGGTCAATGTCAATCACGGCTGCCAACGCACAAGGCACCACCGACTTCTCGGCCTCGTTCAACCGCGACGATTCAACTCCCGTCATTTCTCTGACAGGTGACCAACGCGAGCTGTCAATCTATCAGATTATGGTCGGCTCATTCCAGCACGGCAACGGGGGCGCTTCAGGCTACAGCGATATGTGGGGACCTGAAGGCCACCGCAAAAACGGTAACCTGCGCGGTATCATCGACGCTCTGGATTATATCAAGGAGCTTGGGATGAACGCCATCTGGATGACCCCTATATTCGACTCGACCAACGGCCAGGGCGGCGAAAAGCTGCAGGCCACAGGATATTTCTGCACCAACTACTTCAAGGTGGATCCGAAATTCGGTACCGATCAGGAGTTTGACGAACTCGTCCAGAAAGCACATGAGCGCGGCATATACATCATACTCGACGGCGTATTCGGCCATCACGGCGGTGTAAATTCGGCCTCACCAAACGGCAAACGGATTGATTCTACAACAAGTTCCAACGTGCGCGGCACCGATGCCGGCAACGTCTCCTATCCCGCTTCACTCGACTATTATAAAGAAGTCCTACGCTATTGGATGAACCGCGGCGTTGACGGATGGCGACTCGACCAATGCTATCAGGTTTACCAAGGAGGCCACAACTATTGGAAAGACCTCCGAGAGGAAGTTGAGGCAATCGTCGCCGAACGTAAAAACCGCGGCGAACAGTGGGGAACTCTCGGCTACATGGTAGGCGAAGACTGGACAAGCGCAGGCAACATAACTGTCACTCAGCAAGATGGCCTTAAAAGCGTCATGGACTTCGACGGCAAAGACAATCTCGTCAACCTCGGTCAGGGCGTAGGGTCAATCGGCTGGTTCCTCGCCAGCGACGCTTCGGCCCGCGGTTACCGCGACTCAGGTGTCAATCCCACCATCTTCCTCAGCAACCACGACACCGCCCGTGTCGGTGACGCTGTCGATGTCAACAGTTCGCCCGAGAAACTAATGACTCGCCACGCAGCGGTGGCAGCCTACTCTGGCCCGACCTGCACCTACTACGGTGACGAAATCGGCGATAAGAGCGGTAACGGCAACGCCGACAACAAGGCCCGCACATCGGGCCGTATCTCAGGGTTCAACCAGAACGAGCAGCGCGTGCACGACTATGTGGCCAAGGTGTTCAAAGCCCGCAGCGAGAACCCGGCTCTGTGGCGCGGAACCGTGAACCGCGACTCACGCAACAGCAATCTTGAGGTAATCACAAAGACCGACTCTCAGACCGGCAATAAAGTCGTGTGCATATTCTCGGCCAACGACGCCAACGTCAGCATAGGAGGCTCAGGTATCGACCTTATCAATGGCGGCAACGTTTCGGGTTCAGTTAACGTGAAAGCCTGGATTCCCGCATTCATTAAAATGAACTGATTCAGCATAGACAGTCCCCAACATTCAGCCGGCGGCATCAGAAATGGTGTCGCCGGCTTCGCTATAACCGACACTGCCACCGTTATCCCAAACCGGAAGCGAGTCACGCCGGGCCGGCACGGTATTAACATCTTCTCTTTCCGACGAGATGAACAAGAATGGCTCTTTGAGCCTTTTATATGAAAAACGCATTTTTATGGAGAAGGGAACGATATACTCGCGGTTCAAAGATATAGTGTCAAAGCATCCACGCAATCCAGCCATTATCGAGGGGGGATACACTCTGAGCTACGCACAGCTCGATGAAATGGCAGACTCGATAATGTCACTTTTCTATTATTCGGCACCGTCGACCGTCGGAATCGTGATGAGCCACGGAGCCGCTTACATACTTTACACCTCGGGGACCTCGGGAAATCCCAAAGGTGTTGTGGTCGAGAATCACTCGGTGGTCAACTACGCCGAGGCTTTCGAGGATGAATTTCACACCGGCCCGGGCGATGTGATGCTTCAATACTCGGTGTGCTCGTTTGACATCTTTGTCGAGGAGATATTCGCCACGCTGCTCAACGGAGCCGCCGTGTGCATTCCACCTGCGACAGTGCGCAACGGCCCGCTGACGACCCTCATGGACTTCGCGGAACGCCACAGGGTGACAATCATAGACGGGTTCCCCTACCTGCTCGCCGAAATGAACAAGCTGGAATCAATCCCACCATCCGTAAAGCTGATCATAAGCGGCGGAGACGTCATAAGAGGCAGTTATATATCCAATCTCAGAGGCAAAAATGTGAAAATTTACAACACCTATGGACCGTCGGAAACCACTGTTTGCTCCAATTATTTCCGCATTGACAACACCGAGCCCCTCGATGACGGTACGTTCCCCATAGGGAAAGCGGTAAAAGGGGTTAAAGTCAAGATAATGGATAGGAATCTGAGAGAAGTGCCACAAGGGGAAACAGGTGAAATCTGCATTTACGGCGAGGGGGTAAGCCGCGGCTATCTCGGCAATCCGCCGGAGCAACGCAACTTCGTGACCACTGCTGACGGAACGAGAATGTATCGCAGCGGTGACCTCGGCTATTCGTTGCCAGACGGCAATATAGCGTTTCTACGCCGCCGCGACGACCAGGTGATGATACTCGGCAAACGGGTCGAGCCTGAGGAGGTCGAGAACGTGCTCAACAGTTGCCCGTGCGTGGAGCGTGGTGCGGTGAGAGCTTTTATCGACGATAACGGGTTGCACTATCTCACGGCCTATATAATACCTAAAGCCAACTGCCACCTGCATATGGTCAGGAAATGGCTGTCGGCGAGACTGGCGGAATTCATGGTGCCGGAATTTTTTGTGAAAATAAACCAGATACCAATCACCCGACGCGGCAAAGTCGATGTTGCCGCATTGCCTGTGGTGATGAAAGAGGGAGGTGTGTGAGAGTATGACCGCGACACTTAAACAGATCACTGCCATACCGACACTTATGCGCTGGCGCGCCGAAGTGCTGGCCAACGTGTTTGGCATAATCCCCGACAAGCGATTGTTGGTCGCCAACAGGCAATACTACCGAACGCATATGGCCGACGGATCCCACATAGCGTTTGTGGCGGAATGCGATGGTGTGGAATGCGGATGCGGCGGCGTGTGTCTCTACGACGAGCTTCCCTCACCCGACAACCCCACGGGGCGATGCGCCTATCTGATGAACATATATGTGCGCGAAGCGTTCAGGGGCAAAGGTATAGGACATCAAATCACGCTCCGTCTGGTAGATGAGGCCCGTCGCCGCGACTGCGGCAAAATCTATCTTGAATCGACCGTAGCCGGAAAACAGATATACCATTCATTGGGCTTCAAAACGATGCCCGACATGATGAAATATTATGACTCAAACAATTGATATAGAAGGGCTGCATTGCCTTTGCGCCGCGTCGGAACGCCCGAATGCGATAGTCTACATACTATACCCGATGGACACCTTGGCCTCATGGGTAGAACCGGCTGCAAAAACACACGGCACGGCTATCGTCGTGATAACCGGGATGGACTGGCAGAACGTTTTCAGCCCATGGCCAGCGAAAGGAGTCCCGATCGGGAGCCCCGATTTCAAGGGGGAATCAGATGAATTTCTCGATTTGCTCCGACAGCGTGTAATGCCGCGGATTGAAACCGCGATTGGCGCGGACGCTAATTGTGAACGCACACTTGTCGGTGTGTCAATGTCGGGACTGTTCGCCCTGTGGCAATGGATGCTGTGTGACACATTCGTCAACATCGCCTCGCTGTCGGGTTCATTCTGGTATGAAGGTTTTGTCGACTGGATAAGAGGCCGCGAGATTCCTGCAAAATCAGGCAAAGCCTATTTCCTGCTCGGCGACAGCGAAGCTAAATCAAAAGTAAAAGCCTTTGAATCGGTAGCGCGCGACACGCAAGAAATCATCACCATGCTTGACAAAGCCGGAATCAAGACAGAGTTTCAAAGCGTGCCGGGCAATCATTATTCGCACCCCATAGAGCGACTCGACAAAGCGATGGACGCCTTATTCCCTGCCTGACTCCGAACGCTTATAGTCTACAAAGCAATCACAAGCGGACATTTCGCATCGCAATCTTCCTTAAACCCATACAGTACGGGATTATTCAATATATAGCTGTTAAATCCGGCCTCTTTCAACAGCAGTATGCAGCACAATTTATGAAGCCTGATTCTTCACCCCATATTTCTTTTTCAGATGTGAGGTGATGGTCTCAAGTGCGGTGCAGTACACCGACGCCTGATATTCCAGCGGGTATGTGGACGCCCCACAAAGTCGATATAACCTTTAATGTTTTATGCAGGTCGCGGAAGTCGAGGATATAACTCTCTTTTGCGCCTTTGTAAGCATAACCGGTTTCCGCATCAGTCATTAAATCTGCGATACATGGCAGTTTTTTGACAAATGCCATATTGTCGCAAGCGGTTATCACACATTTGTCATTCAGATAAATAACATAATCTCCCATCATCTTGCGGGCACGAACCTCACCCAAGGGGGCAAGTGCATCGCAGACAAACTCAATGAAATCGGCAGTACAAGGCATTCTTTAATTAAGGGGGAATAATGCGCAGAATCCCTGCTTGTTGAACTGATAGTACATTTCGATTCGTTCGGGAGTATCATTATCAAGCAATGTGAGCAACTCCTTTGCAAATTCAAGCGTGGCCGAACCGTTTGCAGTCACTATGTTATTATCGCTGACAGCCTGGGCATGGATATATCCGTCGGGATTGATATAGTTCTCGCCGCCCCAGATTTTCAGTTGCTCCAATCCGTTTCCGGTATGCTTCACGGCATTGAGAAAGCCGTGTCTTGCCATCCATGAGGCAGCATTGCAGATAGCACCGACTGTTTTGCCTTCTTCTATGGCTTTTCGGACTATCGGCACAACCTGCTCTGCGACAGGCGAACTCCACCCGAAACCGCCAATCAGCACCAACGCCGCATAATCATCGGGCATCGTGTCAAACGAATAGTCGGGCAATGTTCGGAAGCCGCCTATAGACTTGATCGGCTCCATTGTCGGAGCGACAATCTTGTTGACGTATTTGGGGTTTTCTTTCAGCGCATACTCATCGGAGGCGATTGCCTGTGCGAGATACACAACCTCATGCTCAGCATAATCAGGAAGGAGGATATATAGGATTTCGTTGCTCATAATTTATTGTCTTGCTCAAAAGTGCGGGAAGCGGATTAATAAATATCGTTGACCGACATATGCCCGTCTGACCACAAAGTTACGGAATTTCCATGGGACTTTAACGATTAAATGTGTCGACCCGGGGGGAATATTTTGACAGCCTAAGCCACTGCAGACTGAGCCTATAATCATACCGCCATTGCCGAATTGCTTCAAACACTTCCTTGAAATGCACCCCGGCATGAGCTTCGAGGAAGCAAAACGCCGCTTCAAGAACGAGCAGAAAGCCAAGCAAATCCGCAAAGGCCCGAAACTCCACTAACCAACAACGCCACCGAGAGAAGCAAAAGCCTCTTTCGGTGGCATTCCTCTTTTAAATGCCCGACATCACTGCCGGGGGCCTTTCCTTGCATGAATTTCCGTTTTCAGAATCTGTTTTTATCCGTATTGCCCGCGCCGCGTCCCTTATAGCGAGAGCGTGCGGAATTGAAATTATACCTGATTGTGACTGACAGGTCACGTGTATCGTATATCTTTTTTGCAGATATGCTACTCAGGGCATCATAAGAAATTATATCCTGTCTCCATGTATCGAAAACATCGTTGAGTTGCAACTTCACGCTCCATCTGTCGTTGGCAAAGGATTTATAAAGCCCCAGATTACATTGCCAATATGGTTTCAGATAGTAATTGTCTCCGTTTCCGGAAGTCCTTGCCGAGAAATCCACGTTCAGCCAAATGTCCCAGGGAAGATGTATGGCGTTGTCGAATCTGAAAGTTCCTAAAGGTCTGTTCAGTTTCATTATCTTGCCCGCATGGTTAATCTTGAAATCCTGTCCTTGGATTCCGGCCATTAATGAGGGATGCCAACAGCCAAAGAACGTGGGAGACCAGTTGAGATATGCTCCATAAGAATTGAATCGGGGCATGTTTACCATAGTCAGCAAGGTTACATCACTATTACCCGGATACTCTGAAGTCTGCCACATAAAATAATTTTTAGTCGAATAATATTCCAATTCGATGACAAGATCTTTCCATGAAGCGGATGCCGAGACATAATCACGATATATCGGTTTCAGACCGGGATTGCCGGACTCATAAGTATATCTGTCAATATACTTTATTGCAGAACTAAGCTGTTCAAAAGCAGGACGGGATGTTTTTCTCATATATGACAGACGGGTATTTACCTTGCCTATCGGGAATGACAAGGAAGCCGACGGAGATATGTTATGGTATCTGCGGCTTTGGTCCTCGCTGAGCCGCTCAAACTGCCAGTATCGGGAATCAGTGTATTCCCAGCGAAGTCCCGCGCTCGCAGTGACAACCCCGAAGGTCTGTTCGGTCTCGGCAAATAGAGCTGTGGTAGTCTCGCTGATACTGATGTCATTGTCGCTTATAAAATCGGCATTGCCGCTGTATTTGTCTGTACGGTGAATATTAGTAATTTCCGTGCCGAACCTGATGTCGCCTTTCCATACAGGGAAAGATGCCGTGATGTTACCGGCAAACAGTCGGTTCCTGACATCATTTAACGTCGTAAAATCACGTTCCTGATTTATAGTCGAAATCTCTGTCTCTGCGTTATGCCTGTCGTTTATCTTCCACATCGCATCAAGATTGGCCGACAAGTGCCACTTTCCAATTTCTCCGGTATAATATGCACTGAGAAGATGTTGCCGGTTATGGCGGGATATATCTGAAAGATTCTCAAGAGTCTCGGAAAAATCATTGTTGATGTAGCGGTCCGTCAAAGAATTCCCTTTCGACGTAGAGGGTCTGAAAGAAAAATCATAATAAAAACCGAAACTGTGCGACGAGACATTGTAGTTCAGGCCTATTTTCCCTTGATAGACCGGGTATTTTGCAAAATCTCTTCCGGAGCTGTTCTGTTTAACTATGCCGGATTTGAGATATTGGAGCGTTGTATTGGAAAACCCCTGTCGTTCACGATAATTCTCGTAATTCAACATTCCGAAAAGGTCAAAACCCTTCTTGCGCCAGTTGAAATTGACCTGCTCGAAGAGATAGGCATAATGTTTGTAACCTACGGTTGTGCGGTCGTTGAAAGAAAATCCTTCCCCGACAGGCGCAACAGTGGTTATTCTGATTACAGAATTGACAGTAGAAGCATAACGAGCTCCAGGATTGGTTATGACATCTACGTTTTTAACCTGCGTGGAGGCAAGTTGGTCAAGCTCCGACATGTCCCTTACTTGTCTTCCATTTACATAAATAAGGGGTGTCCCTTTTCCAAGCACCTCAATAGCAGAGCCATTTTTGGTAACGAAAGGCAATTTACCGAGCACTTCAAGGGCGGTTCCGGTGTTGGCGAGATATGTTCCGGATACAGGAATCTGTACCCCGTCTCCTTTTAGTTTTGCCATAGGACGTGAACCTTTGACTACTACTTCGCCAAGCATGTATGAAGCGGGAGCAAGGGAAATATCACCTAAGTTGGGAGTCGGATTATTTATAATCCTGTCCTCAAAGCCCATTGCCGAGACTTTCAGGAACACGGAATTGCCGTATCCTCTAACTGAGAATTTTCCTTCAGCATCAGTAACAGCCCCGTCACTCAGAGTTGAATCATTTAGGTTCTGGAGTGTCACATTGACAAACTCCAGAGGATTGCCGGAATCATCCTTAACGTTGCCTTTGTAGGTTCTCACCTCAGCAAAGAGAGTGTTGGCTATCAGGCAGAGCAATAGCCCTGCCATTAAATTTCTTAATGACATTAGATTATGTTTTTTGATTATTATTTCGTTAAAGACCTCCGACGACAATCCATCCTCCGGAATCGGTTTTCTGCAAGGCAATGTTGTGCCTTTGCACGGTTCCGTCTTTGAGTTCAAGCGTATAAGGAACGAAAATTGAATTTCCTGTCCCTGAGGTGAAGGAATGTCCTATCGAGATCAGCCTTGAACCACTGAATTTTTCCTTGTATGTCACATCTGATACTTCCCTCATCATTACTTTGTCGAGAATCGCTTCATTCCAGTCTGTGAAGGCATTAAGTATGGTCGTGGCCGCTTCCTCCGCACTGAGACCTTTCAAACCGACAGGGCCGTGTTCTGTCTCTACATAACGGATGCCATCGGCGAGGCGGCATATATCGTTCCTATGCAACCCATAATTTATAGATGTGATTTTCAGCACCGGAATTTCCCGACTGCCCGCGATTACACTTACTGTGGCACTTTTAAGCCTTTTTGATTCAGCATCAATCACATATCTTCGGATATTTTCGGATTCGGCGATAGATGAGTTCAGCAGGTAAGGATTATCAAAATTTCCTTGCGGCATGGCATGAACAGTAAGAATTATATCGTCACCATTTTTATTTACCGTATATTTACCTCCTTTGCCGTCGATGTAATTATCAAGTTCTGTCTCCAGTATCTTCCGGGGGGTGAGTAAGGTTGCCATATATCCCAAAACCTTTTCTTCTTCAGACTCCGGGAGGTGCAAACCTAATTTGAGCGCGGGCATCCATGTATAGATGTCGGTGCCGTTTCCTGTCGCTACACGCTCGCCCTTGTCAATTCTCCATCTCAGAAGAGAATCGGAATCGGCAATGTAGATGTGATGTGTTACAAAATCCTCATTTACGTCTATATATCTGAAATTCTCCACAGGTAGAGTCCTGACTTCCACAGTCATTTCAATGTCATCGGTGCCACCGAGTGCGTTTATTGCCTCGGCGAGAATTTCCTTGGCTGACATCCCGGAAGGCACTAACACAAGCAACAAAACTGCTGCTACCGCGCTTAGGCTAATTCCGCCGAAAACCCAATTGCGTACCATCCGTTTTTTATTCTTCTGTTCCACAGCACGGATGACTTTTAGGCGCAATTCGTCAGAAGCCTTTATGTCTCGGCGAGGCTTCAACAACTCCTTTATTTCTTTGTAATCATCCATACTATGAATTTTTAGGGTTAATGTACATGTTCCTAAGTTTATCCATTCCCGATTTATATCTGGATTTGGCAGTTGACTGAGGAATGGATAGAATACTGCTGATTTCTACAAACGACAGACCGTCAACTACATTCATGCGTATGATGTCGGCCTCACGCGAGGGAAGGCTGTCAAGACTGGCATTTATCCTGTCCGCATCCTCCATGTCAAGTATATCATCGGGTGTGTCCTCTATATCATAATCTTCTATATGCATGATGTCCCGTTTGCTTGACCGGGCATAATCCTGACACAGATTATGGACAATCTTGAAAAGGTAGAGTCTCACGCTTTCCGGTTTAATGTTGTCTGTATCCCTCTCCAGAAATTTCAGAACGGCATCGTATACAAGATCTTCAGCCTCATCATGGTTGCCAATCCGATAATACGCAAAACGCACAAGATAGTCGAGATTATCCTCGATTATCTTGCTGATGATTTTGTGCCGGGTCTTCTTTAACATACCGTCCTGTTATTAATGCTTCTACCTGATAAGACGCAAAGTAATCAAAATCGACGAAAATGAAATGTTAAAAAATCAGTTATATTGAGCAAATATTGTGTTGTGTTTAAAAAAATACGTGGTGACCCGAAGAGATTTTGGACTGAGGTCACCACATTTTTGAGGCTGCAACATAGTTAAAGTCTGTTAAAGTTTGGTGTATTGATACGATTTGGGGGAGTTGAACGGTAGTGAGCGATGATGAATGGCCATGAATCAATCTCTGAATATCAGCATATTAGATGTCGTCGCATATGGATATGTGTACATCATGACACATGTAAGTTTCTTTATATCAATAGATTAAGTGGTGCGTGGTGACTTTTGTGGTGACCCGACTTGACAAAATGCGGTTTGGGTTGTTATATTTGCAGAACCAAAGTGGCTGACTGTGAATAACTGTGAACGCTACCATTCAAACTTTTTATTCAGAAAAAATATGGCAACAACACCCTCTCCAAAGAAATTAACCCCATTCCACATCCGAAACAAGGACATGGGGAAAGAGACCGCAACTCTGTTTATTCGTATCCATACCCGTAAGATTGATGTGCTGGTTTCGACCATGCTTCAGGTCGAGGTTGCCGACTGGCAGAAGGCTACGGCATCTCCCCGCGCATGGCTGGCACATCAGAAGAAGAACTATCAACTTCACGCCAAGCTGACGCAGATTGAAGGCATTGTTAAGGCTCATCTTGCAAAGGTGAACTTTGACCGTGAAGCACTCGACATGGATGTGCGTTACATTTCCGAGCCGGAAAAGGTTGATGCTGAACGCCGGGCGATGGAGGAAGCTGCCGAAGCCGAGCGAAAGGCTATCGCCAAACGGGAGACGGCAAAAGAAAAAGCCCGCAAGAAAGCCGAGGAAAAGAAACGTATCGAGGATGAGAAGAACCGTCTTATCTGGCCGTTTCTCATTCAATTTGTCGATGACATCAGGAGCGGGGCGCGAAAAATCGGCAGTGATGACTATGCACCCGGCACCTGCAAGGCGTGGAAAAGTTTTATCGGTGTTTATGAAGGCTTCGACCCATTGCACAAATTCGGATGGGCAGACATCGACCGCGCGTTTGTGTCACGTTACATAAATTATTTGCAGAAGCACGGCTATATGGCGAAAGTGGTCAACAAACATCTTACAAATCTTAAGGCTCTTATCAACGCCGCCTTCATTGACGGCGTACACGATAACCAACGTGCAGCGGCACTAATTGTCAAGAAGAAGATTGAAGACCGCGACAAGGCAGTCGAAATCTATCTCACCGAGGAGGAGCTGCAAGCCCTCTATGAAATGCCGCTGACCGGGAAGAAAGAACATATCCGCGATGTTTTTCTCATTGGCTGCTATACCTGCCAGCGCGTGAGTGATTACAACAATCTCAATGCCGACAACTTTGAGACCACCCGCAAGGGAACACGCATAATCCGACTTGTTCAGCAAAAGACTAAGACCGAGGTGACAATCCCCATTCTTAACGAGAACCTTATCACCATCTGCGAGAAATATGGCTATAATATACCGAAAGCCAACGAACAGGTGCTTAACCGCTACATCAAAGATATTCTGAAAGACTTGTCGGAGCAGTTGCCGTCATTGAAAGAGAAAGTGCCTACCAAGCTCACAATGAAACAGAAGGAGGCATTGATAAAGAAGAAGAAAGAGCCTGAGACAGACCTCAACGGCAATGTTATCGTGCCTCGCTATGACTGCGTGACAAGTCACACCGCCCGACGCACTGGCATCACCAATATGTATCTCAGCCACAAGTACACCATCCTCCAGATGATGCACGTCAGTGGTCACAAGACACAAAAGACCTTCATGGACTACATCAAGCTATCCTCCGAGGAGATAGCCGACGAAATCGCCGCCATGTCGAAGAAAGAGAATGATATGTGGTGAGAGCTAGTTAAAGGAAATAGGTAAATATTTATAATGGTGAATCATGTACTCCAAGAAGTTTTTGATGAACATAATAAGACTCTAAATGGTTCTAATGATGAAAGAATAGATAAACTATCCCTTAAAAGTTTGGCTATTCCAAATATTATTAGTAACTTTGCACAGCTAAACACTGAAAGATATGGATCCCGTACTTGAAGCATTAGAGCATTACAGGATTACTGCAACGCCTGACCAAAAGGCGGCAGACCTTAGCCAACTGGAGAAGGAGTGCCTCTCAACAGTTGATGCTTATCAGTATGTCTATGCTATAACAATTCAGAGTTCTGGGCACTCGAATCATCAAGAATTAATAAACTACAAAATGAATCCAGATTACGATCTGGATTTTTCTTTATCTAAGAATTCTCATGTCAACATCTGCTGCATTTGCGTTTAGATCGTATACATTCACTAATGTTGAGATAAATATGGGAGATTTTACAGACGCGTCTCCCCTTGACTTGTCATTTTCGCCTTCAGGTGTTTATGATAAAAACAATAAAACATTCTCTCTTCGCTTTGTATTCACAGCAACACAAGGCGAAGATAATAAAACAATCGTTCGCATTGATTGTATAGCAACCTTTGAATTCAAGGAACCCTTGGATTTGGAGGCTATACCAGAATATTTTTATCCCAACAGCCTTGCGATTGTTTTTCCTTATGTAAGGGCTTTTGTTAGTTCTGTTACTTTGCAGGCAAATATGGTTACACCCATATTAATTCCAACACTAAATCTGACGGGACTTCAGTCAACCCTCAAAGCTAATACTAAATTACTTTAGAGAATTTTGAGCGTTCTTTATCAAACATTGGAAGATCGCGATAACGTAGATTACGTTGAGGCGAATGGACCTTTTCTTGGCAACATTAGGGATCGTTGGTTGGGAAAAGGCTATTACTTTTGGGATACATTTATTGACGCTGCTCACTATTGGGGATTTGTCTCTTATAAGGTTAAAGGAAAAGATTATATAATTGCGAAATCTGAGGTTGACATACCAAAGGATATGCTGCTTAATTTATTAGAGCCAGAGCAACTTGTTATGTTTACCAATTGGAGAGACTCCTATGCGAAAACATTTCCGGATTCTAAAGTCACAGTAGAAAAGGTCCTAACACATGCAGAAAAATTAATGGGTGGAAATTTCCCGTATGTTGCGATTAAAGCAGAGTTTAAAGACTGTTTTAATTACAAAGAATATCAGGATCGAATATATCCATATCTCGCAGGCAAAGCGTATCTTGATTTGAAACCTCCTGTTCAAATTTGTATACGTGACAGATCTATAATTGGAATAAATAATTTTAAAGTCGTTTTTCCTATAGAATATGCTGGCGCAGATGCCTATACATTCTAACAAGTTGATAAGTTTTTCTAACAAACTAAAATCAGGTATATATAATTCGCCAAAAGTGGGTCAAAAACCATAGATTTGACGGATTATAAGCATATTTTAGAGTGTCCTAACCATTCTTGCGGACATCTTGCGGAAAAGAACGGAACCAAAACGGATATTCACGGACAATACCCGGAATACTTTGGAAAGTCCGATAAGGTGGTATTATCTTTGTGAGCCAATTTGGGAAATTTCGGCAAAATGATATTAAAAAATTCCAGACATCGTCTGGAATTTTTTAATGTACGTTGGAATAATCGCTATATGGGTTGTATATATCGAGATACTTGTACGACCTCGTGCTATATCCGGTGGAAAATATTGGGAGGGATTGAGAATGACGACTTATCTTTGCCGATGAAAAGAAGATTTGGCGCGAGTTGCGATGCCCGAAAATGCACTATTTTTGGCTATGGATAACTTTTTTTGTCAAACCGTGAACTTTTCTGAACAAAGCTTTGTTAGGAAAGTTGCGGTGGCATATTTTGCAACCATAGCGGAGCGTCAGACTGCTCTGCCGTGACGGTTGCGCCTTTATCTCACCGCATACATACCTCCCGGCCCAAGAGTGGGCTGGACTAAGATTCGATCCCGATGGGTCGAACACTATCGCACAACCCCAAAAGTGTGTGCTTGAAATTCGCAACCGGATGAGCAACCTATGCGAAACAATCGATGTGCGGGTACATACCCGACACTTACACCGATGCCGGTGCCTGTATTCAAGCGTGACGCTTATGGCAGCTATTGACACACCTACATCATACACACGATAGTTGTCAAGACGGTCTTCCGCTGATGGGAATTTGTGCAGATTTGGAATCCTCAAAAATTTTTCGTATCTTTATGTAGCGATTGAGGGCCACGCATACCTAAAGCGACACGTTCAACTTTATAGCCCGGAAATGGAACGATGCTCCCGGACGGATGCAAAGCACTATATTGCAGCAACGAAAATAGAAAGAGGTACCACAATCAGAAGGCCGGAACAAGGATTCCGGAATCACTATGAAGAACCTGCTGTTGAATGCGGAACGTACCGCAACGGTTTAACCCGGCAACAACTCGCCTTAAGGAAGCGATGCTCAACGGATTAAACGCATGGGACAACGGCAGAAGGAGAAAGATGGTACAGCCATGAGCTGTCATGTAGCCGTTACAGGCCGACATTTGCGACACCCATATCTCACCGAGAATCACAGACTATCAGGCGGTGCAGCATGACGTGTGTCCATAAATGAGCCGTAATGAGCCAGTAATCAGAGAGAGGACGGCCATAATTGTGCCCGTACAGAATCTGTACGTCAAAAACAATCGATTAAAAAGAAGAAAATGCGTATGCCTTACCTTATTGCAAAGTAAGACACTGCTGCCATTGTATCCGCCCATATCCGGGACGGATACCACTCATGCCGATGCCAATCCGCGCGGCATGGGAAAGGGCAAGCTACGCCTTGCGCTGACCTTGAACGGTCGGCAGCGACAACCGTCGGCTTTAGCGAAACATGGCCGACAGCCCCTTCTATGTCCTTTCGGGGACACCTCGCCACTGCCTTAATCGTCGCCGGGGCAGTAGGTGATGCAAGTAACCCGGTGATATAATTTAATTTCATTCCCCCCCAGATGAAAGCAAGTCTTTACGACCTCCTTCAGGTGTCGATGTCAGACCCTGATTCTCCCAATATTCTCCTCACTGTTCACCTTTCTGACCTCCATCAGCTTATGGTGGACACGATCGAAGCCACACGCGAGCGAATCCTCCCAGTGTATATGGATGCCGAGAAAGAGCGTCCCCTCACCAGAAAGGAAGTCGCCGAACAACTCGGCGTGTGCGAGACAACCGTATTCAACATGGCACGTGCCGGTAAACTGCGCTCCTTCAAGGTGAACGGCTGTACCCGATACAGCCAGCGTGACGTAAGAGCCATCATAGAATCCCGCAATGCAGACTGAGACTATGGACGAAACAACTCTTATCCCGGAAGCCGACGACCGTTTTGAACGCATCGGCACCACCTACTACAAAATTGTCCGACAGCCAAATGCCGCCGGGCAACTGATAGAGCGCAGCATCCCGTGGACAATCGAGGCGATACGTCAGGACTATGGCAAGGACTTTCTTGCCAATGTACCCAAATACGACGGTTTTTGCTGTGTTCCCTCGCATCTTGACTATCAGCCTGTAGTCGGCAACTTCAAGAACAAGTATTCACCGCTCAGCCACATCCCCGCCGAGGGAGAATGGCAGTGCATCGAATCGCTTGTGCGCCATATCTTCGGCGACCAGTATGACCTCGGTCTTGACTATCTGCAAATCCTCTACACCATGCCGTTGCAGAAACTCCCGATCCTGCTGTTGGTGTCTGAGGAGCGCAACACCGGCAAATCCACGTTCCTCAATTTCCTCAAACTGCTCTTTGATGCGAATGTCACGTTTAACACCAACGAGAACTTTCGCAGTCAGTTCAACGATGACTGGAACGGCAAACTCGTAATCGTGGTTGACGAAGTGCTTCTCAACAAGCGCGAGGATTCCGAGCGTTTGAAGAATCTCAGTACCACCCGCAACTACAAGATGGAAGCCAAAGGACGCGACCGCGAGGAGGTGAGTTTCTTCGCCAAATTCGTGCTGTGTTCCAACAACGAGTATCTCCCCGTAGTCATCGACCCCGGCGAGACACGTTATTGGGTACGGAAGATTCCTAAGCTCACCACCGACGACACCACGTTTCTGGAGAAAATACGCTACGAGATACCGGCATTTCTCCACGCTCTGACCTATCGGCGGCTGTCAACCGCCGAAGAAAGCCGTATGTGGTTCGCACCCAGACTGATTGACACCGATGCTTTACAGAAAATCATCCGTGCCAACCGCAACCGTGTAGAGCTGGAACTCGCAGAGCTGCTGCTCGACATTATGGCGAGTATGCACGTGGATACCGTTTACTTCTGCTTCAACGACATTCTCTATCTGTTCGACTACCAGCGCGTCAAGACCGACCGCACGGCACTGAGAAAAGTCG
This sequence comes from uncultured Muribaculaceae bacterium, assembly GCA_947625935.1. Lineage (GTDB taxonomy): Bacteria > Bacteroidota > Bacteroidia > Bacteroidales > Muribaculaceae > JAJPXC01. The sequence goes on along the minus strand of CANQQE010000005.1, from coordinate 84,165 downwards.
TGCAGGACTGCTGGAAACTCAGACCAGCACCAAATTCGCTGTCATACACCACATATCAGATTGGGGTGTCTGTCAGCGAACCGGCATACGTCGAGACCCGCAAAGTCGGACGGTTCTACACCGTTACCCGACAGATGTTAGAGAGTTTATAATTTTTTCTCATTGAATTTTGATGAACTGATGAAAAGAGAGATACAATATTGTTTCTCAGTGGTTTTTCTTTCCATCGGTTATTCATCAATATTTCATCAAGGGATGAAAGGCAATGAAAGAAAAAAACAGTGTGGCACCGAGAGAAAACGCAATTTCTCTTTTCCTTCGCCGATGATTTTCTTCTCACTGCAAAAGTAATGATGAAACAATGATGAATGGATAATGTGCTGATATAATTGCAAATACCAATTCGATTCATCAGTTTATCAAATTCAACACTTCACCCGGTCGCTGGGACTTTTTCTCTCAACGACCATGAACCCCAATGATATGGCAACATCAAATCCAAATAGGTTTGCCGAGCCTACAATTATCGGCACAGAATCCGAAGCGCGTCAATACGCCGAAAGAAAAGACAAATCCCAACAAACTGCAAAGAAAGGAAAAACCTCTTTTGATACAGATGCATTTCTTCAAAGAGAAGAGGAGAAGATGCGTGCAGCAGAAGAAATGGAGCGGAGGGTAAACGCACGAATCAGTGAATACTCAATCCCATGGAACTTCATGGATAAACGTCCGCCGTTACCCGGCATGAAACTTAATGCCGGACTTGTCAGATGGGAACCCGAAGACCTTGATGCGTTCGTTTCGGAATATGGCGAAGAAGTCAAAAAGCTCGCTGCCGAGCGTAAAGAGGAACAAGAAACCGCACGTAAGGCTTATTTCGCCAACGCGACAAAGAGAAGAAAATCTCGCGGTACATCGGATTCCAAATCATCAAAGCCAAATAGTGACCAAGTCACTATAATGACTGAAATGGGAAATCCCTCGCAACAGAACGCCACGGCATCGGAAGATACGCCAACGGTTAAGACCGCATCCACGAGTAATCCCACAAAAACTGAATCGCTATTACATCAAAAAGGAACAGATCTCACTGCTCCTGATACTGCCCCTGTGGAGACAGTGAACGATATTGGTGTACCGACTGAAGTCATTACAGCAACTGATACCACTATAATGACTACTACCGATAAAACTGAACCCCAACCCAATTTCGCTGACACCCCTGCGGTCATGGGCAAAGCCACCCGTATCAGTGCCAAGATGCGCCGGGCATCAAGACAGGAATTCCATGATGCCTATCTGGTCAAGACCGACACCAAGGGAGGAAAGCCGATAACCATCTCCGCAAACCTTATCAAGAGGCTGTACCGCATCTGCGCGCGTTCCGGCGATTACCGCGCCTGTCCCACGTATCTTGTCAACAATCTTCTCATGGAGATTCTTGACATCATCGAGCCTGACACCGAAGGCTGGGCAGACCTTGACTGATTAGCAGATAGTGCTAATCGACAGTCTCCGCTCAGGGTATTCTACCCCTTAATCGCAGCGGAACTTGCCGCCCCTAAGCGGCAAACACCGTAATGATAATGGAGGGGGAGCGAGTTTAGGCTAAGGTAATACCTAAGCCTTTCGCGCAGCTCAAAACCTCCCCCTCCATTTTCACTACAATCACTTTAGTCACTTAATCATTGTAATCAACATGAGAAAGAAGCTTAAATCACTCCCATATTCGGGATACGACAATAAGGATGTAATGGACATCCGTACCCTTGTGAAGAGCATAAAGTTCTCTTGCAACGACCTTGCCATAGCGCGTAAGCGCATGGAGAAAGCCGGTTACACCAGCTTCTCTACTTTCGGACGCGACTGTATTCTCAGCACCGAGATTGTAGAGCGTGTAACGCCGGAGCAACAAGAGCTACTCCGAGAATTGTTGAGGGAACGGAATAACATCAATCAGATTGCCAAGGCCTGCAACGCCGGAAAATGCTGGAGCGTCGCTAATGAGGCAATGAAAATCCTTAGAGGGCTTGACGCTATAATCGACCGTTTCAATGAAAACAAGGCCTAAATTATGATAGGAAAAATCAGCAACGGCAGTTCTTTTGGCGGCTGTCTTGACTACATCACCCGCATCAAACAGGACAATTTGCCGAAAGAAAAGCAAGTCTGGAATATACTCGGAAGCGATGGCCTTCGGCTGAATATCGGAGAATACGATTGGCGGAAAACAACCGTCAGGGATATGGAACGACCGTCGTTGTCAAGGTCTAAAATCAAGGAACCATGTGGTCATATATCCCTCGGTTTTTCACCTAAAGACAGCGATAGGCTGACCGATGATTATATGCTTAAAATTGCAGAGAGATATATGGAGAAGATGGGTATCACCAATACTCCGTACATAATCGTCAGGCATACCGACAAGCCACATCCTCACTGCCACATCATGTTCAGCCGTGTGGATTATGACGGCAAGATTATCAAATCGGCGACCAACCGTTACCGAAACAAAGCTGTGTGTCTTGATATCACCCGACGCCATAATCTCACTATGGGGACCGATAGTCTTTCGCTCAACCCTGAAAAACTGCGCGGTTCTGAACGGAGTAAAGTTGAGATTCGTCAGATTGCCAACGAGGTGTTGAATGATCCATCAGTAAAAGATGTCGGCACCTTCATGGCAAAAATGAAAGACAGAGGTATTCAAGTAGAAGTATTGCGCGACAAGCTCCCGGAGCAAAAGATGAAGACCCTTATTTATAGGAAAGGTCGTCATTCTTTTGTTATATCCAAAATCGGCAAGCGTTTCACTCCCAACAACGTACTCAAGGAGTTAGACCGACGTTCAGCTCAGGCAGAACGTCTGCGCATGGCCACAACCATTGACCCCAATAATCAGTGGGTGCATCTTGACGGTTCGCCTGTCGCGCCGACTACGTTTGGAAACATAGAGATTACCTCGGAGCAACAGCAACTGTATGTCAAAGGCTACACCATCCATGTCGGCGACGCTTATATCAGATTTAACCCTGACACCAAGCAGCCCGATGTCTCGCGCTATAACCTTGATATAATGACAGGCGGAGGAATGCCATTCGTTCCGGGTGCGCATCCCGAATACGAGGCGTTTTATAATGGCTTGACCGGATTTGATAAAGAGGAGTTCAAACGCTTCCGCCGGTCCCACCCTACGCTGACCAATCAGGAAGCGATGTCGATGTTCAAACTCAACTATGGCCATTCCCGGCACATGGGAATGTCGCACGGACTATAACCTAACGCCACCGAGAGAAGCAAGAGCCTCCCTCGGTGGCTATATTTTATAATGCATCTATATTCCCAGATTGTATATTTTGAATAGAGCTTCGGATTTTTTCAATGGGCCAGTTCCACCATTGTATCTCCATAAGTTTCTTTATAACTGCAGGAGCAAACCGCTTGCGTATCTCTTTTGCGGGAACTCCGCCAACGATTGAATATGGCTCGACATCTTTGGTGACGACAGCTCTTGTTCCGATAATCGCTCCGTCGCCAATGCGGACGCCGGTCATGATTACTGCGTCATAGCCTATCCATACGTCATTGCCAATCACAATATCGCCTTTGTTGTCCCAAGCTGAGGCGACTTCCGATTTTGTCAAATCCCATTCCTCAAAGAACAAAGGGAATGTGTAGGTAGAAAGTGATTTAAGCGTATGATTGGCGCAGTTGAAAATAAACTTTGCACCACAGGCTATCGAACAGAACTTGCCGATAATAAGCCTGTCATTATTTATCGGATAATGATAGAGTACGTTGTTTTTCTCGAAGTTGCGCGGGTCATTCACAAAATCATTATAGATAGTGAAGTCTCCGACCTCGATTGTAGGACGCGTGACAACCGATTTCAGATACACTGTCTGATTATCATTGGAACGTGGATAAATTTTATTCTTGTCCATAGTTTAATCGTTAATTCATCGTGTCAGCGATTTCTCTAATCTGCTGACCCTATGTCTGAAAAGGTATATTCCTCCAGCGGCAGTTAATGTTATGAGTTCCGACACTGGAATTGCCAACCATAATCCTGCAATACCAATCAGGGAGGGCAGAATCATAAAAGAAGGCACTAATACCACAAAGCCTCTTAATAGGGAGATAAATGAAGCTATCCCTGCCTTTTCAATACTTTGATAGTATCCGATCATAGCCATATTGGAAATGAAGAAAAGCGGGCAGATTGCAAACAGTGGTATCCCAGCCACAGCCAATCCATATTCCATACCATTCCCCAAAAATATTCCAGATATCGGCCTGTTAAGCAGCAAACAGCACAATGACAGACCAATACCTGACAGAAATGCGGTGCCAATAGCTTGTTTAAGTGTTGCGGCAATCCTGACGTATGCTTGGTTGCCATGATTAAAACTTATTATCGGTTGTTCTGACTGAATTATTGCATTTGCAAAAGAGAAGAAAACCGGAAAAAGATAACATACAATTGAATATGCCGATACTCCTTCAATGCCGATAAGCCGCATAAACATATGATTCCCTGTCAACATCATTACGCAAGTTGTCGCCTCGGTAAAGAATGCAGAGAAACCAATTTTGACAGCATATCGAGTATTGGTCAATATTCCTTCAGATATATCTGCAATTTTCGTAAATCTGAAGTAAAGAGACCATTTACAGAAATAAAAAATCACCATTATAGCTCCTACAATGCCACTTAAAGAAGTTGCCAACGCCGCACCTGTTGTCGCCAGTTTCAAATGAAATATAAGATAATAGTCCAAAGCAATATTCAGAATGGCAGGTATGAGTTGGCAGAACATGGCATATCTTGGAGAACCGTCAAGTCGCATTACCATCATGCCTCCGATTTGAGGCAACATGCAAATCATGGCCGGAAATAGCCAGAACAGATATGCCGAAGACATATCCATTATAGAATCATCTGCTCCAAGTATGCCAACAACACCTTTAGGACTACCGATAAATATGATTGCAAGAAGCAATATCAGTAATTCTCCACATATGAAACATTGAATTACTATTTTCTTAGCAGAGAGAAGTTGTTTGCCCGCAAGACAAATAGACGCACCAACAGAACTGCCGATACCGAACATCAGGGCGATACCGCAAATCAGAATGAACATTGGAGCAACCATATTGACTGCGGCAAGCCCTGACGGACCAATACCTTGTCCGACAAATATCCCGTCAGTGATAAGGAATACAGAGTTACTTAACATTCCTATCAGTGTGGGAAAGAACAGCGAACGAAATAACTTCCCTATATTACCATTTCTATAATCAAGTTCAGCTCCAATCATCCTTTTTATTTCGTCAGGTTTAGTACAAAACTCATATTTTCGCCGAGATTGCGCATATTTGCCATGCCCTCGTCATCGCTGAGTACATCACCGATGTTTTTGCCATAAACCATATTCCAGTATGTTGAGCCAACAACAATCATTTCCTTGTTGAGCATAAAATGGTTCATGGTATCGACAGTTGTCATTCCGCCACCTCGCCGCACCGCTGCTACCGACGCCCCGACTTTATGGCGAAGAAGCCCGGTATTGGTTGCGACAACGACACCGGCACGCTCCAAAAAAGCTTTCATTTTTGCCGATACATCTACCGAATAGACCGGAGAACCGAGTATTATGCCGTCAACCTCGACCATACGGCTGAATATCTCCGCAAAGCCGTCGTTGGTAAACACACAGTTACCACGACCTTTGCAAGCGAAACATCCCCGGCATGGCTGAATCTCATAATCAGCCAACTGTATCAGCTCTGTTTCAATACCTTCTTTGTTCAGTTCATCAAAAACTTTGCCGATAATGATGGCCGTGTTGCCGTCCTTGCGTGAGCTTCCGTTAATTCCGATTACTTTCGTCATTTTTCAAGTGTCTAACCATTAAGTAATCATGATCTCTTTCTTCAATTATCTCAAAACCTGCCTTGCGGTACATTTTTACTGCATAATTGGTCTTGTCAACAGATAGCGAAACTTTGCCAAATCCCTTTTCAATCAAGGTTTCCAGTAACGATGCCAACAGACGGCTTCCGATGCCTTTATTTCTATATTCAGGATATAATGATATTGCCAATTCAGGTGTTGTATCATCCACTTTGCCATAAGAACAACCATTTCTTGACCAAGCGGCTCCGACTATCACGCCATCTACCAATGCTACACGACAAAAATCTTCCGGTCGAGTTCCGAATCTATCAACATAGGCCCATATCATCGGCTTCTGAAGAACTGTCCTCGGAATTTTCGGTTTGTTACTCGGTTGAAAAATCGCTTCATATAGGAAATCCGTAAGCAATGGTATTTCGTGGGATCTAATCTCACGTATCACTACATCTGAATATCGTTCCATTTCGATGCAGTTCCATGTTTCGCCCAGGCATTCATAACTCTCAGCGACCAATAAGGATACATGACGAAAACCGGCGGCTTCATAACAATATATGGCGGAGGGATTATTCTCAAAGACACCAAGCGACACTTTTGTAGCTCCAAGCTCTTCAAAAGCATATTTGACCGCCATTGAGACAAGCGTTTTTCCATAACCGCGGCCACGTTTTGAATCATCGACAATGACAAATCCTAATCGCTGCTCCGTCGGATTGTGTGCCGGAGTGCGCAAGGTGATGTACCCGACAATATCATCACCATCTGTCATTGTCAGGGCACGAGAGCGTTGTCCGTCAATATTCCTCTCGTGATACGTGTTCATATCTTCGGGCGTGACGGGATAACGCTCATACCTGTCAGCGCACCATTGGCGCATTAAATACTCGCTTTTAAGCCACGATGTAATCATCGCGGCATCCGAAGGTTGATATGTGCGTAATATCAGACTCATGGTTTGTAGTTGCGTTTAATCTCGTCGATTGACTTGCCGCCAATACCGAAGTTCTCATCAGGCAGTTCCTTAATGGTGACAGTGAAGAACTGTTCCGGGATATGGGTTATCTCGGAGGCGGTTGCTGTCAGACGTTCAATCAACTGTTTTTTCTGTTCAGCGGTCAGATTCCCGCTCTCGATTGATATGTATGGCATAATCAGAAAATGGTTTTGAGAATATCATCGCAGAACATTGTCGGAGTAAACTCCACAATCTGATAGTCGGCGATGTCGTTGATGTTGAACGGGTCTTTTGCAATGATGGCGTCCACTGCTGTGCGGTTTTCAGCCTTAATCATAATCACTCCACCCACACGAGGTGTCTGTGGTCCTGAGGCGATGAAGTCACCTGCGGCATAATGCTCAGCGAGATATTCACGGTGTGACGCAAGGAATATGTCAACTTCGGTTAATGATTTCTTATATGTTAGAATTGCAATAAACATGATTTTATTTCCGTTTAATTGTCTGGCATTTACGTTTAGTCATTTCCTCGGCGAAAGCTTGTTCGCCATGCTCGCGGATGTAGCGTATGCAAGCCGGACGGTCTGATCTGAAAAGAAAAGCGAATACCTTTCCGATAAAATTGGAATATATCTTACACTCGCTTACATCCTTAGAGCATTCGGCACAAGAGTGATAACCATTACCTATAGCGCAAGACCTTATCTTGCACCACGAAGCCTTTTCGTTATTATGACAACCGGGGCATTTGTCCGATAGATACTTACGGCACGCGCCACAATATAGGCCGCACTCCGCTATGAGTTCTTTGTTTACTTCGATCTTCTTCATGGCAAGAATTTATATTTGAATATGGGCAAATTCATGGTCAATCCATATAGTGGCTTCAGTGCCGACGAAACGAAGCAGCACATAGTTCGGGTCAGCGGGTCCTCCCGGGAAATGATTTATATACCAATCCTGCCATTTCTCCCTGCGGATATCGTCATCGTCAATAATCTCCACAGTACCACGCAGACAGACACTTGAACTGCCTTTATCGTAGCATAACCCGGCTTTGGGATTACTCTTGAAATCGGCGACTTTCACAGAATCAGCCCCCGTTGCCATCCATATTATACCACAACCTTGTGTCTCGCCTTTCGCCATAGGTACAGGGCGCGGAAATCCATCGCTATTTACAGAAGCTATGGTTACGGTAGAACATTCCGCAAGAAGAGCCTCCGCTTTGTGTATCAGGTCAGAATCGCTATATTGTCTCCAGCGTTTGAGTTGTGGGAAGAACTGGCGCATCATCTCTTTTGCCTGTTCTTTAGTCAGGTTTTGTCCTGAATGCCTGTTGATCTCATCCGTGAACTGGGCGCAGTGGTCTATCATCTGCTCCATAGTCATATCCTGCGTGAACTTGCCATCCTTGTAGCAGTAGACGCAGTAATCTTCGTTTGGAGAGCCATCGGCATTCGTGCCGAATATTTCATTTGTGAGCGGCATTCCGCAGCTCTGACAGAATTTCATTTCCATCGTTATCATTCTTTTTGCCCATCAGTCCGACAGGGCCGATTCATAAATGCAAAAGCGTGGACTATCTATGTCAATCTAACTTGACGGCCCTGAGAAAGCCTATGATGCAGATATAACGATAGCAGCCCACGCCGTATGCGTGAGAACCACTATGCTATCTCTTGCATCAAATTTGAAAGGCTCTCAGGTTTTCAAGTTACAAGATGAGCATAACGCTTCTTATTTTCAAAATGTAGTGGATTGGATTGCGCCAATCCGACCACAAAGTTACGAAATTATTATGAGATTTTAACGGTTAAGTGTGGTGACCCGGTGAAATTTTGGCTGAGGTCACCACATTTTTACCGCCCGATTATAGTTAAAGCCTGTTAAAGTTTAGGATTGCGGGGCGGTGATGTGGGATTGAATGATGCTGAATGATTTTGAATAGATATGATTTGTATGCTGATTATCAAAGCATTAAGCAATCGCAAGAATAGATATGCGCCTGTCGCAACACGCCTAACGCACAATACTACAACGCTTTAGCGTGGGCGTGGTGACTTTTGTGGTGACCCGGAGGGGTGTTGATGAATAAAAAACCGCTTACTCATTGAGAATTAGCGGTCTTTTGTGGTGCCACCAGGAATCGAACCGGGGACACAAGGATTTTCAGTCCTTTGCTCTACCAACTGAGCTATGGCACCTTGGTTGCTTTTTGCGATGCAAAGGTAGGCAGTTTTCGGGAGCTATGCAAACTTTTCAGCGGATATTTTTGAATTATTTTATTCACCCAAAAAGTTCGATACAGCAATCACCTGATTAACAACCGCATAAATCCATTCATCACAAGTTTAGGCCATCAAGTAGATGAACGTAGGTTTCGATTGCATGGCGTATTTCCGCAAGCTTTATATATTCGTCGGCGGTGTGAGAGCGTGCCGAATCACCGGGCCCCACCTTGACCGACGGCCAGGGCATCAACGCCTGGTCGCTCAACGTCGGCGAACCGTAGGCTACTCCCCCAAGCATCTCAAGCCGTTTCACGATTGGATGGCCGAGCGGTATGCTCGAAGGGTTTAGCCGTGTGGAGCGCGGCGTCAACTCACACTGCGGCACCGCATCGCGTATCATAGCAAGCGTCTCAAGATTAGTGTAGGAATCGGTTGTGCGCACATCGACGACCATCTCACACCGGTCAGGCACAACGTTGTGTTGCGTTCCCGATTTTATCTGAGTCACGCTAATTTTAACGGGGCCGAGCATCAGTGACTCTTTGTCGAATGTCAACCTTCGCAAGGTCTCGATTACAGGGATAGCGTTATATATCGCGTTTTCCCCCTCGTCGCGCGCAGCATGGCCCGACACCCCGCCGACAACGCCATCAAGCACCATCAGCCCTTTCTCCGCCACGGCAGGGTTCATCCCGGTGGGTTCACCGACAATAGCAACATCGATATGCGGCAACCGGCTCATGGCAAGCTCAAAACCGTTTTTCCCGCTGACCTCCTCCTCTGCCGAAGCAACGAACATCAGATTATAGCTGCGCTCGCGCTCGCGCATATAAAGAAATGAGGCTATCAACGACACAAGCGCTCCCCCGGCATCATTGCTCCCCAAGCCAAACAGCCGTTCACAGTCATCGACCGACGGCGCAAATGGCTCTCGGCTCCAACCATCGACGGGTTTAACGGTGTCGATATGCGAATTAAGTAAAAGCGTAGGCCGAGACGGATCGTACCGCTCATCAAAAACAATGACATTGTTGGCAACCCTTTCCGGCCGGCAACCGCAGTCACGCAGAAAGCATTCGACGATGTCGGCTCCCCTACCCTCGTCACGGCTCAAGCGGGGCGTGGCGATAAGCGATTTAAGCAAATCAATGGCCCGGTAATACAATTCATCAATCATTGGCATACAATGTGACTTCCGAGCGAAAGGTCATTTAACGCCTCTGCTTTTGTTATAATTACAGATTTCACACCCGACGAAAGCGCGTCAAACGCATTGTCGAGTTTTGGAATCATCCCGCCGGCGACCACACCTTCGGTTCTGAGCGACTCATACACATCGGGGGTAATCTTAGCGACGACCGAATTATCGTCGTTCTCGTCGCGCAAGACGCCCGCTTTTTCAAAACAGAACACAAGCGAAACGTCAAAGTGCCCGGCCAAACCTTTGGCTGTCTCACCCGCCATGGTATCGGCATTTGTATTGAGCATATTGCCATTTCCATCATGTGTCAGCGGAGCGATTACCGGCACTACACCTGACCGTATAAGAGCGGCCAAAGCATCGCCGTCAACACGGTCTACATCGCCAACCCATCCGTAATCCACATCGCCGCCGAGGCGTTTGTGGCTCACAATGACGTTCATGTCGGCCCCCGTCAGCCCCAGGGCATTAACTCCGGCGGCTTGCAGACCGGCCACGATTTTTTTATTAACCAGACCGCCATAGACCATGGTCACGACATCGAGCATATCCCTGTCGGTAACCCGTCGGCCGCCAATCATCTTGGTTTCAAGGCCGAGCTTCAACGCCACTTTTGTTGCCGAACGGCCACCGCCGTGGACGAGCAGCTTGAAGCCGTCGATAGCTGCAAAGTCTCGAAGCAACGCCGCCAACGTGTCAGGCTCCTCGACAATCTTGCCGCCCACCTTTATAATAGTCAGTTTATCTTTCATCTCAGCTCAGCTACTGATTCTCGACCTCCGAGGCGGCAAACTCCATAAGATACGACTTGATAAAACCGTCTATATCGCCGTCCATCACGCCGCCCACATCGCTCGTCTGATGCCCCGTGCGGTGGTCTTTCACACGGCGGTCATCGAATACATACGAACGTATCTGCGAACCCCACTCGATTTTCATCTTCCCGGCCTCCACCTTGGCCTGCTCCTGCAAACGATGCTGGAGTTCCTTATCATAAAGTATGGAACGTAGCTGACGCAGAGCGTTTTCCTTATTCTTAGGCTGGTCGCGGGTTTCGGTGTTTTCAATCAGTATCTCCTCCTTCTCACCCGTATAGGGATCGGTAAACTGATAGCGCAAGCGGACACCCGACTCCACTTTGTTGACGTTCTGTCCACCGGCGCCTCCCGAACGGAAGGTGTCCCACGACAGAAGCGCAGGCTCGACTTTCACCTCTATGGTGTCATCGACGAGCGGTGTTACAAACACCGAAGCGAACGATGTCATGCGCTTTCCCTGAGCGTTGTATGGCGACACCCTCACTAACCGATGCACGCCGTTCTCGCTTTTGAGATAACCGTAGGCGAAGTCACCCTCTATGTTTATCGTGCATGATTTTATGCCGGCCTCGTCACCGTCGAGCAAGTTTGAGATTGACAGCTTGTAACCGTGTTTTTCGGCCCAACGCATATACATTCTCATCAGCATCGAAGCCCAGTCCTGGCTCTCTGTGCCACCCGCGCCCGAGTTGATTTTCAGCACCACGCCGAGTTTATCCTCCTCGCGTCGCAACATATTTTTCAGCTCCAGATTCTCTATTTGCTCGATTGCCTGCGCATAGAGTTTGTCTATTTCTTCCTCCTCGATCAGCCCCTCCTTGATGAAGTCCCATGCGAGCGAAAGCTCGTCGACGGCCTTAGCCACCTCAGTGTAACCGTTTACCCACTGCTGCAGGTCTTTGATTTTTTTCATCTGTATCTGAGCTTCTTGAGGGTGTTCCCAAAAGTCAGGAACATGGGTACGAAGCTCCTCCTCCTCGATCTGGATTTTTTTGTTGTCAATGTCGAGATAGCGTTTCAGAGCGGCGGTGCGGTCTGACGCATCCTTTAATTGGTCTTGAGTAATCACGTCTGTTTATAGTTTGTTAAACGTTAGTTTCGACCGCGAAGATAGTAATTTTCAGGGGTTTCCAGTAATCGGGGGTCATATAAGGGGAGGGCTGAATTGTAAAAATATGATAAAATCACTCTGTTTGCTGGAGAAATCAAAAATAATTAACTAACTTTGCCAGTGAAATTAACAAACAATCCAACGCCGTAAGGGGGTCTCGTCCACAGGGCCGAGATTCTTTTATTTTTTACTTTAAATTTAAAATATTCAGCCATGGCTATCACTTTCATGACCAAAGACGGTTATAAGAAAAAGATGGAAGAAATCGCTTATCTCGAATCGGTTAAGCGTCCAGAGATATCACGCGCGATCGCTGAGGCCCGCGACAAGGGGGACCTCTCGGAAAACGCCGAATATGATGCCGCGAAAGAGGCCCAGGGTATGCTGGAGATGAAAATCGCCCAGCTCAAGGATCTTGTCGCCAATGCTCGCATCATAGACGAGAGCAAGCTCAACACGGAGGAGGTTCAGATCATGAACCGCGTAAAAATCAAAGACATGGCGAGCGGTATGACTGTCGAATATACCATCGTTGCCGACAGCGAGGCGAACCTCAAGGAGAAAAAAATCGCGTCGAGCACCCCCATCGCCCAAGGGCTTCTCGGCCACAAGTTCGGGGAGGTAGTGGAAATCAAGGTACCGTCGGGCATCAAGAAGTTTGAAATCGTAGAAATCTCATTTTAATTAACTAAACCACCCGCACCATGCCATCTATTTTCAGCCGCATAATCGCCGGGGAAATCCCCTCGTACAAAGTAGCCGAGGATGATAAGCACTACGCATTTCTCGACATCAACCCTGTCGCACCGGGCCACACGCTCGTTGTCCCCAAACGTGAGGTCAGCTATATATTTGACCTCAGCGACGACGAGCTGGCGCAGCTCAACATTTTTGCTAAAAAGGTAGCCAAAGCACTCGAAAAGGCTGTTCCCTGCAAGCGGATAGGGGTCACAGTAATCGGTCTTGAGGTTCCCCATGCCCACATCCACCTCATCCCCATCAACCAGGAGTCGGACATGAGCTTCTCGAAAGCGCGCCCCGCGGCCGATGCCGATGATATGAAGCGCATAGCCGAGGCAATCGCCGCCGAGTTCAAAGCCTGACAGCCCCGGCCGCTCAAACGATACAATCCACACAACCCCTCGGCCAGTAACCGCCCGGGGGTTGTTTTTTAGCCATCACATCACGCTTTGACGATGAACCGACTACTGATAACGATAGCGTTGGCCATTTACGGCATCTGCGCAATGCGCGGAGCCGGAAACCTCGACTCGCTCATCAGAGTCCTTGACCAAGCCATAGCAGACCGCCCGGCCTACATCGCCCAACACCGCCGCAACATCGCGTTGGCGCGCCACAGGCTTGAGCATTCGCGCGATGACCTCGCTCGATTCAAAGCCCTCTGCGACCTCCATGACCTTTACCAGTCGTTCAACACCGACTCATCGCTGCTATACTCCCGCCAGAGCCTTGAGACAGCCAACCGGATAGGCATTGACAGCCTTGTGCAGCGCGGACGGCTCAACGTGGCCAACGTGCTCGCCACCGCCGGTATGTACCGCGAGGCTATAGGCATCATCGATTCCATTTCACCCGAATCGCTGCCGACCAACGGTTTGAGAAGATTCTACTTTCATGTGAACCGCACTGTCTACGGACTGCTCGCCGACTATTCCATCGACCCGGCGTCCAGACAAAGCTATACACAGCTAACCAACTCCTACCGCGACTCGCTTATCAGCACCCACACTCCCGGCTCACTGATGACCGACATACTCAGGGCCGACCGAATGATAGCCTTTGGCTCGCCAGACTCGGCCATAACTGTCCTGCTCAAACGTGAGGCCGACATCAGGGACGCAGGGGAACATGAGCGCGCGATAACCGCCTACACCTTGGCAAAAGCATATGAAGCCTTGGGCGACACTCAACGCCAAAAGGAAGCACTCGCCATGTCAGCGACCGCCGACATGAAATCAGGTGTCAGGGAGTATCTGTCGCTCCTCGAACTCGCACAGCTATTGTATCTCGACGGCGACATAGACCACGCCTACCGCTATCTGACCACAACACTCGATGACGCCGCCAAATGCAACGCCCGGCTCCGCGTCATCCAAGTCAACGACATATTCCCTGTCGTCAATCAGATGTACACGGCCAAAATCAGCGACGAGAGCCGCCGGCTGCGCATAACGATATTGGTCGTCATCATCCTTGTCCTTGCGCTGATAGCGTTGGCATGGCGCCTGCGGCGACAGATGCGCAAAGTCAGCGAGGCGAGGGCCACGCTGCGCAACCTTAACGAAGAGCTGCGCGACGCCAACAACGAGCTGCAGGCCGGCAACGAAAGGTTGAGCCGCGCCAATCAGGCAATCGCCGAAAACTCAAGGCTCAAAACCGAGTACATAGCCCGATATATGAACCAATGCTCCTCATACATAGAAAGGCTTGACTCTCAGCGCAAAGGAATTGCGCGGATGCTCTCTTTGGGAAGAATCGGCGAGGCCAAACGCTCAGTCAACTCGTCGGCAACCGTCAACGCTCAACTTGAAGAGTTTTACAAAGAGTTTGACGAAGCGTTTCTCAACCTATTCCCCACATTCGTCGATGATTTCAACAGCCTCCTTAGCCCCGACTGGCGCATCACGCCGAAAGCCGAAGGCCAATTGACCACTGAGCTTAGGATATACGCCCTGATCAGGCTCGGAATAGACGACAGCAATAAAATATCGAAATTCCTCAGGTATTCGGTCAGCACGATTTACAACTATCGCACCCGCATACGCAACCGTGCTTTGGGCGACCGCGACCTCCTTGAGTCAAAAGTGATGCTCATAGGACGCTTCGATTAATAGAACCGGCCTTGAAACAGTCGATATTTCAACTATATTTTTCGCACCTATCATTCAGCATTAATTCTCTGCACAACAGAGAATTACCCTCTTATAAGCCTCTGAATCCGTCTACTTTTTGACTAACTTCGCTATGAATCGTCTTGACCGCATTTTAAATTTGCGGACAGATTGATAACCGATTTGAATTTTCACTTAAATCTTATAGCATTTATGAAAAAGTCAGCCCTTTTATCCCTATCGTTGATGCCGGCTCTAATGCTGCCGGCGGCAACCGTTCCAGAGCCGCTGTCGCTCCACTCCCCGTCGGGCGACATCAGCGTCAATTTCTCAGCCTACGACAGTGTTCCCACCTATTCAGTCAGCTACAAAGGAAAAGCCGTGACCCTGCCGGGGCGTCTCGGTTTGAAACTGGTCGACGCCCCCGACCTCACAAACGGCTTCACGATTGTCGGAGTCGACACCGCTTCATTTGACGAGAGATGGCAACCTGTGTGGGGTGAAAACCGCGACATCCGCAACCACTACCGCGAAATGCTTGTCAAACTTCGCCAACCGTCAACCGACCGATTGATGAACGTGCGTTTCCGGGCCTATGACGACGGCGTCGGATTCAGATATGAATTTCCCCAGCAACATCGGCTCAACTATTTCACCGTCAAGGAAGAAATGACTCAATTCCCGATGACCGGCGACCACACGGCATGGTGGATACCCGGCGATTATGACACGCAGGAATACAATTACACCGAGTCACGGTTGTCTCAGATACGCGGATTGCTGTCCAAAGCCGTCGATTACAATGCCTCGCAATCAGTGTTCTCACCCACCGGTGTCCAGACGTCGCTGCAGTTAAAGACCGACGACGGCCTATACATCAACCTCCACGAAGCCGCTCTGGTCGATTACTCATGTATGCACCTCAACCTCAACGACTCGACCCTGACGTTCCAGGCCGCATTGACCCCCGACGCCAAGGGAAATATGGCCTATATGCAGTCACCGTGCCACACACCGTGGCGCACGGTGATGGTCAGCGACGACGCCCGGGACATCCTCGCGTCAAACCTCATACTCAACCTCAACGAGCCATGCAAGATAGCCGACACATCATGGATTAAACCGGTCAAATATGTGGGTGTCTGGTGGGGGATGATCACCGGTGCCAACCAATGGTCATACACCAATGACCTTCCGTCGGTCAAACTCGACCAGCTCGACTACACCAAGACTGCGCCCCACGGCCAACACCTCGCCAACACCACCGACGTGAAACGCTACATCGACTTCGCCGCCGACAACGGCTTTGACCAGGTGCTCGTGGAGGGTTGGAACGTAGGCTGGGAGGACTGGTTCGGACACGAAAAAGACTATGTGTTTGATTTCGTCACCCCCTACCCCGATTTCGACCTGAAAGGGCTCAACGACTACGCCCATTCGCGCGGTGTCAAGCTGATGATGCACCACGAGACATCGGGCTCGGTGCGCAACTACGAGCGTCATATGGAGGCCGCCTACAAGCTGATGAACGATTATGGCTACAACGCCGTCAAGAGCGGCTATGTCGGCAACATACTACCCCGCGGCGAACACCATTACGGACAGTGGATGAACAACCACTACCTCCACGCCGTCAAGGAGGCCGCCCGCCACAAAATCATGGTCAACGCCCACGAGGCAGTGCGTCCCACAGGTTTATGCCGCACCTATCCCAACCTGATCGGCAACGAATCGGCCCGCGGAACCGAGTTTGAGGCCGGCGACGGCAACAAGCCGTTCCACACCACCATTCTCCCTTTCACCCGTCTGCAGGGAGGGCCGATGGATTATACCCCCGGCATCTTCAAGATGGATGTGAAGCCGCTAACCGAGGAGAAACCGGGTGCGGCGGCAGCCCCCGGCAGCACAGGCCACGTCAACTCGACACTCGCCCGTCAGCTCGCCTTGTATGTCACCATGTACTCACCACTACAGATGGCAGCCGACCTTCCCGAAAACTACGCGCTCTATCCCGATGCGTTCCGGTTCATCAAAGATGTCCCTGTCGACTGGGATGAAAGCCGCTACCTACAGGCCGAGCCGGGACGCTACATCGTCGCTGCGCGACGCGGCAAAGGCACCGACTCATGGTTTGTCGGATGCACCGCGTCAGAGCATGGACACAAGACCTCGCTGAAGCTCGACTTTCTCCAGCCGGGTCGCAAATACCGCGCCACAATCTATGCCGACGCACCCGACGCCCACTACCTCACCAATCCCGAGGCATATAAAATCACAAACAAGACCGTAACATCCAAGAGCATATTGCCTCTCACAGCCGCACCCGGCGGCGGTTTCGCCATAAGCATCACCCCCCTCTAAACCAACGTTCAACCAAGCTAAAAAAGATTGTTTTTAAGTCTCCCGGGCCGATTTAGGGATTCGGTCCGGGATTTTATTTGTATATTCGCGCCATAACCTTGACACACAATGGCCGACAACAAATCAAACCACACAGTGCTGCGCAACCTGCTCAAGACGGCGTGTATCGTCGCTTTGGCCTACCTACTGTCGGCTCTTTTCATAAAACCGCTCGCGTTTTCCGAATCCACGTTCATGTCACTACAGGACAAACGCGACTTTTCAGTGACCGACTTTTTCAACACGGTTGCCAACCAGCGCAGTGTCAAGACGCTCGATCCCAATATCATAATAGTCAATATCGACACAGCCGACCGGTTTGACATAGCCCAAATCATCGACCTGCTCACCCTATGTGAGCCCGGAGCGGTCGGGATTGACGCTACATTTAACCAACCGTCGGGTCATGACGACGCCCTGATTGAAGCGATAAGCAATTGCCCCGGCATTGTTCTTGCCATGACAGTAACCCCCGACGGTGAAACAGGTGACCACCGCCAGAAATTCAGAATTGACGAGAAATCGTTTTTTCAAGACCAACTTCCTCAATTGACCTACGCCGCCGTCAACCTACCCACCAAGCATGAGAAATCGGCCGTGAGGAAATTTCCCGTCTATTTTGAAGGTGCCCGCGGCACGCGCGTCAACTCATTCGCGGTGGCTGTTGCCGAAAAGCTCGACCCCGTTGCAATCGAGGAATTGTATGAGCGCGGCCGCGCCCTCGAAGTCATCAACTTCCCGTCGAGGGAATTTATCGAGCTTGAGCCATCAGAAATAGCCGACAATGCCGAAAGCATACGCGGTAAAATCGTGCTGCTCGGAGCGCTCCGTGACGAGGGAGACCAGCATCCCACCCCGACCGAGATGTCGATGCCGGGTGTCCGCATCCACGCCCACGCCATCAGCACCATCATCGAACGCCAGTACTTCACACAGTTGACCGACGCTCAGAACTGGATCATCGCACTGGGTCTATGCTTTCTCTTAGTCTATCTCAACATAGCCATCAACCTCGGCATAAAGGGTATGGTTCTCAGAATCATACAGGTGCTTATGCTCTATCTGATAGTGCGCATAGGCTATTATCTTTTCATCGAACATAGGGTCATCACCGACTTCTCACTCTCATTCCTGATGATAACATTCGGTCTGTTTGCCTGCGACACATGGATCGGACTGACCACCATATGCCAATGGGGGGTGAAACGACTACGCACGCTACACTCCCGTATGGCAGTCGCGCGAAGCAGAAACAACACACAACCGACTGATACATAATAAATTACCCCCTCCCGTCACAATTTAAGATATAAATAAATTTGTCGTTTAACAATATTTTTATTTATATTTGCAAAGTCTAAATCGAGCTATGACGTAATCAGGTGATTATTAGTAGACCTTATGAAAAACGACAACAGTGTGAAATCATGAAGAAACTTATACTTATCACGTTAGCCGCCTTGTTGCCGATGTTCACGGCAATGGCAAAATACACCATCCACTCATCGAAAGGTGATGTCAGAATCGAACGCAGCGGGCAACTTGTGCCGGTGCAAAAAGGGATGGAGGTGAACGCCACCGACAATATCCACATTCCGCAGGGCGCCAAGGTCGAGATTCTGAACTCGGTCAACTCCAAAATATTCACCTCGACAAGAGCCGGGGAGTTTAACGTCACGCGCATCATGATTGACGCACAAATCAAGGCGAACGACCACGGGGCGAACGTCGGGGGCAATCTTCAAATGACCCGCTTGGGCACATCCAAAAACAAAAGCCCGATGTGGGTACAGAAAGGGAAGGTGACCCGCACCATGGAGCAATATGACCCCACCGCCGAGAAGATGGAGGCCGACCCTACCCATCTCGGCAACTGGATAGCGTCGACCATCAACACCCGGGACCCGAAGCCACTACCCGTGACAGTAACCCACACCGCCACAGGCGATTCCGGACTGTCGTTCCGACTTGAAAACACCATTGATTTTCCCGTTTATTTCAATATCATAAAGATCCAAGGCGACTCAATCTCTACCGCAGCCATATCGGAACTGGGACAGCCTATGGGCTGCTACGTCGTGCTACCCGGCCAATCCATAAGCCGCGAGCAGTTCAGGGGCCTGCAACCTGGCAACCGCCACATTCTTATCATGACCCCCTACTATTTCGACATCGACGAACTGATACCCAAAGTACGCGAGGCCGCATCAAAAGCGACCACCGCGGCCGATGACGAAACCCCCGCCTACATCCTAACTTTATAATAAATCAAATAAAATATCAAACCGTTTGAACCTTTATTACCCAACATCATGCGACATTTTGCCGATAAAATCATCAGATGGGCGATAGCCTCAGCTCTCACATTAGCGATTCCATCTACCGCCTATGCCCAAGTCGAAACCAACCAAACCTTAAAAACCCAATATTCCTTTACCATCAAAGGTGGTCAGCCCGGAGGAATAGTATCCTATGGCTCAGGTATATTCACATTTGTCGGAGACCATGCCCAGACTCTTAGCAACAAAGAGCTTGCCGAATTGGGGAAAATCGTGAAAAGCATGGAAATCTCCCCATCGGGCGCGAACTTCATGCTTATATCCTTTGACAAAAATAAAAACCGCGGCGCAGCATTCAAAATGAGCACAGCCGATACAAAAATCAAGGATTTCAAGAACAAGAAACTCGGAAATCCCATTGCGGGCATCTACACCCGAGATGCCCGCCGTTTCCTGCTCGCCACCGACAAGCGTCTTAACATTCTCGACGCCCGCACGTTCGAGCCTATCGACACCATGCCGCTACAGTTCATCCCCACCAACATGGCCATCAGCGAGAACGGCTACTATCTGGCCATGACCAACGGGGCCAAGGTCGCCGTCTACAACTTCGAGGAGAAGAAACCGCGCCAGACGTGGGATTTCGGTGGAGCCATATGCGACATAGGGTTCAACGACGACAACACTGAGTTCGCGATTCTCACCAACGACGGAACCCTAACCATCTACGACACCCGTAACTTCCTGATAAAGAAAGAACTTGACAATCTTGGAAACAGCCGTGCGTTTGATTACAACTTCGACGGAAAATATGTTGCCATAGTCACTTCACCGCGCACCATTGAAATCGTAAACCTCATCGACCCCGAAGACCGTGACGTGATAGACATCGAAAAAGGTGGCATCACAGATATGAAATTCATTCCCGACTCATACCGCCGCACACTTATGGCCTACACCGTCGACGGAGGAATCGACGTGCGCCGAATGCTGAAGCTCTCCCCCTACTACGGTAAACTCGTGGCCGACGGTGCTAAAGAGATGATGGACGAGTGGTTGAAGATGATACCAGGTGAGTCGATGGACGATTATGCCAAACGCGTCTCAGACGAGAACCGCAAAAACAAGCTGCGGGAATTTGAGGATGAGATAGCCACCCGCCTTGCCGGCGACCAGCTCGCCATGTCGGAGGTGTCGCTCGGTAAATATGACCGCGGTCAAGGCTTGCTCGGTATCAACCTCGGGAATATGCCCGCCATCTATCTCCCCGTGTCGGAGGATGATGTCGTGGCCTTCAAGAGCGGTAAAGACCTCGAGTTCCGCAACGTGAAATACGGTGTGACCGCCAACGATAAATTCGAGATTATCTATGCCGAGATCTACAATCCCGCAGACGGAAAGACCTACATCTACAACAACCTCGACCGCACACCCCTGAGCTTCCTTGAAGGTGACGACAACGTCATCTCGCTCGAGGTGCTTCAACAGCAAAGGCTCGAGGAGATGCGTCTTGAAGAAATCAGACGCAAAGTTGTCGAGGAGGCCAAATCGCGCAACGTCATCTCGGATCACACGCAAATCACTGTCAGCTCAAGCGTTGAACCCGACATAGACGCCAACGGCAACCGCATACTCAACTACAAAGTCCGTTTCGTCTATGAGGTTGAGCCTGAATTTACCGCCGAAGAAGATTTCGGCCCGGGCAAATACAAGGCGGAGGACTCACATGCCGCGACAGCGATGCTCGACATAATCAAGAAAGCGTTTGACAGCGAACTGGGGCAATACCTCACCGCCGGCAAAAAATCAGCCATTAAAATCACAGGCTCAGCCGACGCCACCCCGATTCTCTACGGTATAGCCTATGACGGCTCATACGGCGACTTCGACGACGAACCTGTCTATCAGAATGACCAACTGACCGCCATCACCATCAACCCGAAGACAGGCATCAAGGAGAACGAGCAACTCGCATTCCTCCGCGCCTACGGAGTGAAAGACTTCCTCGACAAAAACGTTGAAAAACTCAAAGAGATGAACACCGACTACCGCTACTACATCAGCGTGTCGGAAGACAAAGGCAGCCAGTACCGCCGCATATCGACCGAGTTCACCTTCTTTGATGTGTTTGACTAATCACTATTAAACAAACCCACACGACTGAACATGAAGCAGCTACGAACAGCGTTTCTGCTACTATCGGCAATAGTCTCACTCTGCTGGCTCACCCCGCAACCGTTGCGGGGTGAGTCGGTCGAGTTTACCGACGAGATAGCCGTGACGGCCGCCACCGACTCAATCGACCAGTGGCGCGCGGATTCCATCGAGGCCGCACGGCGCGACAGCGTCGTTAACCTCGCGTCGGCCACTTTCAGGCAGATGGTGGAGATGAAATATTCCTCGGCCAACCCCGACTCAATCTACCCTCTTGCCTTAAAGAGCTATGACATAGCCATTGACGCGCTTTCGCGCCTCGATGAATATAGCGACGGATGGTACAAGGTCAAGGATATACTGCGCAATCTCGATACGGAGATGGAGGAGGGCGCGTTCCACTATTCGTCGAAAGGTGACAACGACATGATGGGGCGACTGGCACAAATCTACCTCGACATCCAACTGATGGATATATTCAAGGGGGAGGTGTGGCCCCGCGACAGCGCCTATCCGACCCTGGCCTATATCGCCGCCTCGAGGGCCTACAACCATGAACAATATGAGAGGGCCATAAAATACTTCAACGTCTACTTCTCGACCGGCGAGACCAAGCAGCGCGAACAGGTCTATGTTTTCATGGGTCAGGCTTGCCTGAACTCCAAGAACTATGACCTCGCCGTCACCGCCATGACCGAGGGTGTCAAGCTCTACCCGCTGAACCACCAGATGCTTCTCATAGCCATCAAAGGGTGTATCGACGGCGGCCACGCCGAGCAACTGCAGTCGTTTCTGACCCGCGCGCTTGAGCTGACCCCCGACGACGAGGCGTTGCTCAACATCCAGGGTAAACTTTATGAAGACGACAACCAGTATCAGAAGGCACTCGAAATTTATTTCAGGCTCGACCAGATTTCCCCTCAGAAACTCAGCACAGCAAAGCACATCGCACTATGCTACTACAACATGGGGGTGGGATTTTTCAACGATGCCGTCAACGAGCCTGACGAGAAAATCTCGCGCAAAAAACGCCGCCAGTCGCACAACTATTTCTCGTCGGCGGCACAGAAACTCGAGGAGGTCATAGCTTCAGACCCGATGTCGGTGAAGTATCTGAAGGCACTGGGTATGTCATACCTCGCCATAAACTCGAAGACGCAATATGAGGATATAAACCGCCGCCTCACATCGCTCGGCGAACAGCCGGTTCCCGAAGTGTTCATGCCGCCGATGATGACCTACAACGACGGCAACCGCAAGAACTATGACCGCGTGGTTGGCACCACCGCCGTCAACCTCGGCGGCGAGATACCGCTCTACTCTGCCTTCGGCAAGGACTATATCACCAACGGCCTCACATCATGGGCCAAAAAGGGGGAATTTGAGCGCATCGCCGACTATCGCAAGCGCGTGAACGACGCATCAATTCAGGAGGAATACAAGAAACTCAACCTCGAAGCACAGCAGGTCTACCTCGAACAATATGCCAAGAAGCTGCGCATCAGCGACTTGAAACTGTTGCCTTATGACGCCACCAACGAAACGTTCAAAGTGGAGTCATCGTTCGGAGACCTGTATTTCAGTGTGCCGCTGAGAGGCAACGAAGCCGAGATGTTCAAATCGAACTGGGAGGGGATGAATTTCCGCAACCCCGTCTACTACATAGACCGCGACAAGGTGAGGCTCGCGTCAATCACCGCCAAGACGCCGCAGGGTAAAACGTACACCTACAACAACTCGGAAGGTGTCAGATATGCCAACACCGATGTGGAAATCGATTTCGAGGCCATTCTCGCCGGCATAAACGACAGCCCCAAAAGCGACATGGCCGCCGGCGGAGGGCAGTCGTCGGTCGCAGGTCCGATCGTCATCACCAAAAAAAGCGATGTCGACGTCAACATACCGCGAACCAACAAGACCTCCCCGTCGACTCTCGCATTGGTCATAGCCAACGAGAACTACCAGCACGCGCCAAAGGTGCAATCGGCGTTGCACGACGGCGAACGATTCGCCCAATACTGCAACGAGACCCTTGGAATACCGAAGAACAACATCACGCTGCTTAAAGACGCCACCTACGGCAACATGATGGGTGCTGTGGAGCATATCAAAAACACAGTCAAGTCATTTGGCGGCGCGGCCGACGTAATCGTCTACTATGCCGGACACGGTATGCCCGACGAGAAAAGCTCAGACGCGTATCTGATGCCCGCCGACGGGATTCCGACAATCTTCGCCACAAACTACAAATTGGAGAAATTCTACACCGACCTCGGCGAAACCGACGCCAAAAACATAATGGTGTTTCTCGACGCCTGCTTCAGCGGATCAGACCGTAGCGGGGAAGCCGTGGTCAAAGGGCGCGCCGTCAGTTACAAGCCGCGCGAAGCATCACCCCGCGGCAATATGTTTGTGTTCACGGCAACCTCGGGGAAGGAAATCGCTCTCCCCTACGCCGATAAAAACCATGGATTGTTCACCTACTACCTACTCAAAAAATTGCAGGAATCAAAGGGCGACGTGACCCTTCAGCAACTTTCAGAGTATGTCAGCCAGTCGGTGAGCCAGCAGTCCAACCTGATAAACAAGAAACCGCAGACTCCCACGGTCAGCACTTCGGGTGCGATGGTGCAGAACTGGAAGAAAAAGAAACTGAGACCCTGATACCGACATGAAACTCACCGCCTTAATATCCGTATTGACGCTTATGGCCGCCCTTCCGGTTTTCGGACAGGGGACGCGCGCCATATCGGGCGTCTACACATTCTACGGCGACCGCTCACACTCGCCCGAGGCTTGCCGCGAAGCCGCTCTCGAAGGGGCCCGCGTCAGTGCGCTCGCCAAGGAGTTCGGCACCCTGTTCACAACGGTCTTCGACACCCAGAACAAGAAGGTTGGCGACGATGAAATACAGAACACCGAGTATGTGACGCGCTCAGAGGTCAAGGGGGAATGGCTGGCCGACATCGGCGAGCCAAGCTATGACGTGTCGATCGACAACGACGGGAACTACATAGTCAGATGCCGCATCCGGGGCAAGGCTAAAGCCATATCCAACGAATCGACCGATTTCGAGGCCGACGTGATGCGAAACGGGGCGGACCATCGCAACAGCACGACGCGTTTCCGTTCGGGCGATGATATGTTTGTCTCGGTCAAAACTCCGGTCGACGGTTATCTCTCCATCTATCTTGTGGGCGAAAACCGCGATGTCTACTCACTGTTCCCCTATTACACATCGTCTAACAACGACATCAGGTTGCGCCGGGGAAGGGAGTATATGCTGTTTGACCCCGCGAAATCGCCAGAGGAACTGGGACAGGCCGACGAGCTCGTGCTCAGCGCTGACTCCGACATAGAGCGCAACAGCCTATATCTGATTTTCTCACCCAACCGCTACTCACTCGCCGTCGACACCGAAAGCGGCAACTATTCGCCGCGCGAGCTTTCGTACAAGGAGTTTTCAAAATGGCTGCTGAAAAGCCGTCAGCGCGACCCCAAGCTGGGGGTGAAAGTCATAAGGCTCACCATAGAAAAATAACGCCGGACCAACCCGGTGGCTTATTGATAATTTAAACCTTTTTATTAACACCTAAAACCATTTCTACAATGAAGAAGTTATTGATGATTTTAATCGCAGCCTGCTTGGTTTTGCCGTTAATGGGGCAATCATCCAACAAGGATCTCGAGAAGGCTCTGAAAAAAGAGAAGAAAGAGAAGCTCAAAGAATACAAGAAAGACGGGTGGAAAATCTTCGGAAGCACCCGCTCTCTCGAAGTCGCCCTGCTGAAACACTATGACAAGCTCGCCACTCTGGGAGAAGACGGCAATGAGGTGGCCGGAACGGCTTCGCGCTGCAAGTCGAAGAATCTCGGACACCAGATGGCCATAAACGACGCTTGCCTGACCTACGCACAGCGCGCCGGGAGCCAGTTGCAGGGCCGGGTGGTGAGCGACATAGCAGGCAACAGCACCGACACCGCGGGCGAGTTTGACCACTTCTATGCGGCCTACGAACGTCTTGTCGAGAAGGAGATAAAGGGGGAGATGGAGGAAAGCTTCTCAGTGATCCGCGACAACGGCGACGGGACTTTTGAGATACAGACCTACTTCGTGGCGAGCGAAAGCGCGGCGTCGAAAGCCCGTATGCGCGCCCTCGAAAACGCTCTGAAGGAGAGCGAAGTGGCCAAACGTCACGCCGAAAAAATCTCGGAGTTCGCACGCGAAAGAGTCGCTGACTGACAAACTCGGAGACCGTTTAGCCATCACCCTTTCTGATTCTAATACTTTGCCAAAGCGATGAATAAAGGTAGAATTATCTGCTCGTTCATAGCCATGGTGACCTGCTTGGGCGCCATGGCGCAGACGACCACGACCGACACATCATCGTTCGCCCAATACCGCCAACGACTGCTCGACAACTATAACTCCTATCGCAGCAAGCTGCTTGATGACTACGACAAGTTTCTCGATGGCGTATGGGACGATTTCAAGCAGTTCAAGGGGGAGGCGCGCGACCCCAAGCCCAAGCCCCGCAAAGCACCGACCGCCACCCCGATCGCCGAGGAGCCACCCGCTCTGCCGACCCCGACCGTCGCCCCCGAACCTAAGCCCAAACCCGCTCCCAAACCGGAGCCTAAGCCCAAACCGATAGCGACGATTCCGTCGCCGTCGCCTAAACCGATGCCGCTGCCGGTGCCGGCTCAGAGACCCGCCCTTGAGCCGATTCCCGCGCCAAAACCCGCCCCGACGGCTCCCGCCGATGCGTTCACGGTGGATTTTTACGGCATTCCTGTCGATTTGCCGCGCATCGAATTTCAGATTCTCGACCAAATCGAGCAAACGAGTGATTTCGCCCTGCAATGGCGCACCCTCGACAAGCAAAACGCCGCCAAGTCGATACTCCCCGCCATCGAGAGGGAGGCTGAACGCATGGGCCTCAACGACTATCTGAAATTCACATTGGTCATGTCGATGGTCAACCAGCGGTTTCCCGACGCGGCTCAGGCTTCGAGGCTCTCCCTCGCCCACTACCTGCTGGCCCACATGGGGTATGACGCCCGCATAGCGATGACCGATATGCGCGAAGGGCTGTTGCTGCTCCCGGCCAATCAGATGATTTATGCCCGTCCATATCTCGAAATCGAGGGGAAACGATTCTATGTGTTCTGTGACAAGGCGACGGCTCTGCCCGACCCTGAACGCCGCATCTCGACCTGCCGTCTGCCCAAGGAAGCCGACAGTTGCAAATCGTTTGATTTGCTCGTCAACGAGCTAAATCTCCCCTATAAACCCCACAGTTTCAACATCTCGCACGACGGGATGACCCTCTCAGGGGAAATCAACGCCAATCTGTTCCCGATGCTCTACCGCTATCCACAGATGGATATGGCCGACTATGCCGTGTCGGCTCCATGCCGGGCAGCGCGCGAGGAGTTGGTGTCACAGATTAAGAAATCGCTTGAGGGGCTTGAGAAGCGCAAAGCGATCGACAAGCTGCTGGGATTCATCCAAAGCGGGTTTGAATATGCCACTGACGACGAGGCCCACGGGTTTGAAAAGCCCTATTTCATCGAGGAGATGCTCTACTACCCCCAATGTGACTGCGAGGACCGGTCGATATTCTACACCTACCTGCTGTGGAACGCCCTCGGGGTCGAAAACCATCTGCTTAACTATCCGGGGCATGAGAGCGCGGCAGTCAGACTCGACAACGCCAAAGGCTCATCCTACCAGTGGAAGGGCGCGCGCTACGTCATCTCGGATCCGACTTTCATCGGAGCGCCAACGGGGATGTGTATGCCGGCATACACCGGGACCCCTCCGAAAATCGACTTCGCATATCCCGATAAATGATAAAAGCGTGTGGGATCCCACACGCTTTTATCATTTATCTTTCGTTTTTGCCTCCGGCGGCATTACCATTCGAGCGAGACTGCGGCCGAGCCGAGATCGGCCGAAATCGGGGGAGCCAATTTGGCCAAACGTATGTAGCCGCCTTCAATCTTAGGCCACCTTTTGAGCAAGGCGAGCCTTATGCGCCAAGCGACGTGCTCGATGAGCGCCGACGGCTGTTCCATCTCGAACGATACGATTTCAACGGCCTCAGAATAATCGATTGTGCCATCGGGATTATCGCTCATCGCAGCGGCCGCAGCCGGATATACCAGCGACAGACTGATTGAATAGAGGTTGCCACACTTGCGTTCCTGGGAAGAAACACCGTGATGGGCGAATATTTTCAGCTCGTTTATTTCTATTGAAGTCCTTAACATCTTTTGCCTGAGAGGAAAGAGTTTTGATTTTTCCGCAAAGATAGCGGTTTTTTATATTCACACAAAATATTGTTTGTCGTAAAAAAATCGTGGCCATCGCTCACGATTCAGTAGTCGGTTATGGATCACGGCGAGATTTAACCAGCCGATTTTCCATTGAATGAAGGTCAGTGACGCTCGCCATAGACCATCGAGGCGGCATTGAAATACCAATGTACAGCCTTAGAAAACAGTTTTTTCATAATGATTAAAATAATTAGTAAAACCTAAAAACAATCGCAAATGAGTTTTGTCATTTAAACTCAATTTCCTTTAAAACAAGCTCCGCTGCCGGGATGTTCATTTTGGTCATGTTGACAGCGGATTCTATCATTTCCGCTGCAAAGGTAATGCTTTTACCGGGAAATATCCATCACTTTGCCGTCATTTTAACATTTACGCCGCCATAACTCTAAGACTCTCTTTAGATTAAATCTTTTAACACTCTCCGTTAACATCTTATTTCTGAAACCTCACTGAAAATTTCATTAACTTTGCGGTCGTAACTATGAGACTCTACGTTTGGTTAAAATCGCTGATGGCGTTGGTTGCAGCCGGTCTAATTGCCGGGTGCAGCTCCACCAAACACGTTCCAAAGGGAAAATATCTGCTTGACAACGTCAACATCGAGATTGTCGACACCAAAGATGTTAAACCGGGGGAGCTTTACAACTATCTTAGGCAGACGCCAAACCACAAGGTGCTCGGGTTTGCCAAACTTCAGCTCAGCACCTACAATCTGTCGGGCAACGACACCACCAAATGGTACAACCGCTGGTTCCGCAAACTCGGGCAGGCACCCGTCATCTACGACCGTGAACTGGCCGAGGCTTCCGCCACCCAGCTCCACAGAGCGTTGGTCAACCGCGGGTACATGGATGCGAAAGTCGATTTTGACACCGTCGTGAGACCCGAGAAAAAGAAAATCGACGTGAATTATTCGATTGTCGCCGGCGAGCCTCACCGCATCTCGTCCATAGAGTATGTCATCGCGGACTCGGCTTTGGCCGGGATTATCGTCAGCGACCGGCCGTTTAAAAGCACGGTCACCCCGGGAGAGAACTTCGACCGTAACAAACTCGACCAGCTACGCTCCGACATCACCGACCGGCTACGCAATCACGGCTATTATTCTTTCACGAAGGACAATATATCGTTTATCGCCGACACTACAGCCGGATCAAAAGACCTCGGCTTGACTCTGATTGTCAAACCTCCGCGCGATATTTCGACCATCCATGCCGACACAACACACTATCATCGGTATTACATTCGCAACGTGACATTCGCAACGGCCTTTTCCGACCGCTCGGCCGATGCGATCAACGGGGTCGACACCGTACGCTACAAGGATATCGACATAATCTATGGCGACGACCGTTATCTCTCGCCTAAAACACTTGAGGAATGCTGTTTCCTGACCCCGGGCGCCCTCTACCGCACCGCCGATGTCAACAGCACTTACGAGGCCCTCGGACGGCTCGGCATACTGAAATATATCAATATTGAGCTGCGACCCGCCGGCTCATTGGGCGATGCCGAGCTGCTCGACGCCTACATACTGCTCGACCGCACCAAGAAACAAGGAGTGTCGCTCGAACTCGAAGGGACAAACTCGGAGGGTGACCTGGGATTTGGCGCAGGTGTCACCTACCAGCACAGAAACCTCGCAAAAGGGTCGGAACTTCTCACGGCGAAACTGCGCACATCCTACGAGAGCCTTTCGGGCAACGTCGAGGGGCTGCTTCATAACCGCTACACCGAGTATGCAGCCGAGGTCGGAATCACATTTCCCAAATTCAAGGCACCGTTTCTCTCGCGGTCGTTTAAGCGTCGCATCAAGGCGTCAACCGAGTTTTCCCTGTCGTTCAACTATCAGGAACGGCCTGAATACACGCGCATCATAGCCGGCGGGGCGTGGAAGTACAAATGGACCAACCGGCAGAACACCATCCGGCGCACGTTTGATTTCATCGACATCAACTACGTCTATCTCCCCCACTCGACCATTAATTTCATTGACGAGATAGCCCCTTCCAACCCCTTGCTGCGCTACAGCTACGAAGACCACTTCATTGTGCGCATGGGCTACACCTATTATCGCACCAACCGCCGGTTTTCGTCGGCGTTGGATATGGCCCGACGCCAACCCGCCATCTACTCCCTCCGCGCCTCAGTCGAAACCGCCGGTAACGTCCTCTACGCCCTCTCCTCCATTTCGGGACAAAAGCGCACCGACGGAGCTTACCGGCTGTTCGGCATACAATACGCCCAATACGCCAAAGCTGAGTTTGACGCTACATGGACGCGCAACCTCGACTCCCGAAACGCGTTCTCGCTGCATTTCGGAGCCGGAATCGGCGTCCCCTACGGCAATTCATCGATGATACCGTTTGAGAAGCGTTTCTATGCCGGCGGAGCCAACGGAGTTCGCGGGTGGGGAGTCAGAGCACTCGGCCCCGGCAACTACGATGCCCGCAACTCGGCCACCGACTTCATCAACCAGTGCGGCGACATACGTCTTGACCTAAGCGTGGAGTACCGCGCCAAGCTGTTCTGGGTGTTTGAGGGCGCGCTTTTTGTCGACGCTGGAAACATCTGGACAATCCATAACTACGAGAACCAGCCCGGAGGAATGTTCAAATTCAACCGCTTCTACAACCAGATCGCAGCAGCCTACGGAGCGGGATTGCGCATGGATTTCACCTACTTCCTGCTTCGCTTCGACCTCGGCATGAAAGCCCACAACCCGGCACGCGGGCAAGAGCCATGGCCTCTGATACACCCGCGGTGGCACCGCGACGCTACATTCCACTTCGCCGTGGGCTACCCATTCTAATTTTCAATCTCATAAACCCATCCATAGTGAAACATCTGGTAATCTTCGATCTCGACGGCACACTGCTCGACACTATCAACGACCTTGGCGAAGCCGCCAACCACGCATTGGAATCCACCGGGTTCCCGACACACTCGCTGTCATCCTACCCGTTCTTCGTCGGCAACGGCGTGAGCCGCCTGCTTGAAAGGGTATTGCCGGAGGACGCACGGTCAAAAGCCAACGTAGACCGCCTGCGCGTGGCTTTCATGGAATACTACGACTCCCACAACACAGTGCACACACGCCCATACCCGGGTATCCCTGAACTTCTCGAATCGCTGACCGACAACGGCATAAAGGTAGCGGTCGCGTCCAACAAATACCAGTCGGCAGTCGATTATCTCATAAACCACTATTTCCCCACCATACCTTGGGCGGCCATCGAGGGACAGAAAGATGATTATCCTGTCAAACCCGACCCGTCTATCGTATTTGACATACTGTCAAAAGTGCCAACCCCCAAGTCGGATGTTTTGTATGTCGGTGATTCGGGTGTCGACATGGAGACGGCCCGCAGAGCCTGTGTTTCGTCAATTGGAGTGACATGGGGCTTCAGACCGGTCAAGGAACTGCGCGAATACTACGCCGAGCATATCGTCAACCGCCCGTCAGAGATTCTCGATCTCGCCCTCTGACCGTCGCAACGGCCACCCTTCACATCGGTCACCACAATTTTGCGGCGACAACGGCGTTATAGTAATTGGAAACCTGAATCAACACATGGGAAAAAACCAATTTCACAACTATAAACCCGTAATATAAAATGAACAAGACAATCCTATACCTGTTTGCGGCACTTTGCGCTACGCTGTTTGCCGCCTGTGACGACAATGACAAACCCGACTACGAAACCTATCTCCCAATCGACCGACAGTACGCTCCCAAGACAAAGGTTCTCGACTGGTCGGCGACCCCGCCAATAGTCAAAGAGGAGATAGCCGCGCTGACAGCAGCGGCCTACACCGTCAACAGCGCCGACGACTTGCCCGACACATCTTTGTTTGACGACGATTTCAACGCCGGCGACATTGATTTCACCAAATATTCGCTTATAATCACCTACCGCCTCACAGGCTACCGGCCAAAGAGCCACACCTACGGCTGGGGATTCAAAGAGTCGTCAAACAGTTATAACTTCTACATCCACTACCTCTACAACCCCGACAATAACGGATTGGCCGACAACAACGTCTGCCTGACGCGCAACGCTATTATGGTGAAGCATATACCCTCATCCGCCGCAGTAAGCGCGGTCTATACCGAGGCGGTTACCGCTTCCTGAGGATATTGGTCAACGCTATCCCTATATCTGAAATCATCGACCTGACAGGGGTCAATATCGGCTGAAACCGCGGCTTTGAACCCGGGGTGAATATGCGCAAAGCCCCCCGGCGGCATCTCACATCCATTATATCGTCCATCATCACCGGCTCACCGTCGATATGCGCCGGCCCCTCCCCGGTGCGGTAGATGACCGCCGCCGGAGCCCTGAAGGTGTGAATCATCGTGTTTCGGTTTATGTACCCCGTCAGCAGGTCGACCCCCATGACGGCAGCGTCAACCGGGTTTCCCGCATGGACTACGGTTATGTCGAGCAACCCGTCGGTTATGCTCGCCTCGGGGGCTATGTAGGCGTTGTTGCCATACTGCGACGCGTTACATACCGCCACGATAAAAGCCTCCTCGGTTATTATGTGTCCGTTCGCACTGATCGTATAGGTCTGCGGATGGTATGAGACATACTCACTGATGGCCGAGCGTATATAGCTCAGTTTACCTCTTCGCTTTTGCCGGGCGAACCGATGGCTCACAGCAGCGTCGAAACCCACACCGAAAGTGCAGAAAAACGGCCGGTCGTTGACAGTCCCGTAATCACAGTCCACTATGTGTCCCTGCTCGATAACCTTCAGCGAAAGCCGCGGGTCGACAGGTATGCCGATATGTCGGGCCAGACCGTTGCCTGAGCCGGCAGGGATTATGCCGAGCGGCACGGATGAGCCGCACAGAGCCACGGCGGTCTCATTGATCGTGCCGTCGCCTCCCGCGGCGAGCACTCCCCCGTATCCCTTCTCGACAGCTATCCGAGCCAATCGGGTAGCGTCACCTTGACAAGTGGTGTATCTGACTTCAATCGCATATCCTTTAGGGAGAAGGGCCGACTCTACCATCTCGGGCAGACCTTCCTTTGAATTAGTTCCCGATATGGGATTGATTATGAGCATTAGTGTGTCGCTGTTCCGCATAGAGCTAACGATGTATTTGATTAAAAGTGAAATGCCATGGGTCACAATCTGTTTATAAGCCCCATTGCCGAGTAGTATTTACGATGATTGGCGAGCCATTTGCGACCCTGCGCCAACGAGTTTTCGGCATCGGCCTTGAAACTGATGTTGTGCATGGCCGAGATAAGTTCAGAATTGTCGAGGGCGTTCTCAATGAAGCGCATAAGCCCTTGACGCCATTCCTGACGCAGTCCGCAGGCTATCTTGTCGAGAAAATCGTTGACCAGGCCCTGGTCAAGGTTGATGCGCAGCGTCGGGTCATCGGCGAGACCCTCTGATTTCAGAACCTCAAGCACACGCCTGTACACGGCGAAATCATATTCCCATCGCTGAGGATAGGCCATTGCCGACTGGCCGCCGACGCGCCAGTTGTAGCCGTTATAATCGATCCAAGCCACCCGTCCGTCCCTGAGCATGGCCCTGAGGTTAAACAGCAGGTCTTCGCCCACCGCCTCA
Source organism: uncultured Muribaculaceae bacterium (assembly GCA_947625935.1). Classification (GTDB taxonomy): domain Bacteria; phylum Bacteroidota; class Bacteroidia; order Bacteroidales; family Muribaculaceae; genus JAJPXC01. The sequence goes on along the minus strand of CANQQE010000005.1, from coordinate 50,306 downwards.
CGTTCATGCAGCTCCGGCTCAATGAATGAACGTCGGTAAAGTTTGTCCCACTGCGTGCACGGGAAACCGTTACGCCTCAACAGATGCGGGATAAGCTCGTTGGTGGTGTAAATCGGTTTTGTGAAAAAATGCGACGGGGTGAACAGCGGCAACTTCAGCCATCCGCTTCTCGACAATCTCCGGGTGCCGGAGACCACTATGTCGGCCCCTGTTCGCTCGGCGCAACCCCACATACGCGACAACGCGTCGGGGGCCATCGTGTCGTCCTGGTCGATAAACGCGAGATATTCGCCGCGTGCTGCGGCTATCCCTTGCAGACGGGCCGCGCTCTGGCCTAAATTTGACGATGACCTGATGAGCCTGATGCGGTTGTCGACAGCCGCCATGGCCCTGACCACATCGGGAGTTGAATCGGTAGAGCAGTCATCGACCACCACAAGTTCCCAGTCGCGCATCGTTTGGTTGATGACCGAACGTATAGCCTTCTCAATCAGTACCGGCTCGTTGAACGCCGGCATTATCACCGAGATGATGATACCGCTCTGCGGGATGATGCGACGGTGACGCCGCGCCACCAGGCGGCGCAACTGCCGGCTGTAGAGCATTCGCAATATCCGCTTATCCTGCGATTCCAGATAATATTTTTTTGAGTCGGCTATAAGCCGCTTTATTTCAGGATGACGCCGCGAGAACATGGCACCGCGCGTTATGCAACAGTCATAGAGCCGGCGCAGACGATAGAGAAAAAACGTCTCGTTATCATCGACATATTCACTCAGACCGCTCATCAGTTTTTGCCAGCCCCTGAAACTCATCGTCGCGCTTGATGTCGCACTGTCGGGGCGATAGCTATAGTTGTAGATTAATTCGGCGGTGTCTATATACAGCACACCCGAAGGTCTCAAAGCGGCGATCAGCATCAGCAGATCCTCGTTAAGCACTATCTCCTTGTCAAGTATGCCCCCAAGGCCCAGAAGATCCTGACGCCGGAACAGTTTGCCACACAACGACGGGGTGAAATCATCCATCAGCAGGCCGTTGATAAACTCGGCATTGGTCATCACGCCCGAGAACGCCCCCCTCACGGCATAACTGCCTTTGTCGCTGTATCGGCGTATTCCGCCGACCACCACCGACATTTCGTCGGACACATATCCCAGCATCCATTGAAGGGCCTTCGGCTCAAGCGTGTCGTCAGCGTCGACAAACGTTATAAGCTCCGAACGGGCTTCGGCCACCCCGGTTGCGCGCGCAAGGGCAGCCCCGCGGTTGGCGGTGTGGATAGCCCTGACGCGCATATCCACCCCGGCAGCGGCGTCGGCTATAGCCGCCGTGCCGTCAGTCGAGCCGTCATCGACTATAATCAGTTGCCATTCATGAAACGTCTGGTCGATTACACTGTCGATAGCACGTTGCAACCATTTCTCGACATTATATGCCGTTATTATGACTGTGACCATATCTTGCAAATTTAACAAAATCCCGTGACACGCAAACAAAACCGCCGCGAAAAAAAATCGCGGCGGTAAATTTCCTGAATCAGGTTTATGTCACACAGCGTCAACGCACGATAACCAGACGCGACAATCCGTCGGCATTCACGATATATGCGCCGGCGGCAGGCAGTTCGATACTTTCAGCCTGAGACCGAGACAGAACCAACGAGCCTGAGATGCTATGCACGTTCACGTCAGAAACAACCGAACTAAACGATACAGTGCGTCCCGACACGCTTAAATTCAGTTGATTCCGGGTATCGCCGGTTATATTGTCGACACCCGACGATCCATCTTTAGTCATGCGGTAAGCCGCCAGTCCGTTACCCGGGCTATACACATAGATGTTGACGCCGTCACCGTTGACCACCGCATCGACGGGAGTGGAACAAGTCGATGACTCAACGCTCCCCAGTCCGTTTTGCGGGAAACGCCACAGGCCGGTCATCCCGGTGAACGATGTCTTTTCCTGAAGCTCGGTTAGCGCGAACCGTGTCCCTTTTGAAGCGGGGTCACAGTTGTAGAGCATATAGTGTTTACCGTCAAAATCAAACATCGTCACTCCATTGTCTGACATCAGCGACGGAGCGTGGGCGGTGGCCGATGCGAACGATGACAGCATACGGCCTCCGGATCTATAAAGGGTCGGGGCGGTGGCGCTGCCGTCGACTATGAATTGCGACTGGCTGACGGGGAAAACTTTTGGAGCCACGCCGAAGTGCGACACGCCTGAGGGATAGAACGACGTGATCGTCGCCGTGCTGCCACCTCCTGCCGAAGCGATTTTACCCGCCGACCAATTATATATCTCGACGGTGTTGCCCGATGCGCTCGGAACGAAAATCTGGAAACTGTCAGAGGTGCCGTCGCCGTAAATGGCGATATGGTCAGCCCGCGACGCACCGACGCCGAGCTTGGCCGTCAAGGTCAATGACCCGTCTTCAAGGTTGACCCGATAGATACACAGCGAGGTACCGAGCACAAGGTTGGTTATATAGACGTTTCCATGGGAGTCTTTTATCACATCGTTGCAGGGGTAGTAGCCCACTTTCCCCTCGGCATCGAGATTGATGTCGCGGATATGCTCACCCGTCTCTCCGTCATATTCGGCGAGATAGATGTCGGAATTGGTTTTATTTTCGACGCGGCCGCTAATATAGACGCGGTTGCAGACGGCGACCATTCCGCGATTGAGAGAGCCGTTTGACTTGAATTCCAGATTGTCCCACGGTGTGTGTGTCGAACGATACCAGATGTTCTCAAGGCACATTCCCGAGGCCGCGTTATACACTCCCGGCTCGGTCTTCACCTCATAGCCCGGTTCATGGATTCCGATGGCTATCTTTGTCACGGCAAACGATTTGACCTCCGACACCCCTTCGGCATAGCGTTTACCGCCGCTGACCACGCGCCACTCAAAGTTACCTTTGCCGAGATATGAGACAAGCACCGAGCATGAGGTGGTTCCGGCGGCGAAATCCTTGGTATAAACAATATTAGCAAATCCTTCCCCTTTTTTGGCGACTTCAAGCCTGTAACTGTCTATGGGCCATCGAGGATTGGACGGGGCTTCCCATCTGAATTCTATTGTCGGGGTCTCAAACTCCTCGTTGTCTGACGGCGACAGCAATGTCACAGCCGGGGCGGCCTCGCGCACCGGGGTGCGGAATGTCTCGACCGTCGACTTGCCGGCAAGTTTACCCGGGGTATTGGTCAGCACCTGCCAGTAGCACAGTGCGCCGTCGGGCATATCCTCGAGATTGATGGTCGCGGAGGTGGTCGAGAGGTTCTTTTTCTCTATATCCAATTTGCCGAGATCCGGGTCCGTCGATACCTGCAGGGTATAGTTGGCTCCGGCGACCGCCGTCCACTTCATCTCGGCATCCCAGGGGGCTGGGGCTCCCTCTTTGGGCGATATGAGAGTCGTCGGGGCGGTGTACTCGGGATTATACAATGCGAGTGAGGGTTCCGACTCATACCCGTAACCGTCGTAGACGCAGACCGCATACCAGTGGTTGACCGCTTTGTCGGCGGGCATGGTGAAGGAAGGCGTGTATGACACATCGACGAGATATTTCGCGTCGAGACCATCGCCGTCGGCTGACTGCGCTCCGGCGAGATCGACGGTTGTCGGTATGGCGTAGACGGTGTAGCGCACTATCGCCCTACCCTCTTTTGCGGTGGCGTTCCAGGTCAGTTTGCCGTCGGCATAGCCAAGCCCCGACACAGCGGGATAGACCACGCGCTGTTTCCAGTCAACGACGGGGACGAGCGACTTGCCGGTGTAGCTGTGTTCGCCGATATAGCTGCCGAGGCTCGATTCCGGGTCGTCAAAGGGGTAACCGTTCATCGAGTTGGTGTTATAGTAAATCTGGCCTGCGGAATTGTTGCGCGTATCGGTGCGGCACAAATCAATCTGCGCCGCGATTTCAGCCCACCCCTCGGCCTTCACGCCTGAAGGCGCGAACTCACCCTCGGCCTTGTAAGAGGCAACGCTCACATAGCAATGGCGGTTGTAGTGATCGGCAACCATGCTCCACCAGTCGCAGAGCGGGGCGTAAGGGGCCTTGGCGTGTGACCTCGACCAGTAGATCTGCGGGGATATGAAGTCGATTGTCCCGTCGGCGAGCCACGCAAGGCAGTCTGAAAAGATTTTGTCATACTGCCAGTCGGTGCTTTCGATTGAGGGTTCGGGCAACTCGCGGCGCGATGCCGAAGCGTGCCCCACTCCGGCCGGCCCTATGCCGAAACGCATATCGGGACGGACGGCCTGTATCTCGTCATATACCGCCTGCACGAATGTGTTGACATTGTTGCGCCGCCAGTCGTTGAGCGACATCGAGGTATGCGCGTCCTTGTAGGTCTGATAGTCATCGCCGTCTTCGGGCTTGCCTCCCACATCCTTGTGGCCGGGCATACCGGGCGAAGGGTAGAAATAGTCGTCAAACAGCATCCCGTCGATGTCGTAGTTGGTGTAAATCTCTTTCAGGACATCGAGGCAATGACGGCGCGCGTCCTCCAGACCGGGGTTGAAGCAAGTCCATGACCCGTTGCCCCCTTTGATCAGCCACCCTTTGGTGCGCCACTCGTTGTCAAGAGGAGTGTTCCAGTCGCGTGAATCGGTGGTCAGGCGGAAAGGATTGGCCCATGCGTAGCACTCAAGGCCGCGTTTGTGGCACTCCTCGATGGCGAACGCCAGCGGGTCCCATCCGGGGTCTTTGCCGCGTGTGCCGGTGAAATCGCTGCTCCAAGGCTCAAGCGTGGATTTATAATAGGCGTCGGCGCGCGGACGCACATGGATGCAGACACCATTGAAATTCTGACTTTTCAGTTTGTCCAAGTAGTCGCAGAGCTGACGCTGCGCAAGAAGTTTGTTGTTGTTGCACGCCGTCTTATAGGGCCAGTCGATGCCCATTCCGGCCATCCAGGTCGAGCGGAACTCTCGTTTGGGAGAGGCTTCCGACGATGGGGTACAGCACACTGCCAAAGCCGCAGTAATCGCTAAAAGCACTTTTCTCATGGATGAAGGTTAATTTGATAATTGTTAGTTGTTTCTGAGTGCAAAGATAATATATTTTTCCAATATAACAACATACGCCCTGTCTCACGACAGGGCGTATGTCACAAATACACAATTATCTATAAAACAACTATTTCTTTTTCAAGGCACCGGGCCGAAACCGGCCTGAAGCCGAGCGCAAGTCAGCATTGACGGCCTGGATGACAGATGCCGCACTCTGCTGTAGACAAGCGTTAATTCTTTTGCCGGATTTAACCTAAAACCTAATCCGGGGCGGAAAGTTAAAGCGGTTACCATTCGAGGAGACCGTTTTCGATACCTGATAATTCGGAGCGTAAGAAAAACAACAGGTTTAAATCTTAATATAATCGTCCCTCTCGGAAAAGCCTTAACATAAACAGTGCAAAGGTAGGCAGTTTTTCCCATACAAGCAAGGAGGTTTCGATTAATTTCCCCCGATTTTAAGCAAATTAATGTTAACCTCATTTTAATTTTTGTTACATCAACAGGGATTATAGTTATTTTTGCACTGAAAGATTATCCTACGAGATGAAAAAGACCTCTTTATTCATATTATGTGCCATCATCTTGGCGGCGACAGCGGGGGGATGCTCGCGGGCGGGGGGAAATTCAGCCGCCCCTGCGGGCGACACGCTCACCCGCGAGGCCCGGTTGCTGAGAATCGTCGATTGCGGCGACTACACCACGGCAACGATTTTCAACCCCTGGGACTCGGCGGCCCCGCCGTTGCAGACCTTGGTGCTAATCCCCTCAGACCGTCAGGCTCCGGCCAATCTGCCCCAAGGCACCGTCATCACCGTGCCGTTGGCCAACTCCATAGTGTTCTCATCGGTCCACGCGGCCGCCATCGACGAGCTGGGTGCCATCGGTGCGGTCAAAGGGGTGTGCGACGCCGGCTATTTCAAGATTCCGGCGATAGTCGAGGGACTGGCCGACGGGTCGGTCATCGACGCTGGCAGCTCCATGTCCCCCTCGGTCGAACAGATTTTGCTCCTCGGCCCCGATGCGATACTGAAATCGCCCTTCCAAAACTCCTCGGCCGGCGGCATCGAGACTACGGGCGTGCCTGTGGTGGAATGCGCCGATTACATGGAATCAACCCCCCTTGGCCGCGCCGAATGGATCAAACTCCTCGGCGAGCTTTACGGGAAGCGGGAAAAAGCGGCCGAGATTTACGAAACGGTGGTGAGCGGCTACAACGAGATCCGCGACAAAGCGGCCTCCGAGGGGAAACGGCCGAAAGTTATCTCCGAGACCGTCACCGACGGTGTATGGTATGTACCCGGGGGAAACAGCTATATGGCGCGCCTGTTTGCCGACGCCGGGGGCGACTACCCCTGGAGCGACGACACCTCGGCCGGATCGCTGCCGCTCGACTTCGCCACCGTCTACGACCGCGCCAGCGACGCTGACATATGGCTCGTAAAGACGTTCGGCAAAGAGCTAACGCTCGACGCCCTGCGCTCGGCCTATCCTCTGAACGAGCGTTTCAAGGCTTTCTCATCGGGAGGGGTCTACGCGTGCAACACCGCCGGGTCGAGTCTGTTCGAGGATTTCCCTTTCCATCCCGAAAAGCTGCTCAGAGAGTATTACAACATTTTCCACCCGTCGGATGAAAGCCGTCTGGTCTATTTCAAGCAGGTGAAACGATGAAGCTATGCGCCCCCCACAATCGACGCCACCGCATCGCGCTGGCGGTCATGGCCGCGGCGTTGCTGGCCATCATACCCGCCTGTCTGCTCGCAGGCAGCGTCGACATCCCTTTCACGCAGGTCGTGAAGGCACTGGCGGGTCACGCCACCGACAATCCCCGCTGGAGCGTCATCGTCATCGAGATGCGCCTCCCCATGGCCTTGACGGCGACCCTCGCGGGGGCGGCCCTCGCGCTCTCGGGGCTGCTGCTGCAGACCACCTTCGACAACCCTCTGGCCGGCCCCTCGATTCTCGGAATATCGACCGGTGCCTCACTCGGCGTGGCCGTGGTGCTGCTCGCGCTGGGGGGCAGCGTCACGGGGGTGGGCTACTATGCGGGCATACTCACCGGCGCGGCTGCCGGCGCGGCCGCGGTGATGCTGACCCTGCTCGCGTTCTCGATGATGGTGACGAGCACGGCCATGTTGCTGATCATAGGCATAATGATGGGCTATCTGGCCTCATCGGCAATCTCTCTGCTCAACTTTTTCTCCACCCGCGAAGGGGTGCATTCATTCGTGGTGTGGGGATTAGGCTCGTTCTCGTCGCTGACCCTTGAGCGTCTGGCTGTTTTCGCCGCCTTGACTCTGGCGCTCACCGCGTGCGCGCTGCTCATGGCCAAGCCCCTCAACGCCCTGCTCCTCGGACAGCGTTATGCCGAGAACCTCGGGGTCAACATCCCCGCCACGCGCAACCGCCTGTTGCTGATATCAGGGGGGCTGACGGCGGTGGTGACGGCCTTCTGCGGACCTATCGGCTTCATAGGGCTGATCGTCCCCCACATAGCCCGTATGGCCTTGCGCACGTCAAACCATTCAGTGCTGCTCCCCGGCACGGCATTGTGCGGGGCTGTCGTCGGCTCGGGGTGCGCCCTGGTCAGCGTCATCTTCGGCTCCGGCGGCATCATCCCCGTCAACGCCATCACACCGGTGATAGGCGTACCTATTATAATATATATCATCATCAACCGCAAGAAACTCCTCTATTTCAACTGATGTCAGAACCGGTAATCCTCACCACGCGCGGCCTCACCGCGGGCTATCGTTCAGGGCGCAAGGCCACCCCCGTTCTGAGCGGGCTGAACCTTGACCTGCGCCGGGGCGAGATGGTGTCGCTGCTGGGAAGCAACGGCATCGGCAAGTCAACCCTGCTGCGCACCCTCACAGGGGTGCAATACCCCCTCGCCGGGACAATCGAAATCGACCGGCGGCCTATAACGGACTACACCGTCCGTCAGCTCGCCCGCACCCTCGGCATCGTCTATACCGACCGCACCCTCGCCGGAGCGTTGACGGTGGAGGAGCTTGTAGGGCTCGGACGGCACCCCTACACAGGGTTTTTCGGGCGGTTGGACAGCGACGACCGCCGCATAGTGGCCCGCGCCATGGAGCGCGTCGGCATCTCCCACAAGCGCGGCGACCATCTGGCCCGGCTCTCCGACGGCGAGCGGCAAAAGGCCATGATAGCAAAAGCTCTGGCACAGCAGACACCCATTATCATAATGGACGAGCCGACGGCGTTTCTCGACGCCGCGAGCCGCATCGAAACGATGTCGCTGCTACGCGACTTGGCCGACGACGACAACAAAGCCATACTGCTGTCGACCCACGACATCGCACCCGCCATCGACCTCAGCCACCGCCTATGGATCGTCAAGGCCGACCGCACACTGATCGCCGGCTCACCCGACGAGCTGACCGCCCGCCCCGACGGCCTGCCGTCGCTGTTCGACGGCAGGGGGGTGGCCTTCGACCCCGCGGCGCGCGACTTCAAGGCCCTCCGTCATAAAAGCCGTTAGACCCCGTTCCCCAATATTTGTTAACGTTGGGGCGGTCAAGCGTTACGCAGATGTGTTCGCGCAGTAAGGGAGCAATGCGGTTGCATTGTGACTGAAACAAGCGGACGCGGATGCATGACGATTGACCGGGGCGATAGCCGTTGTCGGCCTGAAACAGTTTGATTGTAGGATAGTTGCAGATTGTATCTACTGTCAATTTAATCGCACCCTTACTATCGTGGACATTTGCACGTGATGTGGCAAGACCCACCGGAAATCCGTTTGCGATAAAATTCGTATACCGTGCGCCATTTGGGAAAATCATTGGGTAGTCCAAAGAGTTACGAAAGATTAAAATCATATAACTGAAATCGAGGCCGATTAATTGTACGCCGATGGATAAAGTTACCCCATCATCGCATCTCTCTGGTGCTTTTTGTCTTATTCTTCAGTCATGTAGCTACGGCTACGCTCCTTCATCACAAGACAAAAATCACTCAGAGATATGCGACCCCAGCGTTAACAAATATTGGGGAACGGGGTCTAAGAATATGGCCAATCGCCGATTTATGAGTAACTTCGCGGCTATAAAGCATTTAATCATTATGAACAACTTCACATCCGTAAACGATATCGGCGACCTGCGCGCGGCTGTCGCCGAAGCTCTTGAGGTCAAGGCCAACCGGTTCGGCTACCAGCACTTGGGCCGCAACAAAACCCTGTTGATGATTTTCTTCAACTCATCGCTCCGCACCCGCCTCAGCACACAGAAAGCCGCCATGAACCTCGGCATGAACGTCATGGTGCTCGACGTCAACCAGGGCGCGTGGAAATTGGAGACCGAGCGAGGCGTCATCATGGACGGCGACAAGCCCGAGCACCTGCTCGAAGCCATACCCGTGATGGGCTGCTACTGCGACATCATCGGCGTCAGGTCGTTCGCCCGCTTCGAGTCGAAAGCCGAAGACTACGAGGAGCGCATCATCAACCAGTTCATCCGCTACTCGGGCCGGCCGGTGTTCTCGATGGAAGCCGCCACGCGCCACCCCCTACAGTCGTTCGCCGACCTCATCACAATCGAGGAGCACAAGACCGTCCAACGCCCCAAAGTGGTGATGACATGGGCACCCCACCCCAAAGCCCTCCCGCAGGCCGTCCCCAACTCGTTTGCCGAGTGGATGAACGCCACCGACTATGACTTCGTCATCACACATCCCCGCGGCTACGAGCTCGACCCCGCTTTCGTCGGAAAAGCGAGAGTGGAATATGACCAGGACAAAGCCCTCGAAGGGGCCGACTTCGTCTACGCCAAAAACTGGTCGGCCTACGCTGACCCCAACTATGGCAAAGTGCTGTCGACCGACCGCGGCTGGACCGTCACCGCCGACAAGATGGCACTGACCAACAACGCCTACTTCATGCACTGCCTCCCAGTGCGCCGCAACATGATTGTCAGCGACGACGTGATCGAAGGCCCGCGCTCCTTAGTAATTCCCGAAGCTGCCAACCGCGAAATCTCGGCCCAGGTCGTCCTGAAACGCCTCCTTCAGTCCCTCTGACGCATCCCCGGTCCACATGTAGGGCCAGCCCACGGGCTGGCCGAAACACCCACAACTCGCAATCAAACAGGGCTTGCCTAAACATAAAAAAGGGTCTAACTCAATGAGTTAGACCCTTTTGTCGGGGTGAGAAGACTCGAACTTCCGACCTCCACGTCCCGAACGTGGCGCGCTGCCAACTGTGCTACACCCCGAGCAGCTTTCTTTGTTTGCGGCCACAAAGGTAAGAATTAATTCACAATCCGCAAATATTTTTTCCTTATCTTTGCGTGACAAACTTAAAAACCACACTTTAACCTCCGATGAAAGCACTACTCACCATGACAGCCCTCGCCGCTCTCGCCGCCGGATGCCGCTCAACAGCACCCGCATCCTCCCAGACCCAGACGCAACCGCCGACGCTGCAGCAAGCTCCCAAATCAATCGACGGCCCCACCAACACCCCCATCCACCGCGCCCTGCCCCGCGCCGTCATCTACAAGACCAACGGCGACTACCGCGACAACGTCCCCGTGACGCTCAACGCCGCCGGCACGGCTTTGATCTCGTTCCCCGCCCCCACCGACATCACCGACCTCTCGACGCCCCTCCCCTTGGCCGACGGCTACCTGCTCGACCGCCGGGGTGTGTCGGAAAACTCCCGCTTCACCCGCTACACCTACGCCCAATACCGGGCTCTCCCCGCGCCGCCCGCGCCCGCCGCGCTCATCGACAGCATCATCCCCGGCGCGCGCGTCACCGTGATTCACAGGCTCGACATCACCCTGCAGCAGGCCCTGGGCGACACAGCCGCCGTCAACGATCTGATTCGCCGCTCTTTCCGACAGGATGACGGCACGCAAATGTGAAATATTCTAAAAAACTTTGTAGGATAACAAATAAAACAATACCTTTACAGCGGTGATATAATGTTGTCGCCCGCAATACCAGTGAGAAACTACCCCAATAGTGAACCTGATATAAAATAACAACACAACTATATAACATAACTTTTTGTTTAACAAATAACTCTTAAAACATGAAAAAACAGTTACGCAACATGATGCTCGCCGGAGCTGCCACTCTGTTGGCCGGCAACGCATGGGCTGCAGGCACCACCGCCGTCACCGAAGGCGAGAATGCCCAGCTTACTCTCGAATGGGAACAAGCCCTTCCCACTGATTGGATTATATCAACAGGCCGATACGCAACCGCCGTCAAAGGTTCAAACGAGATGCTCGTCATGAACAGCGCAACCAAATCGATTTGGGCGTTTGATGCTAAGGGCGCAAAAGAAGTTGTGACCGGCATAGCAGACACCCCCTTCGGCATCACTTGCGACGAAGCGGGCAATGTCATTTATAACAAAGGTGGCGGTGCCAATGCAGGCGCTACCGACTTCTTCATCCTCCCGGCAGGAAGCCGCGACATCGCTGACGTGCAAAACCTCAACCTCACACTCCCCGAAGGTCTTGAAGCCGGCCGCGTAGACCAGCTCGGCCGCGTGCTCGGAAACGTTCTCAGCTCTGAAGGCGCTTGGTTGAATACTGCCATGAACACTCAGAAAGCATTCGCTTCCTATTATATCTCAGAGGGCGAAGTCATCGACTCATACGCATCGCTTAATCTTCCTGGCGGAGCCGCTATCAACACATTCTTCGTATCCCAGCCTTGGGGCACATCGGTTGAAGAGTGCCAAAACGCATCAGACCCCTCGATGACCGTCTATGCATTCCAGGGCAACGGTAACACCTTCTATGGCCCTAACGCCGACTTCGACGATTGGCAAGGCTACTCACGCGTCAACCAACGTTCAGCTTCAGGATTCGACTGGTTCATGATCGGTGACGAAACCTACTTCGTTTACGGAGCCAAACTCGAAGGCCGCGCAGCCACTTGGTGCCCAGGTGACTTTGTGATTGTCCGCGCAAGCGACAACGCCATTGTAGCGTCCTACATGGCACCCGTCGACACTCCTTCAGGGGCAGCTACAGGCTCAATCATCTGCTACGCCAACGAAGACGGCAAATCAGCCACTATCTACCGTTACAGCTCGGTTTCAGGCGCAGCTAAACTGACATTCACTATCGGTGGCGAAGTTCCCCCCACTCCCGCACCTCTCTACATCCTTGGCGATCAAAACAACTGGGATGCCGCAGCTCCGACAGAGTTCGTATACGACTCTGAGAATGGCGTTTACACTCACAAACTCGTCGACGCTCCCTACGGCTTCAAGATTTCAACCGCCAAAGGTGACTGGACCGCATTTGACGGTGCCGGATTCCACATTGACGGCGCGCTGCAAGCCAACACAGTCACTCCGTTACTTTCAGGAGCTCCTGAATACGGTGCCAACATCACTCTCGCAATGCCCGGTGACTACACCATCGTTGTCGACCTCAACAACATGACCATCGAGGCTAAAGGCACCACAACCGTCACCGCTCCCGACCAGTTCTTCGTAATCGGCCAACTCGCTGTTGGCGAATGGGATCCCAGCAAGGGCGTTGAGCTGACAAAGAACGGCAATATCTTCGAAGGCGACGTTGCCATGACCGGCGGTCACTTCAGCTTCACCGAGAAACTGTCGCCCGTTGCAGGCAATGCAGGCTGGAGCCAGATGGGCCAGCGTTACGGCGCAGCAACCAGCAACCAGGAGACCCACCTCAACTCTCCGCTCCCTTTCATGAAAGGCGAGAACGCATTTGACATCTGGGACTACACCGAATATCCCCAGAACGTTCACTTCGTGGTTGACTTCGAGAAAATGACAGTCACCATCTCAACCGCAACAGGTGTTGAAGACATCACTGTCGACGCCGCTGCCCCCGCTGAATACTACAACCTCCAGGGTATCCGCGTGGCACAGCCCGAAGCCGGCAAGCTCTACATCGTTAAGCAAGGCGACAAAGTCAGCAAAATGCTCGTCAAATAATCGTCACCAACCATAGAAAAAAAGGCCATCCCCTCCGGGATGGCCTTTTTTTGTCTGATTCACAACCAAGTGGAGCCTGGCCATGGCCTGGCCGCCGCAACACCCCCGGTTCGCAATCAGGTAGGGCCAGGCCACGGTCTGGCCGAAACGTGGTTTGGCCGAAACGCGCGCTGCCGGGATTCCCGGCAGGGATTCATTTATGTTTAGGCTACCGGTCGATAATGGACCTGACTTCCGACTTCAATAAAGGTAAATCTTTGATGACAATCGCCCAAAGTATCTCATAACGCAAACTGTCGTAACCATGAATTACATAATTTCGCGCATTTACGATTTTTCTTGCATTGGTGATTGAAATATCATTCCTGATTTTAAGTATTCGATTTGTTGCCTCCCCTATAATGGCGATGTTCATTTGCACAGCCCTGACTAATATCGGCGTTGAGCAAAACACGTCGTACCGACAAGGATTGACCCACAAACGATTCGATTTCGTTTATCGCACATAAAATATCCTCAAGATATTTATTCAATTCCCTATCCATAAATCAGCCTGCGTTTTTCGTTCAGCTCCTCGCGAAAATATGGATTGCGCACGGCGCTGTCATCTGTCAAGTCAACTTTCCTACCCAACACCTCTTCAAGAGCATATTGAAAATCGAAGAAATTGTCAGCGGCATCCAACAACGGTATTTTTTCCCAATCGAAATCCACACACAAATCCACATCGCTATTATCATTGAAGCGATTCGTGAGTATCGAACCGAAAACCCATAGCCTGCGGACATGAAAATGTTTGCAAATCTCGACTATCTTAGTTAGGTTTATTTCGACTAAGTGCATTGTCTTTATTTTTAATCAGTGAGTTAATCGCAAAGATAACAATCATTTTGAGCATTGCGCAATTATTTTTCGATTAATTTCACTACGCGTAGCCCCCAGTCGATTAACCATTGCCATCTAATTAGAAACCCATCCATATCGGCGGCTTGCCCATGGGCAAGCCCTACTCCCCCGACTCTCAGCCATGCAGTAGGGCCAGGCCACGGTCTGGCCGCCGCAACACCCCCGGTTCCAAATCAGGTAGGGCCAGGCCATGGCCTGGCCGAAACGTGGTTTGGCCGAAACGCGCGGCGCCGGTCAATCTGTTTTGCGGGGCGCGCGGCGGTGGTATACATAATCTATGCCATCCTTGCGCAACGTGAGCGACGTGCCGTTAAAATCCGTGATATGGTAGGCAGCACGGTCGGCCACATCACCCATCAGCGAACGGTCACCCTCAAACTTCACCGTTGACAGGTCATTTTCCAGGATAAGAGAGTCTCCCTCTATGTGCCACCTACCCTCGACCCAGCAAGTCAGCACCTCGGGGCGTATGGCGCGCATCACCGACGTACCGTCGCCGTGAAGCTCATACAACGGCTCTATGTCAGAAATCTCCGAGATGAAATAGTTGCCCACCATCTCCTTCTCGCGGCTCGAAAGGCCGCACCCGGCCAACAGACCAATAGCTGCCGCCGCTACCAATAATCTCTGTTTCATAACGCCGCGAAATTACAAAAAAGTCAGACGTGAAATCCCAAATTTATTTGTTTTTTGCGCTCGCTTATTCGTATCTTTGCATTATGATGAAAAAAATATTGACCTTTATAATGGCGGCGGCACTACTCACGGTGTGGAGCTGCGACACCGCCGTCTCCCGCAACGACGAGCTGACAGCAGCCGAGCAAGCCGTCGACACACACAACTACCGCGGAGCGCAGACCGCCTGCGACCGACTGCTTGAACAGTCGGCCGGGGAACCACTGTCGGCCGCACAATATGGCCGCTTGTCGCTGCTGTTCATGCGCCTGTCAGAAATTGACGCCGAACACGAGAATGTGGGGCAGGCCACGCAATGCTATCTGAAAGCGTTCGACGCCGACGCCGACAGCGCGCGAGCCTACTACAGCTCCCTCCCGCTCGAAATGTCGAGCTACGTCGAGATGATGGCCTCCCTGAGCCGGGCCATCACCTCACCCGCCGACATCAGCGACGACTCATGGTGCGAAACCGACTCAATCCCAGCTACCGACAGCCATGAGCATTAACGACTGGAAAGCGGCCCTGCAGGGCCTCAACCTTGACGACACCCCCTCAGGGGAAGCTGATAACACCGAAAACGACCCCACGGGCCAAGCCGCGCCATGCGAGCGCGAACGCGCCACCCTACAGGTAATGATGGAACGCAAAGGCCGGGGAGGCAAAACCGCCACAATCATCGCCGGATTCACAATCGGCGACGATGAAGTGGCCGACATCGCCGCGCGGCTAAAATCAAAACTCGGCACCGGCGGCTCATCGCGGGGCGGCGAGATACTGATTCAGGGCGACCGGCGGGCCGACGCAGTCAAGATGCTCAAAGAGATGGGCTTTAAAGTCAACCGCTCAAACTAAGCCCGCGCGATGCTCACACTCTACAAAGCGTCGGCAGGCTCCGGGAAGACCTACACTCTCGCCCGAGAATACATCAAGCTGCTCCTTGGCCGAAAAAACAAGGATACAGGCCGCTATGCGCTGCGCCGGAGCGGCGGAAACGCCCACCGCAACATCCTCGCCATCACATTCACCATCGCCGCCACCAACGAGATGAAGCGGCGCATCATCGACCATCTCGAGCTGCTCGGTAACCACTGCGACCGCCCCCAAGGCGAACCCGGCAGCCCCTACATGGAGTATCTGACCACCCTTTACGGAGCCACACGCGATGAAGTGGCGCGGGCGGCGCGGGAAGCGTTGAAAGAGCTGCTGATGGACTTCAACCAGTTCAACATCAGCACCATCGACGCGTTTTTCCAGACGGTGTTGCGCACATTCGCCCGCGAAATCGACCTGCCCGGAAACTACGAGGTGGAACTCGACGAGGAGCGCGTCACAGGCATAGGTGTCGGTGAGATGATCACGTCGCTCAACTTCCGCAACGACGAGAAAACAGCGAGGCTCACACGATGGCTCACCAACTTCATGAGCCAGAGCATCGACGAGGGGAAAGGGTTCAACCTGTTCAACCGCCAGTCGAGCCTCCATGAGGGGTTGGTGAAAACCATGAACCAACTGCTCGACGAGACCTTCAAACTCAACCGCGACACCATCATCGGTTACCTCCAGGGCGACCCGACGAGACTCGAACGCTTCGAGAAGTCACTGACAGCGGGGATAGCCCGCTACAAAGCATCGTTTGCCGAAGCCGCACGCACGATGATGAAAACGATAGCCGACTACGGCCTGACCGACGCGAAAGCCATCAACGCCCACCTGCTGAAATTCATAGCGCGCGCAGCCGCCGAGGGGTGGCAGCAGAAGCTGACCACCACCCTCAGACCCGCCGCCGACGACCGCCGCAAACGCTACACCGCCGCCTATCTCAAGGCAGGCGACCCGCCCGCCGCGCTCGACGAGACGCTATCGGCAGGATGCGCCGAGATGCTGCGCTGCCACGCCCGCGCCAACGAGTACAGACTGTTGCGACGCAACCTCTACAACCTCGGGCTGCTCGGCTACCTGATGGACTTCGTCGGCGAATACCGCCGAGACAACGACATAATACTCCTCTCCGATACCAACGAACTGCTCCGGCGAATAATCCGCGACGACCTGACGCCGTTCATCTACGAGCGCATAGGTTACTTCCTGAACCACTTCCTGATCGACGAGTTCCAGGACACATCGAGGATGCAGTGGGGAAACCTGATGCCGTTGCTGCTCGAAAGCCTCTCGCAAGGAAACGACAACCTCATCATCGGCGACGAGAAACAGTGCATCTACCGTTTCCGCAACTCCGACCCCGACCTGCTCGCCATTGAAGTCAAGACCGCCGTCGAGGGACGCATAGCCGGCACCGTCACCGAGCGGGGCATAGATGTGGCCGACAACACCAACTGGCGCAGCTCGCGCGACATAGTGAGATTCAACAACGCGTTTTTCTCGTCAATGGCGCGCATAGCCGGAGTCAGCGACACCTACGCCAACCTGACGCAACAGGTGTCGCCGAAGCATATCGACGCACCCGCCTACATCTCCCTCGCCGCGATCGACGCGCCTAAAGGCGACGGGCCAACGTTCGACAAGCTCGCTCTGCAGCGCATGGCCGACGAAATCAAACGTCAGCGGCAAGCCGGATACCGGGCCAAAGATATAGCGGTCATCGTCAGGAGGCGCAGCGAGGGGGAAGCCGTCGTGAACCACCTGCTCCAACTGATGGAAGACCCCTCAAGCGGGTTTCCGAGGATGGAAATCACGTCGAGCGACAGCATCGAGCTTCAATCGTCGGCGGCGATAAGGCTGATCATCAGCGTGCTTCAGATAATCGACTCAACCGACGCCACTTCAGGCTCGCGCCGAAAGACCGCCCGCGAGCTGGCTCGGCTCGTCAACCGCTTCGAGTACTTCTACAACCGGGCCAACCTCGACGGCAGCGACGCCCTCGCGAAAGCCCTATCCGATGACGGCGACATATCGGCCCTTGCGACCGAGGCCGCCAAGATGACCTGCGTCAATCTGCCCTCGATGGTGGAGCGCATAATCACTCGCTACCTGTCGCCCCGCGAGATGGAGGAAAACAACATATTCCTCTCGGCCTTTCAGGATCAGGTGATCGACTTCTGCTCCCGCGGGCAGAGCGACATCCACTCATTCCTCCAATGGTGGCAGCAGAGCGGCCGGCGCAAGAAACTCGAAACGCCCGCCGACATGGACGCACTCACCGTGATGACGATCCACAAAGTCAAAGGGTTGCAATACCCCTGCGTCCACATCCCCTTCGCCACATGGGCAATGACCGAATTTTCAGGTCCGGGTAAAACCAACTACGAGTGGTACCGTCTTCCCGCGATGGATGGGATAGACCCCGACACCGTGCCGCCGCTCATGCCGCTCAACACCGAGGCCGCCTTAGCCGACACAAGGCTCGCCGACTCGCTGAAAGAGATTTTCACGCGCCAGCGCGTCGACAACATCAACCTGCTCTATGTCGCCTTCACCCGCGCCGAGCGCGAGCTGATAATCACCACCCGGCCCGCGCCTGAGAAAAAAGCCGACGACGGCCGCCCCAAAGGTGAACCGCTGATGCGCTTCATAATCGACGCCATAGAACGCGCAACCGACGACGACAACGACCTGACGCTCAACCTCGCCACGCGGTGGGACGGCGAAACGCTCACCATAGGCGCGCCGACCACACCCGCGTCATGCTCCACCGACACCGACACCGCTCCGCGCGAGGCCATGCCCCCCTACTCGACCTGCGACCGCGACGACGTGTGGCAGCTCACACGGGTCGATGACCTCTGTGACCGCACACAGGCCCGCGAGCGAGGCATATTCCTCCACGACGTGCTGAGCCGCGTGCGCCACCGCCGCGACCTTCCCCTCGCAATGCGGCGACGGGCCTACCGCACCGGACTGAACGGCAGCGAGGAAGCAGCCGCGCTCGAAACACTCACCGCCGCCATCGACGACCCCAGAGCGGCGAAGTGGTTTGACGGATATTCACGCGTGGTCAACGAGCGTACGATTATGCTCCCCGACGGAAGCCGGTACCGACCCGACCGGGTGGTGTGGACCGACGACGGCACAATCGAGGTAATCGATTACAAATTCGGAGCCGAACGCCACGAAAAATATTCCCGGCAGGTGAAACGTTACGCCGCATTCCTACAAAAAATCTACCCCGATGCCGACGTGAAAGGCTACTTATGGTATCCCGACAAAAAAATAATCATCGACACCGACTCGTAAACAGGACGTTAAAAAGGTTTTTTTGTTAAATTTTTTTGATTTACGAAATAGCTGTATTACCTTTGCAACTCAATGACTTGTATTCACATCTTACTTATATTACTTATTTAATAAATTAACCTTACTTAACACATTTCCATGAAATCGTTAAAACGTTATGCTCTGGCATTTGTAGTGACCATGCTGTCGCTCATGTCGGCCAAGGCAATCGGTTGGCCCGCCAACTACGAAGGCGTGATGCTTCAGGGATTCTATTGGGATTCCTTTACTGACACCAAGTGGACTACCCTCGAGACGCAAGCCGATGAGCTTTCACAGTATTTCAAGCTCATATGGATCCCCAACAGCGGTAGAGCCGCCTCAAACCCCGGCATGGGCTATGACCCTGTTTATTGGTTCACAAACCACAACTCAGCGTTCGGGACCGAGACTCAGTTGCGCTCGATGATCAAAACATTCAAAGCCAAAGGCACCGGCATCATCGCCGACGTGGTAATCAACCACCGCAGCGGCGCTACCAACTGGACCGATTTCCCCGCCGAGGAATGGAACGGGCAGACTTGGAAAATCGGAACTGACGGAATCTGCTGCACCGACGAAGTGAAGGATGCAACGGGACAAGCCAAACCGACAGGAGCACCCGACACCGGCGAAGACTTCAACGGATCGCGCGACCTCGACCACACCAACGCCAACGTGCAGAACAACTGCAAGAACTATTGCAAGTTCCTTCTCGAAGACCTCGGTTACGCCGGGTTCCGCTACGATATGGTGAAGGGATATGGCGGACAATACAACAAAATCTATAACCAGTACTCGAAACCGACCTATTCTGTCGGCGAATACTGGGACGGCAGCTACGACGCGGTCAAAGGCTGGATCGAGGCCACCGGCAAAGAGTCGGCGGCGTTTGACTTCCCCGGCAAATACGCCATCAACAAAGCGTTCGCCGACAACGACATGACCCAGCTCGTCTGGAAAGCCAACGGCACCACCAGCCAGCCTGCCGGCATGATCCACTTCGGCTACGCACAGCTTTCTGTGACATTCGTCGACAACCACGACACATACCGCGACGGAAACAAGTTCACAGGCAACGTCGCAGCAGCCAACGCATTCATCCTCTGCTCTCCCGGCACACCCTGCGTGTTCCTCCCCCACTGGAAGCAGCACAAAGCCGCCATCAAAGCCCTCATCGCAGTGCGCAACGCCGTGGGCGTGCACAACTGCAGCGCGGTCAGAGTGCTTCGCTCGTCAACCGACTGCTACATGGCCGAAGTTACAGGCACAAAGGGGAAACTCGTTGTCAAAATCGGTTCAGCCCAGGTGACTCCCGAGGGATACACCAACTCTGACATCAAAGCCAGTGGCAACGACTACTGCGTATGGTCAAAAGTCAATGTCGGCGGCGGCGGTGACGACCCGACCCCGTCAGCATCGCTCTACATCCTCGGCAACCTCAAAGGCGCAGCCGGCTGGGGCACCACCCCCGGCACCGGCGTAGCAATGACAAAGAACGGCGATGTCTACACCGCCAAAAACGTTGAGTTTGTGGCAGCTTCTGGTGAAACAACCTGCTACTTCAATCTCACCGATTATGTCGGAACTGACTGGAACGACCTCAACATGAACGCCAACCGATACGGCTCGGCCAAAGAAGGGGAAGCAGTCACCCTCGGCACTCCCGCCACAATCGTGAAATACGCCAACAACGTCGACGCCTCAGGCTGTCTGTCATGGACCCTCCCCGCAGGCAAATATGATGTCTCGGCCGACCTCTCGACCATGAAGCTCACCGTGACCAACGCCGGCGGCGGCGACGACCCGCAGAAACCTGTCGTAACAGCCGACCCGGCATCCGGCACCACCTTCACCAAATCACTGTCGGTTAAACTGTCGGTATCACCCGCCGCAACCATCTACTACACACTCAACGGCACCAATCCCACGGTTTCATCGTCCAAATACAACGCCGCTCTGACCCTCAGCGAGACCACGACCGTCAAGACCCTCGCGGTGACCGCAGCCGGCGTCAAGAGCGATGTACAGACATTCACCTACACCAAGAAACAGGGCGGCGACGACCCCAACACTGTCACCATCAAGGGCGACTACAACCTCGCCTACAGCGGCAGCAAGACCAAGGTCTACTACTGGCCCGTAAGCTCTCCCTCCTGGCCCGGAGTCGAGATGGAAAGCGCGGTGGGAAGTGACGGAAAGACCTACAAGTGCGCAAAAGTGCCCGAAGGCACCACCGGCATCATCTTCTCCACCAACGGTGATTCCGACAAGACCGGCGACCTCGACTACACAGGCGAATATGTCATGAACGACAATGGCGCGACAACCACAAAAGTAACATTTGAAGGCACACTCCCCGGACTCGAAGTCAACATCTACTTCGACAACGCCGACAGCAACTGGGAAACACCCCACATCTACCACTGGGACGCAGGCCAACCCGAATGGCCCGGTGTAGCGATGACCAAAGTGGAAGGCAACATCTGGAAATACACCTGCCCCGCCGGAACAACAGGAGTGCTGTTCAACGCCGGCGACGGTGATGCCACCAAGACCGATGATTTCGTGGCAATCAACAACCACGTCTACAACACATCGGGCGACCAAGGTGAATACCAGGGCGGCGACGACCCCGTTTACCCCGCTAAAATCTACATGGTCGGCACCATCAACGGAACTCCGTGGGCTACCTCGACCGGGCTCCAGCCCAACACAGCCGAAAACGGCGTGTACACATGGAACAGCGTGAAGTTCGATTCATCCTCGGCAACAGCCCCCGAAGCATACTTCACATTCCTCACCGCGCTTGACGCAGCCGACGGCGACTGGGACGGCGCAAACCAAGGCGACCGCTACGGAGCATCGGAAGAAGGCGTTGAAGTATCGCTCAACACACCCTCGCCGGTGAGACTCTACAAAAACCAGGTTGACGCTATGGGAGCAAAATCGTGGGCAGCACCCGCAGGCATATACAGTGCCGTGCTCGACCTCAAGAACATGACAGTGACGCTCTCCAACCCCACCGGCGTGACCGACATCACCGTGAGCGGCGACGAAGCACCGGCTGTCTACTACAACCTCATGGGTATCCGTGTCGACAACCCCTCTAACGGTATCTACATCGTACGCCGCGGCGACAAAGTCACAAAAGAATATGTGAAGTAAACCGCCCGCATCACCCAATAAAAAAGCATCGCTCAAAACCATGAGCGATGCTTTTTTTGTGGATATAAAACTCAGGCGGTTAACTGGTTCCGTTCCCGCCGGTTCTCACTGTAGCTGCGAGAGGATGGCGCGCAGCTCCTCGTCGGTGGCCGTGAGCCGCGATCGGCACTCGGCTATGAGTTCCGCAGCCCGGCGCGTCAACGCCGCAAGACGGTCTATGTCACACTCGTCGCTCTGCATCAAGCGCAAAATCTTCTCAAGCTCGGCCATCGCCTGAGCGTAAGTCAAATCCTTAACCGGGGTAAAAGCCGGGGTATTCTCTAATTCCATACGGTTTATCTGATATTTTCTGATTTCACAACTGAGGTTAACACGCCGCCGGCCAGAGTGGTCTCGACAACATCGCCCGCGGCAAGCCCTTCGGGCGACGACACGGCACGGCCATTGACCCTCGTGATCGAATAGCCGCGACGCAGCGTGGCCATGGGTGAAAGCGCGTCGAGCAGACGCTCCGCGGCGTCCACACGTTCAGCCGAGCGCGCGGTCACGCGGGCCGCTACAGCCGGCAAGTTCTCCGCGATGCTGTCAAGGCGCGCCAACGCCGGAAGTATCCGCCGCGAACTGAGCGACACCGTAACCGACAACGCATTGCGCAACCGCGCCGACGCCCGCTCCACCGCCGCGACGGGAGCTACGGGGAGTAATCCGGCGTAATATGAAAGCTGTTCCTTGCACCCCGACACGCGGTCGTTGGCCACCCGCAGCATGGTCGAGGCAAAATCCGCCAGACGGTCAAGCTGCGCGACACCACACCCTATAAGCCACTGCGCGGCCGCCGTGGGCGTCTTGACACGCATATTGGCCACATAGTCAAGCACCGTCACGTCGCGCTCATGCCCGATGCCAATAACGACAGGGAGCGGGAACTGAGCGATGTTGGCGGCAAGCTCATAGTTGTCGAACGCGGCGAGGTCGCTTGTGGCTCCGCCTCCGCGTATAACGACAACGCAATCCCACTCGTCAGCCTCGGCGGCCACAAGCTCAAGCGCGGCGATAATCGAGGCGGGGGCCTTGTCGCCCTGCATCAGAGCCGGGAACAGCCGCGTGGAGAAGCGCAGACGGGCATCATTATGATAAAGCTGATTGATGAAGTCGCCATATCCGGCCGCGCCTGGGGCCGAGACGACGGCCACTCTCAGCGGAGCCGCCGGCCATCCGAGCTGCCGGTTCATGTCGAGTATGCCCTCAGCCTTCAGACGCATCAATATCTCGCGGCGGCGGCGCATGAGGTCGCCGAGGGTGTATTCAGGGTTTATCGCGGTTATCACAAGCGATATCCCGTAGACAGTGTGCATCGTCGCCGACCCGCGCACCATCAGCTTCAGCCCCGAAGCGAAACGCTGCCCCGTGGCCGCATAGAACTCAGCCATCAGCTTGTGATAGCTCCCGGCCCAGATTATACCCCTCATGCGGGCTACGGTGGCACCGTTGCCGGGGTCTTTTTCAAGCAATTCCATATAGCAGTGCCCCCCTCGCTCGGCCACATCGCTCAACTCAGCCGTCACCCACACGTTGGAGGTGGACGGCACGGTGACCAGAGCGGCCAGACGGCGGGTGAACTGCAACAGCGACAGGGTCTCCATCGGCCAGATCAATTCTTGACAGGTGACATCTTGGAGCCTGTCCAACGATAGCTCAACGACGGGCGAAGATACTCCTTTACCTTATCATACTCCTCGGCAGGAATCAGACCGGCCACGTTCTGAGTCAGCGTAAGCCTCCCGGTCGCGGGGTCGATGGCGTAGGTCGCGGGCACAAACGGTATGAGATTCTCAATATCCTCCATCGCCTTGCGCGCCGTCGGCTTCAGCCACTCCACCAAATGCGGGGCCTTGAAACGCTTCTCGTCAAGCTGTTCCCAATCACGGTTATACAGAGTGAGATACCCGTCGGAAACCGGCGTTAGGATATCGGCTGTCACGGCTATTACCGAGTCGCGGCCCGCGGGAAGAATGGTGATGGTGTAGGTCGACACATCCGACATCTTGACTTTCATCTGCATGGGCGACATCTCCTCGATGCGGCTCTCCCCTTCAAGCAGATTACGGGAGGCAGTGCGCGTGCCGCTGGCATAGTAATCTATCATGTCGAGGCGCGTCAGGTCGGTCAACATCGGGAACACCTGCCGCGGAGCCGTGGCAAACGCTCGCGAAGCCGTCAGTTGCGCATGGGCGCACACCGTTGTCAAAGCCATGACACACAATGTCATCAACAGTCGTATTGCTCTATCTCTCACCATCTTCTATCAATCGGTTATATCGTTTAGCGACGTTTTTTGCTACCTCCGCGACCCTTCTTGCGGAAAAACTCGAAGGGGGTGTCTTCCGAGGCGGCCTCACGCGAGCGGCGCGTGGCGGCGCGGGCATAATCCTTGTCGGGCTCAGCCACCTCACTGTAAAGGCGTTTGCCCATGAACTCCGCGCCTTTCAGAGCGTTGACCACGCGGGCAGCGTCGGCCTTCTTGACGTCAAACAGGGAGTAGCCGGGCAAGAGGTCGATTCGTCCCACATCGACGCGCTGACCGGGGACATTCTTGTTGAGAGCCTCGATGAGACTGGCGGCAAAGAACCCGTCGCGTTTCCCGACGTTGAGATACACGCGCGCCATACCTTTCGATGCGGTGCGGCGGTCTTTCTCCTCCATGGTGCGGGGGCCGCGGCTCTCGCGGTCGCGTTTCGATCCCTTCTCACCTTTCTCGCGACGCGGTTTCTCGTCGATAAAGTCGATTTGGGGAGCGTCTTTATAGTAATCGAGCAGACGGTTGAACTCCAACGAAAGCACTCGTTTCAGCAAATCTTCCTGAGAGAGCCAACCGAGCTTGCGGCTGACCCCGGTGAAATATTTGTCGATTTCCTCATCGTTGACTTTCACGCGCTCAATGCGGTCGGCGAGATTGTAGATCTGCTTCTCGATAATCTGCTGAGGCGTGGGCACCTCCTTACGCTCAAACGTCTTACCTATCTTCTTTTCAATTTCCTTGAGCTTCCCCTTCTCGCGCGAATGGATTATAGCCACCGACACGCCGGTTTTGCCGGCTCGGCCCGTTCGGCCCGAACGGTGGGTGTAGACCGCCGTATCCTCGGGCAGGCCGTAGTTTATGACGTGGGTGAGGTCATCCACATCAAGCCCGCGGGCGGCCACGTCGGTAGCCACGAGCATCTGAATCACGCGGTCACGGAACTTCTTCATCACAATATCGCGCTGCTGCTGCGACAGGTCGCCGTGGAGTGCGTCGGCGTTATAGCCGTCCTGAATCAGCTTGTCGGCCACCTCCTGCGTGTCGCGGCGCGTGCGGCAGAAGATGATGGCGTAGATGTTGGGGTTATAGTCGGCCACGCGTTTCAGCGCGAGATATTTGTCGCGCGCGTTGACCATGTAATATATATGCTTGACGTTTGCAGCGCCCTCGTTGCGCATACCAATCACAATCTCGATTGGCTCGCGCATATACTTCTTGGCTATTTTGGCGATTTCAGCCGGCATTGTCGCCGAGAACATAAGCATCTTGCGCTGTTCGGGGACGCTTGCGAGTATCTCGTCTATCGAGTCCAGAAAGCCCATGTTGAGCATCTCGTCGGCCTCGTCGAGAATCACAGTGTGCACATGGTCGAGTTTCACCACCCCTCTCTTTATCAAGTCGATAAGTCGGCCCGGAGTGGCTACGATAATCTGCACGCCCTTTTTCAAGGCGCGTATCTGGCTCTCGATGCTCGACCCGCCATAGACGGGCAGCACATTGAGGTCGGGAATGTATTTTGAGAAATCGGCCAGATCGCTGCCGATTTGCAGACAAAGCTCACGCGTCGGCGACAGAATCAGAGCCTGCGTGTCGCGGCTGCCGACGTCGATGCGCTGAATGACCGGCAGACCGAAGGCCGCGGTTTTACCCGTACCCGTCTGGGCGAGGGCGACTACATCGTTATCCTCATTGAGAAGGTGCGGAATCACACGCTCCTGCACAGGCATAGGGCGTTCAAACCCGAGTTCTTCGACTGCGCGCAACAGGCGGTCGTCGATTCCGAGGTCTTTAAATGATTTTGTTTCACGAGCCGTCTCGGCTGGCTGGACCCCATTGGTTCCTTCTGTTTTTTCTTCAGTAATATCCATATAATGTTTATAAAATTCCCACAAAGTTACAACAATCGGGCACAGAAAAGGCTCGACTGAACATTAAATTTATTGAAACGCAGGCAAATCCCGGGTCATTGCCTGTTTCCCCGGCCAAAATAGTCCCGCAACCGCTCAGAAGGCGTTTGATTCCCCTTTGACCGCATTGACCACCGTGCGCACTATGATTTTCAGATCGAGCAGGAAACTCCAGTTCTCGATATACCACACATCATATTCCACACGGCGCTCCATCTGCCACAACTGCTCGGTCAGCCCGCGGTAACCGTTGACCTGCGCCCAGCCTGTGATACCCGGCTTGACCATGTGGCGCACCATGTATTTATCTATTATCTTCGAGTAGTCGGCAGTGTGTTTAAGCATATGCGGCCGGGGGCCTACTACCGACATATCCCCGAGGAAGACATTGATAAACTGCGGAAGTTCATCGATTGACGTATGACGGAGTATCTCACCTATGCGGGTCTTGCGGGGGTCGTTTTTCTGAGCCTGCTGCACATCGGCCTTCGCATTGACGCGCATTGTGCGGAACTTCCAGCAATAGAAGTCCTTGCCACGGTAGCCGGTGCGCTTTTGGCGGAAAAACACCGGGCCGGGCGACGACAGTTTGATTGCCACCGCCACAGGGATAAACACGATGGGAGAGAACAGCAGCACAATCGACGAGAATGAGATGTCAAAAGCGCGCTTGGCCGCGCGGTTAAACACATTTTTGAGCGGGTTGCGCCTGATTGTCAACACCGGCACGCGGCCTATGTGGTTAAGCTCAAAGGCGTGCGAGATGGTGCGTGGAATCTGCGGCACATAAAAGAACTGCGCCACGCAATCGTCGGCGGCTTTGATGGCGGCGTGCAGCGGCTTCTCGCGGCTTCCCGAAATCGTGTAATAGACCTCATCGACCTCGTTGTCCCTGACGTAAGCGTCGAGCTCGTCCACGGGGCCGAGATATTTGCCCAAGGCCGGTTGCGCCACCGAGATATCGTCGTCAAAGAAACCCATCAGCCGGTAACCGAAGCCAACGTCCGAGGCCATCTCCTCGGCCAGTCGCAACGCGGTCGCGTTGCTCCCGACAATCACCACGCGGTTGAAATTGTGGCCGTGACGCCTTATGTGCTTTATTATCAGACGGCTCACAATCCACCACAATGGCAGCCCGGCCATGCACATTCCATAAAACTCAAGATAGGCATACCACGGTATCACTGTTACCGACAGGAATGCAAGCATCGACAGGAAAAACAAAGCGTGGATACCCACGGCCTGGATGGCCGAAAGCACCACATGGTTCATATAGATAGTGCACTGGTTATGAATGCGCACAAGCCAATACATCGCAGGGAAGTATGATATATTAAGCAGCAACCAGATTATTCTTATATTATGGGCGGCGGCTATCTCAGGATTTAACATTGTCGTGATCCAGAACAAGATGTTGATCACGACAAAGTCCATGACTGTGATGACCGTGCGCAAGTAGTTTCCGTATTTTACTTTATGATTGGATGTCATAATTTTTCAAGTCCGTTGTTTATGGCGGATTAGAGAGGCTGAAGAAATAGTATAGTTTCGATAAAGGGACCGCCGGGGGCGGCTGAGTTTTTTAGAGAACGTCAGGGAGGGCGGCCATGTCTGCCGTCCGCCCCCCTGACGACGGTGGGGGCTGCTTGACGCCGGGCCTCAGAGCTTGGCGTCGATCAGCTTGATTTTTTCCTCAAGAGCCTTGAGGTCATCTTTTATGCGCTCTATGCGGCGTTGGAGGTCGCGAAGCATCGAGTCACCGCTCTTTGACTTCGAGTTGAAAAATCCGAGATTATTCTCGTAGGTGTGGAGCTCCGACCGGCGCTGCTCATAAGCGCGGAGCATCCGCTCGCGCTCGCGCAACAACTTGATTTCGTCGCCGGCCATCTCGTCGATTGAGCTTTCAAAGCGGTTCATCGCCTCGCGCGATTGCTTCATATTGTAAGCCGAGTGAAGGCTTGAGGTCAATTCGCGGTAAGCGTCATAGATTTTATCCTTGTCGCGGAAGGGGACGTGACCGATTTGCTGCCATTTGGCCGAAAGCTCCTTGATTTTGGCGATTGCCTCCTCGCGGGGGGTGCTTTCGGGGTCTATCGCGCGCAGTTCGGCGATAATCTCCTTCTTCTGCTTCAGGTTGGCCTGTTCGACAGAGCGGGTATCGTTGCTGTTCTTCTTTTTCTGCTCGAAGAAATAGTCGCACGCCTCAAGGAAACGGTGCCACACGTTGTCTGAATGCTTTTTGGGTACCGACCCGATGGTTTTCCACTCCTTCTGCAGGGCTACCAAAGCGTCGGTGGTGGCTCGCCAGTCCGTCGAATCCTTCAGTGACTCGGCTTTCTCGCAGAGAGCTATCTTTTTGGCGAGGTTAGCGGCAAGCTCATCTTTCATCGACTTGAAATAGTTGGCCTTGGCCGCGAAAAATTTGTCGCAGGTCTCGCGAAAGCGGGCAAACAGGGAGTTGTTGAGCTTCTTTGACGCGAAGCCCAGTTTTTTCCAGTCTTCCTGAGCTTGAAGAATCTGCTTGGTCAGCTCTTCCCATGCGGCATAGCTCTTGACCTCGCTGAAATCAATGGCCTCGACTCGCTCGCATATTTCGGTCTTGGCCAGCTCGTTTTGACGTTCGCGGGCCTTGCGCTCCTCAAAGAAAGCCTGATATTTCTTGTTCACCTCGGCCGAGGCGTCCTTGAATCGGTTCCATATCTCATCGCGCATCTCTTTAGCCACGGGGCCTGTCTCGCGCCATTTGTCGTGAAGGTCTTGCAGACGTTTGAATGCCGTGATGACGTCGGGCTCCTCCATCAGCTTCTCAGCTTCGTCACAGAGCAGCAGCTTCGTGTCATAGTTTTTCTTGAAGTCGTAGTCGCGGAGGTCTTTGTTGATTTTGAGCTGGTCATAGAAGCGTTCCACGCCGTCCTGATAGCGTTTCCACACCGAGGTGGCCTCAGTGGGCGGCACCTCCCCTATCTCCTTGAACTCCTGTTGCAGCTCTTTGAAGCGGGTAAAGTGGCGGTTGACGTTATCGGTGTCAGCCGACATCTCAGCCAGCGCAGCTATTATTTCATTTTTCTTTGCGAGATTTTCTTGTCTGACGGCCTCCTGCTCGGCAGCGAGACGCGCTTTCTTCTCCTTGATTTCGGTGAGGACGCTTTGAAGTTTTTCTTCAAGCGGGTCAACGGCGGCCTCAAACGCCGCGGCGTCATTTCCCGCTTCGACAAATGCAGCTTTCTCGGCATCTATCTCTTTGTTACGAGCGACGTAAAACAGTTGTTTCAACCGCGAAACCCCCTCGCGGGAGATTTCGTCGGCAGGGAGCTGGGCGATTCCCGACAGGCGTTCTATCAGCTCCTCTTTCGAGAGGTTCTCGAGGGTGGGCTCCTCATGTTTTTCGTCAGTCTGCACGGCGGCAGCGTCGGCCCCGGCGGCTACAGCCGCGGGCTCATCGGTTTTCTCAGTGGCCTCAGGCATAGGCTGAGGGGTCTCGGTCAAGGTTTTTTCCACAGGCTGCTGAGAGATTTCAGCATCAGGAAAATCAGGCTTATTCATAGTCACTTAATTATTAATGAATTAAGGCCGCACGGCAGATAGTGCCGGCACAGAGTCCTTAATAGGTCTCAAATTTAAACAAACTTTTTTAATTTACCTCTAATTTTTATGGATTTTTCACCATAAACGCTCTGAAAGGGGTAGATTTCCGGGGAATCACAACGGTCGGTAGACGAGGGTTGACGAGCGGGCGGGGTCAAAAATTTCTGCCGCAGTGGCGCGCACGCGCTCCGGGGTCAAGGCTCGATAATGCGCCACGACCTCGTTGATGTCCTGGTTGCGGATTTCATACGACGCGATCGCTTGCGCCCGCGACAGGAACGGGACATTGGTGATTGTGAACGTCGACTCGAAACGGTTGAGCGCGCGTTCCAGTTCATCAGTCCCGACAGGTGTCGCGGCAAGGTCGGCCAATGCGTCGCCGATAAGCCTAAGCCCTTTGTCGACCGCAGGCTCGCCGCCGCCGGCGTTGAGGCGGGCGTTGACCATGATGAATCCCGGCTCCTCGCTTCCCGCTATCGAAGCGTCGATTGACGCGAACAGGTCGCTCCCCATCAGCAGATCCCGGTAAAGCCTCGACGAGCGGCCCGAAGCGAGGATATCGCTCAGAGTGTCGCAGGCTATGTAGCGGGGATCGTGGCAGCCCGGCATAGGGAAAGCCACAGTCAATAGAGTCTGAGGCACATCGCCGGCGGCATCTTCACGCCGGGCGGCGTCGGGCAACGGTTCCGCGCCATAGAGTCGCGGCGCGATGTCACGGCGGGGTATGTCGCCAAACCATTTCTCGGCGAGACGGGCCACGCGGTCAGCCGAGATATTCCCCGTGACGACCATTATGGCGTTGTTGGGAGCGTAGTGGGAGTAAAAAAAACGTTTCACGTCATCCATCGCCACCCGCTCTATGTGTGAAGGCTCGATTCCTATCACGGGCCACCGATAGGGGTGGACTTTGTAAAGCATACGGCGCAGATAGTGGCCCGCGTCGCCGTAGGGGCGGTTCAGGCACTGCTGCTTGAACTCCTCGATGACAACGCTGCGCTGCACCTCGAGCGACTCAGGGGTGAAAGCCAGCGCAAGCATACGGTCGCTCTCCAACCAGAAAGCGGTTTCGGCATTGTGGGCCGGTATCACGTCATAGAACGACGTGTAGTCATTGCTCGTCCAGGCGTTGTTCATTCCCCCCGCGCGCTCTATCTCGCCGTCAAAGTCGGGAATGTTGACCGAGCCGCCAAACATGAGGTGCTCAAACAGGTGGGCCATGCCTGTGAGAGATGGCGATTCGTCACGCGCGCCCACGTTATAAACAACGTTGACGGCCACCATAGCCGTCGACGTGTCTTGATTGTGTATGACCCTCAGCCCGTTGGGAAGGGTGAAGCGGTTAAGCTCTATCATTTAACGATTGACATGGAAATGATTTTGATGTCATCGACCGGACGGTCGTTTCCGTCGGTTGCCGATTTCTCGATTTTGTCGACAACGTCCATCCCCTGCTCTACCTGACCGAACACCGTGTATTGTCCGTCGAGATGGGGCGCGCCGCCGACAGTCGTGTAGGCTTCACGCTGGTCTGCGGTCATCGCCGGGGTCGAATCATTGGCCGCTTTCTCCTCCGTGATGGCTATAAGCTGCTGACGCAGCGATTCAAGGCCGGCGTGGTCTCCGGCGGCCTGCATACGCCGTATCTCATCCTGACGCTCGCTTGCGAGCTGCTGGAAGATGCCCTGTTTGCGCATCATGCCGAGCTGCTGCTCCAGGCGAGAAATCTCCGACTCGCTCGATACGCGCCCGGTGACGATGTAGAACTGCGAGCCCGACGACTGGCGGCGGGGATTGACCTGGTCGCCCTGACGGGCGGCGGCAAGCGCGCCGCGGCGATGGAAATGCTTCGGATAGACAATCTCGGCGTCAATCTGGTAGCCGGGGCCGCCACCGCCCAACATCTGACCCTTCTTGGCGGTCTTCGAGTCGGGGTCGCCGGTCTGTATCATGAACTCGTTTATGACACGGTGGAAGAGCACACCGTTATAGAATCCCTCGTTGACGAGCTTGACGAAGTTGTCGCGATGCCGAGGGGTGTCGCCGAACAGACGCACTCTGATGTCGCCTGCAGTGGTCTTGATATCGACGAGTATATCGGTCGAATCGGTCTTGTTTGCCATTTGTTGTGATTGTTTTGTGTTATCGGTGGATGTCTCGGCCGATGACGCGCCACACGATACGCAGGCCATCATCAGTGCCATCCACAAAATCAAAGATTTAGTCATTTTTCAATATCATATATAATGTCCGTGCCGAAGCGCGGACCGGTTTCCGTCAGATTCCGCGGGGGTAGAGACGCTTGTAGATGCGGCGGAAATTATCGTCAGTTGCCGAAAGCTCATCGGCGCGCGACAGGTAATCCTTACCCCAGATGGCGAGAAGCAGGTCGCCGAGGTAACGGCGTTCGCGGTCCTTCTCGATAGCCGCGGCTATAAGGCGCAAGATTGAGGCCGAATATTTGTCGGGGTCGATTGCCGAGAGATAGCGGGCCGCGCTTGCCACAAACTGCCCTGTCTTGTCGACAGTTATCATGTTGTCAACCAAAAAATCCATATCATCGTCACAAGTCGCGATGTGGTTGGCGATGTACTCGTAGGTCAGCAACCCGTCGGGGTCCTTTGAGAGCGTCTTAATATCTTCGTTGGTCATAGTCTTAACGTTTTTCCCGGCCGCGGGCCGAGCCAAATCATCGCAAAGATAGTAAAACAATTCTAAGAGGATGACTAAATTCATTAAAAAAGCGCGTCGCGGGCTCCCGGATCGAGAAAAAACAGCTAACTTCGCGGACATAAACACCGAGTGCTTGCTACCTCGTAAAAAACAAGATTCATGAACAAAGACTCAAAAAACTTCTCGGCCATATTCGTGGCTTTGGCTTCGCTGTTCTGCGTTTGCCTCATTGTTTCAAACATAATGGAGATTAAGACGGTCGATTTAGGGCCTCTGACTATCACCGCCGGGGTCATAGTGTTTCCCGTCAGCTACATTATAAACGACTGCATTGTCGAGGTCTACGGATTTGCCAAGGCACGCCTCGTGATATGGCTCGCGTTCGCATTGAGCCTGTTTGTGACGCTGATGCTTCAAGCCGCCGTCATGCTCCCCGGGGCAGACTCATGGGACGCGCAGGCCGCGATGGAACGCATATTCGGCGGCGTGCCGCGCATAGTGGCGGCCAGCTTCGCAGCCTTCATCTGCGGGTCGATGGTCAACGCCTACGTCATGAGCCGCATGAAAATCAGTTCGCGGGGACAACGGTTCTCTCTGCGCGCCATCGTCTCTACCCTCTGGGGTGAGACAACAGACTCTCTGGTATTCTTCCCGATAGCTTTCGGAGGGGTGCTGACATGGAAAGAAATAGCCGCGCTGATCGTGACACAGGCGTTGCTGAAGACCGCCTACGAAATAGCCGCCCTGCCCCTGACTCTCAGAGTGGTCTCAAAGCTAAAGGCGGCCGAGGGGGAGGACGCCTACGACAACGGTATATCCTACAAATGGTGGAAGCTGCGCGACGTGTGAAAAAACGGCGCGATGACAATCCGTAATGCCGCAAAACCGATAATACTCTGAGGTTTATTAAAAAATTTAGGGTTAAAATACCCGCTAATTGAAAAA
This sequence comes from uncultured Muribaculaceae bacterium, assembly GCA_947625935.1. GTDB lineage: Bacteria > Bacteroidota > Bacteroidia > Bacteroidales > Muribaculaceae > JAJPXC01. The sequence continues at coordinate 16,960 of CANQQE010000005.1, read as the reverse complement.
AAAGTGCGATATTTGCGCTTGCAATTTTCAAGCGTTGCCTCACTCGACGTTAAAAGATTGCATATCAATGATATTCTAACAATATAACGCATAACTTAAAATGACTAAAGCTGACATCGTAAACGAAATTTCACGGTCAACCGGCATTGAAAAGGCCAACGTCCTTGAAACCATCGAGAAATTCATGGAGATTGTTAAAGACTCGCTCGCCCATGGCGAAAACGTGTATCTCCGCGGCTTCGGCAGCTTCATCGTGAAGACCCGTTCCGAGAAAACCGCTCGCAACATCTCCAAGAACACCACTATCATCATCCCTGAGCACAAAATCCCCGCGTTCAAGCCTGCCAAAGTGTTCATGGAAGAGGTGAAACAATAATCACCGGTCAGCGACAGGAAAGAACTTATCAACATTAATTATAAACCATAAAATTTAGCGTAAAATGCCAAGCGGAAAAAAAAGAAAAGGCCACAAGATGGCGACCCACAAGCGCAAAAAACGTCTGAGAAAGAACCGTCACAAGAAGAAATAATCTCACATACACTGTGTGAAGTGACCCGTCTTTCTTGACTAAGTGAGAAAACGCTATACTAAGAACAAACCTTGATGGGGATGCACCAACCTAATGCTTTGATCCCATCGATGTTTGTTCTTTGCGTTTTTCACAGCCTATACCCGTTATGGAGCACGTCGCGGCTCCACATTGAATCTCAGTTCTAAGATAAATCATGAAAAGTGAACTCGTTGTAGACGTTCAACCCACCGAGGTCTCAATCGCCTTGCTGGAAGACTCCAGGCTTGTTTCCCTTCAGAAAGAGGCCCGGAACATCTCCTACGCCGTGGGCGACATTTACCTGGCGAAAGTCAAAAAACTAATGCCGGGACTGAATGCCGCTTTTGTCAACGTAGGCTACGAAAAGGACGCTTTCCTCCATTACTTAGATCTTGGCTCACAATTCTCATCCTACTCCTCATTCGTCAAGCAACTCCTTGACGACCGCAAGAAACTCCCGCAGGTGTCGAAGATGAAACTGCTTCCCGACATCGACAAGCACGGAACAATCGCAACAACACTCACCCCCGGACAAGAACTGCTGGTACAAATAGTCAAGGAGCCAATCTCATCCAAAGGCCCGAGGCTGACTACCGAAATATCATTCACCGGGCGTTACATGGTGCTGATTCCTTTCAGCGACAAAATCTCAATCTCACAAAAAATCAAGACCACCGAGGAAAAACTCCGTTTGCGACAGCTAATCGAGAGCATTAAGCCAAAAAACTTCGGAGTAATCGTAAGAACCTCTGCCGAGGGAAAACGCGTGGCCGAACTAAACCATGAGCTGAAAACCCTGCTGAAATGCTGGGAAGACGCATTGGCCAAGGCGCAGAAGTCGCAGGCCCCGGCCCTCGTATTCGAGGAAGACAGCCGCATAGTCAGCGTGCTTCGCGACATTTTCAGCCCCACTTTTGAAAACATCTTTGTAAACGACAAGGATGTCATGGCACAGATTGAGAAATATGTCGACCTGATTGCGCCGGAACGGCGTGAAATCGTCAAATACCATGGCGGTGACACTCCGATATTCGACCACTTCAACATAACCAAACAGATAAAATCATCGTTTGGCAAAACGGTATCGTTCAAATCGGGTGCCTACATAATCATCGAACACACCGAAGCCCTACACGTCATCGACGTGAACTCGGGAAACCGCTCCAAAGCGTCAAACGACCAGGAAAGCAACGCACTCGAAGTGAATATGCGGGCAGCCGATGAAATTGCTCGACAGCTAAGGCTGCGCGACATGGGCGGCATAATCGTAATCGACTTCATCGACATGAACACCGCCGACCACCGGCAGAAGCTCTATGAGCACATGAAAGAGGTGATGGCCAACGACCGTGCGCGCCACAACATCCTGCCGTTAAGCAAATTCGGACTGATGCAGATCACCCGACAGCGCGTGAGACCGGCTCTCGACATCGAAACAAGCGAAACCTGCCCTTCATGCTACGGAAAAGGGAAAGTGCAGCCTTCGCTGCTGTTCACCGACACCCTGCGTGAAAAAATCGAATATCTCGTCAACACGCTTAAAGTAAAAGGGTTTGTAATGTATGTACACCCGTTTGTCGACGCGTTCCTGAAAAAAGGGCTCTTGTCGCCCTACCGAAAATGGAAAATCGACATCGGAGGCAGCTTCAAAATTATGCCCGACCAGTCTCTCGCATATCTGCAATACCGCGTGCTCGACAAAAACCGAAATGAGATAGACCTTAAAGAGGAGAAAGATCTCGACTCATCTTCGAGCAAGACTAAATCAAAAGCCAAGAACAGAAACAAAGAGGAATAGACGCTCCGACGCGCCTGTAATTTTTGAAAAAACTGAATGGAAACCGCCGTCTGACCCACATAGGGTGACGGCGGTTTTCCATAAAATTTACCACATCTGTAAGTTGGGTGATTCTATTGCCCGGACTTAGAGCCGGCATCAAAGCAGATTGATTCCCGCTTCGGCACACTCCGCGACCTGATCCTCGGGCCAGATGCTCGCCTGCACCTCTCCGATGTGGGCTTTCTGCAACAGGAACATACACAGACGGCTTTGGCCGATACCTCCTCCTATCGACGCCGGCAACTCGCCGGCGAGCAGTGACTTGTGGAACTTGTAGCCCGCGCGCTCGGGGCAGCCTCTCACATCCAACTGACGGCTTAACGATTCGGGACTCACGCGTATGCCCATCGACGACAACTCAAACGGAGCGTTAAGCACATTGCTCCACAGGATTATATCGCCGTTGAGACCGGTGTAGCCCTCGCCGTTAGGGCTGATCCAATCATCATAGTCGGGGGCGCGGCCGTCATGCGGCTCACCGTCACTGAGCGGCGCGCCGATGCCGATAAGGAATATGGCCCCGTATTTTTCCGCTGCCTTGGCCTCGCGTTCACGCGGGGTGAGGCCGGGGTACTCGTCAAGCAGTTGCTGGGAGTGGATAAACGTTATCTCATCGGGCAGAGCGGGGGTGATATGGGGAAACAGCTTATAGATCAAACGCTCGGTCTCCTTGACCGCCGAGTAAATCTTCCTGACTGTCGATTTGAGATAGTCCAGATTGCGGTCGGCGGGGCGTATGGCCTGCTCCCAGTCCCATTGGTCTACATAAAGCGAATGCAGGTTGTCAAGCTCCTCCGAGGTGCGTATGGCGTTCATATCGGTGTAAAGCCCGTAGCCGGGAGCTATGTCATATGCGCCGAGTTTCATCCTTTTCCACTTCGCAAGCGAGTGGACCACCTCAGCCTTGCGGTCGCCCATCGCCTGTATGGAAAACGATACCGGCGGCTCGACACCGTTAAGGTCATCGTTGATGCCGGTGCCGGCCAGCACAAACAACGGCGCGGTCACGCGCCGCAGATTGAGCGCGCCCGCCAATTTCTCCTGAAAAGTATCTTTTATCGTCTTGATGGCCACCTCGGTGGTTTCGGGCAGCAGCTTCTGCTTGTATCTCTGCGGTATGATTAACGCCATGATTTTATACAATTAATAGGTTTACGCCGCAAATATACGACATTTTTCCATAATATCAATAATTTTAATTGCATTTTGCGAAAATCTACGCAAATTAGCCGCTAAAATGTCAACGACATGGTGAAACCCATGGCGTGCCCGTCGCATCCGGGAGCCGGTCTCAGCCACGGATAGCAGACAATATCGCTGCCGAGACGCGGCTGATGGCGTTTGGAATACCCGTGCGCCGGGTTGCCCCTGACCAAATTGACAACCTCATTGACAGGATCAACGAGAAACGCCACAAACGTCCCGAGAAATTTAGAGCCTAACAGGCAATAGTCATGCTCCACTATGTAGCGTTTCACGCGGTAAAACGTCTCCCCTATCAATATCCCTCCGATCGGTGTGACGAAAAGATCCTGTATCGACGGTATCTCCATGAACGCCTCTATCCCGTATTCCCAGAAAAATGTGCTTACTCCCAGCCCGTAGAGAAACGAATAAAACATATTGAAGCCCTGCGAGCGAGCGCTCATGTAGTAGGCGGCTCCTCCGTAGGGATGCAGCACATAGTTGAACATCGGGTTATCTTTATCCCACACAGGGCCCGACTTGACATTGTGCCACCAGCGGTCAAACACCGGGCGTTTGTGAATCTCGGCCTTGTTCCAGGCCGTGGCGTTTTCAGGCAGAAGCTCAAGAACGCCGAGCGTCACGAAACCCGCACCGAAAAGCACCGCCGTGTTTTGCCAAAGCTCCTTGTAATGGGGATAATTGGCCGTTATGCTATAGGGCATATCATAAATACACGGTATAAACTTACGTCGGGGGGAGCTCTCTGCTATCCGCTCGCTCTCCAATTCATATTTCATCGGCGCGCGGGCGTCAAACGCCACCGCCCTCTCAATCACTGCGGTGTCGGCCTCAAGCCCCACCACACGCCGCTCCGCGGCAAAAGTCGCCGTCGAACACGCCAGCAACGCTACCGCGAGCAATCCTGATCTGATCCTTGAGCAACTCATCATTTCCTTGAATTTTGGTTATAAATAGTCTGAAACGGGGTTGGCCGCTGCCTCTGAAGCCAACACGACTTGCGAACCCTCGCTTGCTTTAATTACTAAACAAACAAGCCCCGCGTTTTGTGCTGCGCGGGGCCTCCTATTATCTTGCCGTCTCTAAAAGCGACGCTATCTTTTTAAATATCGGTTTACGGAAACATTGCCCGTTGAATCGACAGTTCTCACGATATAGACACCCGACGGCAAATGCCGTAATCCGTCACGGATGTCGCCGGCCAAAATCCTCAAGCCGGCGGCCGAATAAACCTCAACCCGGCCTATACCGTCGGCCAACGCATCGGCCACCCCCGAGGGATCATCCGGGTCCTGAGGGCCGAGATGTATCAGGCGGCTCGCCGTGCCATAGCTGTTCTCTACCGACAGCTCTATCTCCGTATCATATTCACAGCCCAGCCTATCGGCACGGCACAGAGCCGATCCCTCGGCGTAAACCGTTTCATGGAGCGGCTGAAAAGAGGTCGAATTTTGCCTTACCTCATAGATCACTGCATCGCTTCCCGCGAAATCCACGGTGAAACTCAAATCATAAGTCAACCCGTCGGCACTGAACGTTTTCGTCATATCCTTCACATCGGTTATGACAGGTTTAAGCTCTATGGCAAGCGGGTAGACGCTACCCATGGTCAGCCCATCGGCCGACTTGCAAGTCAGCAGCACCTCGCCGCTCAGACGGTTATCATCGTCACATATCCATTGCGATACGTCATCAATCGACTCCATAGCCGGGACGTCAAAGCGGTCGCCGCCGAGCTGCTGCTTACAACTCTCCATACGGTTGTTATAAGCCAGCAGGCAATAACTCCACTTCACATCGGTAGCCCCCGCGGGAATCTTCCCTGCAAAGCTATACGCCAGGCCGGCATTTGACGTGTGGCTCCCGGCAAGCTGCTCACACGTTATCGAGACCTCAGGCTCCGCATCGGGCGATTGCGGCGGAACTGCGAAATTGTATGTCGCTTTGCCGCCGTCATTTGTCACCGTTATGTCAATTTCCGTCCACCATTCCGATATCAGCCGATCCACCGAGCATCGCGCTATTTCAGGCTCATCAACAGTGTAACAGACCATGCCCCCGTCTCTCTGCGAGACACAGTAGCGGATGTTCGACGCGCCCGAATACTCCACATTGAATGTCAAATTATAGAAAGCGCAGTTTTCAATAAACTCGACCCCGGTGGCATACACCGCCGATATCACGGGAGGCTCAACGCCGGCCTGCGCCGCAATCGCCGGCACACCGCACGCCACTCCCGACATCAACAGTCCCAAAACCAACAGATAAATTCTATTTTTATTCATTTCACCTGCATATAAATGTGTTAACAAAATGTGATTTCCCTTAATTATTTCGCAATTTACTAATCATAATATTATTATATATTAACACACTCTATAATTTATGTTTTTTTAACGCATATATCTGTCTAATCACTACAATGACCTGAGTCCATGGGCGGTTTGCCCATGGACTCAGGTCATTGTCGGTAGTTTTTGCGACTACCTCTTTCAGAATTTATAAGTAGCGCCGAGCAGGCCGGTGATTCCTTGCGCAGGGATGTCAAACAACATATAACTCTTTGTGTTGAGCAGATTCTCGCCACGGAGGAAAAACGACAGTTTGTCAGTAAAGCGATATAGTCCCCCGACACTGAGATTATTGCTGCAGCCAAGCGAGACCGACCCCTCACCCGCCGCCGTTGAGTAGGCATATGAGCTACGATTCCACCGGCTTTCAAATCCGAGCGTCACGTCGAGCGGCTTTATCGGCGAGACCGTCACGTCGGCATCGAGGACATGGCGGGCATGGTCGCGCCACATATAGTAGCCCTTATCGCCGCTGTTGGGGGCGTAGTCGTAGCTGACGGTCAGCTCCTTTATCCACCGCGAGCGGTGGGTGAGCGAGGCCCCGGCGCGCCATCCCTTGAGATCTACAGCGTGCCAGAGATTAGATCCGTCGACCACCACAGGCATCAGCCAGTCATTGGCTATGGAATAGCCTCCGCGGAGCGTCAGGGCAGTCCCGCGATATGGGCCGACGGTGACCCCGGCTATAACATCGACCGGAACTCGGGAGTGCTCATAGCTGAAGAGCGGATCAACATAGGGGGTGTAATCGAGCAGCGAACCGAGGGTGTTGGCGCTGACGCCACCGGTGGCTGTGGCAAACAGCGACAGCATCGACCCCGCCATACGCGGCGTCCAGTTGATTCCGGCGTGGGGAGCCACATTGGCGAAACGTCCCGAGTTGACGGCGAGGTCGACATCGACCCCGATAGTGGCGTTAAATTCCTCGGCTGCTATCATCCAGTAAGGGTTAAGCGTCACTACGCCAAGCATCTCCGAGCCGCCCCAGTCGGCATCTATATCGCCGTCAGGGGCTACCCGCCAGCGGTTAAAACGGTTGTAGCGGTTAAACCGAGCCGAGAGGTTGAGACCGAAGCGGTTACCGTCGCCACTGAGCGACGACACACCGCCGTTGACCCCGAAGTCGATTTCACCTATAGCCTTCAGGTCGGCATCTGACGCCGGCACCGCCAACGGCAGACGTCCGCCGCGGGTGAAGCCCGTGTAGCCGCCCTCCGCACCGAGCGAATATTCACACTGCTGCGAGCGACCTCTGACCGCAGCGTCGACCCACAGGCGGTGTATGCCCTGGTCATCGGCTGACTCATACCACGGGCGGCTGACCGACATGAACGAGTAGGCCGCGGAAGCGTCGAGCGTCAGGCGGCTGTTGAGCCGATGGGTGAAGTCACCGCCGAGCGACAGCGTGTTGCGCTTGTAGGTGAGCTTGTCGCCCATGAGGTTTTTCTCCTTGTACGACAAGCCGTCAAACTGCATCCACACCTCCGCGCCGGTAGCGGCGTTGTCGACTATGCGATACCCGGCCGACAGAGCGAGATTATAGGTGGGGAAATACCCTGCGGCGACATATCCCCGGCTGTCGGCGGCAGTGTCGGCGGCGGCGCGCGCAGGTTCGAGACGATCCACCATCGCCGGGACGGTCGAGGCAGTCGAGCGGTCGCTCATCGTGAGCTGACGCTGTTTCACCTCGGGTTGCAGCAGCCGCGGCGTAGCGTTGAGACGCGTCGCAGCCCTCTGCTCAGGCACGATTTCTTTTTCGATTGTTATCTCTTTGGTGAGGTCTTGAGCCATTGCTGTCACTGCCGACAGCGACGCGGCCACAAGTAATATGTTAGTCGATTTCATCAGTCGGGTCATTTTAAGCGAGAATCAATCATTTGGAATATGTCGGCTTCGGTGCCGGGATAATTTTCCTTGAGGGTTTTCAGATATTCGTTAGCCTCGAAAGCGTTACCCTCCTTGCGGTTTATGTCGCTCAGGAGTATAAAGCCGCGGGCGAGCCAGTAGTGGTGGGGCGGGTTGGCGGCTACGAGCCGGTCTATGACCTTGCGGGCCTTTTTGAGATTCCCCTCGTCAAAATAGAGTTGTCCTAAGTAATAGGCGCTTTTGGCCCCATTGAGATTGTCGAGGTCCGACGAAAGCGACTCCCAGTCTTTGACTGCCTTGGCGGTCTGTCCGAGGCGCATATTGGCATATCCGCGGGCGAATGTCACCTCATCTTTCTCCACGCCGCTCACCGTCGACGAACCAAGCAGCTCATCGGCCTGCGCGACAACATCTTTGTGGCGGCCAAGGTCGCGCGACACTTTCAGTATCCCCATGCGGGCCGCGTTGAGCGATGTCGACGACGACGCGCGCTTTTCGAGCTGACGGTAGGTGGCGAGGGCTATCTCACCCTTGCCCTGACGATATTCCACATCACCTTTTATTGCGAGCGCGCTCTCCATTGCCCGCGAATCGGGATGTCCGTCAACAATCCGCTCGGCATAGGCCAACGCCTTCTTGTCGTTCCCTTTGGCAGCCGCGTCTTCCGCGAGATACTGCAATGCGGCGGCGATGTCGGCCCCCGACGGGAAACGCTCGGCATATTCCTCGAGACGCTTCACTTTGCCGCTGTTGGCATACTCCTTCTCGGCCGACTGGAACGTGAGACGCTCCACCTCTGCCGCGTCCATGCGGGGCGCGTCGGGTATAGCGTTGATATAGCTTGCGAACTCGTCAAGTCGGCCCATATCGGAATAGATACGCTTCAGGTCGTCGGCCGCCACGCGCGCTTCCTCGCTCGACGGGTAGTTTTTCAGCACTGTCTTGTAGCTTTCGATGGCCTTGTTGCGGTCGCCGCTGTCCATATAGGTGATGGCGAGCAACAGATAGCCTTGACGCCCCTGCGCCGTCGAAGGATGGTTTTTGACCAATTTATTATATGTGGCGAGTGCGGCGTTTTTATCCCCAAGCTCGCCATAGCTTTCGGCGGTTTCGAGCAACGCCGACGGCACAAGCCCCGACGACGGGAAACGCTCCATCATCTGCTTCATGCCGGCAACTTTGGCCTTATGGTCGCGTGCCAGCCCCTTCATCAACGCTTTCTGATAGAGGGCGTAGTCACCGTTGGCCGGAGCGAGCTGATAAGCCTCGTCATACTCGGCGGCGGCTTTCGCGAAATCGCTCGCGTAATAGTAGCAGTCGCCCATACGGTTGCGGGCGTCGGCCATCATCGACTCGGTGGTGCTGCCGGGCGAGTTGAGATAGCGGGTGAAGTCGGTCAGCGCGTCGTCAAATTTTTTCGCGCCAAACCGCGCATACCCCAGGTCATACAGTGCCAGCGGGCGGTTGGCAGCCGTGCGGGGAAGGCCATCGAGATAGGCAAGATAGGATGATGCCGCTCCGTTGTAATCACCTTTGCGGTAAAGTGCCTCACCGATCCACAGGTCGCATTCGCGGCTGACGTCGGGGTTAAGCTCCCCGAGAGACTTGGCTTCGCGCAGGCGCGACAGGGCTTTGTCGGCATCACCGGCGGCCAGCGCGCGCGAACCGAGGGTATATAGCACCTGCTGTTTGGCGGCGAGGGTGGCCTCCGACGGATTGCTGATGCGCGAGATGCTCCCCAACGCGCTCTCATAGTCGTTGTCGGTGAGATAACCGGCTATCACATATTCCTGGACTTTCGGAGCATACTGTGAGCGCGGATAGCGTTGCAGAAACTCCTCAAACGTCGAGACCGAGCTGCCGAACGGCACACGCCCTCCGCGGGTCTTGGCCACGCCGTAGTTGTAGAAAGCGGTCTCGCTGACAGCGGGGTCATAATCCTTGCGCAACGCTTGGGTCAGTGCCATCGTGGCGGCATCGGCGTTTCCCTCTTTCAGATAGCTCTGGCCTATGAAAAGATAGGCGCTCTGCCCCATCGCGTTATCCTGGCCGGTGACATGGCTGAAACAATCGATTGCATCGGCGTAGTTGCCCGCGCGGTACTCGCTCATGCCAAGTATGTAGTAAGCCGACGGCAGTCCGTCGGGCTGCGACGCGATATAGCGTCTGAGGTAGGGTATCGCCTGAGCGTCGTTGCCCTGGTGGTAAAGCGATTCCCCGGCTATGCGCTCAGCTTCGGCGGCGAACTCCGGCTCGACATCGGCGGCGTTTTTAAGAAGTTTGCGGCTCATGGCCAAGGCTTTGCCATAATCGCCGTCCGAAAAATAAATCTGGCTCAGATAGAAGTCGGCCATATTTCCGGGGGCCGAGTCGGTGTTCACTTTCTTGAACAGGGTCGCCGCCTCGGCATAGTCCCCCTTGGCATACGCCACATAACCCTGGTAGAAGCGGGCTGTGTTGACATATTCCGGATAGCGGGCCAGACGGTCAAATTGCTCCATGGCCTCGTCATAATCGCCGAGTTTCAGAAGGCAGAACCCGCTGTTCTGGCAATATTCGGCCATTTGCTCCGAATCAAGCCCCTCCACAGATATGCGGCGGTACCACCGCAGGGCGTCGGCGTAACTGCGGCCGTCATACAACATTCGGGCCAGGCGCATCTCAGCGACATTCCTGTCAGGCGACGCGGCATAGGTCGATATATAATTCTCCAACAGCCCGGCGGCGTCGGCACGCCCGAGCGAGGCTGCCGCCAACGCCTGCATCAGGTCGGCGCGGCGCGTTCCGTCAGGTGTCAGCGACAGGCGTCGCGCTTGCGACAGTTGATCGATGCAGCCGTTATAGTTGTTATCGTTGAGCATCAGCTCCGCGCGTGTCAGATAGCCGGCGGCGTCAGCACTGTTGACTTGCGCCGTCATCGACATCAATGCCGTGGCGGCTACTGCCGAAATTATCAATTTTTTTCTCATTGAGCGAGTCTCTATGTGATGGTTCGGGACAGGGGCTTCACCAACGTGTCTGCCCATGGCCGGTGATGATATATTTATAGGTCGTTATCTCTGGGAGGGCCATCGGGCCGCGGGCGTGGAGTTTCTGGGTCGAGATTCCGATCTCCGCACCAAACCCGAATTGGCCGCCGTCGGTGAAAGCGGTCGAAACGTTGGCATACACGCAAGCCGCGTCGACCTCCTTGACAAAACGGTCTATGGCATCGCCATCCTCGGCGACGATGGCCTCGCTGTGGCGCGAACCGTTAAGATTGATGAAGTCGATGGCGGCCTCTATGCCGCTCACGGCCTTGACCGACATTTTGTAATCGAGCCATTCCTTGCCGAAATCATCTTCGGCGGCGTGCTCTATCAGCGGATAGTGCCCTTCAAGAGCCTTGTAAGCCTCCCTGTCGGCATATATGACCACCTGTTTCTCGGCCAGAGGAGCGGCAATCTCCGGAAGGTCGCAAAGGCGGCTTCGGTCTATCACAAGCGTGTCGAGGGTGTTGCAGACGCTGGGACGCCGCGTCTTGGCGTTGAAAACTATATCGCGGGCGTGCGACGTGAGCCCCGACTCATGGAGATAAGTGTGGCAGACTCCTGCCCCGGTCTCGATGACAGGCACGCGGGAGTTGTCGCGCACATACTCGATGAGACGCTTACCGCCGCGGGGGATTATCAGATCCACATACCCCGTGGCGGCGAGCAATGCCCCCGTGGCCTCATGCTCCGCGGGCAGCAAGGTGACGACGTTGGGGTCTATGCCGTGGCGCGCCACAGCTGCGCGGAGTAGTTCGACGGCGCGGGCGTTGGTGTCGCGGGCGTCGCTGCCCCCCTTCAGCAGGCATGCGCTGCCCGCTTTCAGGCAAAGCGAGAACACATCGAATGTCACGTTGGGACGCGCCTCATATATTATGCCGATCACCCCGAACGGCACGGTGACTTTTCTAATCGTCATACCGTTGGGACGGCTCCATTCGGCAAGCGTTACGCCGAGAGGCGACGGCAGAGCGGCCACCGAACGCATATCGGCGGCGATGTCGCGCAGGCGGCTGTCTGTCAGCTTCAGACGGTCATATTTGGGATCGCTCTCATCCATCCGGGCCAAATCGAATACGTTGGCTTCAAGCAGCGCGCCGATGTTTGACTCGATAGAGTCGGCAACGTCCGAGAGCAACCCGTTGACGGCAGCGGAATCCACACGGTTCAGCGCACGCGAAGCTTCGAGAGCCGACTGGAAAATCGAGGTATATTTATTATCTGTTGTCATGCTATTTTTAATCTATGAACTGATTTAACTTATTACAAATTAGCATCTTAAAACAAGTTTAAATCAGTTCAATGTAAAGATAATCGCTGTGAATGAAAGGTTTAATGCCTGAGCGTCCTATGTTTTTGCGGGCGGCTTCGGCTGAGTAGGCCACTAAGCCAAGGGCAATCACCTCACCTCCGGGAGCGATGACCTTGACTATGTCGTCTTTTTCAAAGTCGCCGTCGACATCTGTCACCCCTACGCCGAGCAGGCTCGCCCCTGAGCGCGAGAGGATGGCGTCGGCGGCTCCGGCGTTGATGCGAAGCTCACCTTTGGCGAATCCCTCGCTGTGCGCTATCCATTTCTTGACACCCGATGTGGGCTCGTCTGAAGGATGAAAAAGCGTGTGAGGCACATCTTTCCCACCGACGAGATCGGTGAGTATGTTGTCACGCTTGCCGTTGGCGATGACCACGGCGATTCCCTCCGAAGCCACCTTGCGGGCTATGCGGTATTTGGTCGACATTCCGCCGCGTCCCATCGACGACTTACCTTTCTGGATATATGATGTGGCGTCGGTAGACTGATAGATGTCGGCGACCACCTTCGACGCGGGATCAGCCGGGTCGCCGTCATAGATTCCGTCGATATTGCTCAGTATGATAAGAGCCTCCATCCCCATCATCGAGGCTATCATCCCCGACAGTTCATCATTGTCGGTAAACATCAGCTCCGTGACCGATACCGTGTCATTCTCGTTTATGATCGGTATGACGTCGTTGGCGAGCATCACCTCCATGCAATGTTTCTGATTGAGATAATGCCGGCGCGTGGCGAAGTTCTCTTTGGTCGTCAGCACCTGGCCGCAGGTAAGCCCGTGGTCTCTGAACAGTTCGAAATAGCGGTTGATGAGCTTGGCCTGGCCCACCGCGCTGTAGAGCTGGCGGGCCGACACGGGGTCGAGACGCTTGCCGCTGTCGTGCATCTCGCTACGGCCCGATGCGACCGCGCCCGATGAGATGATCACGACATCCACCCCGCCGCGGTGCAACTCGGCGATCTGGTCGACAAGCGCGCTCATGCGGGTTATGTCAAGTGTGCCGTCGCGGCGCGACAACACGTTGCTGCCGATTTTGACGGCTATGCGTTTATATCCTACCCTCATTCTCCTGACGTTTGTGTTATTTCTTGTCGCGGATGGCCACTCGGCGTATCTTGCCGCTGATTGTCTTTGGCAGTTCCTCGACAAACTCTATGATGCGGGGATACTTGTAGGGAGCTGTCACTCGCTTCACATGGTTCTGAATCTCTTTGACAAGATCCTCCCCGGCGCGCTCCTTATAATCCTTCGCAAGAACAATCGTAGCCTTGACGACCTGACCGCGGATTTCGTCGGGGACGCCCGTAATGGCACATTCCACCACAGCCGGGTGAGTCATCAACGCACTCTCAACCTCAAACGGCCCGATGCGGTAGCCCGACGACTTGATTACGTCGTCCGTGCGGCCAACGAACCAGAAGTAACCGTCCTCGTCGCGCCAGGCCACGTCGCCGGTGTGGTAGATGCCGTCGTGATACGCGTTGCGGGTCAGCTCCGGGTCATGCAGATACTCTTTGAAAAGCCCTAACGGCTTGTGCCCGTTGTCTCTAACGACGATTTCACCTTGTTCACCATCCTCCGCCCAACGGCCGTCAGCGGTCAGAAGGTCAATGTCATACTGCGGGCCCTTGCAACCCATCGAGCCGGGTTTCGGCTCAAGCCACGGATAGGTGGCGATGGTCAGCGTGGTCTCGGTCTGGCCGAATCCCTCCATCAGCTTTATCCCCGTCAGTTTGAGCCATTGCTCATAGACCGACGGATTCAGAGCCTCTCCCGCGATAGTGCAGTAACGCAGCGACGAGATGTCAAACCGTCTGACATCCTCCCTGATCAGGAAACGGAACACCGTCGGAGGCGCGCAAAACGACGTGATGCCATAACGCTCTATCATTTTCAGCACATCGACAGGCTCGAATTTCTCGAAATCATAGACAAAGACGTTGGCGCCGGCTATCCACTGCCCGTAGAGTTTGCCCCACACCGCCTTCCCCCAGCCGGTGTCGGCCAGTGTCAGGTGCAGGCTGTTCTCATCGAGATTATGCCAGTATGAGCCGGTGATTATATGGCCTAATGGATAGGTGAAATCGTGAGCCACCATTTTTGGCTCGCCGGTGGTGCCCGAAGTGAAGTAGAGCAACGAAACGTCATCGTTTTCATTGGCCACCGCCGGGCGCGTGAACTCGGGTGCTTTCTCTATCTCGGCATTGAAATCAAGCCACCCTTCAGGCACGCATGGCCCGGTCGAAATCAGGTGCTCGACAGTGGGGCATTGGGGCAGTGCGCGGTCTATATGACCTGTGACTATCTCATCCCCGCTCGCCACGATGGCCTTGATTCCGGCCATCTTGCAACGATAGATTATATCTTTTTCGGTCAGCAGGTGCGTGGCGGGAATCACCGTAGCCCCCAACTTGTGCAACGCCACTATGGAAAACCAGAACTGGTAGTGGCGTTTCAGTATGAGCATCACCATATCGCCGCGGCCTATTCCGATCGACTGGAAAAATGCCGCCGTTTTGTCGCTCTCCCGCTTGATGTCGGCAAATGTGAACTGGCGTTCCTCGCCGCGGTCATTGGTCCACAACAACGCTTTCTTATCAGGCTCCGCCTCGGCCCACCGGTCAACTACATCATATCCGAAGTTGAACCGTTCGGGGACTTTGACCTTGAAATTCGCCATGAAGTCCTCATATGATTCAAACTTCGTCTTATCTAAAAATTGCTCTAACATAATCTTTTTTACCTATTACCTATTGCCGTTATTCAATTTATGAGATGATGGCGAGAAATTTCACCGGAGAGTCCCCGACCGTACGCATTCCGTGGGGCAAGCGGGCGTCAAACATTATGCTGTCACCCTTGCGCAGCGTGGTCAGCTTCTGGCCGACCTTGATTTCCATCTCCCCCTCCAGCACATAGTTGAACTCCTGACCATCGTGAGTATTGAGATGGATGTCGCCTTGACCGTTGTTAGGCTCCACGGTAACTATGAAAGGTGCGACAACGCGGTGAGAAAACCCCGAAGCCAAATCCTGATAGCTGTAAGCCTTGCTGCGTTCAGCCTTCACACCGCGGCCGTCGCGAGTGACGTAATAAGTCGACATTCGCGGCTCCTCTCCAAACAGCAGCGCCGTAAGCTCAACGCCATAGGCACTTGCCAACCGGTGAAGGAAACTGACAGGGATGTCACGGCTTCCGCTCTCATACTCCGAAAGCGTCGCAGCCTCCACACCACACTGCGCGGCAACATCATCGACACTAAGGTCGAGTGAGTCTCGCAAACCCCGCAAACGCGAGGCGATTTGCATCAAATGATTATCCATTTCGCTAAACATTTGGAATTAATCCGAGGTTCATTTAGGATTATACTATAATCCCATCGCGAAAATAACAAATTCTTTCCAAACATCCCCCCATAACGACATACCAACTTCATTTTGAATCGATTTTCAATTTATTACCGTACGCTAAAGTTTAGCGATTTCTATTGATGTTCGGCTGTCCATTATCGTTATGCCTATTCATTAAAAAACACACCCCGTTTAGCAAATACATCATCGGTATCTGACAAATTATAACCTGTCATAAGGGACGGAAAAAGTGTTGCCGGCGGTGGGATCACCCGACGACAGACCCTTCTTGAGCCAACGCACGCGCTGTTCCGAACGTCCGTGATTGAAACTGTCGGGCATTTCGCGGCCATAAGCCTTACGCTGGAGATAATCATCACCGATTTTCGACGCTACGTTTATGGCATTCTCAATATCACCGTCCTCGATAGAGCCAAACATCTCATTATCCCTATAGGCCCACACTCCGGCGTAATAATCAGCCTGAAGCTCAAGCCTGACACTGATTTTGTTGGCTTCAGTTTCCGGCAATTGCGACATCGACTGGTGGGCATCATCAAGCGTACCCAAAAGATACTGCACATGGTGCCCCACCTCATGCGCTATTACATAGGCATAAGCGAAATCCCCGCCGCCACCTATATTCTGCTCCATATCCTTAAAAAAATCAAGGTCTATATAGACAGTCTGGTCAGCGGAGCAATAAAACGGCCCCGTCTGAGAAGTCGCCGACCCGCACCCCGAATTGACTGCGCCATGAAACAAGACAAGTTTCGGGCACTCATACCGCCCCCAACCTTGACGTTCAAACTCCCGTGTCCAGACATCCTCCGTACCTGCCAGCACCTTTGACGTCAGGTCAGCGAGACGCGCGTCCTCTTCGGTTTCGACATACTCCGATGTCTGCCCGCCCGCTCCCATCTGACCAACAACATTGTTTACAACATCACCAATATCGCCACCCGATAATAAAGTGAACAGTCCGGCCACGATGAGGCCGACAATTCCACCTCCGACTCCTATTGCCTTACCAGATATGCTTCGACGATCATCAACATTGCCACTCCTACGGCGTCCATCAAGTCTCATATCTAAACAAATAATATTTAAAAATTAATCTATTTGACAACGCGGTCTCTTTATAAAGCGGTTTACACCTCAAAGAGTTCACCGGCTAATGCCACCGCTAATATAACAAATTTCTTCCAACCCGCATACAAATCTTATAAATCCTATGCCTCGAAGACGTTGCACATCTCCCCGCGACATCCCACCGCCAATCATCCCCCGCTCCGCCGCCGCATCAGGTAGGGCCGGCCCACGGGCTGGCCGCCGCATCCCCCATCGTTGGATAACCTCATGCCGGGGCGCGACCGCGCGACTACATGGGGCCGCGGAATCCCCGCCCTTACAACGCCACCCCGCAGATGTTGCGCTTATGTCACGCTCCGCCG
>CANQQE010000004.1 GCA_947625935.1 uncultured Muribaculaceae bacterium | reverse complement strand
ATGATTGAAATAAAGAACTGTCCTTCTTCTCTTGCAGAGGGATTTAACACTTATAGCCCGAAGTCCGCCAAATTACTGTTTGGTAAAACAAAAGTGAATCCGGTACTTGGATTTGACATTGACGAATTCCGAAATGTCGGCGAGATTGCGGATGCCATGCACCGCATATCGGTTTCAGGCGTTCAGGAAAAATTTCCGGCTATTATAAATGCAGATGCAATCAATATAGCAGGCGACAATGAACGTTCTACGCATATATTGAAACCCGCGCCCTGGGACAAGACTCTTCGTGACCGCAAGATGATTCCTGCCAACGAACATCTTACTATGCAGATTGCCTCACAGATTTACGGAATACAGACCGCAGCAAATGGTCTCTGTTTTACGCCCAAAGGACAACCGGTATATATTACACGCCGTTTCGACATCCTCCCCGACGGGTCAAAACTCCCGATGGAAGATTTCGCCTCGATAATAGGCAAGAATGAACAGACCGCCGGACTCCAGTTCAAATACAACGGTTGCTATGAGGATATAGCCAAAGCGATTAGGGCAAATGTAGCCGCATGGATGGTTGATATGGAGAGATTCTTTGAACTCGTGGTCTTCAATTACATTTATGCCAATGGCGATGACCACCTTAAAAATTTCTCGTTGATTTTGACCGGGCACGATTACCGTCTGGCTCCTGCTTACGACCTTATCAATACCAGCATGCATGTCAATGGTGATGACTTCGGTCTTGACGGCGGACTGTCATCTGATATAGAAAAGAGCGACGTTTACAATAGAACCGGTCATCCCTGCCGCGTCGACTTTGAGAGATTCGGAGACAAAATTGGCTTGGTAAAAAAACGTATTGATAGAATCCTAAACAAATACACCGCTTTCCCTGAAGGTGCACAGCAACTTGTTGACCATAGTTTTCTCACCGACAAACTGAAACGCAATTATGTCCGCATCGTAAACGAGCGAATAAACCGTTTCAACAGATTTTCAGAATAATATCAATTTAGCCCATACAAAAATGTCAAAAGCAAAATTAAACAAACATATGTCGGCTCTATCAAAAGAACAGGTTGTTGACATAATGCTTCAGCTGTACGATGCGAGCAAGGAAGCGAGCGCATGGCTTGAGTTCTATATGGAGCCCAATAGCGATGCCGAGCTTGAAAAATATAAAAAGGCAATACGTAACCAATTCTTTGGTCGCAATGACTGGCCCAAAGATCCGAGTTTCAGAGAATGCAATAAACTGATAACCTCATTCAAGAAACTTGTACCTGACCCACATGCCATTGCCGACCTGATGCTCTACTATGTGGAACAAGGATGCAGCTTGACTGCACAATTTGGCGATTACGACGATCCGTTTTATACCGCTCTTGAAAACAATTTCAACAAAGCGGTCAAATTCATATCTTCCAACGGACTGATGCCCGAATACTCGCCACGCATGAAAAAGATGATTAAGTCTGTGGAGTGTTGTGGATATGGCTTTCCAGATACATTGTGGGACATCTACTACGAATACGCAGAGGATTGATTAAATTCTTTTTAAGGCTTGGATTCTTCAATTGAGTAGAACAAGAGTTACACTTTTTCTACCGAATAACCATGACTCCATTACATTTTTTCAAACGAATAACCGAGGATGTGCTACACTTTTTCAAACGAGTCGATAATGACCTCGTATCGGCCGTTTGCACATCTTAGTTAAAACAGCTACCTTTGCGGGTACAAAAACACAGGCCCGGGAGGGTCATGAAAAGCGATTTTCAGAAGGTAAAAACGGAGCAAATTCGGGCTTTTGTACCCGAAGAATTGCAATCCATTGAGCGGCAAGATATTCTACGCACTGCGTCGGGAACAATATAATGTCTGAATACTAATCATAGTCTGAACTAAATATTGGGTTAAATTGTCAATAAAAGCAGAATAACCCGGAGATTGTCTAAATTTTCCCACTTCTAAAAATCGAACTCTTCAAACTTTTTTCCTAACTTCGCACTTGCCTGTTTATTCTGATCCCGACAATTTAAACGGTCTAAATGTAATCGCATTGCATCCTTTGAATAATCTTATAAACTGATTTTGTAATGGGTAAGACAATAACAACATATTTAATTGATGGAGATCCTAAAGGGACCCAATACGCTTTCATTAGCAACAAGATTTGCCAAATGTTCGTTGTGCCTCGGTCTAATCTGTCGTATTTAAATACACAGGAAAAATTACAAAAACCGGCGTTTTACATTTTGATAGGTGAAAATGAATCCACTAAGCCTCAAGCATATATCGGAGAAACGGAAAATTTCAGAGAACGTGTGAAAGACCACGACAGCAAAAAGGCTTTTTGGCAAAAAGCTCTAATATTCGTATCTAAGGACGCAGATATGACTAAGGTGGACGTGCAATACTTGGAACATATCGCGATAGCCACGGCCAAGAAAGCTAATACGTTTATTCTGAGTGATAATAAGCAAACTCCTAAAGCCCCTAATTTACCGGAGCATCAACAGGACTCAATGGATGAGTTCTTTGAGGATGTGAAGTTCTTAGCCTCCTTTATCGGTTGCAATATTTTTGAGATATCGCAACCAAAAACAGAACATCTTTTCTATACCAAAGGCCGAGGATGCAATGCAAAAGGGTTCTATAGCTCTGATGGGTTTACCGTTTTAAAGGGAAGCGTTATTGCCAAAACGGTAGTTCCATCGTTCAATTGGAAAGAAAAGCGGGAAACGATAATCCGGGAATATACATCGACCGATAATGACGCACTGACAATGACATCGGACAAAACGTTCTCCAGCCCCAGCACTGCAGCCGATTTCTGCATCGGCAGCAGCAATAATGGGTGGCTCGTTTGGAAAGACATGGATGGCAAGACACTGGATGAAATGTACAGAAAACAATTAGAATGATTTCCGACCAATACCCGCCTGTCAAGAATTATTAACGCAAGCTCAGGATGAGGATTGGAATCGATGGTTAATTATACCAAGATATCCTCCAATTACAGCAAAACCACATTATTTAACATTGCTGCGTCTAACCATTGCTCACGGGTCTTGTTAACATTGTACCATGAAAACGTCGAAGGTAAAACTGACAAATTCAATAACACTAAAACTTAAAACCATGGCTGGATTATTACTTTGGGCGATACTTATAATCTTCATCGCAGAATGCGCCTGCCCAGGGCTTATATGGGTGACTCTCGGATTGTTGGCCGCTTATTGGGCGATATACTACGGCATCATGTTTATAGTTGACAGAATCAAACACCGAGTATAATGAGCATCTTTAATTAACTATTCCGCTTGAATAATTGATGGAACTATGAAAACAAAAGCAAACATCGGCATCGCATTGGTCATCGCCTTTGCTGTCACATTGATAATAGGCATTATCCTGCATCTTAAAGGCCATGGAATAATTGTCCAGCCTCGTGGCGTATTAAAAACCGTCCACTGGATATTCGGCTATGCCATGACAGCACTTCTTTTCATCCACTGGAGCCAGTTCCGTAACACGCTCAATGCCCTGAAAAAGAAATTCAGATGGTTTTACACCGATACCTGGCTACTGATTTTCCTGTTCATAGCCACGCTGCTCACTGGCACGGTCAAACTGCTTTCCCCTGTAAAAATTCCGCATCTCGGACTGTGGCATTACTGGATTGGCCTATCAATGAGCATCACTGCGCTAATCCATCTCATTCGTGGACTTCCCTATTGGAATAGGATGAGGAAATCCGGCAGATAGCACCACCATATTTCCTTTGAAGGCAGCTACATGGCAGCAACCACTATTTTCGCGACAATACCGTCACGCAGCCTTATGTATATTCCCGGAGGCAGAGCATTGACATCATCCGCCACTTTGCGGCCGTGCAAATCATATATCGCATCCGATGAATTTCCGTCAACCCTGACAGCGTCCACACCCGCTGAATCATAGATTGTAACCTTTTTGCTCTGACCCATCGGAATCCATATATCACCGTACGAATTGCGCATACTCAGACACATGGTGTATTCTCCGGCATGGGAATTACTTTCCTCTCTCCAAGTCCACCTATCGACCGTTATCGCAAAGTCGATTATTTCTTCCGGCTCGAAAGTCGCATTAACCCATGGCGACCAACCCATCACTACCCCATCCTGTATAAGTTCGACACGCACCGGACGCTCTAAATCCCTGAATCCCGAATTGCGCAAAGTCGCATGAAACGCGATTGATGAGTTCAGGTAAAATTTATCGGGAATGTCTGCATCCACGATTTCGGGCGGAGTTATCGACTCTATAAACCTGATGTCGGAGCCATTGTTTTCCACTAAGGCACTGTATCGCGTGGAATTAGGCGGGAGTATGCCATGGCCCCAGCCTGAAGGGCTTATGTAGAAATCATTCTCAAGCGAATAAAGCCCATCATGAAGCCCGGTTGGGACAATTTTAGTATTACTGTCAAAACTGCGGTAAATCTCAAGGCCAGATGAAAGTTCCACTATATTGGACGGAATAGACGTGCCATCGTAAAATGAAGTGAAAACAGTCGCAAATTTTGAACCGGCAGGAACGGCAAAAGGGCCGTAATTAGTGCATTCACCTCGCATTATAAAACCGTCACCGGGATGGAGCGTATGGGCGGTCCCGTCACCGAATCCGGTCGCCGGATTGACATAATATGAATCCAACCACACGGTGTAAGTACGAGTCCCGGGGTTTTCCGGGGATCGGGGATGAATGTTCAACACGGCGCTCTGACTACTGTTATATCCCGTTTTCCACGGCTCATCTTCCACCACGGGGTCGAGAAAGTCAATGGCGAAATATCCGTCAGCTCTGCCATCCCAACCCCAGTTGAAGTGGAACAATCCCTCACCGTCATAACCGTCACACACAAACGCATGAGCCGATGACATCGAAAAGCCCCCGTACAATATCGGGCCATAGTTCTTCAACGCCTCATGAAGCAACTGTGACCAGTCCCGGAGTGAGAACCAGCTCCGGCGCATATATCTGATATCATCGCTGTAGTCCCAATATTTCAACAGGGCTTGGGTTGCATCATTGACATCTGCGCCTGAAGCCGTCGGGAAATAGTTCATACGCACACTTCCCCCCACGCCGCGCAACAGATGGGCGACAGCCTCTCTCTGCCGGTCTGTGGCTGACGATATGGAATAGTCATCGAGCATATTTCCCCAATCGAGCGTGTATTGCGAAAAATCCGTGTAAATATCCTTGCCGATTTTCCCGGCATGATATTCCAGTTCTCCTATCCCTTTCGGAGGCCAGTTGTGATATTTCATCACCTGAGCCATAGCGGTAGCCACACACCCCGAAAGACACTTTTCTCCGTTATATTCGGGACATTCCAGATTGAAAGGCTCCCCTTGTCCCCATGAAGTAGCGCATAGGGGAGCGATAGCATCCCCCACTGAAGTGCTGCAGGCCACTCTGTTTCCCCCGCCGGCTAACTCAGAAACCCGTTGACTCATATACTGCAACCACTCACGAAATCCTATGGGCAGATTCCCTGATGAATCATACATTTGGCCATCCCCATAACCCAGCACCGCAGGGATAGCGTCATCTGCGGGGCACACGACAAAACCATCCTCAGAATCGAAAAGATAGACCGTATTGCCGCCGCAACCGTCGGTCAGAATTTCAGAAAGCCTGTACTGCGCAACTTGGGTTTGCCCTCGAAGCCGGGAAAAATTCTGTTGTTGCAGCCTTGTCAAGGCTACTTCAGGGCTGACAGGAGCGGCCAGAACCGGAATCGAACAAACTATGAACAAAAATATCTGAATATACTTCATAACATCTGATTATATTACTTCCTGATTACAAAACTAACTAATTATTCTCACTGACACATCATTAACAGCCCGAAATCCACTATAAAAATAGACTTTACACATGGGCAAACCGGCGATGGGCATAGGCTTATATGCCGATGGTTCAGCAAAACCTTCGCCGACAAATGTCAATTCAAAATGGTAGAAGTCCCCGGCTATTGGCCAAGTAGCGACGACAGCAACGGATAGAGGTCCTCCTCGCTGTCGGTACCGAGAGTCTTGCGGAGACGCCATTTAGCCTGTCGGACACTCTCGGGGCGCACGTTCATCACCTCGGCGATTTCCTTTGTGCTAAGGCCGATGGCTATATATCCGGCCAGGCGCAAAGCGGCATCGCTGATTCGCGGCGACTTCTGCCGTAAGCGTCCGATAAACATGGGGTATTGCTGGGCGAACAGTTCTATGAAATTGTCCGATCCGATTTCATAGCCTAAGCCGCGGCGATCCGAGTCAAGCTGTAGGACGATTTGCCGATGCCGCGTTTCCTGACGGAGCCGTTCGGCCTCACGGCGCATATGCCTGACGGTGCGGTAGCGGCGTAGTTGCAGCCACATGGCGAGCAGCCACACCGCTGCGCCTCCCGACAGCCAAAGACACATACGGAATCGAGCGCGACGGCGTTCCGCTTCGACTCGGGCATCGATGCGGGCGATGGCGTTCGACAACTCCAGGTTGGCCACATTGTCAAAGCGCATCATATCAGCGAGCGAATCGGCAGCGAGAGCATAGCGGCGGTAGGCCGGAGCGGCCGCTGCCGCACCCTCGCACATTTCCACGTTACGGGCTATCCCCTTGAGAGCCTTGACCCGCAAAGTCCCCGGACCCAGATGCGGGAGCATAGCCTCAAGGCTGTCGGCCCAACGCGTCGCCCCTGAGCGGTCGCCACCTGCAATAGCCTCATCTACGAGATAGTAGTAGACCTTAGGCAGCAAACCCGCCCGGTCGCCATGACTGACGATGGAGGCATATGCGGCGTGAAGCGCGGCTGTATCGCCGGCCAGAGTGCGGAGGTTCAGATTGACCAGTTGGCGATTGACAGGCTCGCGCATATAGTCCGTATCGGCCTGCAACTCCCGGTTGAGCCGGGCGGCCTCCTCGTCACGGCCTATGTCTGAAAGTATGGCCGCACGGTTCATCTTGTCGTCAAGAGCCGCAAGTTCAGGGTCGATGAGACGGTTGCAGTCGGTGATGATTTCCAGATAGTGCATGGCGCGGTCGTGAAGGCCGGCGTCGCGCATCAGTTCCATCAGTTCGCGATTGACATTGTATAGCATCTGCCGGTCATTACGCCCTCTGAAGTATTTCTCCTGGTCGAGCTTGCGTTCATACCACCTGCCGGGGGGATAGTCAGAAATATCCTCTCTGCGCCAGTCGTTCATCCTGACTATATACTCATGGGTGGATGACGGTGCGACAGCGGCGGCCGAGTCGAGAAGCTCGTGGCCGAGAGCCCTGTGCCCGCGGCGCAGTTCTATTCTTCCCTGCCAATACAGCAGTCGGCAGCGGATTTCACGCTCTTTCCCGCGTGGAGCTGTCACACCGCGCATACGCCTCATCAGGGAAACGGTTGAATCAGACCCGGCTCCGTTCTGGAAACTGAGTTCAACAGCCCTTGTGAGAGAGTCTATGTCGGGAGCGACGGTTTCCCACCCCGTGGGTTCCACGAAAGCCGGAGGCCGGTCACAGCCGGCGGCTAACAGGCAAAGCGCAGCTGATATATATGACAGAAGCAGGCTTATTTTCATCAGATGGAGGGTTTTCGGCCTGAAAACACAGGCTGCGCAAAATTAGCCAAAGAGTAACGAAAGCGCAAATACCCACCCCGCAAAACGCCTTGCGACAAGCAAATACCGGCGTCTACAAAGCATCTACCGTTGTAGACGCCTTGCCGTAGACGCTTTCACATATAGCCATACGACGCGATGACGAGCCTTAGGGGCTAACTTTGGGGCCAAATTCAAAATTTACAGTTTTATGAAAATTTTCAGCTACATTATTGTGGCCCTCACGCTTATTCAGACCGCCGGAGCGCGGGCCGAGATGATCACTGTGGGCGATTTCAAGTATGAGATAGTGCAATTCCTCGGCCACGATGAAGACGAAGCCGTCGTCGTCGGACTCGCTGATGGTTTCGAGCCTTCGGGGCAATTGACGTTCCCGGCTACGATAAAACATAGTGGGAAAAACGTTAAAGTCACCGGGCTGGGCTGGTCCAACCATGCCGGATGCGAAAGCGATCCCCCCGTAATCGGCGGATGCAAAGGAATAACATCGGTGAAAATTCCGCGCTATATGCGTTTTATTGGCCGCATAGAGTTCAAGGATTGCCCCAATATCGAGCGTTATGAGGTGGAAAACGGCTCTACGGTCTACACCGTCATCGGCGATGCTCTCGTGGAATTAAGCGACAACAACGGCGAGACCTACCGCCGGTTGAAGCGTTATCCGTCAGCGGCGAAATCACCGAGCTATGTCGTACCGGCGACAATCGATGCCATTAGCTTCGGTGCGTTCGCCGCAAACAACCACCTCAAGAAAATTTATCTCGTGGGGGAGCAACGGTTCAGAGACTGCTGGCAGTACAACAACCGCAGCATCGAAACTGTCGACTGCTCCAATTCATCGGAATACCGCACCAACGCCGACGGCGCGCTGATCGACGGAGCAGTATTCACCGGGCTATGCCCGGGCCGGGTCTACGGCAAATATACCGTGCCAGAGACCTGCTCATATCTTTCGAGCGGAGCGTTCTGCAACTCGCAGGTCGATGAGATAGTGCTGCATGCCGATTTGGTCCATCAGGCCGCGGGCATTAATATGTATATGGGTTCGACCGTCAGGAAAGTCACATTCCTTGGCGAAAAGCCGGCCCACATATGGGAGTGCGCGTTCATGGATTGCGCCAACCTGCAGTCTATCGAGCTGGGGGCCACATCCGACGGCGAGCTCGACATACAGACATGCGCTTTCAAGGGCTGCACATCGCTCGCCAATGTCACGCTGAAAGAAAGCACGCGGGATATCGACATTTCGACCCACGCTTTCGAGGATTGCCGTAGCCTGACGGCATTCCCGCTGACGTCTAAGATGAAAATCAAGCAGTTGGTCTACCGCGAATTTGCCGGATGCGAAAGTCTCACATCATTCGCTTTCGGATGTATCGGTCAGTTAAGTTTCACCCAGGGCTATATGTTTGCGGGTAGCGGACTCAAAGAGGTGCACTGGCCCACAGGCAAGGCCGTGATTCCGCGCGGATGCTTCGCCGACTGCCGCCAGCTCCGGCGCGTCTACCTCAAGGACACCACAACCGACATATACGCCGACGCGTTCGCCCGTTCCGGGCTGCAGGGACTCAACATGATGGGCGTTGACTGGTGGTCTCGCAGCGCGTTTAAAGAATGCCCCGACCTGATAAGGCTCTACTTCCCCGACAACGGAGCCTCCGTGCAGTACAACACCGTCGATTTCATCACCGAATCCCCACAGATCGTGGTCAACAACCCTAAAATCAGAGACCTCAACAAGCAGGAGGAATGTCCCGGTGTAGCATCGCTCTACATCGCCATGGTCAACGGCGGAGTCTCAGTCGGCAACGGCTGGCGCACCGTCTATGTCCCCGGTGGGGCCGCCGAACTTTATCGACAACTGACCGAGTCCGATGTCACCGAGATGTACTCATGCGATGTAATCCCATCAGAGGGCTCAGTGAAAATCTCTCCCTTGACCCGCGACGTGAAAATCACCTCGGTGATTATCGAAGGGGAAGAAGCCACCCGTTCGGGCGATACATTCAGCATCGGACGCCCGTCGGTCAACGACGCACTCAATTTCACCGTCAACTACACAGCCTTCGGCAACCCGATGACATCGGTCTACACCGATGTACACGCCTCGGTCGACGACATCTTGGCCGATGACGCTCATGACACAGATGAGCAATGGTACACAATCGACGGAATACGCATCGACCCCGCAACAGCCGCGCCGGGACTGTACATACGCCACCGCGCCGGCAAAGCCGAAAAACTATTGCTCCGTCCTTGACCCCTTCATCGTGTCAATGCGATGTAACACTGCGGGCGAGCCTGAATACCAGACCCGCCCGTACTGTTACAGGAGATATCTTACTTACTACTTACGCATTCTTTTTCGACTTATTTGATCAGCACCTTCTTGGTCAGCTTACCTTGACGGCGCACATAGATTCCCGGGGTGAGGTTTTCGCCGCTGACGCGAACACCCTGAAGCGTGTACCACTCAACCGGGGCTTCTTCGCTATCGACACTTACGTTCTCCACTCCCGTTTTACGCAGAGGGCCTTCGAGCACATACGCAGCCTTGGCCGGTGTGGTGGCACTCGGCTCGGGATTGGCGAGAGCATAGACATGGAGTCCGCACTCTGTATCCAACGGGCTGCGGCACCATGAATACAGGTTACCCGCAGGGTCAAAAGCCAACTGGCTGGGTTCGGCATTCTTGCCCGACATACCTGTTCCTTCCAACTCCCCGATGAGGGTGAACGTCGGTTTCGGTCTTTCGGCATCACTGTTATCCCATACCACCGAATAGAGGCGGGTGTTCTGTGTGCGGTAGCCCGCCAATGCGAGCAACGAACCGTCGGCATTGATGGCGAGACCGCCTCCGCATGAAACGAATCCGTCTACACCGCCTGAGTTAAAGAGCACATCGCCATAGACGTTGGTAAGAACAAAATTCGGGCATGAAGCCGTGTTGCTCCCCACGCTGCGGGCTTGCGACATGAATATGCAATCGCCATAGGGTGTGATGGCCATGTTCTGGGCGCCGAACAGCACTTTATTGCTTGCGTCTCCACTGGCGTTGGCGCCTGCGAACGGAGCGTACGCCGCATTGATATTACCCGTGATTTGCGTTGCCTCACCTATATCCCAGCGTGTCAGGATGCCCTTCCATGCCGAGTTGCCCGTTGGCCAGTCTTCAGCGAACGACCAGACCTTTGTATTGGGGCCGCTGCCTGTGAAAGCCACCGCTGATGAGCCGGTGCCGGTATTGTTGCCGTTATAAGTGATGCAACCTGTGCCGTCATTGGTACCTGCGCTCAGGTTCGCTGTGCCGGCCGACGGGTTGGCGGGGTCAAACGACCAGAAACCCGCGCCCTTGTCCGAGAACGCTGCCGCATAGGCCACCGAACCCTCGCGCATACCGATACGGTACAAGTCAGAGCGGTTGCTTGCGGTCCACGGAGAAGTTCCCGCACAATATGTACCGAGCGATTCAAGCTCGGGGCTATATAATCCAAAGCCTTGTGCGTAACCCATAGCTGTGACTACGCGGCCATAAGCGTCGCTTTCGGGATTGGTGACGATACCAACACCGCCGCGGGCGTCAAGTGTTGCGGGAGCGGCGTGGAAGAACTGTCCCGACACGGGAATCTCGTTGCTCTTAACCTCTACTTCCCAGTCATACAGAGCTTCTGCCTCAAGATCATCAGGAATGATATTTACCGTGTTGACCCCCTTTGCCGTACCGCCGTCAAACGTGAGCACGCTGTTATCGTTCTTATTAACGAGATTGACGGTAACCGACTTGGCCTCGCCGGTAAGGGTGTACGACAGATTCCAACCGTCATCCTTGTTTCCGTCGGCTTTAAGCGCATATGCGAAGTTAGCGCGCTCACCGTTATATACCGGAGTCGGAGGGGTGGGCGGGGTATCACCGCCAGTGCTACTGGTCACATACTTTGAAATCAGACCGTCACGCACCAAAAGGAGTGCCAGCGTTGAGTCATCGACCGCGCCACCTGCAGCGGCGAAGTTGGTAGATGTGGTCGTCGGCAGAGCCGTAGTGTTCAATGTCACATTAGTCGCATTGTCGAGGCCACCGGTGACATTGGCGAGCACGACATTTCCTGAGGCGTTGGCTCCTATCTGATAGACATGACCGCCAAATTTGAAAATGTCGGTATGGGCGCATTCCGTGGGCATAAGCGTGTTCTTCGACACACGTTCGGCCTGACCGCGTTCTGTTGGAGCGAAACTGATTTCAGCAGGATAGGCGTTGGTGCCGTTGGCGATGAAATGATCTTTGCTGAACGGTGATGGGAAAAGATGCAGCTCTTGCAATTTGAGGAAGCCCAAATCCGAGATTCCGAGATTATATATGGCCCCGGTTAGTTGATTGTCGACGATAGTGGCGCGGTCCCAGCGGATACCGTCGGCACTCAGGCTCTTTGACGAATAATAGATGTAACCGTTGGCGGTTGTACCCACATAAGTCATCGACTGGCCCGTATCGTTGTTTACCCAGTTGCCGTCGCGGTTGGTCGAAACCCACAACTGAGCCTCACCCGTGGGAATGCCTGCGGCATCATTGCCCCACTTGTAAAACTCAATCTTGAATGCCTTCAGCCCGCCAGTGCCGCGGTTGCTGCCCACGAGATAGCCGTCTTCGGTCATGGAGATGTCGCTCAGTCGGTATAAAGCAGTGGCATTGCAGTTGGAAGTCCCCAGCGTGCGGAGAACACTCTTGTTGGTGTGGTCATAGACTATCACCGTCGGTGTCTTGCTATCATCGGTAGTCTTCGCAAGGATATAGGCATAATTGCCCCTGACTATAACCCGCTTGATGGTTTAGTTCCGGAATTGCCTGATCGGCATAGCTCAAATCCATATCGAGTGACGTGGGGGCAGGTCCGGGGTCGGGGGTCGGGTCAGGATCCGGGGTGACGCTCTCGGTGTCGGTCGAGATGACGAACATACCGTTGTAGACGCCGCGGATACCCGATGAGTCATACGACTGCGAAACCTGCTTGCCGTCGGCATACATCTGTGCCGAGCCGCCGCAGTCGACCTGCGTGGCATTGGTCGCACCGAAACTTTTGGCTATGTCACACATCTGCGACGTTGACCAGCCGAAATATTTCTTGCTCTTGGCCACGTTATGCTCACACACCAATATCCACAGCTTGTCGCCTGCAGCGTTGGTGGCATAGAGGGTACGCTCGTTGGCGTTCTTGTTGTACGACTCCGTCGACAGCGAAGCGTCCTTGGCACCGTCCTTCATCGCAAGGATATTGCCCGATATAGCCTGCATTATCTTGTTGGGTGATCCTGCCGACTCGAAATTGACCTTGGTCGACAGCGTCACCTCATCTCCGACATTGTAACCTGCACCGAGAACGCTTGCATACGAGTCACGGCCAACGATAGCCAAGTCGTGGTCGCCGAGCGTTCCTGTCCCGGCGTTAAGACGCTTCTCCTTAATGATAAATTTGGTTACGCCGCCCACATTCCATTGCTCTCCGGGGGAAAGGTCGAGTATAAGCTCGGTGCAGACACCCTCAACTATATCCCATGTGTTGGAGCTTGACAGATTCACCGGCTTGAAAGCCCGTGTCGTGCCGTAGTTGCGGTTGTAGATTGATGCCGTGCCCGCCTTGACATAGCGGTTACACATATCAAGGTCAAATGCGTGGCCTGTGGCAGTATGAACCGCCTGAAACGCGACACCCGAGCCCGGATTGTTGTTGGCGAGCTGCGGGAGCGTGCGGTCTATGTAGACCT
Source organism: uncultured Muribaculaceae bacterium (assembly GCA_947625935.1). Lineage (GTDB taxonomy): Bacteria > Bacteroidota > Bacteroidia > Bacteroidales > Muribaculaceae > JAJPXC01. The sequence continues at coordinate 146,930 of CANQQE010000004.1, read as the reverse complement.
TTCCGTTTTCATCAACAGCCAGCATACCCGTGACTGTCGGACCGCCGCAATGCGGGTCGGTCTTCGTGTTGGGGTCGGTGAACATCGAACCGTTACGGATGGCCACGCCGTGAGGCCAGCCTGAGGTTTGTGACTTCCACGGTTGCTCCGAGGTAATCCAAAAGTTGCCGTTGGCGCCACCGACAACCTTATAGCCCGTTTTCGACACGCTTGCGGCGTGATTGGCCAGCGTCCTGTTGCCCGACATCGAGCCATTGTTGATCATCTCAAGTTTGACTGTCGGCTCAGTCATGTCGGCCTCGATTACATGGACGCGTCCGCCGCCGGTGTAGCCCGTGTAAGTGTGGCCCGGGAATAATAGTTCAGTGTACTTGACACCTTTGGCCAATTGCTTCTCGTTGCGGGTCACCTCATAAGCGGTGGAGCCTACTGTGATGGTTTCAGCGCCCAACGGAAGCGACATAATCGCAGCAGCCATGGCAGCCGCTACTGTCACTAATGGTTTTTGCATGATTCTGTGATAGGGTTAGGTTTAGGTATTAGTTGTTTATAATAGTTGTTTTCTCGATATGCGATTTATACTACCTTCAAATAACTGTGATAATCATTTTATAGATACTATATGCCATATATCGCTGGCAAAGATACAACTAAATAACAAAATAGCAAAATTATCTAAAAATTTAACATTAATTCTAAAAAACACCCTCTACTCATAAACCGCACCCTGACCTATTCTACCCCTAAGATTTATAGATTCCCCGCATTCCTTATGCTACGATAAAGAAAATCCCGTCACTTATTCGGTGACGGGATTTTCTTTATCGCGCTTCAGGATGGGCTTGAACCAACGACCCCCTGATTAACAGTCAGGTGCTCTAACCAACTGAGCTACTGAAGCTTTAACAAGCGCTTCAAGATGGACTTGAACCAACGACCCTCTGATTAACAGTCAGATGCTCTAACCGACTGAGCTATTGAAGCGTGTTTCGCATACCCCCTTTGGGGAATTGCGAGGCAAAATTACATCCATTTTCTGAGATACGCAACATTTTTCCCAAAAATATTTATTTCAATGACGCTTTTTGAGCCAAAGACGCTCATCGGTGTTATAAATAATGTAACATTCTCGATAATTTATCAGATTATCTCTAACTTAGCGCAATATTTCAACTACCGACATGAAAAAATTAGGTCTTTTCGCTCTCGCCTGTCTCGTGGGCGGCTCCATAATCGGCGGCGCGACTCGCAGCAACAAGGCTGAGGTCTCGCGTAACCTCGACATTTTCAATTCTTTATACAAAGTTCTGCAGACAACCTACGTTGATACTATCGACGCCGAAAAAAGCATCGGAACGGCAATCGACGCTATGTTGAGCGAGCTGGATCCCTACACCGAGTATATTCCCGAAAAAGACCAGGAGACATTCATGACAATATCCACCGGCGAATACGGAGGTATCGGAAGTTTCATTATGGAACGCGACAGAAACGTCTACGTCTCTGAGCCTCAGGAAGGTTCGCCGGCTATGAAAGCCGGGTTGCGGCCCGGCGACCTGTTCGTCAAAATCGACGGCGACACGGTGCTCGGTTGGAAAAGCGACAAAGTAAGCTCCAAACTAAAAGGGCAGGCCGGCACAAAAGTAAAAGTGACCGTCAAGCGCCCCTACGTCGCAGACTCTATAATCGACATCGAAATCACACGCGCTAAAATCAAGGTACACCCTGTCCCCTATTACGGCGTGACGCGCGATAACATCGGCTACATCTTCCTATCCACTTTCAACGAGAAATCTGCCGACGAGGTCCGCGACGCTCTCATCGAGCTGAAAAAAGACCCCAGGGTGAAATCAATAATCCTCGACCTGCGCAACAACGGTGGCGGAATACTCGAAGGAGCCGTCAAAGTAGCGGGGCTGTTTGTCCCGAAAGGCACTGAAATCGTGCGCACCCGGGGCAAAGGACTCCTCAACGAGAAAATCTACAAAACAACCTCCAACCCCGTCGATACCGAGATACCACTCGCCGTGCTGATCAACGCCGGATCGGCCTCATCAGCCGAGATTGTCGCCGGGGCGTTACAGGACATCGACCGCGCGGTGATTGTCGGCAACACATCGTTTGGAAAAGGGCTCGTGCAGTCCTCACGCCCCCTCCCCTACAATGGGTTGCTGAAAGTGACTGTGGCTAAATACTACATTCCCAGCGGACGACTCATACAAGCTATCGACTACTCAAACCGCAAGCCCGATGGATCGGTGGCGCGCATCCCCGACTCGCTAACCCGCGAGTTCAAGACCCTGCACGGACGCACCGTGCGCGACGGAGGAGGAATCACACCCGACATAAAGGTTGACTACCCCGATGCGACACGCATCACCTACAATATCGTCCGCGACAACTGGGCGTTCGACTATGCGACACGCTACGCCGCCACACACGACTCCATTCCTGCTCCCGACAAATTCATAGTGACCGATGAAATCTACGACGACTTCAAACGATTCATCGACCCTAAAAAATTCAGCTACGACAAAGTCTGCGAGACAATGCTCGCCGACCTTGAGAAAACAGCGACTACCGAGGGCTACATGAACGACACCGCCCGCGCTCAGTTTGATGTATTGCGAGGGCTGCTGAAACACGACCTCGACAAAGACCTCAACACCAACCGCAAGGAAATCAGCGACTTCATAGCAAACGAAATTGTCGGGCGTTACTACAACCAGCGCGGACAAATAATCGAGAGTCTCCGCGGCGACATCGCAGTCGACAGCGCGTCAAAAGTTCTCAACGACACCGCCCGCTACCGCAAGACCCTCAACGCCAAGAAATAACCACGCGACTCCAATGGATTTACAAGGTCTCCGAAAACTTTTTCTCTCTAAGGCGCGGGAAGAAGCCGTCGCCTCTGCGCTCAAAAACCGCAGTCCTAAACCTGCCGAGTTTTACGGCCTGGCAGGGTCATCCGCCGCTATGATGCTATCATCGCTCGCGACCGTAAAAGGCCGGCCGTTGCTCGTTATAGGCGACTCGCTCGACGACGCCGGATACCTGTATCACGACCTGTCAAGGATACTCGGCGAGGATAGCGTCGCTATATTTCCCTCAGGATACAAGCGCGATATCAAGTACGGTCAGGTCGATCCGCCAAACCAGATTCTCAGAGTCGAGGCGTTAAACCGATGGAACGACAACGGATCGATCAGCGTCCTGATCACATACCCCGAGGCTTTGGCCGAGAGAGTAGCATCGCGCGAAACCCTCGACCGACACACACTGCACCTGCGGGTGGGCGATGCGCCAGGACTCACTAACGCCGAGAAATGGCTGAAAGAGAACGGATTCACTGAGGTCGACTACGTCTACGAACCCGGCACATTCGCAATCCGAGGCTCAATCCTCGACATATTCGGCTATTTCCACGAGTTGCCGTTCCGCATCGACTTTTTCGGCGATGACATCGACTCAATACGCACATTCAACATCGAGACCCAGCTATCTCAGGAACGACTCGACAAGGTCGCCATAACATCCAACGTCGCATCTCAAAGCCGAGGCGAGTCGCTACTCAGCTTCATCGACCCGAAAACACGAATCGCACTCCGCGACGAGCGTTACACCGTCGACCGCATAAAAGCCATCGCATCCGAATCCATATCGACAAGCGCGGTAATTGCTGACGAGGGTGACGCGGCCGCGATGAGCCGGGTCATTGACCCCGACGAATTTGCGGCGGCTTTGCCTCGTTTCAAACGGTTCATATTCAGAGCCGGATCGTCTCCCGACGGCGACGCCGCTTCAACTTGTGCCATCGACTTCCACTGCTCGCCGCAAGGCATTTTCCACAAGAACTTCGACCTTATCAGCGACTCGCTGAAACGCCTCCTCGCCGATGGATACAAACTGTTCATTCTGAGCGACAGCGACCACCAGATTGAGCGACTGCGCACAATATTCGCCGACCGCAACGACGACATCCCTTTCACCCCGGTAATAGGCACACTCCATGAGGGTTTCGTCGATCACTCGACTCACACCGCCGTCTTCACCGACCACCAGATTTTTGACCGTTTCCACAAATACAACCTCAAGAGCGACCGCGCGCGCTCCGGCAAACTCGCCCTGTCGCTCAAAGAATTAGCATCGATAGAGCCGGGCGACTACATAGTGCACGTCGACCACGGTGTCGGCAAATTCGCCGGTTTGCTCCGGACCAACGTCAACGGACGCACCCAGGAGATGATAAAGCTCACATATCAGAACGACGACATTATATTCGTCTCCATCCACGCCCTACACAAACTCGCGAAATACAGAGGAAAAGAAGGTGTGCCTCCCAAAATCAACAAACTCGGTTCAGGCGCATGGAACAAAGTAAAGGAGCGAACAAAGAGCAAACTGAAAGATATTGCCCGCGACCTGATCAAACTATATGCCGCGCGCAAGGACGAGAAAGGCCATAGCTTCGCACCCGACTCATACCTCCAGCACGAGCTTGAAGCGTCATTCATCTACGAAGACACCCCCGACCAGCTAACCGCCACACAAGCCGTGAAAGCCGACATGGAAAGCCCGCGACCCATGGACAGGCTCATTTGCGGAGACGTCGGATTCGGAAAAACCGAGATAGCTATCCGAGCCGCGTTCAAAGCCGCGACCGACGGAAAGCAGACCGCGGTGCTCGTGCCCACGACTGTCCTGGCCTACCAACACTTCAACACATTCAAGGAACGACTCAAAGACTTCCCCGTGAGAGTCGACTATCTGTCGAGAGCGCGAACACCCAAACAAGTGAAGCAGATAATCACCGACCTCGCCGACGGAAAAATCGACATACTCATCGGCACACACAAGATTATAGGCAAAGAGGTGAAATTCAAAGACCTCGGCCTGCTGATTGTCGACGAGGAGCAAAAATTCGGTGTAGCGGTCAAAGAAAAGCTAAAGCAGATGAAAGTCAACGTCGACACACTCACCATGAGTGCAACCCCGATACCGCGCACACTGCAATTCTCCCTGATGGGAGCGCGCGACCTATCTGCCATAACCACCCCCCCGGCCAATCGGTACCCCATAATCACCTCGATCAACTCTCTTAGCGACGATATTGTTGCCGAAGCCATAAACTTCGAAATGTCGCGAAACGGACAGGTATTCATGATTAACCACCGCATCGAGGGGCTGTATGATATGGAAGCGATGGTGAAACGCCTTGTCCCCGACGCGCGCACCATCGTGGCTCACGGGCAGATGCCACCGGAAAAGCTCGAAAAAGCCATCATCGACTTCGCCAACCGCGACTACGACGTGCTGCTCGCCACAACCATCATAGAGAGCGGTATAGATATGCCCAACGTCAACACCATCATGATAAACAACGCCCAGAACTTCGGTCTGAGCGAACTGCACCAGCTCCGAGGGCGCGTCGGGCGCAGCTCGCGCAAAGCGTTCTGCTATCTCCTCGTGCCGCCCCACATCCCGCTCTCCCCGGTCTCGCGGCGTAGGCTGCAAGCCATTGAGAGCTTCTCTGACCTCGGAAGCGGCATACACATCGCCATGCAGGATCTCGACATACGAGGTGCCGGAAACCTACTCGGTGCCGAACAAAGCGGATTCATTGCCGACCTCGGTTATGAGACATATCAGAAAATACTCAAAGAAGCCGTCACCGAACTGCGCAACGAGGAATTCAGCGACACCCTCACTGCCGACGACACCCCCGAGGGCGAAAAAGAATATGTGGCCGACTGCGTGATCGAGAGCGACATGGAGCTGCTCCTGCCCGCACTCTACGTCCCACAGGAAAGCGAACGTATATCACTCTATCAGGAACTCGACAGCATAGATCGCGAGACCGACCTCCAGGCATTCCGAGCCCGCCTCGAAGACCGATTCGGCAAAATACCCCCCGAGACGGCCGAACTGTTGCGGATACCGCGGTTGCGACGCCTCGCGCGACAGCTCGGAATCGAGAAAGTTGTGCTGAAACAAGAAACGATGTACATATACTTCGTCGACGACACAAACCGCGCATACTACCAGTCGCCGATGTTCGGAAAAATCCTCAACTACCTGCAGATGAACCCCCGACGATGCAAAATCCGCGAAAAAAACTCACGACGCAGCATCGCCATCTCAGCCGTCCCCAACGTCGAAACCGCCGTCGATATCCTCGCCACAATCCACTCCCTCCCCACAGTCTGAGTAGTTGATTGTTCCATTTTTTCATTGTATATTTGCAGTGGCTTGGTCCCGCAAATTTCATCCCATTAATAATCCCTATCAGACAGAGATGGACAACAATTTAGTTTCTAAAGGAATAGCAAAGGTAATCACCGAATTGATGGATTCTGTGATGAATAAAGTACTGGTTACAGATCCGTTCATTCCCGAAGAACACCATGCGAAAAAGCCGTTATACGCCGCATTGGTCCCGGATGAGATTTTCAAAGGCTCACACTTTGAAAGACGTTTTGTCACACCATTTGGGTCAGCATGGGAACGATTAGCCCATATAGTAGCATCGTCACACTTAGGAAAAGCTTCGCTACAAGCATCTGTTGAAGGAAATATATTGGATGAACGGCTCAAACGCATCCAAGAGATTCTTAACGCTGAAGACCACGCAACCAAAGGGCAAAAGAAAAGGAAACCCAATTGGGACGATGACTTAGCATATGTATTGAAGGGCGGTGGCGAACCTATTCCGACCACTGTAATCTGCGACCTACTTGCGGAGGACATCAAGAATCATAAAAAATATGCTTTCGAGCTAAAAGCGCCTCTGCCCAATAGCGACCAGGCCAAAGTTAGCAAAGAGAAAATGCTGAAACTGATGGCTATGGAAAATCGGCCTGTTGAACAGGCTTACTTCGCATTAGTCTACAACCCGTACGGCAAAAAGAGCGACTATGCTTGGAGCTACCCCAAGAAATGGTTTGACATCTCCACCGACAAAAGCATACTCATTGGAGATGAGCTATGGGAATTTTTAGGAGGAGAAGGAACCTATCAGAATTTCATAAACGAGATTAACTCACTCGGATCCAAGTACAAAGAATTAATATATCGCGATTACCTGCATATCATCCCGGTTGAGGAAGTCGTAAATAATAATTTGAAATGAATAAGCCTAAATTCTCCTTCATTGATTTATTTGCGGGAATAGGTGGTTTCAGGCTGGCATTAGAAAAAAATGGTGGCCGATGCGTTGGATTCAGCGAAATCGCATCCGATGCGATTGCAAGTTACTGTAAGAACTACAACGAATCCCCCGACTCCAACCTTGGAGATATTACCAAGCTAAGAGAATTGCCGGATCATGATTTCCTGACCGGAGGAGTTCCTTGCCAAAGTTGGTCAATCGCCGGGAGAAATTTAGGGTTTGACGACTCCCGCGGGCAACTCTGGAATGATGCACTGTTTCTTTTGAATCAATCAAAGCCAAAAGCATTTATATTTGAAAATGTCAAAGGGCTTGCCGACCCAAGAAACAAAGAAGCTCTTAATTACATAATGGAGCGAATCAAGAATGCCGGCTACCATGCCAGCTTCTTCCTGTTAAACGCCTACGACTATGGCGTACCACAGAACCGCATTCGCATTTACATCATTGGGTTTAGGGAAAAAATTTATCACGACAGATTCTCTCTTCCGCAAGAAAAGAAAGGCAACGCAACATTAAACGGCATTTTATCGGGGACTCCCGTTGATAAATGCCAGATTAACCACAAACATGGTGTCGGGCAGAGCATTTCGGTAAACTCCGACGGAAGAAACGACTATTTCTTGTTCAATGATTTAAGAGGAGGTGAAACAACTATCCATTCATGGGATTTGGTTGAAACATCCGACAAAGAAAAAATGATTTGCAATCTATTGTTGCAGAACAGAAGAAAAAGATGTTACGGGCCTTTAGACGGAAACCCGATGGCGTTACAGCATTTTAAAGAGCTGGATTCTTCCATTTCCATTGAAGACCTGAATGGACTGGTAACTAAAGGAATCCTTAAAGAAGAAAAATACAGATATATAATCAAAAGCCGCATCGAAAATATTGATATTGACGGAATCGACATCTTAAATAATTTAAATTCAAAAAACGCAAATATTGACGAACTCAAACTCATCCGCGATTTCAAGATTAGAAAAATCAACGTCACATCTCTATTAAATCAATTAGCTGAATTAGGGTTAGCTGAATGCGTTGAAATAAGATATGACTTCAAAAACACGAAAATCAGCACTGGACTTAATGGAATTAACCGTATATTCCTGCCATCCTCAAAACTTTACCCCACACTCGTCGCAAGTGACACAAACGACTATATTTCTGAGATAGACATACACGGCGCAACTTCTGAAGAATACCGCCGGAACTTCCTCGAAAAAGTGTATAAAACAAAAAAATATCGTTTGATATCCAAAGAGGAAGCCTGCATTATACAAGGATTCCCTAAAAATTTCATTTTGCCTGAATCTCGTCCGCGATGGATGAAACTTATCGGCAATTCCGTGGCTGTAACCCTGATATCACAATTGGCAGAGAGCATAGTCGCAACAGGCGTGTTTGATGAAAGCGACTATGACCCGACAAAATCTCCTACCCCACAAGTACTTCAGCAATCACTGTTTGATTGAAGTCATCAAACTTGCCACTGGAGATTTGCGCGGTTGACGGCGATTGACTAATTTCGCGGCATGAGAGCAAAAAGGGTCAGAATGTCAACGAGTAATTTACGCCCGCTGTGGCTGACGGTTATCATCGCCGCCATGGCCTTATGCGCCGTCGCCACATTACAGGCCGCCCCCAGGGTGCAATGGAAATCGCGCACGCAAAACCGCGTCAACGCCACCATCAGTGCCGACACCTTGGCCATTGACTCAACGCTCGATGTCTCAAGCATGAGATTCCCATCTTACTTCTTTTTTCCGGCAGTTTACGACCGTTACGTTCTGCTCGACTCGCTGCGGCCTCTCGCCCTTCAGCCCCGAAGAATGTCGTTTATCGTCAAGACCGATTCTGCCGCTACCGACTCTGCGATGACAGAAGGGTTCCGTCAGGTCAAGCCGTCACCGACAAAATGGGCCGACGACCAACTTTCACTCGCGCGACAGATGTGGGAAATGAGACAAAACTACATGATAGCCAACCCGCATTTGGTGAAATACAACGAGCGATGGCTACCAGAGCCGCCGAAGCAATACAGAGCCGTCATAGACCCGTCGAAAGCCATCATAGTCATCGAGGAAGTCCCCGTCGACAAAAACAAGCTCGTCGATGAAGTGCCGCAGGCCGATGTCATACAACGCAACTGGCTCCACAGCTTCAACGGCTCCGCTCAATTCTCTCAAGCCTATATTTCGCCCAACTGGTATCAAGGAGGCAACAACAACCTCAACATGATTGCCAACCTGGTCTACAACGTCAAACTCAACCAAGCATTCCACCCAAACCTGATGTTTGACAACACAATCCAGTACAAACTGGGCATGAACAGCGCTCCCGACGACTCTATTAGATCCTACAGCATCAGCGAAGACCTGCTGCAGATCAACAGCAAATTCGGCGTGAAAGCCGCACGACGATGGTTCTACTCCGTGACAGTCATGTTCAAGACCCAGTTGTTCAACGGCTACAAAAGCAACACAAACGACCTCAAAGCCGCATTCCTATCCCCGGGAGAGCTGAACATCGGTCTCGGTATGTCCTACAACTATGTCTCAACCGACAAGAGACTGACATTTGACGCATCCATAGCGCCACTGTCCTACAATCTAAAGACCTGTACCAACTCACGGCTCGACGAAACAGCCTATGGCATCAAAAAAGGCCACTCGGCGGTGAGCCAGTATGGTTCCAACGCCGAGGCAAAACTGCTCTGGAAACTGACGCGCAACATCACATACACCTCTCGGCTATTTGTCTTTACCGACTACTCCTACATTCAAGGCGACTGGGAAAACACATTTGATTTCTCGGTCAACCGCTACATCTCCACTCAAATCTACATCCACGCGCGCTACGACTCCTCCACCCCCCGGCGAGAGGATTGCAGTTGGCACAAATGGCAGTTGAAAGAGATTTTGAGCTTCGGTTTCTCATACAAATTCAGCACCGTCTAACAATCCAACCGACAATGACCTCTCTCCGCTTCACCACTTTATCGTTAGCCTCCCTCATCGCCGTGGCTGTCTGTGCGGCGCAACCGTCAGTCCGACTACCGGCTACCTCGACCGTATCTCCGGGTTACGGGCTGGTCGATTCTATTTCCGCTAAAATGTCGCGCCAAACGCTCGACCCCGTCGAAGGCTTATGGGAATTGACCGCCGACGGTGCTGTCGTAGCTATCGAACGCGAGCCGTCAACAACGCGCAAATCCACGGCCACCTACCGCATCACCGCCGTCTCCATGCCCGACCGTTCCGTCGCGCCCGGCACACTGATGGGACGCGCCGTGTCGACTGCCGACGCTCGCAAATTCGACTCCCTCATCTACACCAAATCAGTCGACGGAAAGCTGCAATCACCCGCCGGATTCATCATCACGCTGTCCGATGACGACCGGCTGTCGCTATCCCACTATCGACAAGGTGTCAGGTTCAACCTATGGCGCATGGTGCCATATATGTTTCGTTATTCAGTCAGTGCCATCGACGAGCGGCCCAAGGGGACCGACGGCATGGTAAGGCTCCACCCGCGGTCTCAAAAATCAGCCTCATCACCCCGGCATCTATGAGAAAGCTCCCATTTATACTGGCGATTGCCACTGTTGCGTTGACGGCGGCATCCGCAAGAAAACAGCGCACCACCCGCCGACCGCTGCAAACCGATAAAATCGAAGCGTCCATAAACCCCGACAGCATGGTGTCGTTACGCCCCGCCGATATCCGTCTCGCAGGTTACGACAAACCGCTGCGCTCACGCCGCGAAACGATTTTCGCCACCAACGCCTCCCCCGACAGCCTGTCCGTAAAATCCATCAGGCTCACCATCACCTACCTCGACATCCGGGGAAGGCAACTCCATCGGCGGTCAGTGTGGATTGGAACCGAAATACCGCCCGGCCAGACGCGGCAACTCTCATTCCCGTCGTGGGACACGCAGCAGTCATTCTACTACCGCCTGAGCAAACAACCGCGCTCGGTCGCCGCGCCCTACGACATCACCGCCGTTGCCGACTCAGCAGCAATCGCCCCCACACGACCATTATCAACTCCATAAAGATTATCAAAAGACTCACCCTGCGAAAAAAAGATAATGAGGGAGAGCCGCAGCGGCTCTCCCTCATTATCTTTTTTGCTTATTCCTCTAAAGGATTAATCTTTGAACTTAGCCTTCACAAACTCGCGGTTCAGTCGCGCGATGTTGCTCAGGGGTATATTCTTGGGGCACTCGGCAGCGCAGGCTCCCGTATTGGTGCAGTTACCGAAACCGAGCTCATCCATCTTCTTGACCATAGCGCGGGCGCGGCGGGCGCGCTCAACCTGACCCTGGGGAAGCAGAGCGAACTGGCTCACCTTAGCACTCACAAACAGCATGGCCGATCCATTCTTGCAAGCTGCGACACAAGCCCCGCAACCGATACAGGTAGCCGAGTCCATTGCCATATCGGCGACCTCTTTGGAGATAGGAAGCGAATTGGCATCCTGTGCGCCGCCGCAGTTAAACGAAACGTAACCGCCGGCCTGCTGGATTTTGTCGAATGCGTTACGGTCCACCGTCAAGTCGCGGATCACCGGGAATGCTGCCGAACGCCAAGGCTCGATAGTGATGGTGTCGCCGTCGTTGAACTTGCGCATATGGAGCTGGCAGGTAGTGATACCCTGCACAGGCCCGTGGGGATGTCCGTTGATATAGAGTGAGCACATACCGCAGATACCCTCGCGGCAGTCGTTGTCAAACACCACAGGCTCCTCACCCTTCTCCACCAACTGCTGGTTGAGCATATCGAGCATTTCAAGGAAGCTGCTGCCGGTTGACACGTTATCGAGCGAATAGTTGACGAACTGGCCTTTCTCTTTGGGACCACGTTGACGCCAAATCTTCAATTTTATGTTGATTGTCTTTTCCATTTTGTTGTGTTATTTGGTAGGGAGCCGCAACGGCGGGGTTGTGGCCCCCTCGTGGTTAGAGCTTATGACTTATAGTTACGGGTTTGTACCTGGATTGCCTCATACTTCAGCGGCTCTTTGAGCAGCACGGGCTTCTCATTGTCACCGGTGTATTTCCAGCATGACACATACATATAATCCTTGTCGTTACGGGCAGCCTCGCCGTCGGCGGTCTGGTACTCTTCGCGGAAGTGCGCGCCACACGACTCGTTGCGGTGCAGAGCGTCTATAGCCATCATCTTGGCCATAACCAGGAAGTCTTCAAGACGCAGGGCCTTCTCAAGTTCGGTGTTAAGATCATCGGCGCGGCCAACGATGCGCAGGTCGCTGTAGAACTCCTTGCGGATATCCTCAAGCTCGTCTATCGCCTTAACAAGGCTTTGGAGCGTGCGGCCCATACCGACCAGATTCCACATCACATGACCCAAACGCTTATGAATCTGGTCAGGCGACTTGCTACCCTTGATGTTCATCAGCTTCTCGATGCGGGCGCGGACACCCTTCTCCGCCTCGTCAAACTCCTTGGTATCGGTTTTGAAATGAGGCACCTTGATCTGGTCGCTCAGATAGTTCTGCATTGTGTAGGGAAGCACGAAGTAACCGTCGGCCAGACCCTGCATCAGAGCCGACGCGCCGAGGCGGTTGGCACCGTGATCCGAGAAGTTGCACTCGCCGATGGCGAACAGCCCCTTGATTGAGGTCTGCAACTCATAGTCTACCCAGATACCACCCATTGTGTAGTGGCTGGCGGGGAAGATCATCATCGGGGTCTCGTAGGGGTTATCGTCCGAGATCATCTGATACATATCGAATAGGTTGCCGTAACGGTCGCGGACCACGTCGGCGCCTAAACGGTTGATGGCATATTTGAAGTCGAGGAAGACGGCGTTGCCCGTTCCCACGCCATAGCCCGCGTCGCAACGCTCTTTGGCCGCGCGGCTCGCGATGTCGCGGGGGCAAAGGTTACCGAACGCCGGGTAACGACGCTCCAGATAGAAATCGCGATCCTCGTCGGGGATATCGGTCGGTTTCTTCTTGCCGGCGCGGATAGCCTCGGCGTCCTCCTTCTTCTTCGGAACCCATATGCGGCCGTCGTTACGCAGCGACTCGCTCATCAGGGTAAGTTTCGACTGGTCTTCGCCGTGCACGGGGATACAGGTCGGGTGAATCTGAGTGAACGCGAGGTTCGACAGATACGCTCCCTTCTTGAACGCCTGGATAGCGGCAGAGCCGTTGCAGCCCATAGCGTTGGTCGACAGGAAGAAAGTGCGGCCATAGCCGCCGGTGGCGAGCACCACGGCGTGAGCGGCGTAACGCTCTATCTCGCCGGTGACGAGATTGCGGACGATGATACCGCGGGCGCGGCCGTCGATGATGACCACGTCGAGCATCTCGCGGCGGTTGAACGACTTAACCGACCCTTTCTGGATCTGACGGTTGAGCGACGCATATGCACCGAGCAGAAGCTGCTGCCCGGTCTGGCCCTTGGCGTAGAACGTACGCGAAACCTGCGCGCCGCCGAACGAGCGGTTGGCCAGCAGGCCGCCGTACTCGCGGGCGAAAGGCACACCCTGAGCCACGCACTGGTCGATGATGTTGTTCGACACCTCAGCCAGACGGTACACGTTGGCCTCGCGCGAACGGAAGTCGCCGCCTTTCACCGTGTCATAGAACAGGCGGTAAACCGAGTCACCGTCGTTCTGATAGTTCTTGGCTGCGTTGATACCTCCCTGCGCGGCGATTGAGTGGGCGCGGCGAGGGCTGTCCTGGATGCAGAAGTTGAGCACGTTGAAACCCATCTCGCCGAGGGTCGACGCTGCCGACGCGCCCGCGAGGCCGGTCCCTACGACGATGATGTCGAGGTTACGTTTGTTGGCCGGGTTCACAAGTTTCTGATGTGCCTTATAGTTGGTCCACTTTTCAGCTACGGGACCTTCGGGTATCTTGGAGTCTATCTGATATTCGGGGAGCTTCGAGGACTCGATGTCAGCGTAATCCTTCATGATGGGGGTCGAATCGATCATCCCATCGAGCTTTTTAATGTCTGCCATATCGTGAAAGGTGGATTAATTAAATTCTACTACTTCGATTACTTCTTCTTGCTGGCAAGGCTGCTCGCAGTTTTCGCAATCGCCCTGACAAGCCGATTTGTCGCCACAGGCGCCGGCAACGCCGGGAACCACTGCGTCTTTGTGTTCAAGCATCATCTCCTGATACTGCTCCTGCAGGGCCGGGCATTTCAGGTAGGTTTCGTTGTTAGCCTGCACCGTGAACACGACAGCCTCCGCGATAAACAGACCGATTACAAGCGTTGTCCACCAGTTCCCTACGCATTTCAGGCGGGGGAGCCATGTGCCGTTATTCCATCCCGCGCTCTGGAACATCGACCAGAAGCCGTGGGTCATGTGGAACCACAATGCTACGAAACCGATGATATACACCGGCAGGGTCCACCACTGCCCGAAAGCGAGCTGTAGGAACAGCGTGCCGGCGGCAGGCGGCATCTCGTTCCCGCAAGGGCCGGTGTAAAGCTCGCCCGTGATCTCCGCAAGCTGCATCTTGGCCCAGAACTGGATCAGGTGCAACACAAGGAACGCAAGCACCACGATTCCGAGCACGAGCATATTCTGCGACGCCCACTCCACCTGTTTAGGCTTTGAGGTCACAGCATAGCGGTCGTTGCCGCGGGCCTTCCGGTTTTGTACTGTCAGCCACAGCGCATAGATGATGTGCAGCAGGAAACCTGCGGCAAGCACGAGCGTGCCGACAAGGGCATACCAGTTCGCGCCCAAAAATGCGCAGATGACGTTGTAAGCGGCGGGCCAGAAGATGGCCACGCCATTCATCAGGACGTGAAACGTTACAAAGAGGACAAGGAACGCGCCGGTCAGTGCCATGACGAATTTCCGCCCTACAGATGAGTTAGTTAACCACATAGAGGATGATAGTTTTGATTTATTAATTTGTTATTCTTGTTGTTTCGGCCGTTAAAGCTATTGCGTTACGTCTCGCAAAATTAGTGCAAAAACACCGCCGCAGCAAAAATTAAGGAAAAAATTCTTTAAAAATAGAAATTTTACCCCTCGCCGCGGCTCGACGACGCTCCGGGAGGCTCATTTTCCCGACGCCTTGCGGAACGCCTCGCTGAAGAAGTCGATGTGATACAATATCGAGTTGCGCCAGTAGTCCCATGAGTGCTTCCCGGGGCGCGTAGTGTAGTCATGAGGGATTTTCCTCGTCAGCAACGCCTCGTGCAGCTCATTGTTGACATCAGCGAAAAAGTCGTCTACCCCGCAGTCTATTATGATATTCTGACCCGGCGCGAGCTTGGGCACTAAGTTGATCACCGTGTGGTCCTCCCAACGCTCAACGTTCTCGTCATACGGGCCCAGCCACTTCTCCATCTTCCACTTCTTCGGGAACGGGGTGATGTTGACGCCCCCGCTCATGCTTCCCATCGACCCGAAAAGGTCGGGGTGGCGCATTCCGAGCCACAGCGCGCCGTGGCCACCCATCGACAGTCCCGTGATAGCGCGGTGCGCCGGGTCTGCTATGGTCGGATAGTTCGCGTCGATCATCGGCACGAGCACCCGCGTTATCAGCGACTCCATCTGCATATTCGGATCCTCCGGCGAGTCCCAGTACCAACTGTCCCTGCCGTCGGGGCACACGAAGATTATCCCCTTCTCCTGCGCCAGCTCGTTCAGGCGCGGCTGGCCCTGAGGCCACGAGCGGTAGTCGCCCCCGTAACCGTTGAGCAGATAAACCACCGGGTAACGCACAACCGAGTCAGTCCACGCCGGATGGATGACGGTAACCTTTACCGGAGGCGAAACTCGCTTTGTCGTCAGCGTGATGGTGTCGGCGGTCGACGGGATGACGGTCGACACGCTCACTACGGTGTCGCGCAGCTGATGGGTCTGCGCCGATGCCGACGGCACAAAAGCCCCGAAAACCGCGAGCAACCCCGCGGCAAGCGTGACTAATCCCTTTCTGAGAGTAATCATAATGTCGTGATATTTAATTTGGTGAGTATTTGTTCATGGCTTACAATCCACAAAGTTAATGATTAATTAGTTAAAATCTATTTTGTCCCGCGGTTATTTGACATTTTATACCTACTTTTGTCACATAATGAACCGACTTCACAGACTTTCAACCACATTTTTTGCCGCCGTTTTAACCCATGCGGCGGTTTTCGCCATCGACTTCTCCATCGACGGCCTCAACTACACCATAATCAGCCCCTCTCAGGTCGAGCTGACTTCACTCCAGAACTCCAACTACTCCTGGGTGCTCACCATACCGTCTGTCGTCAAAGCCCCCGACGACAAAAACTACTTCGTCACCGAAATCGCCGACGAGGCCGTCAAAGACTGCGGACGCATAACCCAGGTGGTATTCCCCGATGGCCTCACCCGCATTGGGACCGAGGCATTCGCCGGATGCTCTTGGATCACCGAGATAAAGCTGCCGCCCACTGTACGCCACATCGGCGAAGGGGCGTTTTCCGAATGCTCCAGCCTGCGGCAGTTCGAGATGTCGCCCGCCGTCACTTCCTGGCCGCCGAGGCTTTTCGCCGGCGACATCAGGCTGCGCGACCTCATCTTCTCCACCTCCCCGCTCTCGATCGGTGAATACGCGCTCACCGGCTGCCAGGCACTCAAGAGCATCGAGTTCCCCGACAG
The DNA here is from genome assembly GCA_947625935.1 of uncultured Muribaculaceae bacterium. GTDB lineage: Bacteria > Bacteroidota > Bacteroidia > Bacteroidales > Muribaculaceae > JAJPXC01. The sequence continues at coordinate 130,125 of CANQQE010000004.1, read as the reverse complement.
GCTCACAGCCATTGGCGACCACGCGTTCGACGGATGCTCGCAGCTCGTCACAATATCGCTCCCCGAGTCACTGACCACCCTCGGCAACGGAGCTCTCCAGAGATGCGGGCTCCTCTCGCTCTCACTCCCCGAAGGCCTATCCCAAGTGGGCATTGAAGCCATCGCCGACTGCCGTAAGCTCTCCTACGTCTCGATCCCGTCAACACTCACCGTCGTTTCCGACGGAATGTTCAGCGGGTGCGACATCCTGTCATCTATCGACCTGCCCCCATCGGTAACCGTCATAGGCGACCGCGCCTTCAGCAAATGCCACAACCTCCGGTCAGCCTCATTGGGCGCCGTCGAGACTATCGGCTGCGAAGCGTTCGTCAGCAGCGGCATAACCTCCATCTCCATCCCCGACAACACCACATCCATAGGCGACCGCGCCTTCAGCGACTGCCGCAGCCTCATCTCCGCCGCGATTGGCAGCGGAGTAACCGCGATTGGCGAGGAATCCTTCAACAACTGCGGAGGGCTGACATCGATCACCCTGCCCCCGACGCTCGAAACCATCGGTGACCGCGCCTTCAACGGATGCGTCGGACTCCGGCGCATATCCATCCCCGAGGCCGTCACCGCGATTGGCGACTACGCGTTTGCCGACTGCCGCGACCTCTCCGTCGCCAAGCTGCCATCAAAGCTCGCCGCCGTCAGCGACGGATGCTTCAGCGGATGCTCCTCACTCAGCTCCGTCTGGATCCCCGAGGGAGCCGGCGCCATCGGCCGATACGCATTCCACGGATGCTCCTCCCTGTCACAAGCCTACATCCCCTCCACAGCCGCCACAATCGGCGACGGAGCCTTTGCCGGTTGCTCATCGCTCGCATCGTTCGACACCGGCGACGGCGTCGACGCCGTCGGAGCCGAAGCCTTCGACTGCTGCACCTCGCTCACAACCATCTCGCTTGGCCGAGGGCTACGCTCGCTGTCGATCGACGCCTTCACCGGATGCCGGGCCATCAGCGACATCCGATGCCGCGTGGCCGCCCCACCCGAATGGGACAACAGGCAAGACTCCCATCACATCGACCTCAACCCCTTCGAGCCTGAGGTATTCAGTCAAGCCACTCTCAGCGTCACCCTCGGAGCCGCACCCGCCTACACCGCGCACCCCGTCTGGGGACGGTTCAACGACATCTGTGAAGTCACCTTCGCCGGCGTTGGCTCCGACCCCCTGCCCACAGTTAGCCGGCCCCGGGTAGCCGTCGCCCCCGACGGACGGATTATCATCAGCCAAATGAACAAAAACACACCCATAGACGTATATGATTCAACCGGGCGTGCCATCTGCCTCAGTGGCAGCCCCGACGATGTCCGCATCCATCTCCCCGGCATATACTTCATTAAAATCGGTGGAGACATTTTCAAAGTGAAAAAGTGACGCGCGCAAAGCGGGTTAAAAATAATTAATACGGAAAAATTTCTTTAATATCCGTTTGCAATCCCGAAAACCCGCGTTACCTTTGCACCTGATTTTAAAGGACAGCTAAAACAGAGACTATACATTAATATTAATAATAAGTCTAACGAAAATGAGCAAAATCGATTTAACCAAGTACGGTATCACCGGTACCCCGGAGATTATCCACAACCCTTCATGGGACCAACTCTTCATCGATGAAGTGAACCCCGACCTCACTGGATACGAGAAAGGTCAGGAGACAGAGCTGGGAGCTGTAAACGTCATGACTGGCATCTACACCGGGCGTTCTCCCAAAGACAAATTTTTCGTGAAAGATGACATCTCTAAGGACACCATCTGGTGGACTTCCGACGAATATAAAAACGACAACAAGCCCATCTCTCCCGCCACTTGGGACGCGCTCAAGGCCATCGCCGACAAAGAGCTCTCCAACAAAAAGCTCTACGTTGTCGACGCGTTCTGCGGCACCAACAAAGACACCCGTCTCGCTGTACGCTTCATCGTCGAGGTAGCCTGGCAGGCACACTTCGTAACCAATATGTTCATCCGCCCCACCGAGGAGGAACTCAAAGACTTCCAGCCCGACTTCGTTGTCCTCAACGCTTCCAAAGCTAAGGTTGAGAACTGGAAAGAACTCGGCATCAACTCCGAGACCTGCGTTGCCTTCAACCTCACCGAGCGTATGCAGGTCATCATCAACACATGGTATGGCGGCGAGATGAAGAAAGGTATGTTCTCGATCATGAACTACTACCTCCCCCTCAAGGGCATGGCATCGATGCACTGCTCCGCCAACACCGACAAAAACGGCGAGAACACCGCCATCTTCTTCGGCCTCTCAGGCACAGGCAAGACAACCCTTTCTACCGACCCCAAACGCCTCCTCATCGGCGACGACGAGCACGGATGGGACGACAACGGCGTCTTCAACTTCGAAGGCGGATGCTACGCTAAGGTAATCAACCTCGACAAAGACAGCGAGCCCGACATCTACAACGCCATCCGTCGCAACGCACTCCTCGAGAACGTGACAGTCGACAAAGACGGCAAGATTGACTTCGCCGACAAGAGCGTCACCGAAAACACCCGCGTATCTTACCCCATCGACCACATCGAGAAGATCGTGCGCCCCAGCGCAGGCCCCGCAGCCAAAAACGTGATCTTCCTCTCGGCCGACGCATTCGGAGTGCTGCCCCCCGTTTCGATCCTCACACCCGAGCAGACCAAATACTACTTCCTCTCAGGCTTCACATCGAAACTCGCCGGCACAGAGCGCGGCATCACCGAGCCTACCCCCACATTCTCAGCATGCTTCGGCGCGGCCTTCCTTTCGCTCCACCCCACAAAATACGCTGAGGAACTCGTCAAGAAGATGGAAAAGAGCGGTGCCAAAGCCTACCTCGTCAACACCGGATGGAACGGAACCGGCAAACGCATCTCCATCAAAGACACCCGCGGCATCATCGACGCCATCCTCGACGGCTCGATTCTCACCGCGCCCACCAAGCAGATACCCGTTTTCGACTTCACCGTGCCCACCGAGCTTCCGGGCGTTGACCCCAAGATTCTCGATCCCCGCGACACCTACGCCGATCCCGCGGAATGGACAAAGAAAGCCGACAAACTCGCCGAAATGTTCATCAACAACTTCAAGAAATTCGAGAACAACGCCGCAGGCAAAGCACTCGTAGCCGCCGGCCCCAAACTCTAATCCACCCAACCCCACATAACACATAAACCACGGCCCCCGCAGCACACCGCTGCGGGGGCCGCTGCATTTCCCCCGACAGGGCCCGCCCACCGGCTGGCCACATCCCCGCACCCGCCCCATCGTTGGATAACCCCCCGGTAGGGCCTGCCCACGGGCTGGCCGACCACACACAAAAGACGACCCCCGGTAGGGCCTGCCCACGGGCTGGCCGACCACACACAAAAGACGCCCCCGGCAGGGCCTGCCCACCGGCTGGCCGACCACACACGAAAGACACCCCCGGCAGGCCCCGCCCACCGGCTGGCCACATCCCCGCACCCACTCCATCGTTGGATAACCCCCTGGTAGGGCCTGCCCACGGGCTGGCCGACCACACACAAAAGACGACCCCCGGCAGGGCCCGCCCACCGGCTGGCCGCATCCCCGCACCCGCCCCATCGTTGGATAACCCCCCGGTAGGGCCTGCCAACGGGCTGGCCGACCACACACAAAAGACGACCCCCGGTAGACCCCGCCCACCGGCTGGCCACATCCCCGCACCCACTCCATCGTTGGATAACCCCCTGGTAGGGCCTGCCCACGGGCTGGCCGACCACACACAAAAGACGCCCCCCGGTAGACCCTGCCGCTTCCCTAAAAATGTTAATTCATTCCTTCTTTAACTTTATTTAATCAATGGGGGGGGGGTAATTTGAACCTTTTTTCATACATTTGCCACGCCAACAAGTGTTTATGCGTCCGTGCTCAGCGCAATCGTGGCAGCCTAAGCCACAGCAACCGACAGGGTAACATACTTATTGACGACCTTATCTATTTGACAGTGAATATAGTAACAAACAAATTATAAACTTAACCAATCTACTTACACAAATCAAGATGAAAAAAATTCTATTTCTTCTCCTGACGGCTGTGTGCGCCATGCTCTACGCACCGCCGGCTTCCGCATGGACCGTCTATCTCGACCCCGCAAACACCTCCGGGTTCACCCCCACAGCATATGTGTGGGCCGGAAGCGATAAACTTAACGGAAATTTCCCCGGCTATTCCATGACCAAAGACGAGTATGGACGCTGGAAAGCCTCAGGCACCGGTACACCGACCAACGTGATTTTCACGAAAGGAGACAGTAATAAGACCAAGCTGTTCGACGGCGACCCGGTATTCAATGACGGCTACACCTACACTTGGAATGGTACTGCCGGTTCCACACCAACATCATCAAAGTGGACCGAGTACACCGTTTATTTCGATGCGACTAATCCAACATGGGCACAACTGTATCTGCAACTAACCAGTCCCTCAACTGTTTCACCAGTAGACATGAAGACCTACATGGTCGGTAAAGATTCAGCCAAAGGTACTAATGTTTCAGGTAAAATCTACAAGTTCACGTTCGCATCATCGTCAGATCCGACAGGTATCTTTTACGCCGGGTATAATAGCGGATGGAACAACGAGCAGACCTTTTCAGTAACCGGCATTAAGAACGGTCATATATACAAAGCCTCATCACAATGGACAGGATCAGACGCCGACAACAGCAAATGGCAAGTGACCGATAATGGCGTGTACAATCCGGTGTCGGTGACATCGGTCGAGCTGTGGAAGGACGGCGTGAAATTCGCGTCGGACAACGCCGCTCCCTACACTTTCAGCCTCTCAGGTCTGAAGGGTACGGAGAAGTTCCTTGTCAAGGTGAACTACGACGACAACTCCTTGAAGAGCTACACCGTGTCGAGCGGCACCAACCTGACCGAGACAAGCTCGACCACAGGATTCTCAATCGACAGCAAGATTATCGACACCGTGATGACCGTGAACGTCAGCGGCACCGACGCCACGAGCTACTCAACCACCGCAACCAATAGCGACGCCATCACGAGCGTCACCTTAGATGGCGCAAGCTCCGTCACCAAGACCGCAGCGCCCTACACCTTCACCAACGTGGCGGTCAACCCTTCCGGCTACACCGTCTTGGTCAAGACCAAACGCAACACCACAGGCGTGACCTACAGCTTCGACAACGCCAACGCCGGGACAGGCACCTACACCCTAATCGAGGGGAGGGAGCAGCCATTCGGTGTCAGCGAACAGCTCACCTCGTTCAACGCCACCGTTGCCGTCAACAGCTCAACCCTAAAAGCCACAACCATCACCATCAGCGACCCCAACGCCGTGATAACCGGAGTGAAACTTGTGCGTCGCGACAATGGCCAGACAATCACCCTCACATCTAAAGACGGTGGAAAGACATGGACATGGCACGGAACTTCCATCAAAACGTACACCGGCGCCGGTTCTACCAACGACCGATCCTATCAGTTAGTTGTGAACAACGCCGGCACTGAACAGAAATGGTATTACAATAGCGATGACTACGGGTTTGAGTCAGAAAATACCTATGCCACCGGTTCCGACTGGAAAACCACAACCGGGACGGAACGATTCCGATTCAAAGGAGACGACGACAAGGACTACAAAATCACCGTCGTCCTCACTGCCGACAAAAAAGGCATAGCATCACTCAAATATGAAGGATACTCCGGCCCCGCCGCCGGAGCGTATATGCCCCTGAAAGAGGAAGACTTTGCCGACGGCCCACGCTACTTCATCGTCGGACAGCGCACCGCCGACTGGTGCCTGCAACCCGAATGGGAGCTGCACGTCAGCGGCAACCAAGCCACCTTGTCGGGACGCTTCATGTACCAGGGCTACTTCGGTATCGCCAAGGTCGATAACTACGACGACTACCTGATGCAGCGTTACACCCTCTACTATAACAAAACCGATGTCAATGCCTGCAAAGGCTCTTTCACCGGCTCGCAGACAATCACGCTCACCAATAGCCAGTCTTCGGGCGCTGTCGACTACAAAGACGAAAACAAATACGTCCATAACGGCAACAACAGCATCCGCTGGCAAGCGACCGCCCACTATTATTGGACTAACAATGACGACCCTAACAACGGGGATTGGAATACCGGCGGAAGCGGAACTGACTTTGACGCTCAATCTCTGAAAGTTTCAAAACCGGCTCTGCTCAAGGAGGTGAGACTCACGCTCGACAACGGCATTCCAAAATCGGTTTATTTCAATTATGACTATAGCACCGAGACAATCGCCGCAAATAAGTCTATGACTCTCATCGGTAGCGACATCCGATATGTCGGCGATTATGATTTCGGTGGCGACCTCGGCAAGAAAAACCTCGATGAAATGGGACGCGCCTGGGTCGGCGATAAACAGAAAGTGACCGGCTGGGCCAACTCTTGGATCCAAAGCGACAAAAACGGACGCCCATATGTCGATGGACGAGGCAACACCGTTTACCTGACCGCCTACGACAAAAAATGGCTCGCAAATCACACCACTGTGTTCTATAACCAGGCGAAAGACCTCATCTATGACTCTGAGTCGGTGACATTCCTACCCCCGACGTCTTACGACGATTACGAGGTCGACACCTACAAATGGCTTTATACCGCTCACCCCACATATAGCAGTAATATCGGCGGTGGAACCAGCATCTCACTCAACAACGAATCCGAAACCTATCGTTACAAAGAAGTGTTCCCCAACGATTACGGGACAACGACAGACGCCATCAACAACTCCGGCTGGCAGTGCCTTGTCGTGAAAGATATGTGGCTGCAGGGCGCATTCAAAGTCTGGTCAGGTGGCGGCGGTAATCTTAAAACCGGATGGGACGGTGTTGACTACGGAGGCGCCAAAGACGCATTCCAGTGGTGCTTTGAGAATGGCGGTCACGGTATAGGCGGTCAGCAAAAAGAGGTCTACGGCTATGACCTTACCACTGCCAACGGCGGTAACGTGACTCTTTATCCGACATTGCGCGACGTCAATGCGGCCGACTTCTCGACTGCCAAATCAAACAGTCAGGCGCAGATGAAGTTCTACAGCCGAGTGGTGCTGTGGTACAATCCGTCGACAAGTTTCAAAAACTCTGTGCTGCAGTTTGTCGAGCCGGTCTGCGAACCGGTAATCCAGGCGCGCTACAACACCGCAAAGCGCAAGACACTCCGCTACAACTGGTGGATCAACATCCCCGACAAAGACACATCGCACGACAGCAAGATGGTGACCGACTACAAGGTGTATCGCCTCAACCCCGACGGCAGCGAGACACTTGTTGAAACCGGCAACGCCAACCGCACCGTGGGTGAGATGAAGACCGAGGAAACATCCTTGTCATTCAGCGACCCGCAGACGCTCACCCCCGGCAAATACCGCTACCGTGTAGAGGCCACAATCGAGGGCAAGGTGAAGAAACAGCTCTCCAACGAGCTCCCGATCAACGAGACCCGCGTGCCTGTCACCATAGCGGCCCGGCAGCAAATGTTTGACAACGACGGAAACCTCAACAACGCCGAAGGCACCAACTACTCCTTCAACGTCGAGCTTGACGTGGAACCAGTAGCCGCATTCCTCGACGACAAAGTGGGCGAAACCGAAAAGACTGTCCGCGAGACTATGAAATACTATGTCATCACGGTCGACGACGCCACTGCGACACGCCTCAACTCGGCCACAGTGAAACCATTCACTTTCACGTCATCGACAACTGACGAGGTGCTTATCGCCACCGGCGAATATCTGCCCGCCGGAACATGGTATTTCAAACAGGAAATCACCGACAAGCAGAACCCGGCGATCAGCCCCGTTTGGAAAAACGTCGCTCCGACAGCCGCCGACGCCAATGGCACCGCGCTCAAGACATGGAACGCCGACAAGACCGCTCTTGTCGAGATGGCCGATAACGACGTTGCAAATTACGCATTCAAAGTCTATCTCATCAGCGAGGAAGGCGACATTCCGCAATGGACAATACTCCAGTTCGACGCCGCCACCGACCAGACCCACGTCATAGCTCCCGCCACATCACTGACAGTCAACAACGTAACGTTGGCCAAAGTGACACGAAGCGTGACACATACCCACAAAAACAATATGACCCACCCGTCAGGCGCGCGCCTCAACGGCTTCAAGGCCGACTCAGAAGGTAACCTCACGCTCGATGAGGACAACCCCGTGATCGCGCTCCCGGTGAAATACCAACGCTTCAACGAGACGGTGGCACCCGCTACAATCAGCGCCCTCCCCGTCGTCGGTGACGTCACCAAAGAAGGGGTATTCGGAGTCAACTACCGGCTCTACCTCATGCCCGCCACCACCGCTATCGACGGCAACTATGCGAACAGTAAGTTCAACACCGACATCAACGGCGTCAACGACAACGCCCGAAACGATGTCTCCCTAAACCTCTATGACGTGGATCTCTCCCAGGTCGAGAGCAATCCCGATATGCTCGAAAACGCGATCGACGGCGGCAAGGGTAAACGCATCAAAGCTGACACCGAGCTTCAGTTTGACAGCCACATCCTTGTCGAATACACCAAGGGAGACAAAACATACGTCAACCCCTACGGTGAGGCCAGCTCCGAGATAAGCTTCACAGCCAACATGGCAGCCCCGGATGTGAGCACCCGCAAAGCCATGTACCGCGTCTACGAAGACTTCTACTACCATATGTCGCCCAAAGAGCTTGAAGAAGCCAATAAGGATGACGACTGGCCAGGTAAACCCGCAGGCAAAATCTCCGTCGGGCACTACGCCCACGCAGTGGTCGACATGAACTACAGTGTCGAAAGCGAGCTTGAGAGCTACGCGGCCTTCCATGTTCAGCAGAAAGCTCTCTATGACGGCTCACACAAGGGTGTCTACGGACACACCGTTGACCGGTTAAATAACCACGCAAGCTACATCCACAAATTCGCGGGCACACGCTCGGCCAACGGCGGCCAACCCCTCTGCTATGACGCAACCGGAAACGCCGGAAACGATAACGTGTTTATCAACCGGCACAACGACGGCGGAGACACAAACTATGAGATACACTCATGGGGCAAGGACGATAACTGGACAACCGCCTGGGCCGACAGACACGACTGGTCAACAATGGCTGCGAAATCACGCCGTCTGCCGATCGAAATCAACCCGGCGGCAAGCTACGGAGCGACAGCACCCGCGGCAGGCAGCAGCAAACCCGCCAATATCACAGGCACATTCGCCGCGGTATACCCCGTGATTAAAGGTAGCGGGCTGCGTTACCTGATCAACGGAGCGCAAGCCGCGGCAGCCAAAGCCGAAGCCGAAAACGAGGCGGTCGACCTGTACCTGTTCCAGGCTAAAGCCGAGAGCGATGTGGATTTCAGTGACGCCAAAGAAATAACCACAGGCGTCGAGGACATCATGGCCGACCAGATCAACGGCGACACCGAGTTCTACAACCTCCAGGGCATACGCGTGATGAACCCCGCCAAAGGCCAGATCTACATCGTACGCCAAGGTGACAGAGTCAGCAAAATGCTCTATAGATAATCGTCATGGAGCGATAAGACAAGTTATAAAAATATAAGTAACAAGTAGATTATTAATACTACCGGGCGCGGCAAAAAAAACGCGCCCAAGCTAAGGACCGACTGTGAAGCCGGTCCTTAGTCCGTTTTATACACACCACCCCGATCCTATACCCGCCCCCCGATTCATCAAAATTTAACACGACCGGGCTTGGGGATGACCGAAACAATCCTTACCTTCGCGGCAATCAACTGGGTGGACAAATTTGATTGCTTGCGACCACCTGAAAAAACAATGCTAAAATTAATCACAAATGAATTACCTTTTCACATCCGAATCAGTGTCTGAGGGACATCCCGACAAAGTCGCTGACCAAATCTCTGACGCCATTCTCGACGAATTTCTCGCCTACGACCCACAATCAAAGGTGGCCTGTGAGACACTCGTCACGACAGGACAGGTCGTGGTGGCCGGCGAAGTAAAAAGCCGATCCTACATCGACCTCATGGAGGTCACACGCCAAGTCATAAACGGCATAGGCTACAACCGGTCAGAGCTTAAATTCGACGCCGAAGCCTGCGGCGTGTTCTCTGCGCTCCACGAACAGAGCGGCGACATAAACCGCGGAGTCGAGCGAGCCAACGCCGAAGATCAGGGCGCCGGCGACCAAGGAATGATGTTCGGCTACGCTTGCAACGAGACACCCGAACTAATGCCCCTGCCGCTGTCGCTGAGCCACGACCTGCTCAAAGAACTTTCACGCATACGCCGCGACCGCTCGGCAATGACCTACCGCGACGACGCCGGACAAAACGTCAGCTACCTCAGGCCCGACTCGAAAAGCCAGGTAACCATCGAATACGACGAAAACAACCGACCCGTACGCGTCCACACAATCGTGATTTCCACACAGCACGACGACTTCATCAAGCCCTCAGCCGACCTCTCTCAAGAAGAAGCCGACGCCAAGATGCTCGACATCATAAGCCGCGACGTGCGCGAGCAACTGATACCGCGCGTCAAGGCCACGCTCCCCCCCGACGTTCAGGCGCTATTTGACGACGACTTCATTCTCCACGTCAACCCCACCGGCAAATTCGTGATCGGCGGCCCCCACGGCGACACCGGACTCACCGGCCGCAAAATCATCGTCGACACCTACGGCGGACGGGGAGCACACGGAGGAGGCGCGTTCTCCGGCAAAGACCCATCCAAAGTTGACCGCTCAGCAGCCTACGCCGCGCGCCACATAGCCAAAAACCTCGTGGCCGCCGGAATCGCCGACGAAGCGCTCGTACAGGTAGCCTACGCAATCGGAGTCGCACAGCCCGTAAGCCTCTACGTCAACACCAACGGCACGGCCAAAGTCGACAAAACCGACGCGGAAATATCGGCAATCGTGGCCACCCTGTTCGATATGCGGCCCAACGCAATCGAAAGACGCCTCAAGCTGCGCGCACCAATCTATCAGGAAACCGCCACCTACGGACACTTCGGACGCTCACCACGCAAAGTAACCAAACACTTCCGCTCACGCTACGAAGGAGAAAAAGACCTCGAGGTAGAACTCTTCACATGGGAAAAACTCGACATGATCGACCCCATCCGCAAAGCCTTCTCCCTCTGACACCGTAGGGCCGGCCCATGGGCCGGCCACTCCCACCAAAAACACCCTGCGGGGCCGCCGGTTTCGGCGGCCCCGCAGGGCATAAAAAAAGGGTAAGCTGACTACATCGCACCGCTACGACCCGGTACCGTTGCTTCGATCAAGACCTGGCGGAGTTCCCGGGGAGCTGGTCGTATAGGACTTACCCGACTGCAAAGGTAAGCATTTTCCACAAATATACCACAACAATGCGATAAAATTTACGCCATATTTTAAGTAACTTCGCGCAAGTCAACCAACCGACACATCACAATGCAACTACTCAACTCACTGACCGACAAAGCCATCAGCGGCATCGCAGCCACCGTCGACGAAGCCATGGCTCTCAACGAAACCTACGACACCGACACCCTCTGCGACGCGGCCGACCGCATACGACGCGCACGCTGCGGCGACACGATCGACACCTGCTCCATCGTCAACGCCCGCTCAGGCCGATGCACCGAAGACTGCAAATGGTGCGCGCAGTCACGCCACCACAACACCGGCGTCGCGGAATACGAATACATCCCCGACAACGAACTGGCGGAACACCTCCGCGTCAACACCGACCGCGGCGTCGCGCGATTCTCACTCGTCACAAGCGGACGCAAAGTAAGCCCCGCCGACATCAGGCGGTTCTGCGAGACATTCCGCCGCATAAGCCGCGAATCACCCATAGCCCTCTGCGCATCCATGGGACTCCTCGGAAAGACCGAACTCCAACAGCTATGGGACGCCGGAGTGCGCCGATACCACTGCAACCTCGAGACATCAGCATCCAACTTCCACAACCTTTGCACCACCCACACCCGCGCCGACAAGTTAGCCACAATCAGGGCCGCACGCGAAGTCGGGATGGAAATATGCAGCGGAGGCATCATCGGCATGGGAGAGACAATGAGGCAACGGCTTGAGATGACAGCCGAAGCCATCGAAGCCGGAGCCACATCAATCCCCGTAAACATCCTCATCCCCATCAAAGGGACACCCCTCCAGGACACACCCCCCATCCCCGAAGATGAAGTGGTGCGAACGGTAGCCCTCATGCGCTTCGTCGCCCCCGACGCCGCCATCCGTTTCGCCGGCGGACGCAAACGCCTCTCCCCCGAGGCCAATCGACGCATACTCCGCGGAGGCATCAACGGCGCGCTCGTCGGAGATATGCTCACCACTGTCGGCAACAACATCGACCAGGATCACACCATGTTCAAAGCCGCCGGCTTCAAACTCCCACAATACGAAAAAACCGATCCGACTGTTAATAATGTTAAATAACCTCAATCAATGGGTTATTTCCCTTAAATTTGCGACATAAACCTTTAGAAGTTCTCATTTTCTAAATCGAAACATACAACCAATCATAGTTTTTTTATGAAAAATTTACATTTCCTACGCGGCATCTCTTATGCGACACTCGCCGCCGCAGCACTAACCCTCGCCTCTTGCTCCGACGACGACAAAGGTGGAAACACTGCTAATCAAGAACTTGGAATCCCCGATGACAGCGAAGCCACACAAGCTCCCGTAATCTCCAACCCGACAGTAACCCTCCCCAACTCGGCTATCGCAGTCAAAGAAGAAAAAGGACACTCCTATCTCGCAATCGACATGACCGGTGTCTGGGACGAAAGCACAGGTTCATGGCTAAAGCTCATTGGCACAGCCGATAAGTCAAAACAAAACATCTGGGTAACGGTCGATGGCAAGCCCAAAGGCATCGACGTTTACAACGTAGCCGACGACAATTCGCGCACACTTTTAGCCGATGTTGTATTCCTCGTTGACAACTCAGGAAGTATGAGCGAAGAAGCCGACGCTGTAGCCAACAGCATCGTAAACTGGACAGCAGCACTCACTCAGGCAGGTCTCGACCTCCGCGTAGGCTGCGTGGGATACGGTGATGACTCACACGCCATCGATGGCGGTCTCAACCTCACGACAACCGACGCCCTTCAGGAATACCTCAACCGCTCTACCGGCACATACCGCACATGGAACTTTGGCGGCGACGACGCTGAAGCACTCGCCTATCAAGCACGTCAGAGCGGTAACTACGAGAACGGTTCTTACAACGAGTGCGGCATGGTAGCCCTCCACTTCGCCAATGACAACTACAAATTCCGCGGCGGTGCCAACCGCATATATGTCAACTTCACCGACGAACCCAACCAGCCCTACGGAAAATCTATTTGGTCAGTCGAATACCTCAACCCCGAAAACAACAACTGGAAAGCCAGCTTCGGCACGGTACACTCTGTTTACAGCGGTTATGAACGCGACGACAATGGCTACTGGAACGACCTCTATTATGAGAAGCCCTGGCTGATGTCGGCATATACCGGCGGCAGCAACATCTTTGTTGACGGTTATGCAAGCGACTGGGACCTCACCACACTCCCCGTCACCGGTGCTATGCAAAACTCGTCAGTGATTCGCTGCACCAACATTGACGCCCTTAACGATGGAAACTCTCACGAAATCAAAATCACCGTTCAATCACTCGACAAAGCGGTACGCGCAGAGAAAATCATCAACTTCAACTTCACAAACGGCGTAGAGGAATAAAGACAGTTTTTCTTGAGTTCTGTGCTGATTCACAGCGTGGAAACGCCATTTGTCATAATTAAAAAAATGTGTTCCGGCAATCGGAACACATTTTTTTTGGTGAAACTGTTGCACGGTACAAAAAAACATCGTAACTTTGCAACGCTTTCGACAAGAAAGGGCGCTTAGCTCAGCTGGTTCAGAGCGTCTGCCTTACAAGCAGAGGGTCGGGGGTTCGAATCCCTCAGCGCCCACACCACAAAACCGCAACCCACTTCGGGCTGCGGTTTTTTCATATTCCCCTTAACGCGAAAAAAAATCCGCACCCTCGCCGAACAATACCGTCACCCCTGTGTTCATAATAGCAGAGAAGGCATTTTGCTGGCTTTATTAAAAAGTCAAGACTAATACACCGATGACCTTCTCAGCCCCACTCTCTCCACTTAGAGGGTGGGCTCTTTTTTTGGGCCTCGCCGAAGGCGTCGGTTTTCACACTGACCTCCGAGTCGCTCGTGGCTGTGACGACAAACGTCCTGTCCTCAAAGACACTTTCCGAGCCCATCACCGTGCATGTAAGATTACCGTTGTAAGTTCCGGCGATTTCCTTGGCGGCTGCTGCCGCGGGATCGTCGTCGTCATCACTGCATGAAGCCGCGGCGGTTACAAACATAACTGAGAGGAGGATGAGAGTTGCAAACTGTTTAAATTTTTTCATAACGATTGGTTGTTTTAAAATTCCGCCGCAAAATTAGAACCGCCAGAGATGTGTGAAAATACCTAAATTTAAGTAATTTCAGTTAATTTATCGACTAACCGAAACCTGTTTAAGCGTGATTAATTTAACCTAAATTACCTAAAAATGATTATTCGTCACGGCTGGACGGGGAAGCGGTTTTGACATATTGAAGGGAATTAATTAATTTTGCGATACCATATAATCAGACGATGTACTACGTTTCAAAACGCCTTGAAATATCCGGGAGCCACCGGCTCGACCTCCCGTACGACAGCCCTTGCCGCAACCTGCACGGACACAACTGGATAATCACTGTCTACTGCCGGGCGCGCGAGCTGAACCCCGAGGGGATGGTGATTGACTTCAAACATATCAAAGAGAAAATCCATGCGCTTTTAGACCACGGCAACTTCAACGAGCTGCTGCCGTTCAACCCCACCGCCGAAAACATAGCCCGCTGGGTGACCGAGCAGGTGCCACACTGCTACAAGGCGATGGTACAGGAGAGCGAGAACAACACCGCGGTCTACATTGCCGACGACACAGTGCGCGACGACATAATTCCATGAAAGTTAACGAGATTTTCTACTCGCTTCAGGGCGAGGGGCACTTCGCCGGCACAGCCGCTGTCTTCGTCAGGCTGGCGGGATGCAATCTCGCCTGCCAGTTCTGCGACACCGACCACCGGGGATTTACCGAGATGACCGAGCAGGCGATTGTCGACATGGTCTGCACTTTCCCCGCAAGCCATGTAGTCATAACAGGGGGCGAACCGACGCTGCAACTCACCTCAACACTTATCGACAGGCTACACGCCGCAGGGCGGTTCATTCAAATAGAGACCAACGGCACAGTAGCGCCGCCACCCGGCGTCGACTGGGTGACCTGCTCCCCCAAAGGAGCGCCCTTGGCCGTCGAAAGCGTCGACGAGCTTAAACTCCTCTACATGGAACCGGGGCAGAACCTGTCGGCCTATGACCGCGTCAAAGCCCGCGTACGCTCCCTGCAGCCGTGCGACACAAGCGACCCGGAGCGCAACGCCGCCCTCACCGCCGCAGCGGTCGCCGCAGTCAAAGCCGACCCTCGCTGGCGGCTTTCGCTGCAAACCCACAAGCTAATAAACATACGCTGACAGAAGTTACCGCACGACACTTATTTTGTGGAAAATTTCCACTCCAAGACATTTTTCAAAAGAAATTTGCCAAAATATTTGCATATATCATGACAAATATCTTCCTTTGCGGAAAGATTGTTAACGTTTTGCTTTTATGGAAACTTCTATTGGTAAAAAAAGGATTAAGAAAAGATGGATAATCCTGTTCGCCGCGATGCTGGCGATGAGTGTTTTAGGTTTGTTCGCTTCGGCGCGCGAGGGACAGTTTGACTTGGTTGGCGACAACCTCTACGCCAACGTGGCGTGGATGATAACCGCCACGATATTCGTGCTGATGATGACACCGGGGCTGTCGTTTTTCTACGGCGGCATGGTGCGCACCAAAAATGTAATCTCCACAATGCTTCAAAGTTTCATAGTGATGGGTGTGGTCAGCGTGATATGGGTGGCCTTCGGCTTCAGCCTCGCGTTTGGCGACGACATCTGGCACGTCATAGGCAACCCGCTCGACTTCCTGATGTTTGACGGCGTGGGAGTGCAGAATGTCACCGCGACCGAGAGCGAACGCGTCGCCATCGAGGTCGGCGGTAAGATAGGTCTCGCCACAACGACCATACCCCTCGCCCTGTTCGCCCTGTTCCAGATGAAGTTTGCCATCATAACCCCATCGCTGATAACGGGTTCGTTTGCCGAACGCGTGCGTTTTTCGGGTTACTTAGTGTTTATGATACTTTGGGTTGTCATCGTCTACTGCCCGCTCGCCCACTGCACATGGCATCCCGACGGCCTGTTTGCGATGATGCACGTCCACGACTTCGCCGGAGGCATCGTGGTCCACGCCGCATCGGGCATCGCCGCCCTTGCCGGTGCCATGTTCTTAGGCCGACGCTCTGAGGCCGGCGAGTCGAAACCGGCCAACGTTCCCTTCGTGCTTCTCGGCGCGGCGTTGCTGTGGCTCGGATGGTTCGGATTCAACGGCGGCAGCTCCTTGGCGGCCGACGGCATAGCCATCGCGGCATTTCTCAACACCAACACCGCCGCCGCTACCGCCATGGTGACATGGGTAGTGTTTGACGCGCTCCGCGGACACAAACCGTCGGCTATGGGCGCGGCCATCGGAGCCGTCGTCGGCCTCGTGGCGATCACCCCCTGCGCCGGATGGGTGACAGTGGGCGAGAGCGTATTCATCTCATTCTGCATCACCCTCTGTTGCAACATGGCCGTCACATGGAAAAACGCCCGCCACACCTTTGACGACGCGCTCGACGTGTTCCCAACCCACGGACTCGGCGGAATCCTCGGCACGGTATTCACCGGCATCTTCGCCTACAGATTCTTCGCCAAAGACAACCCCGACATGATTTCACACACCGAGTTTTTCTTCAACCACATAGTAGCACTGCTCATAGTCTTTGCCTACACATTCGTCATGAGCTATCTGCTCTACTGGTTCACCAACAAGATGATACCTATGCGCGTGTCGCGTCACAGCGAGGAGATAGGTCTTGACCGCTCGCAGCACGACGAGGAGTATGGCAACGAAGCGACGTCGGAGCTTGCAGAAGAAACCATCACCGACGCCGACTGGTTCCGCGGCATGGAGCAGAGCTAACCAGAAGCGACCAAAGTCAACATACGACAAGCGGGCAGCCCCTCTGAGGCCGCCCGCTTTTATTTTGAGATGTGTTGGAAGGTGTCAGTCCAACGTCATCATCGATATTACCCACCTCAATATGCCTATACCGACAACGACTGAAATGGCAATGAGTAATGGCGTGTATAAAGCCTCGGCGACCGACGCTTCGTAGCAGAAATAACCTAACAAGGCATAGACAACCGGGTTGCCCACAGGTATGCAATTAGGGAATCGGTTGACCTTGGCGCGCTTTCGGGAGGAAGCGGCAATCATGAACCATAACATTGCGACGGCTACGGCGTAAACCAAAATCGCCGCAACGGGTTTCTGAGATTGCTGCGAGGCTCCCAACACCACAACAAAAACAATAAACGCGATCCACTCTGCAAAACCCGCCACTTTCAATAATCCTTTCATCTTAATGTCCCTTTTTAGTTAATACTCAGACAAAGATAACTATTTATATTGAAAATGCCGACAAGAAGCGGCTTTGGTTGACGGAGTGGGGTGGTCAGTCGGTGTCGGAGTCGTCGCGGAGAAGAGCGACGGAGTGGCGTGAGATGTAGTCGTTGAAGGCGGCGCGGTAGGTTTCGCTGATGGGTATATGATGGCTGCCGAACACCACCCGGTTACGCTCGATAACCCTGATGTGATGCAGGTTGACCATGTAGGAGCGGTGGATTCGCATAAACATCGACTCAGGCAGGTACTGCTCAAGGGTGCGCATACCCATCAGAGTCATGACGCTGCGCTGATCCTGGGTCAGGTAAATTTTCACATAATCTTTCAACCCCTCGATGAAAAGGATGTCGCGGAGCGGAATCTGCAACAGCTTGTAGTCGCTCTTCACCATGAGATAGTCGGGAGCCGTGGAGCGACCCTCGGCGGCGCACTTCATCTCGTGCCAACTGACAGCGCGGTTGACCGACGACAGGAAATCGTCGTAGCTGATCGGCTTTAACAGATAATCGAGCGCATTGACCTTGAACCCCTGCACGGCATACTGGTCAAAGGCCGTGGTGAAGATTATGCGGCAATCGGCGGGGATGATTTTGGCAAACTCAAGCCCGTTGAGCTGGGGCATCTGTATGTCGAGAAACACAAGGTCTATTTTGCCGTCGAGCACGGTTTTTACGGCGTCCTGAGTAGAGCCGAAGCTACCGGCCAACTCAAGTATAGGCGTTCGCTCCACATAGTCGGTTATGAGGCGGTTGGCAAGCGGTTCATCGTCAATTACGCAGCATCTCAATTTTTTCATCTGCAACAAGGATTATTTTTGATTTAAGTTGATATTAAGGTCACAAACGAACAGCCTGCCGTCGCCCTCGGTGGTGAGAATGGCACTATCGCCATAGAGCAACTGCAGCCTGCGTCTGAGATTAAACAATCCCACGCCGTGGGGAGCGTCGGACGATTGGTCGGGGGTGTAGGGATTGACGGTGTGACAGTTAACATGACCGTCACGGGCGGTTATGCTTATAGAGATCGGATTGGATGAATCGGTAAACCGGCCATGCTTGAAAGCGTTTTCAATAATCGTCACGAACAGCATGGGAGCGATTGGCAGATCGCCGCAGTCGCCGCAGCCTATATGCACATCGAGCACATCGCCCGGACGCAGGCGCAACTTCATCAGCGAGATGTAGTTGCGGGTGAACTGCAAGTCGCGCTCCAAAGTAGCCTCGGGTATGTCATAGACCACATAGCGCAACAGATGGCTCAACTGGCGCACAGCCCGGCGAGCCTGATCGCGGTCGAAGTCTATCAGGGCGTAAATCGATGTGAGTGTGTTGAAAATGAAATGGGGGTTGAGCTGGGTCTTTAATCGGTCCAGCTCTGCTTTCGGGTCATTTTGGATTTCACCCCTATATTTCCTTTCTAAATTGTCCATAACATAGATAACTGTGCTATTCACCCACAAAGATAACATTTATTTACCAACAAATGCAACTTTATTACATTTTTTTAGCGCAACGGAGTGAAAATTTATATTTTCACTCGATTCAGTCAACACTACTATTCCATGGAAAAGGTGGGCGCACGCTTGAATTTACGGCGATTGATGGCAGTGGTGAGCGTTGACGCTGCCAGCCCGACGACAGTGACAAGACCGATGACTATGAGAATGTCGGCAGGACGCAGCTCCACCGGGTAGGAGTCGATAACCAATGTCGAGGCATCGCCGCCGAGCTTCACGAAACCGCCCCATTGCTGGGCGAGCGTCAGGGCCGACCCTATGAGCACTCCGGCCAAACCGCCGCTCAGGCTGACGAGCCACCCCTCAATCGAAAAAATTCCCGACACCATCCTCTCGGTAGCCCCCATAGCCCTCATGACCGCAAGATTACCCTCTTTCTCTATGACAAGAAGCGAGAGCGTCGAGATGATATTGAACGAGGCTATCAGCAAAATGAACGAAAGCATCAGAAAAGTTATCCATTTCTCAATGGAAATCATGGCGAAGGTGTGTCCCTCTTGCTTCATGCGGTCGAGAACACGGATATTTCCCGGCGACAACGCCTCGATGGCAACAGCGAGCTTGTCAAGGTCGCTATCTGTCCAAACCTCGATCGAAGTAGCCTCGCTTTCGTAGTCGAGCAGACGGCGGACGCGGTCAAGCGGCATCACCACAAGATTCTCGTCGTGGCCGGCATGACCTGTCCGGAATACACTCGCCACAACGAGCGAGTCGCCACGAAAGGCCGCATAGGGATTGGCGGGGTTGATGCGCCCCAGACGCCGGGGAACATAGATATTTAAAAATTCATAGGCGCCGGGGTGTGCGTGAAGGGCGACTGCCACCCCTACGCTCATGTCAGCGTAGGCCCATGGGCCTTCACTCTCCCCATGACTCGCTTGGCCGTCAATCGTATGGCTGCCGAGACCTGCCGCGGCATACCATCCGTGGTCGACACCTTTTATCTCGACAGGTTCCTGTCTGTCGCCGACCACGGCCAAAGCCTGCTCAGTGACAGTCGGAATCACCGCGGCACCGGGCGCAAGACGTTTTATGACCGACACCAAGGAGTCGGCATCGGCTATGGTCTTTCCCGCCGACGGCACTACCGAAAGCGGAGGATTGATAACCGACATCTGGTCGAGAGCCAACCGTTCAAAACCATTGAACACCGACAGCACAACCACTATTGCGGCAGTGGCCACAGCGACCCCGGCCACCGATATCATTGAGATGACATTGACGGCATTGTGGGTTTTCTTGGAAAAGAGATAGCGCAGGGCGATTCTCAGCTCAAGCATCGCGGGTCGCCCTCCTTACTTCTGCAAGAGGTGGTCGATGTTTTCGAGATAGTCGAGCGTGTCGTCGAGGTAGAACGCAAGTTCAGGAGTCTTGCGCAACTGGAAACGCACTTTCTGAGCGAGGTCGTAGCGCACTGTCTTCGACGTGCGTTTGATGTTTTCGAGTATCTCTTGCGCTTTGTCAGAGGGGAACACCGAAAGGTAAACCTTTGCGATGCTGAGGTCGGGCGACACACGCACGGCACTCACCGACACGATGGTGCCGTGGGTTTTGGCTGTCTGCTGACGGAATATCTCGCTCAGCTCCTTCTGGAGCAGACGGGCGATTTTTGCTTGGCGGGTTGATTCCATAATTATTTTGAGATTTGTGGTTTATCGGGAATGCGGGACTGAAGGTTAAGCCGCCCGTACACCCCCCGGTTAATATAATAACGCCGATAGGCGAAAAAGGGTCATTTCGTCCGGTTCCCGGCAATGTTGTCAAAGTAGAAGTTGAGCACCTCGCGGGCGGCGATGAACGAGCTTAGACGGTTGTCAAGCACAAGCCGCTCGCGGTCGGCAAGCATGGTCTCGACCTGAGGGTTATCGTAGAACGCGCTGCGCAGACGCTCGTTGATTGTCTCGTACATCCAGTAGCGCGCCTGCTCATGACGCTTGCGCTCAAAATAGCCGTTGCCCTTGACAAACTCAAAATAACGGTCAATCATGGCCCACACTTCGGGTATGCCGAGTTCATAGTAGCCTGAATAGCACAGCACTTCGGGCATCCATCCCGAGGTTGTCGGCGGGAACAGATGCAGAGCGCTCTTGAACTGCGCCTGTGCCAGTTTGGCACGCCCTATATTATCGCCGTCGGCCTTGTTGATGACGATTCCGTCGGCCATCTCCATGATACCGCGCTTTATGCCCTGAAGCTCATCGCCGGTGCCCGCGAGCTGTATCAACAGGAAGAAATCGACCATCGAATGTACGGCGGTCTCACTCTGCCCCACCCCGACGGTCTCGACGAAGATGTTGTTGTAACCGGCGGCCTCACAAAGCACGATGGTTTCACGCGTCTTTCGCGCCACACCGCCGAGCGACCCCGCCGACGGGCTGGGGCGGATGAAAGCCGAGGGGTGAATCGAGAGCTTTTCCATGCGAGTCTTGTCGCCGAGAATACTCCCTTTGGTGCGCTCGCTCGACGGGTCAATCGCAAGCACGGCGAGCTTGCCTCCCTGTTTCAGGACATGAAGGCCGAAAACATCGATAGATGTCGATTTACCCGCTCCCGGCACCCCGGTTATCCCTATGCGGCGCGAATTGCCTGAATGAGGCAGGCATTTCTCGATGACCTCCTGGGCCAGGGCGTAATGGTCGGGCGACACGCTCTCGACAAGCGTAACCGCCCGGCTTAACATCGACACATCCCCTTTGAGGATGCCTTCGACAAATTCGCCGGCGGTGGGCATGGGACGGCGTTTTCGACGGGTCATGTAGGGGTTGACAACCGGGGGTTGGCTTACGCCGCTGTTGACAGTCAGACCAATGTATTTATCATCGTTTTCGGGGTGTTCCATCGCTAATGGTATTGAAGTTTCATATGGGTTATCTTTCGCCTGCTGCCCTCACCACTACGGTGGGACGAAGGGGGTCGTTGGTTATTACCGATATGCGGGCATTTAGCAGTTCGGAAGGAAGCTGCGAGGGGTCGACGGTCACGGTCACCACAGCCCGCTTGTTTCTTTTCACCTTCTCTTTGTCTATGCTGACGCTCACTCCCCGGTCGGCGGTATAGACGCGCCGCACGAGAAGCGGGTCATGACCGCGGTTGACAATCTCGAACGTGCGGCTTACCGAGGGCCCGGAGGCATCAAGTTTGCCGAAATCCACAATCTCAGGGTCAATCTTGATTTCGGGTGAATTGGCTCTCGCACCGGGGGTCAGACGCGAGAAATCTTCCTTAACTATGGCGACAGCATCAACCGTCACAGGCGTCGCACCCTTGTCGGCATAAAATGCAAGACTGTCGGTCACAATGCCGTAGAGTGGAGCTTTGGGGCCTGAGAAATAGAGCGTGAATGTCTTTTGCTCGCCCGGAGCCACTTTGCTGCCGAGAGAACGTGCGGTGATATAAGGAGGGAGGTTATCCCAATATGGGGTGACGGTGTCGCGCGACGAGTTGTAGCACTCCATGTAGCAAGCCTTGTCGCGAGTCTTCAGCACCTCTCCAAAAGCCGCTGTCGACGCGCGCAGCTTCACTGCTCCGGCATCGACGGGATAACGCGAACGCACGGTGTTGGACGCACCGACCACAACCCCTTTGATGCGCAGTGACGAGCGCAGCGGGTCGCCACTGCCGTCGCTCGTCTCTACTCTGACCTTCTTGTCGAAACGGCCGGGACGGCCTGTGGGATCAAACGTCACCTCAACAACGCCGGTGTCGCCCGGGGCGACAGGAGCCGTCAGATATTTAGGGGTAGTGCACCCGCAGCTCGCGCGGGCGGCAACGACCGCCACCGGCTCCGCTCCTCGGTTGACAAATCGCAAATCACACGTCACCGGGCCGTCGTTCTCGTCGATAGCACCGAAATCGTGCACCGTCTCGGCCCATTCAATGTTCTGCTCGCCGCGGGCCGCCATAGCTGACACAGCGAGGACAAATAGTTGAAACAAACGTTTTGCTGGCATCGGCTTAGGTCATGAATTTTTAAAGGGTGACGCAAAGATTACTTCTTCTTTTTAGGGGCCGGAACCACTACGCCGGTGATCTTCAGCACCACGCGTTTCTGCCCCTTGGCATTGGTGCGCAACTTGACATCCTTTGAGAACTCTCCGGGATGACCGTCGGGGAGGAAAGTGACCTTGATAATCCCCTTTTTACCCGGCTTGACAGGCTCTTTAGGAAAAATCGGACGAGTGCATCCGCAGCTCGCGGTCGCCGAGATGATGGCAAGCGGGGCATCGCCTGTGTTGGTGAACTCAAATTCACACCTCACGGCCCCGCCTTTCTCGTCGATGGTGCCGAAGTCATGCGATTTCTTGGCAAAGTCGATGTGGGCCGACCCTTCGCCTTTGGCGTTTATGGCGACAGCGGCTGTAACGAAAACAGCGGCAATAAGCAATAGCAGTCTTTTCATTGATTTTGATTGTAAATATGGTTTTGACACATCATTCTGCGGCTCTATCGGCTGGAACCACCGCATCGGTCGAACTTTTAGCGGCTTCCCTCGTTCTGGCAGCCGCAGCCTCCTTGCGGTTGAACGAGTAAAGCGACATAGCCTCGACAAAAGTGGCCACTGCGAACACGACCAGTCCTATACCCGTCATCAGCACCACGGCAGGCACGTCATCCTTGACAACCGAGAAAAAGATTACCGCACCTTCGGCCACCAATGCGGCGGGAAGTATGTAAAGCCACCCGGGAAATATTATGGGGCGGTATGCGCGGGCAAGTATATAGAAATGGTATATGCCGCCGAGCACCAGTATACCGGCGAATATATAGACCAGTATCGGGCTGAACGTGCCCGGAGTCAGCAACATGGCGATTCCGAGACCAAGCCCCCCGATGCTTGAACACCAACCTATACAGCGGGTCACAAAGCCGCGGTCGGCAGGACTGCGATAGCCCGCCTTGCGGCGGTTGGCCTCCCTGATGAGCATTAACATATTGATTACTGACGGGACTATAAACATTATCCCCGCGATGAAAACTATTGTCCCCAGAAGGGAGTCACGCCCCTTCAGGACAATCAGCGCGACACCTATGATGAACAGCACCACGCTCGACCATACCGCAGACTTACTTTTCATAACCTTATTGTTTTTTAGTCGTCTTTCGGGCGCCGCCACTCCCGGGAATGGACTCTGACGGCAACCTAAACGCGAATTTACAATAAAGAAACGGATTAACTTAAATTTTTGTTGACACCGGGCCAATAAAACCGGGTGCGGGTCAGATGGTATAGATGACTCCGATGCCGATTGTTATTATATCTTTGAGAGGTATGGAACCGCTGAGAATCTTCTGACGGACATAAAGGTCGCAGGTCGACACCTCATAATAGACCGACAATTGGCGACCCAAGCGCCGCCGCTCATAAGGGATGTTTAAAGTCAGCCGCTGGCCAACCCCGAGAAAAAACCTGATTCTGCTTGAGAAGCCGTAGTATCCGCCGGGATAACGGTCAGGCTCCGATGTCCAGAAATCGCCGTGCAGAATGGAGTTAAGCCCCAAGGTGACGCATAGAGGGCGCAACTCCAATGGCGAACGTCCAAGATTGAGTCTCCACGGCATATAGTTTTCCTTTAACGTCGCCGTCCAGTAGATGGGGTTGCCATATCTCCGCGGGAGAAACCCGACGGTGAGATGCGTCTCCCACTGGTCGCTGCTACCGTAATCCCACCCTATGCCTGCCGAAAACATACCCGTGCCTCCCGCAAACTGGATGGAGTAGAGATTAGGGGCCAACCGCTGCCAAAATTCCTTGCCGCGGGTCAACCGCTGCTCATATTTAGACTTTTTCACACTGTCGGTTTCCACCGTAACGGCCAACGCCTGCGCCGTGGCTGAGACAGCCGCTGCCAACGCCACCGCTCTCAGCGACTTAAAAAACGCATTCTTCCACATCATATCCGTCATTGGTTACGGTGACTATCAGGTATGCCCTTTTACCCATATTGGCGCATTGGTAGAACAGCACCCCATCATCGTTGATGTTCAGCACAGTAGTGTTATGATTATGACCGTTCACGCAAAATCCCCTCGCCATCGTCCCGCATTTATAATCGGGGACTGATAGACCGGTAACCTTCTCGTCATCTTCGCCCATCCCCGGAAAGGCGCGCAAATAGTGAAGGAACGGCTTTGCCACATTATTGTTGAACTGCTCGTCGTAGGGGCGCGAGTGCATAATCGCCACAGTGTGGGTCACCGCACCCGGAGTTGTGGCATTCTCAGCCGCCACCTCGGCGGCGTCGCGTTCCATGAAATCAAGGTCGGGCACCGGCTCCGAGTAGTCATATTCCAAGGCATTGGTGTTGAGACACAGAAAATGAACTCCGGCCACTGTAAACGAATAGTTTTTAACGCCAAAGATATACTTGAACGTTGATTCGCCGTTGCCAAGACAGTCGTGATTGCCTATTACGGCAAACCACGGA
The DNA here is from genome assembly GCA_947625935.1 of uncultured Muribaculaceae bacterium. Taxonomy (GTDB): domain Bacteria; phylum Bacteroidota; class Bacteroidia; order Bacteroidales; family Muribaculaceae; genus JAJPXC01. The sequence continues at coordinate 104,490 of CANQQE010000004.1, read as the reverse complement.
ATCGACACTCCATCCATCATATCGCGACACCACATGAACTCCTTTGGCAAGCCGAAGTCGGTCATATCACCGCCATGAACCAAAAAATCGACATCCCCCCGACTCTTGATGTGGTCAAGAGCCTCCCTTAGCTCATCGTATGCCCCCTGCGTGTCGGTAAAGAAAGCGAAGCGCAGGGGCAGCCGGGTAACACGTTTCTTTATCAGCTCGATGTTGCGACGGTTTATATCGGTCGGTCCGTCGATATTGGCGGCGTAAGGATGGTATTCAAAATTGTCGCAGGCCGCAAACAATGTCATCGCAGCCATCATACCTAAAACGCACCTCAATAATTTCATCTATTATCTCCTTGTTTCATTTGGAATGCAAAATTACGTCATCCCGGTCATTCATCGCTGTTCCGTAGCTCCACTTATTTAGCCCTTTTACACCTATTTTCCATTTTCTATGACATAAAAGCAACCACTTAATCTTTAAAACAATATCAGTCTGGGGCGTGGTAACAGTGCGGAGTTACGGAATTTTTCGTTAACTTTGCGAGATAAAGCAACTAACAACCATTCATCCATGAAAACCTTGAAAAGAATTTTGGCGGCAACGGCAGCCGCAATGTGCGTTTCGGCGGCTTTGGCCGCTGCCCCGGTTGAAAAGCCGTTGAAATATGTCGATGCTCAAGAACTGCGCGTCATCAACAAGGGATGGGACAACACCCTCGGCAAATACACCCGCATCCCGGCTTATCTGCGCGACAGCGTGCGCAAAGAACTGTGGGAACGAGCCCAGTGCAGCGCAGGAATCGCAGTGCGCTTCGCGACCAACTCCTCCCGCATCGGCGTCAAATACAAACTGCTTTGGGACACCCATATGCTCCATATGGCCGACACCGGCCTCAAGGGCACCGACCTCTACATCCACGAGGGTGACTCGGCGTGGCGGCACGTCAACACCAACCGCCCCAAAGCTGACTCATTGAAAATGTGCGAAAAAATCTATGTGGAACATCTTGACACCGCGATGAAAGAATTTATGATTTACTTTCCTCTCTATGACGGTGTGCAAGACCTCTGGGTAGCGGTAGACAGCGGGGCGGTGATCACCCCGGGCAACCCGCGGCTCATACGCGACGACAAGAAAATAGTGGCATACGGCACGAGCATACTGCAAGGAGGCTGCGCGTCGCGCACCGGTATGGCGGCAACCAACATCATAAGCCGCGAGCTTAACTGCGAGGTCGTGAACATAGGCATCAGCGGCGAGGGTAAGATGGACAACTGCATGGCCCGCGCGATGGCCCAAATCAAGGACGCCGACCTGTTTCTCATCGACCCGGTGCCCAACTGCACCGAAATGATGTGTGACACTCTGACCTACGGGTTCATCAACACACTGCGCAAAGCACGCCCCGACGTACCCATAGTGATGCTCGAAGGCCCTATCTACCCTTACGCCCGCTATGACGCTTCGATGGGTAACTACCTGCCTCGCAAAAACGCCGCATTCCGTCGCAACTACGAACGTCTGAAGGCCGAGAACCCCGCTAACCTCTACTATGTCACGTCAGAGGGTCTCGACGGCGCGGAAGACGACGGCACCGTCGACGGCATACACCTGACCGACCTTGGTTTCCGCCACTACGCCGATAAACTTGTTCCCATCCTCGCACCGCTGATAAACTGATATTTCATCGTCATCGGTTGGCAACACCACAGGATTTCGCAATCTTTGGCGTGAGCCACAAATACTTCCGCTCGGCAAATCTCAAATAAATTTGGCTTTGCCCCCGCTTATTCGTATCTTTGGCCGAAGCCTTAGATACTTCCGCTCGGCAAATCTCAAATAAATTTGGCTTTGCCCTCGCTTATTCGTATCTTTGTGGGAAAAGTGACAACCTGATGAGCTCTAACTACATAGTATCGGCGCGCAAATACCGCCCGTCGACATTCAACTCGGTCGTGGGCCAGAAAGCCCTGACAGCGACGCTGAAAAACGCTATCGCTACCGACCGGTTGGCCCACGCCTATCTCTTTTGCGGGTCTCGGGGGGTCGGGAAGACGTCATGCGCCCGCATATTCGCCAAAACAATCAACTGTGAGCACCCCACGCCCGACGGTGACCCATGCAACGAGTGCGACTCATGCCGGGCCTTCAACGAAGGACGCTCGCTGAACATCATCGAGCTTGACGCCGCCTCCAACAACGGTGTCGACGATATGCGCTCGCTTATCGAACAAGTGCTTGTGCCCCCGTCGACGGGACGCTACCGCGTGTTCATCATCGACGAGGTGCATATGCTCAGTACACAGGCGTTCAACGCGTTTCTCAAGACCCTTGAGGAACCCCCGTCATATGCAGTGTTCATCCTCGCCACTACCGAGAAGCACAAAATCATACCTACCATCATGTCGCGGTGTCAGATTTACGACTTCAACCGCATCACAATCGCCGACATGGTGGACCACCTTGAATATGTGGCACGCGAGGAGGGATACACCGCCGAACGCCAGGCTCTGAGAGTGATAGCATCCAAAGCCGACGGTGCCATGCGCGACGCCCTGTCGATTTTCGACCAGGTGGCCGCATCGTCAAGAGGCAACATCACCTACCGCTCTACCATCGACAACCTAAACGTGCTCGACTCGGCCTACTATTCACGACTCGTCGACTGCTTCGCCGCCGGCGACGTGCCGGGTGCGCTGCTCATCTACAAAGAGGTGCGCGACAACGGCTTTGACGCTCACTTCTTCATCAACGGCCTCGGCGGATATATGCGCGACCTGATGGTATCGCTCAACCCGGCTACAATGTCGCTGCTCGATTATGACGAAGAAACAAAAGCCACACTCGCCGCACAAGCCGCAAAATGCACTCCACAGTTTTTCTACTCGGCCATGAGCCTGTGTAACAGCGCAGACCTCAACTACCGCACCGCCTCCAACAAGAACTTCCTTGTCGAGCTTCTGCTCATAAAACTGTGCCAACTACTCAGCCCCTCCCCCAACTGTAGCGGCGACGGAGAGGGGCAACTGAAACCAATCGCCGCGACACAAACCGTCCAGGCAGCCGTAACCGCGCCCCAGACGGCCACTACCCCCGCTTCCACCGCCACACGGCCTGAGCATACCGCCGCAGAAGCTATAGCGACCGCACCGAAAACGCCCGCCCCCATCGGTCAGTCGCCAAGCGCGTCACCGCGCCGTCACGCATCACTGTCGCGCGGCCCCAAACTGTCGCTCAAAGGGGCGAAAGCCTCAACCGACGGATCCGCAGCCGGCTCAGACAACCAGCCCGAGTCTGTGATGTCAAATCCGTTCACCGACAATGACCTCAGAGCTGCCTGGCACTCATTCGCCGACACCCATCCAACAGAAAAGATACTGATAAACACCATGCGTTCCGCCGAGCCGGTGTCGACAGGCGCAGGCAGCTACAACGTTATGGTCGAGACCGACATACAGGCAGAGCTTTTAAACAAGTTCATGCACGACATCACCGCCCATTGCCGCAACAAGGTGTCTAATTCATCGGTCACGTTCAGCATATCGGTCAACGACGGGGCGCCAAGCCCCCATACATGGAACGAGCGCGAGGTGCTGGCTCATATGCTTCAGACCCCGGCGTTAAAGGAGTTTGTCAACGCCCTCAACCTATCGCTGCTCTAACTCCACGTTAAGTCTAAAAAAGAAGTGAAGAAATCGACCTACACAGCCATCAAGTTCACGATTGTCACCGTCCTGACCGCCGGGGCTATCGTAGGACTGATTTTGTCGATGACCGCAAAAACCTCCATAACGCCTCTTAATCCCGATCTCCCGGTCAAAGGGGTGGATGTCTCGTCCCACAACGGCGAGATAGATTTTGACACCTTGCGCAGCCAGGGCATCAGATTCGCCCTCATCAAAGCGACCGAAGGCTCAACCTTCAAAGACCCGTCGTTCCACACCAACTATCGCAAAGCGCGTATGTCGGGCCTGAAGATAGGGGCCTACCACTTCTTCCGATTCGAGACCCCCGGGCATATGCAAGCCATAAATATGCTGAACTCCGTGAGGGGGCGCGAACTTGACTTCCCGCTGATTATCGACATCGAAGAATGGGGAAACCCTTACGTCAGACCCACCTCCGACATCACCACCGAACTTTCAGCAATGATCGGCCATCTGAAATCAGCCGGCTACCCGGTGATGCTCTATACCAACAAGGACGGCCACACACGCTTCATCGAAGGACGTTTCGACGACCTTCCACTGTGGATATGCTCTTTCTCTGATCCGCCTGTCGAAGCCGACTGGAAACTTTGGCAATACACCCACAAAGGGGACTTGCGCGGACTCGTCGGGAAAGTAGATCTGAACGCGTTTGCCGGCACCGACGACGAATTTAATATGTGGGTCGCCGCACACCGCCCGGCGACACAATATTAGACGACATTTCACGTTATTAGTGGTAGCGGTAATATGCACTGACACACCCGCATTTCTATTTTTAGGACACAATGCAATGAATCTTAAACGCAACATCATTATTCAAAAGATATATCTGTGCGCCGTCGCAGTGTCGGCTCTGCTGCTGGGCTGTCTCGACGCATCAGCTTTCAAACTCGACACATATGCCTCCTCGTCGGTGTTGAGCAGCGGCAAGTGGGTTAAAATCAGCGTAGCCGAAACCGGCATACATATGATTTCCGATTCCCAACTGCGGTCGTGGGGGTTTTCAGACCCGTCGAAAGTCAAGGTCTACGGCTACGGCGGCCAGCGCATACCCGATGCGCTCACTCTATCAAACTATATCGATGACCTGCCGCAGGTGCAAAGCGTCAAGACTTCACGCGGACTGTTTTTCTATGCCCAAGGCCCAATCAAATGGGTCTCCGTGCAGACCACCCGCTACATTCCGACCCAGAACCCATTTTCCTCACTCGGCTACTACTTTCTAAGCGATCGGGAGACAGAGCCGAGCGACATTCCCGTGATATCGGCCGGAGTATCATCGGCTGAGCCGGCCACCTCTTTTACCAGCCGCACATTTCACGAAGTAAACGAGGTGTCGCCAGGCACCACAGGGCACTACCTCGTCGGCGAGGATTTTCGCTACACCCCGTCCAACACCTTCAACTTCGACCTCCCCGACCGTGTCGAGGGAACTAAGGTGTGGACCCAGGTCAACTTCTTCTCCAAGACCAAAAATCCGTCGAAGATGCTCTACACAGTCAACGGAACACCGCTGACGCAAACCTACGAAGACGACATCAGAGGATGCGATATCTCATCGTCATACGTCCACGGTTCCGATGTCACGCTGCGCAAGGAGTTTGATATGAACGGCAACAGATTGTCGCTCGGACTCACCCATTCCTCCCCGGCATCATCGGTAATCATGGCGCGTCTCGATTTCATAGCCGTCAATTACACCCGCGCCCTGAAATTGCGCGACGGCAAACTGGAGTTCACTCTGCGCACCCCCTCTTTCACCCTTGACGGAGCAACCGCCGCCACCCGCGTATGGGATGTGACCAAACCACTCGAAATCAGCCAGCTCGCCACCACCGCCAACGGCAACGCCGTCAACTGCATCAATCAATACACCGGCTCGCGCAGCTATGTGGCATGGGACGAATCAGCCACCTACCCGTCGCCCCTGCTCGTCGGCAACGTGGCCAACCAGGACCTACATGCCACCGAAGCCCCCGACATGGTAATCTTTACCCTGCGCGACTGGGAGTCACAGGCGCAACGCATAGCCGACTATCACCGACAGACCGACGGAATGGATGTGATAGTAGTCAATCAGGAAACAGTGTTTAACGAATTTTCATCAGGCGTGCCCGACGTCAACGGATTCCGCAAGCTGCTGAAAATGTACTGGGACCGCGGCAACATCGCCGGGAAACCCCTGCGATACGCGCTGTTCATGGGGCGCGGGGTATTTGACAACCGCCGCATCACCCCCGAGATAAAAAGGCTCAGCTACCCCACAATGCCCATCTGGCAAACCGACACAGGCGCCGACGACAACTCCTCGTACACCACCGACGACATCTTCGCCTTTCTCCGCGACGGCTCGGGCTCGTCGACATCCTCCGATTATCTTTGTATCGCCGTAGGACGCATCCCGGCAAAATCAGCCGAAAACGCCCGGGAGCTTGTCGACAAGCTGTTGGCCTACAACGAGTCGATGCCCGTAGGCGAATGGCGCAACCACGTTATGATGGTGGCCGATGACCAGGACTTCGGGGTACATATGACCCAATCGGAAAATATGCTCACATGGATGGCCAAAACCACCGAAGGAACCGACAACTTCTTTATCGACAAAGTATATATCGACGCATACCGCCGCACGGCCGATGGTTATCCCGACGCCCGCGAGCGGATGTTCAAACTACTCAACGAGGGAACCATGTGGTGGAACTACATCGGCCATGCCAGCGACCACGGCTGGACCCATGAGAAATTCCTGACGATGGACGACATAGATAATCTTTATCTGCGCCGCTACCCGGTGCTGTTCGCCTCAACCTGCGACTTTCTCCGTTGGGACCGCTCGTCGGAATCGGGAGCCGAGGTTATGTTCCACAACAACTCCGGCGGCGTCATTGCCGCAATCAGCGCGACCCGCCCGGTGTATATCTCCGACAACGGCATATTGTCGCTTGCCATAGGCCGCTATATGTTCCGCAGGGGCAGTGACGGACAACTTCCCACTCTCGGCGAAATATACCGCAACGCCAAAAACGATATGCGTCCACTCGTCACCGAAAACGGCGTGACAAGACTCGGCGAAAAGTCAGCAAGTTCCAATAAACTGCGCTATGTGCTGATGGGCGACCCGGCTATGAGACTCACCGCCCCGTCCAACATAGTCAAGCTGCACAAAATCAACGGAGTGGAACTTGACCCTGAAAATCCGCCATCACTGATGGCACGGCAAGAAGTCACTGTTGAGGGGGCTATCTACAACCCCGCCGGCGACGCCGTTCTGACCGACTTCAACGGCACATTGGCCCTGACGCTCTATGACGCCGAACGCAGTGTGACCACATTCGGCAACGGAAATGACGGAAGTTCGATTGTCTACGACGAACAAGGCAACAAACTTCTCACCACCAACGGCACTGTAACCGGGGGACGGTTCAGCTTCAACATCATAATGCCTTCTGAAATAGAGGACAACTACCGCCCCGCGGCCATCAATATGGTCGCTACCGCCGACAATGGAAACGCAGCCCTCGGATGCGAACGAGGCGTGTATGCCTACGGCAGCGACGACAATGCAGTGCCCGATACCGACCCCCCTGTTATCGAGAGCTTCTACCTGAACCACTCATCGTTCCGCTCGGGCGACAAGGTCAACACGACCCCCATGGTACTGGCCAAGATTTCCGATAACCGCGCTATCAACATTTCTACCTCCGGAATAGGACACCAGATGACCCTCTATCTCGACGAATCGACGACTTTAACCGATGTGTCGAGCTTCTTCACCGTCAGCGGCGAATCACAGAGAGAAGGCGACATAGCCTATCAGATGGAGAGCCTGCAACCCGGATACCATACACTTAAACTCAGAGTATGGGACACAGCAGGCAACTTCGCCGAGAGCACGATAGAGTTCACTGTCGACAACGAACTGGCACCGAAAATCTATGATGTATATTCCGATGCCAACCCCGCTTCGGTCGAAGCTAACTTCTACATCTCACACGACCGTCCCGAAGCCAAGGCTACGGTGACAATCAGCGTCTACAACCTGCTCGGAGCCGAGGTGTGGTCGTCGTCGGCAACAGGCCGCAGCGATATGTTCAAGTCAGCACCCGTAAGATGGGATCTCCGCGACAAGGGGGGACACCGCGTGCCGCGCGGCATCTACCTTTACAGGGCTTCGATTACCACCGACGGAGAACAATATGAGACCACGACCAAGCGTATAGCCGTCACAGGAAAATGACCGCCATGCAATGTTTGCATAATCTGATTATTATAACTATCTTCGCAGATTAAACCGAGACCACAACTGTTTAACGATGGCTGAAATACGTCAAAACTCACGAGATTTTCTCCCGGAGCCGGCATTACGAAGGCTCCCGTGGTATCTGGCATATGTCAATCTGCTGAGCGCGCGCGCCGTCGATTATGTGTCGTCGACCCAGATAGCCAAAGCGTTGAGCATCGACGCGTCTCAGATAGCCAAAGATTTGTCATTTCTCAACATAAAGGGGAAGACCCGCATAGGCTATGAGGTGGCATCGCTCAAAAGCGAGCTTGAATACTTTCTGGGCTTCGGCGAACAGCACAATGCCGTGATGGTGGGGGTGGGCAGTCTTGGAGCCGCGCTAATCCGCGACACCGGGCTTTCCCACTATGGATTGAACATCGTGGCCGGATTTGACATAAGCCCCGAAGTGGTCGGGACCTCAATCAACGGAGTGCCCATCTACGACATATCGGAGCTTGAGACCCGCCGTCCACGCCTCAAAGCTGAAATCGGCATTGTGGCCGTCCCGATTGAATCGGCTCAGGAGACTGCCGACCAACTCGTGGCATCGGGCATAAAAGCGTTGTGGAATTTCACACCTTTCCGCATCCGCGTCGCCGCCGACATAGTGATTCAGAACACTTCAATCTACTCACATCTGGCTGTGATGTATAATCGTCTCGGCCTCGTAGCACAACAGGACTGATGAAAGCGACGCTGATTGAAAGAACCGCCGACGAGCCGATGACCGATGAGACGAGAGTGGAGTTTATCCCCGACTCGGCTTTGTTGCTATGCGGCAAGCCGTTTTTCATCCCCGAGCTGCCGGGGCCCTGGACTGTCACATATTATCCGGCGTTTAGAGTTTCACGTCTCGGCAAATCGATAGCTCCGCGGTTTGCTCACCGCTACTATGACGCGGTGGCAATAGCAGCGAAACCATCGACGCCTGCCGCCGATCCGGTGATTGTCAGCGCGATGGACGGCGGACTCGTGCTTGGCGAGTGGATTCCGTATGATGGCGAAAGCCCTTTGACGATTTCAATTGGCGACACTGTGGTCAATCTATCCGCAGCCCAGCTTAAACTTGATACAGCCATCGCCCGACTGAGCCGTCTGATGACATTCAAAATGGGAGACATAGTGCTGCCGCTCAGGCTTCCCGTCAGCCATGAGATAAAAATCGGCGACCATATATCGGCATCGCTCCAAGGACATGAGTCACTTGACTTCAACATAAAATAAAAACAACGTCCTTAACGTTATTAAACAGTTAGTAAACCATTAGAAACTAATCATATATCATATATACCTTTTTTTCATAAACCAACAAACATGAAGTTGACCTATCCATATAAACCGTTATCATCGCTTCTCGTCTACATAACGGCGGGGCTTTGGGCCTATGCCTTCAGCCCGTCACAATACAACTCGGAATCAGTCCTCAAGGAGGGACACTGGGTTAAAATAAGGGTATCGGAAAACGGAATACACCAGATTACCGACGCCCAGTTGCGTGAAATGGGCTTCTCCGACCCCAACAAGGTTACGGTTTACGGTTATGGCGGCGCTGTTATCACCGACAGCACATTCAAGACACCGCTCTCCAACCCTACCGGCCCCGATTGCCACCCCGAAGACCTGCCACAGATCTACAGCTACCACAACTCGACCTACGGCCGACTGCTGTTCTACGGTGAGGGCAACATACGCCCGGGTATAGGCACCAACCCGACACGCATAGAAAGCATCAACCTCAACCGTTACAGCAACTACGGGTATTACTTCCTTACCGACAGCAAACCACAGAAATCGGTTCCAAGCTATCCAACCAATTCAAATACCCGCAACGTTACCTCCCACAGCGTAGCGATGATGCAAGACATCAATGAGGAAAATCCCACACGCGGCGGAGCGTTCTATTTCAGCAAGGATATCATGACCGACCCTAACCAATCGTTTACCTTCGATGTCCAGTCGCCATTGGCCGACAAGAACAGCGCATATCTCACATATGTCGCAGTGGCCAAATATGATCCACGTCCGCAATTAACCGTTAACATTCCCGAAATTGTCCCCCAGAAAGGGACGGAAGTGTATGGAACCGGCGACGCGCAGACATCGTCCAACATCTACTATTCAAAATGCACGGGCTATCTGAAATTCACCCCTACAGCAGGAGCGAGCGGACCTTACACTTTCTCGATTTCACCCTATAACTGCTCACCATCATACGCGGCTATCGATTGGGTATTTTTCTCTTACAAAAGAGCCAACGATCTCGCAGGGGAATCACAGCGGCGCATGATTTTCCCCGGACTTCGCAGCGACAGCAGGGTATATATCGATAACGCCACTCGCACCACAGAGGTATGGGACGTCACCTACCCTTATTATGTGCGCCGATTCAAGACTTTGATTGACTCGGATATGCGCCTGCGGTTCAATCCCAACCGCACTTACAACACATCGACCTATCCGGCGCTCCACGTCATAGCATTCGACTATGCCAACGGGACATTCCCGACTCCTGAGATAGTAGGCGTCGTCCCCCCGCAGAACCTACACGGCATGGCCACCCCCGACATGGTCATCATCACCACCTCACTTTGCCGCGAACAGGCCGAGAGGCTGGCACGCCTCCACCGCGAACACCAAGGCATGGATGTGGCTGTGGTCGAACAACAGGAGGTGTTCAACGAATTTTCATCAGGCACACCAAACGCCATGGCCTACCGCCGCTTCGCCAAGATGCTTTGGGATCGTGACAAGTCCAAGTTCCGCTATCTTCTGCTTTTCGGCGAAGGAAGCTATGACAACGCTCGCCACCAGTTCAAAGGCAACGAGCGACTGATGACATATCAGACCGAAGACTATTATCAGGCTGCGAGCGTCACCACAAACTACTGCGCCGACTCATATTTCGGAATGCTGTCAGACTACTTCTCACTCAGCGACATCTCAAAGACCCAGATGGATATCGCCGTCGGCCGCATACCCGCAGCCAACACAACCGACGCTAAAACAGCAGTCAACAAAATAGAGCGTTATCTCACGACGTCCTACACGCAGCCCTATCGCAACCGTGCGCTAATCATGGCCAACGACGGAGATTTGAACAAGTACGTCATGCAGTCTGATTACACATCCGACACCATCAAGACCGCTTCTCCGGCTACTACAACGACCAAAGCGTACGTTGGACTCTATCCCCTCAAGAAATCACAGGCACAACAAGCTCGCGAAGTCATCATAAACGCCTTGCAGCAAGGCCAGTCCTATGTGTGCTATACCGGTCACGGCGGCCCCGCCGGCCTGACTGGAGTAGGTCTGTGGAACCAGATGTATGTCAGCAAAACCGAATACCTCTACCCACCGTTCTGGATGCTGTCAACTTGCGACACATTCTCGTTTGACCATCTCGACAACGGTTTTGGAGAACAACTGCTATACAAGGAGAACGGCGGAGCCATCGCATTCGTGGGCGCCGGCCGCACGGTATACGCCGACTCCAACTATCTTCTCAGCACATCGGTGGCCAACGCCTTCTTCTCGGCCAAGCCCGGCGACACCGTCGGTGAGATATTCCGCAACGCCCGCAACAACACGTTGGCCAAAGCCACCGACAACGCTACCGGCATAAACACCCTTTGCTACAACCTCGGCGGCGACCCTGCCATACCAGTATTCCCACCGAGCTATGAAGTGGTTACGACCGGCATCAACGGTATAGTACCCGATGAATCCAACACAGCCATCCTCACTCCGCTCGCCGACAACACCATATCGGGTGCGGTGACGCTCAACGGACAAGTTGCGACATCGTTCAACGGCGAAGTCACAATCTCAATCTACGACGGCTCGATAACCCATCCTCTGAACTACTCGATAACAGAGCTTGTCGAAGGCAAGCCGGTAAGCAAGACAATCAATGTCACTACCGATGAACAATTGCTTACAGAGGTATGCGTGCCTGTCTCGGCCGGACGTTTCTCCACCACCCTCACGGTGCCACAGCCCATGCAATCCGGCCAGACAAACAGAGTGACTTATTTCGCCACCAACGATAGCCGCGATCTCCGGGCTTCAGGAATCACCAATAATGTCGAAGTGGGCGATTATGACCCCTCGGAAGCCATCACCGACACCGAAGCCCCGGTCATCACCGAGTTCTATATCAACGACCCGTCATTTGCCGACGGCGACGAGGCTGACGCGGCTGTCACACTGTTCGCGACCATCGAGGCCGACCGTTCGGGAATCAACACCTCCAACGGCACAATAGGCGGAGCGACCGCTCTAAATCTCGACGGCCAAAAATCGTACCCGTCAGTCAGAAACGCCCTCATGGCACAGCCCGACGGCTCCTATAAACTTGAGATGCCTATTAAAGACCTCAACGACGGCCGCCACTCATTAACCCTGAGCGTCAGCGACAACATGGGCAACCGCTCCGAGCGCACCTTGGCGTTCACGGTGGTGACACGCACCGTCAAGGCTTCGCTTTCAACCGACAAGCCATCGACCCGCACTGACGCTACGTTTGACATCTCACATAACTTCACGGAGACGCCCACAGGCCGCCTCGTCATAGAAGACGCCAACGGCAACACTGTCTTTTCACGCGACAATTGCCCGTTCCCGTTCACATGGGAATTAACGGATACCGCCGGTGAAAAAGTAGCCGACGGGCTTTACAGAGCCTATGCGATACTGAAAGCGGGGCAACAATACTCAAACACCGCCAAATGTGAAGTTGTGGTGATAAAATAAGAGATTATCATTTCAGCCATAATCGACGGGGCCGTTCTTTTTCAGAAACGGCCCCGTTTGTCTGACCCCGAAAAAATTGCTAATTTTGCATCACTTATATTTATGAGTACTTTCGACATCGTCATACTGATTATATTCGCCGCATCAATCCTGTACGGGCTGAAACGCGGCATAATATCCCAACTGGGATCAGTGGGAGGTATTCTCGTCGGAATTGCAGCCTGCCACCTGTTCGGCGACCACGCAGCCGCGATAATAGGTGGATTGCTCGGTGACGACTCGGTTTCGGCGTGCTACGTCGATTCAGTAATCGCTAACGTGCTACTGTTCATCATAGGCTACATTCTCACCCGGGTCATAGCCAAACTGCTTCACACAGTGGTTCACGCGGCTTTTCTCGGCATCGTCGACCGCATAGCCGGGGCTATATTCTCGCTTTTTGCCTGGTTTCTGATATTCAGCATACTTCTCAACGTCTGGCAGGTGCTGACACCATCGACCGATCTCGCATCCAAGTCACGGATTTCCGACGGCAAAGCGGCGCGCGCCATCATTGACCTCGCTCCGAATGTGCTTGGCGGACAGACGGCCCGTCAACTCTTTTCACCCGACGGGTGTTAACTAAAAACAACTCGACATGGAAGATAAAGAAAAAAACGACAACCGGCTACTTGATGACGTCACCAACGGCGGCTACAAATATGGTTTTGTCTCCGACATAGACACCGACATCATACCCCGCGGACTCAACGAGGATGTCGTCAGACTTATATCAAAGAAAAAAGGGGAGCCTGAATGGCTACTCGATTTCAGACTGAAAGCCTATCGTCACTGGCTCACACTTGAAATGCCCCGTTGGGCGCATCTCGACATACCGCCTATTGACTATCAGGCCATAAGCTACTACGCCGCCCCGCGTAACAACACCGAGGGGGGCCCGAAAAGCATGGATGAGGTAGACCCCGAACTGCTCAAGACCTTCGACAAACTCGGCATACCTCTCCAAGAGCAGAAAATGCTGACGGGAATGGCAGTCGACGCCGTGATGGACTCGGTGTCGGTAAAAACCACCCACCGCGAGAAACTTGCGGAGCTGGGCATAGTATTCTGTTCATTCTCAGAGGCGGTAAAGGATTACCCGGACCTCGTCAAGAAATATCTTGGCAAAGTGGTGTCATACCGCGACAACTTCTTCGCCGCCCTCAACTCAGCAGTGTTCTCCGACGGCTCGTTTGTCTACATACCGAAAGGTGTGCGCTGCCCCATGGAACTTTCGACCTATTTCCGCATCAACGCCTCGGGTACAGGCCAGTTTGAGCGCACGCTCATAGTGGCCGACGACGACTCATATGTCAGCTACCTCGAAGGGTGCACCGCCCCAATGCGCGACGAGAACCAGTTGCACGCCGCCATCGTTGAAATCATCGTCGAAGACCGCGCCGAGGTGAAATACTCCACGGTGCAGAACTGGTATTCAGGCGACTCAGAGGGACGCGGCGGCGTCTACAATTTCGTGACCAAACGCGGACTGTGCCGCGGCGACTATTCCAAACTGTCGTGGACGCAGGTCGAGACCGGCTCGGCCATCACATGGAAATACCCCGGCTGCATTCTCGCCGGCGAAGGGTCGGTAGGCGAGTTCTATTCCGTGGCCGTCACCAAAAACCGCCAGCAGGCCGACACCGGCACCAAAATGATACACTTGGGACGCAACACCCGGTCGACAATCGTCTCCAAAGGCATCTCGGCGGGACACAGCGAGAATTCCTACCGCGGCCTGGTCAAAGTGGCTCCAAACGCCGACGGATGCCGCAACTACACCCAGTGCGACTCGCTTCTGCTGAGTTCCACCTGCGGCGCGCACACGTTCCCCTATATCGACGTGATGAACGACACGGCGATTGTGGAGCATGAGGCCACCACATCCAAAATCAGCGAGGACCAGATATTCTACTGCAACCAGCGCGGCATACCCACCGAGGAAGCCGTCGGCCTGATCGTAAACGGCTATGCCAAAGAGGTTATGAACAAGCTCCCGATGGAGTTTGCCGTCGAGGCCCAACGCCTGCTCTCCCTCACCCTCGAAGGCTCAGTCGGCTGAACCATCCACAACATATATTGAACCGCAACAACCGCATATTAACGATATGGACAATAAACTGCTTGAGGTCAAGAACCTCCACGCCGGCATCGACGGCAAGGAAATACTGAAAGGAATAAACCTCGTGATCCGCCCCGGCGAGGTGCACGCCATCATGGGGCCCAACGGATCGGGCAAAAGCACACTGTCGGGGGTGTTGGCCGGCGACCCTAAATTTACCGTCACCGAGGGGTCGGCCACCCTGCACGGATGCGACCTATTGTCACTGTCGCCCGAAGACCGCTCCCACGAGGGGCTGTTCCTGTCGTTCCAATACCCGGTCGAGATTCCGGGAGTGTCGATGGTCAACTTCATGCGCGCCGCCGTCAACGCCAAACGGAAATACTTCAACGAGCCGCCTCTGTCGGCGAGCGACTTCCTCAAGCTCATGCGCCAGAAACGCGCCATAGTCGAGCTTGACAACAAACTCGCGTCGCGCTCGGTCAACGAGGGATTCTCGGGGGGCGAGAAGAAGCGCAACGAGATTTTCCAGATGGCCGTGCTTGAGCCGCGCCTGTCCATCCTCGACGAGACCGACAGCGGACTCGACATCGACGCCCTGAGAATAGTGGCCGGAGGCGTCAACAAGCTCAAGACATCAGATAACGCCACAATCGTCATAACCCACTATCAGCGTCTGCTCGACTACATAAAACCCGACTTCGTGCATGTGCTCTATAAAGGCCGCATCGTACGCACCGGCGGCCCGGAACTGGCACTCGAACTGGAGGAAAAAGGTTATGACTGGATCAAACAAGAAATAGACGGTTGACACAATGGGAGCGATAAATCAATATATAGACCTGTTTGATGCGAACCTTGACGCGCTCAACGCAGGGAGTGCCGGCGCACTAAATGCCATGCGCGCGGCGGCACGGCAGGCTGTCGAGGGCCGACAGCTCCCCGACCGCAACACCGAGGGCTATGAAAAGACCTCGATAGAAGATATGTACTCGCCCGATTTCGGTGTGAACGTGGGACGTATGCGGATCCCGGTCGATGTCGCAGCCTCGTTCCGCTGCGACATACCCAACGTCAGCACCCTGCTTGCCGTGGTGGTCAACGACAGTTTCCACCCTGCGGCATCGTTGCTCAAGAACCTACCTTCCGGTGTCGAGGTGATGTCGCTCGCCAAAGCCGCCAAAGAGCGTCCCGAAATCGTCGATAAGTATTACGGGCGACTCGCATCGCTCGACGATACAGCCGTCGCACTCAACACAATGCTCGTGCAGGACGGCGTGTTCATCCATCTGAACCGCGGCGTGAAGCTCGCGCGCCCGCTTCAGGTCGTCAACATCTTCAGTTCACCCTCACCGCTGCTCGCGCCGCGCCGCGTGTTGCTCATAGCCGACGAGGACAGCGAGGTGGAACTGCTGCTCTGCGACCACACTCAGGACAGCGAACGCCATTACCTGTCGTCGCAGGTAATCGAGGTATTCGCCGGCCGCGATTCAAGCGTCGGCATCTACGACATCGAGGAGTCATCGCCGCTCACATCCCGCGACAGCCATCTTTACGCCCGTCAGGACAAGGGGTCGAAGCTGACGGTCAACGGCTCCACCCTGATGGGTGGCACAACCCGAAACTCCTATGACATCTACCTCGAGGGCAGCGGAGCCGAGACACGCCTGTCGGGAATGGCTATCGGCACCGGCAAGATGCACACCGACAACAGCTCGTCGGTGATTCACGGGGCCGAGCGTTGCCACAGCGACCAGTTGTTTAAATATGTGCTCGACGATGACGCGACAGGAGCGTTCGAGGGCAGCATCACCGTCACCCCCCAGGGGCGTTTCACCGAAGCCTACCAGTCAAACCGCAACATACTCGCGTCGACCCGAGCACGGATGCACACCAAACCCCAGTTGCTAATCTACAACGACGATGTCAAGTGCAGCCACGGGGCCACCACCGGACAGCTCGACCAGAACGCCCTCTTTTATATGCGCACCCGCGGCATACCACTCGCCGAAGCCCGCACGATGCTCATGCAGGCATTCATGGTTGACGTGATCGACACCGTGAAGCTCGAAGGGCTGCGCGACCGTCTGCGCCACCTCGTCGAGAAACGTTTCATCGGCGAGCGGACGCTCTGCAGCGATTGTAAGACAAACCACTCACCCCGTTGCCTGACCGATGAATGACTATAATGTAACCTCCCTGAGAGAGGATTTCCCGATACTTGGCCGCAAGGTCTATGGCAGGCCGTTAGTCTACCTCGACAACACCGCCACGTCACAGACCCCGCGGCAGGTCGTCGACGAGATAGTGGGGATGTACTACAACACCAAGGCCAACGTGCACCGAGGCGTACATACCCTGTCGCAGGAAGCCACCGAACTTCAGGAACTGAGCCGCGAGAAGGTGCGCAGGTTCATCAATGCCCCGTCGACCGAGTCAATCATCTTCACCCGAGGCACAACCGAAGCGATCAATCTTGTGGCCGCCTCATACGGCGAACTGCTCGACGACGGCGATGAAATCATCCTGTCGGTCATGGAACACCACGCCAACATCGTCCCCTGGCAACTGTTGCGGCAGCGAAAGAAAGTGGTCATCAAGGTGGTGCCTATGCGACCCGACGGCTCACTCGACATGGACGCTTACCGCGCTTTGTTCAACGAGCGCACTCGCGTCGTAAGCATCTGCCATGTCTCCAACGTGCTCGGCACGGTCAACCCGGTCAAACAGATAATAGACGAGGCGCACCGCCACGGAGCGATAGCGGTAATCGACGGGGCGCAAGCTGTGTCGCATCTCAAAGTCGATGTCACCGCGCTCGATGCCGATTTCTACGCGTTTTCAGCCCACAAAATGTACGGACCCACGGGAATCGGAGTCCTCTACGGAAGGCCCGCGCTGCTTGAAAAAATGCCCCCCTACCAGGGCGGCGGCGAGATGATAGGCCACGTCACATTCAAGCACACGACTTTCGCCGAACTGCCGTTCAAATTCGAGGCCGGCACCCCCGACTTCGTAGGGATAGCCGCCTTTTCAAAAGCCATCGATTATATCGACAGCATAGGCATAGAGGCCATAGCCGCCCATGAGCATAACCTGCTCTCCTACACCACCTCGCGCATGATGGAGATAGAGGGGATGAGGATTTTCGGCACCGCACCCGGCAAGGCGGCCATTATATCGTTCCTTGTCGGCAACGAGCACCACTATGACATGGGGATGCTTCTCGACAAACTCGGGATAGCTGTTCGCACAGGCCACCACTGCGCCCAACCGCTTATGGAAACCCTCGGCGTGGAGGGAACGGTCAGAGCCTCGTTCGCACTCTACAACACACGCGAGGAAGCCGATGCGTTCATAGCCGCGCTCAACCGTGTCATCCCTATGCTCGGCTGACACAATAATTCAACTTATTATCAGTTATTAGTTTGTGGGGGCAACCAAAATGTCCTCGCCACATACACCACACTATTCACCATGACTATGACCAAGCATCTGTGTAAATATCTGACAATATTAGGATTGGCGTTACTCTCAGGCGTTCCTGCCGCATCGGCCCAGGACAAAAACGAGTTCAACCCCATCCAGACCGGCGTCACTTCGCTCAGCATCGCGCCCGACGCGCGCGGAGCGTCGATGGGTGACCTCGGAGCCGCCACCGACCCCGACTGCAACTCCCAGTTCTGGAACCCGTCGAAATATGCTTTCGCCTACAGCCGCGGAGGATTCTCTTTGAGCTACACCCCATGGTTGCGCAAACTTGTCAACGACATCTTCCTGGCCAACCTGTCGGGTTACTGGAAGATAGGCAGCAACGACAACCAGGCGCTGTCGGCCTCACTGCGCTATTTCTCGCTCGGCGAGGTGACCACAAGCGAGGTGTCGGGACAGGCCGCCCAGTCGCTCAACCCTTATGAAATGTCGTTCGACATCGGCTACTCGCGCAAACTGTCCGAGAAATTCTCTATGGGCGTCGTGTTCCGCTACATCTACTCCGATCTCGGTTTCTCCGACTCATATGCCGGCGACAACACTACCGGGGCGTCGGCGTTCTCGGCCGACATCGCCGGATACTTCACCACCTACCCGATCATAGGCCGCAACGAATGCCAGTGGTCATGGGGATGGAACATTTCCAACATCGGCACAAAGGTGTCCTACAACAACGGCGAGGATCCCGCTTTCCTCCCCACCAACCTACGAATCGGAACAACATTCATGTTCCCCTTGGCCGACTACCACACCTTAGCCCTCTCGCTCGACGCCAACAAGCTGCTCGTCCCGGCCAAACCCCGCGAGAGCGACTATGCCGACGACACCGAGGGGCAACAAGCCTACCTCGACGCACTCGAAGACTGGGAAAATATGTCGCCCATCACCGGCATATTCAAATCATTCAGCGATGCGCCCGGCGGCTTCAAAGAGGAACTGCGCGAGATCAACCTCTCGTTTGGTGCGGAGTATGCCTACAACAATCAATTTTTTGTACGCGCCGGATATTTCTATGAGAACGAATTCAAAGGTAACCGCAAATACTTCTCACTCGGTGCCGGATTCTCGCTCAACGTGGTGCGCCTCGACGCGTCATATATGCTCGCCACAGCACAAACCTCACCGCTCGACCAGACGCTGCGCTTCACGCTGACATTCGACATGGACGGTCTGAAAGAGCTTTTCGGACGTAAACGATGAGCACCGACGCTACCGCACCCAACCTTCCATTCCGCATAGGCTCGGGATTTGACGTGCACGCATTCGCACCCGGACGCAAATTGTGGATTTGCGGCGTGAAAATACCACATGACCGCGGACTGCTCGGCCACAGCGATGCCGACGTGGCTCTTCACGCCCTTTGCGACGCCATGCTCGGTGCCGTCGCGCTTCGCGACATCGGCTACCACTTCCCCGACACCGACCCGGCCTACAAGGGAGCCGACTCTCGCCGGCTGCTGCGCGAGGTGGCAAGGCTCGTGGCCCGCGAAGGCTACACACCCGCCAACGTCGACGTGACCATCATAGCCCAGGCACCGAAAATGCTCCCCTACATCGAGCGGATGAGAGCCAATATCGCTGACGACCTCTCAATTCCAGTTTCCCGGGTATCGGTCAAAGCCACAACCACCGAACGTCTCGGCTTCACAGGCCGCGGCGAAGGCATCGCAGCCCAGGCCGTCGCCCTTCTTTCTGCCATAAACTGACAAAGCCTCACCGTTTATCGTTCTTGCATTTCTGCGAATTAATCAAACCGAGAGCCAAAAGCATCTCATTGACGCTTTCCACGCCCGGACTCTGCGGTGCGGGGTTATCGTCATCTTCCCCATTGTCGTCATCCCGGTCATAGAACAACATGAGTTTGCTACTTGAATTGGGGAACGACCCGCTTGTCCAGATTTCCATATCGGCTACATACACACCCTTGATTTTACTACAAGGGTCACTTAACAGTTCACAAGCAAGTCGATTCTGACTCCTGTCTATCAAAATTTCATCGACCTCCGAGCCATCCTCGGCTGAATACAAATTAACCCATAGATAATCGGTAGGGAACCGACTCATATCTTCATCCACAGAGATTTTCAATCGGTCGCCGACCATGAAACGTCGGTGGGAGGCGAAATATTCATCAGAGCCAAGAGAGCGTATACAATCGATGACGACATAGTCATATCCGCCACATTCCTCTACCATAGAATCCAAATTAGACTTGATGATTCCTATTTCACCGGGTTTTAAAGCCACCGACAGCTTGGAGTAATCCGGGCCGTGACTGTCATCCATGCTTTTAAGACGGGGCACCGACATATCCAGATGATATACCATATTGTTACTGCCGCCGGGATTGACCAATCCGTCCCTTTGGGCCTTACGCCCTATTTTATACATAAAAACGACAATCGCAATCAATATTATCAATACTATATCCATGGTATCTGATTTATATGGGATAAACCTGTTTTCTTAAACACAAATTTAGAAAATTTCCGTCAATTCAAGCAAGAATCAGGGCTTACCTAAATTTTTATCAGTCGAAAAATTTGTATTTGGGTTCTGAAAAAATTTCACTAAATTTGCGGGAGATAAACCAATAACCGTTTAACCACAATATAATTATGTCAAAGGTAACAGTTGTAGGCGCGGGCAATGTAGGCGCCACTTGTGCTAACGTTTTAGTGACCAACGGAGTAGCCGACGAGGTAGTGCTCATCGACATCAAGGAAGGTCTCTCAGAGGGTAAGGCCATGGACATCATGCAGACGGCCAATATCCTCAATATCAACACTCGTCTGACCGGTGTGACCAACGATTATGAGAAAACCGCCGGAAGCGACGTTGTCGTTATCACTTCAGGCATACCCCGCAAGCCCGGAATGACCCGCGAGGAACTCATCGGAGTCAATGCCGGTATCGTTAAGCAGGTTACCGACAGCGTGCTCAAGCACTCTCCCAACGCCGTTATACTCTGCGTGTCTAACCCGATGGACACCATGACCTATCTCATCCACAAAATCAGCGGTCTCCCCAAAAACCGCATCATCGGCATGGGCGGCGCACTCGACAGCGCGCGTTTCAAATATTTCCTCAGCCTCGCTCTCGGTGCGAACGCCACTGAAGTCGAGGGCATCGTGATCGGCGGTCATGGCGACACCACCATGATACCCCTCACCCGCTTCGCAGCCTACCGCGGTCTGCCCGCAGCATCTCTGCTCCCCGCCGAACAGCTTGCTAAAGTGGCAGCCGACACAATGGTCGGCGGTGCGACACTCACCAAGCTCCTTGGCACATCGGCATGGTACGCTCCCGGCGCAGCGGCAGCACAAGTAGTGTCTGCCGTGCTCCACGACCAGAAGAAACTCATCTCTTGCTCCGCTCTGCTCGATGGCGAATATGGCGAAAAAGACCTCTGCATCGGTGTTCCCTGCATCCTTGGGAAAAACGGTATCGAGAAAATCGTCGAATTTGACCTCAACGACGAGGAAAAAGCGTTGTTCCACAAGAGCGCCGAGGCTGTCCACAAAACCAACGAGGCACTCACTGCGGCTTTGGCCTGATAAATCAGCCATACTTACGCTTAACTGACTGAAATCTTTTTCATTTATAGCTTGCTCGGCGGCTCCGCTACACTGCGGGGCCGCTTTTTTTATGCTTGCCGGATTTAATTTGCTATCTTCGCGGTTTGTATGCGCATAATACAATTGATTTAAACTTTTCAACATGACTTTTAAACATCTATTGACTCTATCCATAACCCTCGCTTGTGGAATCTGCACAGCTTTCGGCGAAACGTTCGAGCCAATCAAATTCGGCAACTTCGAGCAGTGGGTGACCCGCATCGTCCCTGAATCGCGTATCATAGGCGGCAACAAGAAAACCCTATACGAGATAGCCCCGACCCACACCGTCGAGGGAAACATACCCTATAAGAACGAAGGGGGGTCTCCATGGGCCACCTCCAACGTTCTCGCCAACGTCATGGGTGTTGTCAAAGGAAGCAACGCCGTGTTTCCCGACGTGAGGTCAGGTGCCAACAAATGCTGCAAGCTGACCACCATAATGGAACACTGCAAGGCCGTCGGCATCATAAACATCGATGTGCTCGTGGCAGGCTCCATATTTCTCGGCGAGTTCAAGGAACCTGTCAAATCCACCTCAGACCCTTACAGCAAACTTGAAATGGGTGTGCCTTTCACTCGCCGTCCCAAAGCGTTGCGCTTTGACTATAAAGTCACCATGCCCCCGACCAACGAGCGAACCTACTCAAGCGGCTTCGGCAAAAAAAAGACGATGAAAGGGCACGACAACGCCGAGGTTTTCATCATTTTGCAACGCCGGTGGGAAGACTCGGAAGGCAACATCTACGCCAAGCGCGTGGGCACCGGCCGCGAGCGTTACGGGGCATCCACCCCGGGCTGGGTCAACGCCCACAAGCTCCCGATTCACTATGGTGACATATCCAAAGAGAGCTGGTACAAGCCATGGATGGGACTGATCTCAGGGGAAAAAGCCTACTATGCCAAAAACTCCAAGGGGAAGATGGTGCCCGTTCAGGAAGTGGGATGGGACGCCCCCGACGCGACGCCTACCCATATGCTCATGATGGCCTCCGCAGCGAGCGGCACCGCCTATGTCGGCACCCTCGGCCTCACTCTCTGGATTGACAACGTAGGGCTGGTATTCTGACCCCTGAACCTAACCCCACACGCAACAATTCGGGTACAAATGCGTTAATCAAGGAAATAAATCATAGAAAAATCCCTACCTTTGCGGCGGAAATTTCATCAAAACGACAACAATGCTGAAAAATCTTGTAATAGTCGAGTCACCGGCCAAGGCCAAAACCATCGAAAAATTTCTCGGAAAAGACTTCAAAGTAATGTCGAGTTACGGACACATCCGCGACTTGCGCAAAAAGAATTTCAGCATAGACGTCGAGGACGGTTTCACCCCCATCTACGAAATCCCCGACGACAAGAAGGAACTTGTCAAAGAGCTGAAAAAGGCCGCCAAGGAAGCCGAGACCGTCTGGCTCGCTTCCGATGAGGACCGCGAGGGAGAGGCAATAGCCTGGCATCTGTCCGAGGTGCTCGGACTGAACCCCGACACGACCAAGCGCATAGTGTTCCACGAAATCACCAGGAACGCCATACTCAACGCCATCGCCAACCCGCGTGTGATAGACCGCAACCGCGTCGACGCGCAGCAGGCTCGCCGCGTGCTCGACCGCATAGTCGGTTTCGAGCTGTCGCCGGTGCTATGGCGCAAAATCAAGCCCGCCCTCTCGGCAGGTCGCGTGCAATCGGTGGCAGTGAGGCTCATCGTGGAACGCGAAAACGAGATAAAAGATTTTGTCAGCGAGCCTTACTTCCGTGTGGCCGGCACGTTCGACACCATCACCGGATCGCAGGTCAAGGCAGAGCTTGCCCACCGTCTCCCCGACGAGGAAGCCGCCCGCACCCTGCTCGACAAATGCGCCGGCAGCAGCTTCAGCGTGACAGCCGTCAACGTCAAGCCGCTCAAGAAATCGCCCGCACCCCCATTCACCACCTCCACTCTGCAACAGGAAGCGGCCCGCAAGCTCGGTTTCACAGTGTCGCAGACCATGATGGTGGCACAGCGGCTATATGAAGCCGGTCACATTACATATATGCGTACCGATTCGGTCAACCTGTCGTCGCTCGCCATAAACACTATATCGGCACAGATTAAAGGGACTCTTGGCGAACGCTATCTGAAAGTACGCCACTACCACACCAACTCAAAAGGAGCGCAGGAAGCCCACGAAGCTATCAGACCAACGCATATCGACCAGACAGAGATCAACGGCACCACTCAGGAAAACCGCCTGTACTCGCTCATTTGGAAACGCACCATCGCAAGCCAGATGGCCGACGCCGAGATTGAGAAGACCACGGTCGACATCACCCCCGTCGGTGACAGCGACACCCGATTCGTGGCCACCGGCGAAGTCATCAAATTTGACGGATTCCTCTCTGTCTACATCGAGAGCCGCGACGACGAAGGCGACAGCGCCGACGGAACATCGCTACTGCCGGCCATGTCCATCGGCGACGATATGAAAGCAGTCGAAATCCAAGCCGTACAGCGTTTTACTCAGCAACCGCCACGATACACCGAGGCGTCACTCGTGAAAAAGATGGAAGAACTTGGCATAGGACGACCCTCGACCTATGCCCCGACGATATCCACTATCCAGCAACGAGAATATGTCGAGAAAGGGGAACGACCCGGCACCAAACGCGACTTTGTGACCCTGACCCTCAAAGGGGGCAAAATCAGCCAACGCACAAAAAGCGAGACAGTCGGAACCGAAAAAGGAAAGCTGATACCGACCGACATAGGTGTCGTGGTCAACGACTTTCTCACCGAATATTTCCCTGAAATACTCGACTACAACTTCACCGCCCGCGTCGAGGAGAAATTTGACGACATAGCCCAAGGGGGACTCCCGTGGGCCGACGAGATAAAGGAATTTTACGATATGTTCCACCCCGTTGTCGACAAGACCATGAACATGAGGCTCGAGCACAAAGTGGGTGAACGCGTGCTCGGCACCGACCCGTCGACCGGCCGCCCGGTATCGGTCAAGATAGGCCGCTTCGGACCGCTCGTGCAGATAGGTGACGGCGAGGGCGATGAGAAACCCCAGTTCGCATCGCTCCAGAAAGACCAGTCGGTCGCAACGATAACCCTTGAGGAAGCTTTGAAGCTCTTTGAGTTTCCGCGCCATCTCGGTGAGTTTGAAGGAAAAGACATAAGCGTCGCCATAGGCCGCTTTGGCCCCTACGTCAAGCACGACGGCAAATTCGCATCCATCCCCAAAGACCTCTCGCCGACGACCATCACGCTTGAAGAGGCCGAAGAACTCATCAAAGCCAAGCGTGAAGCCGAGAGCCGCAAGCATATCAAAAGTTTTGACTCCGAGCCGGAGCTTGCCGTGCTCAATGGACGCTACGGCCCCTACATAGCCTACAAAGGCTCAAACTACAAGATTCCAAAGACCATCGACGACCCTGCGCAACTCACCGTAGAGCAATGTATGGAACTTATAAAGGCTCAGGATGACGCGCCCAAGAAGCCGCGCCGCACCTCAGCCACCACCCGACGCACTAAAAAATAACACCCCACGACGAGATGCCACGACCTCTGCCACACAAACCCGGAGCCGAACGGCGCAAATTCCGCCCCGACGTAATAGAGACATATACCGCCGAAACCGAGACGACACTGCTGCCGTTTCTGATACAATCGATGCCGCAGCGCAAACGCACGTCGGTCAAAGAATTGCTCAAACACAATCAGGTAGCCATCGGCGACACCCCCGTCACCCGCCACGACACCCCCCTGCATCCGGGCACCGTGGTCAGGGTCAACATCACAAGGGAGTTCCAGACATTCTATAACCGCCGCATCAAAATCGTCTACGAGGACGACGACATCATCGTGGCAAACAAAGGCTACGGACTGCTCTCGATGGGCACCGACCGCGTGAAAGAAGGCACGGCCTACTCCATACTCCGCGACTGGGTGAAGCGCAAAGACCCCCGCAACAAACTGTTCATAGTGCACCGCCTCGACCGCGACACATCAGGACTGATGATGTTCGCAAAAACCGAGGAAGCCAAGGTCGCCATGCAACACAACTGGAACAACATGGTCATCAACCGCCGCTATCTTGCTGTCGTGGAGGGAAGCATGGATCCCGCCGAAGGCACGATACGCAGCTATTTAGCCGAAAACTCACAGTTTGAGGTCTATTCGACCGAGAACCCCGATGAAGGGCAGCTTGCCGTGACCCGTTACAAAACCGTAGCCTCACGACAGGGGCGTTCGCTGCTCGAAGTGGAGCTTGACACAGGACGCAAAAACCAGATCCGCGTGCACCTCAGCGACAAGGGGCATCCCATCGTCGGCGACCGCAAATATGGTGCGGGGCCATCGCCGATACACCGTCTCGCGCTTCACGCCCAGACACTGCGATTCATCCATCCCATCACTCGCCGCGACATGAACTTTTCCACCCCGGTTCCCGCCGCCTTCGCCTCGCTTGTCAAATAATTTCAGGCCCGTCAACGTCAGCCAAAGCCTGTAGCCGGCTATGCGGATTTCACCGCACGGCCGGTCGTCTTCGTCACATCACTCCGACAGCGATTACCCCAAAATATAAACAACAATATAAACTGATTATCAGTATGTTAAACCCAAAATAAGGCTCAAAACAGCCATAAAAAGAGCTAACTTGCTGATAATCAGTTTATATTTTTTGTGACGAAAAAAGTGATAGATTTTTTAAGATTTCACTTTTGCAACATGTTAATACTCAAGCTATTACAGACGGATTGAAACAAATCTTTTTTAGCCGTTTTTTAGGCTGTCACGCAACAATGGCCTAACTTTGTACAGAGAAACATAATGAAAACAGTAGATAGATAATGAATAATCTCATGATTACATACCTATGATTCCGATACACCCGACGGCCATGCGGCGGCGTGTCACCAAAACCTGAAGAGATACGCCGCGGTCGGCGGTTGTGCGACTGACAACACAATTAGAATGAGTTTTAATAGGGAAAGGTTTATTCGTTATTTTCACGGCATAGCCGGAAAATGACACAGCAGGGAAAGTGAACAGCCTGCGAGGCCCGGCAGAAACTCAGGTCGTTCAGGTGACTGTCGGGCTAATCCAGGCCCTTACAAGGTCTCACACCCGCCTACTGCTGATTAAAGGATGATACAATATCAATATATTGTGGACATAGCAGAACTCCCTGCCAAATGTCAATCACGTCATGCGCCAATTCATATATTTTCTCGAATCAGGCTTATAGGGCTTGTCCATGGGTAAGCCGCCGATTATTATAGGCTTATTGACGTTGGTTCTGAATGATGCGGTGTTATGGCTATAAGTGCGGCAGGTTTTGGCCTCGATGCCATCAAAACGCAATCCAGACAAAGCCTCGACGCAACTTTTTAGTGACATTTTGCTTGCAAAATGGAAAAATTTGCGTAAATTTGCTGCCCAAAACCATAATATCAATGGAAAAAATCGACAACTTAGACCGTAAGATACTGTCAATAGTAACACGCAACGCACGCATCGCCTCTAAAGATGTCGCCACAGAGTGCGGAGTCTCGCGCGCCGCTATCCACCAGCGAATACAACGCATGATAGACCTCAACGTAATCACTGGATCGGGCTATAATGTCAACCCCAAAATACTCGGATATTGCACCTGTACCTATGTGGGTGTGAATCTTGAACGCGGAGCGATGTACCGCGACGTGGTGCCGCAACTCGAAAAGATACCCGAAGTGGTCGAATGCCACTTCACCACCGGCCCCTACACGATGCTGATAAAGCTCTACGCCCGCGACAATGAGCACCTGATGGATTTGCTCAACAACAAGATACAGATGATTCACGGCGTGACAGGCACCGAAACGCTAATCTCGCTCGACCACAGCATCCACCGCGAAATTCCAATCGCAGAACAATAACAAGCACACTGTTTGATTACACAACACATTATAATAAAGGGGAGCCGCCGCTCCCCTTTTGTCATATAGCCACATGAACCCAGCGGCCGCCGCGCTCCCATATCAGCTCGCGGTGGGGCAGCTTGCCGAGTATCGCCATCAACCGCCGGTTTCCGGCCACAGAGCCGGTCGTCAAATCGGCCGCCCTACCCTGCAGGTGGTAGCTCGACGCCACTCCGCCGACGGCGCGGTTAAGCTCCGGGCAGCGGTAACCGCTGTTGACGGTAATCGGGGAACCCATAGCCTCGCGGGCCGGGTCAAGCACCATCGACACAAGCCGACTCAGGTTATTCACGACACTCTCCTGCGGGGTGTTGTCGATTCCGCGAACCGATGCTACCGAGCTGCGAATCAGCTCATCAATACTGAAATATTTCATAATCATCAGATGTTTTGACGCGAATTTATCCCCCGGCCGGAAAACTCTTTATGCGTTTTTAAGCCATCCACTTTGACATTATTACAAAAAAATGTATCTTTGTGCGCTTAAATGCCTACGAAAAGCATAGCGAAAACCGCCTTAAATAGATAATAATCAAAAAAACCAGCAATAATAAATGGCAACATTAGAAAAAATCCGAAGCAAATCGGCCCTTCTTTTCACTATCATCATTGTGGCCCTTCTTGCATTCATCCTCGGTGACTTCCTCACCTCCGGCCGCTCATTCTTCAGCGACCCGACAACCCTTGCAAAAGTCGACGGCCAGAAAATCGACATCAACGAATTTAGCGCACGCGTCGAGCAGATGCGCAACGCCCGCCAGCAGCAGGGTTACCCTGATGTCGACATCGCTCCTATCCAGCAGCAGGTACTCGACCAAATGATTTATGAAGCCCTGATGAACGAGGAGCTCGACAAGCTCGGCATCGTTGTCACCGACTCCGAACTGTCAGCCGCCATGACCGGCCCCAATGCCCTCCCCTCGGTGGTAAACCAGGCCCGTCAATACGGATTTGACACCCCCGACAGCTTCTATGACGCAGCTTTCAACCCCTCGAAATATGGCATCGCTCCCGAAAACGCACAGCAACTGAAAGCCGTATGGCTCGAGATGGAGAAAGGCACCGCCGAGATGCTGCGCCAGCAAAAATTCGGCAACCTTTTCATGGGGACACTCACAGCAAACGCACTCGATTCAAAGAGCTACTACGACGAGAACGCCGCCACATCGCGCATCCTCTACGCCAAGCAAGACCTCTCGACCCTCAAGGACGAGGATTTCCCCGTCAACGAGGCCGACATCAAAGCCCAGTATGACAAATACCGCAATATGTTCCGTCTTGACGAGCCACACCGCGTGGTTGACTATATCGTCGTCAACGTGACACCCTCTGCAGCCGACCGCGCCGCTGCCACGACCGAGGTCGAGGAAGCCATCGCCGCCCTCCGCACCCAGCCGGGAACCGAAGGCGTAAACGGTAACGTCAACTTCGGTGTAAACCGCCGCCAGCTTCCCAAAAACCGTATCACCAACGGAGCCATCAAATCGTCTATCGACACTATGTCGGTCGACGGAGTCCAGATGGTTTCGTTCCAGAACGACACCTACACCCTCGTGAAACTTTTCAACGTCTCAAGCCAGGTTGACTCAGTGAACCTTGACTTCGCCGTTGTCGAAGGTGACATGGCCCGCCGCGATTCAATCATAAACGCACTCAACAGCGGAGCCAAGGCATCAGATATGCTTGCCGCAGGCACTCTCGCCGCCGCTCAGGACAGCCTCTGGATTTCTCTCCTCGACCCCCAGCTCGGCACAATGAAAGACCAGCTCATGTCAGCAGCACAGGGCCAGTATGTGGCTCTCGACACCGTGGCCGGCGCGCAGCAATACCGCGTGATGCGCGTAAAGAACCGCAAAGCCCCCGTCACCACCTACGATTTTGCCGAGATAACCTACACAATCGAGCCTTCGACCGCCACACTCCACACTCTTGAGGGCGACCTGAGCAAATACCTCAACGCCAACAACACCTCAGCCAAGTTCGCCGAGAACGCTCCCGCCGCCAACTACAACATATTCCCCGCCGAGCTGACCACATCGTCGCTCTCGCTCAACAACACCCCCGACACACGCGAAGGGGTCAACTGGGCTATGGAGGCCAAGAAGGGCGAAGTGTCACCTATTTTCCGCGATGACCGCAACACCCGTCTGGTGGCTGTGGCTGTCAAAGACATCTACGACGGCGAATATATCCCGATGACCGACACAAACCTCAACAAATACCTCACCGAGGAGGCACGCAAAGAGAAAAAAGCGTCTAAGCTCATCGCCGACTATCAGGGCAAAGGAAAGACCGTATATGACTACGCATCGCTGATGAAGTCAAAAGTCGACACCACCCAGGTGACATTCGGCCAGCCCCGCGTGATGGGATTCTTCTCAGCAGAGCCCGCTCTCATAGGCCGTGTATCGGCTTCTAACCCCGGTGCGCTCAATGGCCCGTTCAAGGGCAGCAACTCGGTTATCGTGTTCCAGGTGCTTGACGTGGAAAAGAGCGGTCTCCCCTACGACGAGACCAATGCACAGACTTCGTTCAACCGCAGCCAAGGCGTTGACGCCCTTTCGCGCAACTTCCCCGCCATACTCCGAGGCAAAGCGAAAGTCGACAACCGCATACAGAAATTCTACCGCAAATAAAAGACTACCGTCACGGGCCGGCACCGTGCGGCATAAGAAAAGGGTCGATTTCAAAATCGGCCCTTTTCTTATGCTCATGTTAGCGATTTTATAGCTATCTTTGTCATCGTGAATCAAGAGCCAATACCAGTAGAGAAACCGGCCGTCGGACTATATTTGTTCCCGGTAATGCTTAGCGACGCACCGCTCGACAATGTGCTGCCACAACTCAACTTCAGTTTGATAACCGGCATAAAGCACTTCATCGTCGAGAACACACGCTCGGCAAGGCGTTTTCTGCGCCAATGCGACCGCTCGATCGACATAGACTCGCTCACGTTCTACACACTCGACGAGCACACCCGCCCCGACGAGATAGCACCGATGCTCGACCCCCTCGCCCAAGGCCATCCTATGGGTGTGATTTCCGAAGCGGGATGCCCCGCCGTCGCCGATCCGGGAACAGATGTCGTCGCCATCGCTCAACGTCGCGGCTACTCCGTCTACCCCCTCGTAGGGCCGTCGAGCATACTGCTCGGACTGATGGGTTCGGGCTTCAATGGGCAGAGTTTCGCATTCAACGGCTACCTCCCTCGGGAAAAGGGTGAACGCGCGGCAAAGCTGCGCGAAATGCGCTCACGGATAGCACGGGAGCGACAGACCCAGATTTTCATCGAGACACCTTATCGAAACAACCGCATGGTCGCCGAGCTTTGCGCATCGCTGCCCGGCGATATGCTGCTTTGCGTGGCGTGCGATGTGACCGCGCCCCAAGCCTCGATCACAACAAAAACAATAGCCGCCTGGAACAAGTCGAGATATGACTTCGACAAGCGGCCCGCGATTTTCCTCCTGTTCAGTTGACCAGTAAATCAAGATGCCTAAATATAAACGCCGACCGACACTCAACGAATCTCTACCGGGACTTTTCGATGAATTTGAAATCGACATGACCCGAGAGGAGCTGCCAGTGCATCCCTCGATTGAGCGGCACGCCACACGCGTGATGCTCAGCGGGGGCATACGGAAGTCGGAGGCGTCAGGTGACAACTCCGTCGAGCCGTTGCAAACTCCCGACATCGGCAGCCGGCTGAAATTCATATCATTTGGCAGTGGCAGTAGCGGCAACTGCGCATTTATCGGCGATGACAACGGAGGTTTCCTCATCGATGCCGGAGTAGACCCCGCCAAGATATTGCCGGAATTGCGGAGGCACGGAATCAAGACCGACAAAATTGCCGGAATCATACTCACCCATGACCATGGCGACCATGTGAGATATGCCTACGCCCTGCTCAGGCGCAACTCACATATGTTGCTCTATTGCACGCCAAAGGCATTCAACGGCATCTTGCGTCGCCACAACATATCGCGCCGCATAAAAGATTACCATAAAGCCATTTACAAAGAGATACCCTTCGACATCGGCGACTTCAGGCTGACGGCATTCGAGGTGCAGCATGACGGTTCTGACAACGCCGGATTTTTCATCGAGCACGGCACCCACACATTCGCCGTCGCCACCGACCTCGGCTGCATAAGCCAAAGAGCAGACTTCTATATGCGCCAGGCCCGCTACATCATGATCGAGAGCAACTACGACAGGGAGATGCTGGTCGCCGGACACTATCCCGAGTACCTGAAGGCACGCATACTCGCCGACAACGGTCACCTCGACAACGAGGATGCCGCCACCTACATAGCCTCCATCTACACCCCCCGGCTGACCCATGTGTTCCTGTGCCATCTGAGCCACGACAACAATACCCCCGAAAAAGCCACCGACGCTATGAAAAACGCGTTGCAGGCAAAAGGGGTGGTGGTCGGCGACGGCTCCGACAGCATCGAATCGCGCGAGGCCCCGGTGCAGGTGATGGCTCTCCCGCGGTTTGAACCAACCAGAATGTTCATATTCCGATAATCGCCACCAATTTTAGCAGACACCTGACAATGAAGCAATTGAGAATCGGTTTTGACGCAAAGCGCGCCGTGCGCAACTTCACGGGACTGGGCAACTACAGCCGCCTGATCATCGACTCTCTGGCCCGACGCTATCCCGACAACCGCTATCTGATGTACTCCCCCGACGCTCGACCCAACCGACGGCTCGACCCGATTCTTGGCCTCGACAACGTAGAGCTGAGGTTGCCTGCGACAGCGACAGGCAAAGCCTTACCCTCACTATGGAGAGTGAGCGGCATAACGGGCGACCTCCGGCGCGACAAAATCGACCTTTTCCACGGTCTCAGCAATGAGCTGCCTCTGAACATCGAAAAAAGCGGCATCCCATCGGTCGTAACAATCCACGATATTATTTTCAGGCATTTTCCGCAATGCTACAAACCGATTGACAGGAAGATTTACGACTTCAAGTTTGCCCGTGCGGCTCGTGCCGCCACACGCGTCATAGCCATAAGCGAATGCACCCGTCGCGACCTCGTCAACTCCTACGGCATACCCGTCGGGAAAATCGACGTGGTCTACCAGGGCTGCGACCCGTCTTTCTCCAGGGAAGTGACCGACGCGGAGATTGAAAATCTAAGAAAGAAATACTGTCTCGACGGCCCATTTATAGTGACAATCGGCACCGTCGAAACCCGCAAAAACCAGCTTCTCGCAGTAAAGGCGCTCCGCGGGCTCCCCGAGGAGATATCACTCGTGATTGTCGGGCGGCAGACCCCTTACGCCGACGAGATACGCCGCTACATCGCCGCCAACTCCCTCTCCGACCGCGTCAAATGGGTCGACAACGCACCATTCGCCGAACTGCCCGTGTTCTACCGCGCCGCGCTGTTCTCGACCTACACATCCCGCTACGAAGGGTTTGGACTCCCGGTCATTGAATCGCTCTCGGCCTCGACCCCGGTAATAATCGCTTCAGGGTCATGTCTCGAAGAAGCCGGAGGCCCGTCGACCCCGGCAGTCAACCCCGACGACGTCGATGATATGATTCATCAATGCCGCCACTTGATTGACGACGACACCCACCGCTCCTCGGTGGCAGAGGCAGGACACGAATATGTGGCCCGGTTCAATCAGGATACTTTCACCGGCAAAGTCATGGAAGTCTACGACAAAGCCTTAACCAACTAAACCACCATACCACCAATGAGCAAACGTTTACTGATAGTCGGTGCGGGGGGCTTCATCGGCGGGTTCATAGCCCGGCGGGGACTCCAATTGGGCTACGACACATGGGTGGCGGTCAGAGAAACCACTTCGCGGCGGTATCTCGACGACCCGCGTCTGCATTT
Organism: uncultured Muribaculaceae bacterium; assembly: GCA_947625935.1. GTDB lineage: Bacteria > Bacteroidota > Bacteroidia > Bacteroidales > Muribaculaceae > JAJPXC01. The sequence continues at coordinate 70,718 of CANQQE010000004.1, read as the reverse complement.
CCTCGTTCTTGACTACGAGGACACCGACGACATAACCCGGAAACTGACCGACGCCATGCCGGCAACCGAGCGTTGGGACTACATAATCTACAATCTCGGTGCCACCAAATGCGTCAATTTCGCCGACTTCAACCGCATCAACTACCAATATCTGCGTAATTTCACCGATGCGCTCCAGCAATCCCGGCGCATACCGTCGCGATTCCTCTACGTCAGCAGCCTGAGCGCGCTCGGGCCGGTCAGAGAAACCGACGGGTTGCCCATAGACGGCACCGAGGTACCGCTCCCCGACACCCGCTACGGCGTATCGAAAATCAAGGCCGAGACACTGCTTGAGACCATACCCGGCTTCCCTTACATAATATTCAGACCCACCGGTGTTTATGGCCCTCACGAACAAGACTACCTGATGATGATTAAATCCATCGACTCCCACTGGGATTTCGGTGTGGGCTACAAGAAACAGATGCTCACGTTCATATATGTGGAAGACCTGGTCGATGCCATGTTCGCGGCTCTTGAGTCGGGTGTCATGCGTAAAAAATACATCATCTCCGAAGATGCCGCCTATACACAGGAGGAATTCCGCTCCATAGTGGCCAAAGAGCTTGGGGTAAAATGGGTAATTCCGGTCAAGCTACCTTTGTGGATAGCATACGTCACCTCGGTTGTCGCCGAAAAATGGGGGCTTATCAGGCTGAAACCCAGCACTCTCAACCGCGACAAATACAAAATCATGCGCCAACGCAACTGGTCGTGCGACATCAGTGCGGCTCGTGACGATTTCGGGTTCACTCCGCGATTCTCGCTCGCCGACGGAATCCGCGAAACCGTCAGATCCTATCGCCAATCAAAGAAACAAAAATAATGGAATCCCCGATAAAAACTCCCTGGTGGATAATCATGCTGATAATCATCGCCATGCTGCCGGGATTCTCGTTCCCGCAACTGCTGTCGGCCACCGAACCCGACACACAAGCCCGTGTGTTTGTGTGGCTCTACCCCGCCTATCTGCTCGCTGCCGGATGGCTTGCCTACATCTGCTACCCTCGCCGGCAAACCGTCACATGGATGATACTCATCCTCATGCTCATGACCCATGCGGCCCTCTGGACGCTGATTCTCTATTGAGCGTCAGGCAAAGTCTAAATAAATTTGGCTTTGCACCCGACTTATTCGTATCTTTGCCCAACATCCATCGACTCTCGACATGATAAACTCAATCTCGATAAGCAATTACAAGAATCTTTCAGAACTTCACATACCGGCGTTCTCGCAAGTGAATCTGATTTCTGGTAAAAACAACGTTGGCAAGTCAACGCTGCTTGAGGCTCTCCAGCTCCACATCAACAACCGTTGCCTGTTCCCGATTCTCTACTTCCGGGGCGAGCTTGACAGCGACAAACGCCCGTCGGCACACCCCGACGATATACTGCGCGCTAACCTGTCGGCGGCATCCTCGCTTTTCACGGGACGCAAATGGGAGATTGGAGACGGTCGGAAAATAGAGATAAACGACGGCAGCCACACAGTCATGCTCAGGCTCGTGCGCTACCGCGATGTCGAGTCCGAAGCCGACGACGGTGCTATTATCAAACGCAGGATGACCTTGCTCCCCGGGGCGGAAACACAAGCCGGAGACGTTCCGGCCATAGAGATATTCCGTGACGGCGACCGCCACCTCATCCCTCTCAATATACCGATTTCACAGTTTGATTTCGGCATACACCGACGCGATGACATCGGACTGTCGACCGTCATAAGCTCCAACACTGACAGTGCCGTCTATAATCCGCGGAAATGGGACGCCATCACTTTGACCGAGAAAGAAGACTATGTAATCGAGGCACTGCGCATAATCGAGCCAGCGATAGAAAGTCTGGCCTTTCTCGAATCGGGCACGCACTCCAAACGCTTCCCGATAGTGAAAGTCAGCGGGACAGCCGGACGCGTGCCGCTGCGCAGCATGGGCGACGGCATAAACCGCATCCTCACCATCATCCTCGCTCTCGTCAACAGCGAAGGGGGTGCGCTGTTGGTCGATGAGATTGACAATGGTCTGCACTACACTGTCCAGAAACGGCTATGGGAGATTATCTTCTCTGTAGCAGGGAAACTCAACGTGCAAGTGTTCACCACGACCCACAGCTCCGACTGCATAGGCAGCTTCGGCAAAGTGCTCGCCGAGAGCGATAACGCCGCCATGGGCCGCTACATCAGGCTTGAAAAACGAAACGGAGTGATACGCCCCACGGAATACGACGAACGAGAGCTGTCAATCGTCGCCGCCAATAACCTTGAAATACGGTAACCATGAGCCTGAAACAGTCTTTGATGGTGGAAGGCAACGACGACCTACATGTAATCAGCGCGCTATGCCAGAAATTCGACGTTCCCGAGACATTCGACATAGTTGACTCCAAAGGGATTGACCCATTGCTCGACACCCTCCCCGTAAGCCTTAAAGGGCCGACTGAAACCAAGGCGATCGGAATAGTGATTGACGCGGATACCGACATGGCCGCACGCTGGAACGCCGTACGCAAAGTGCTGACAGACTGCGGTATGTACGGCGACATTCCTGAATCATGTCCGTCCGAGGGCCTTATCCTCGACCCTACCCTCCCCGACGACATAAGATTCGGAGCATGGCTGATGCCCGACAATTCATCTGATGGAATGCTGGAAAACTTCATAACGCTCCTAATCCCGGACGACGACAAACTGCTTGCTACCGTCGACCGTACATTAGCCGAAATCGAGCGCGACAAACTCGCCCGATACTCCATGGTTCACCACGAAAAAGCCCGCATACACACATGGCTCGCATGGCAAAAAAGCCCCGGCACGCCTATGGGTCAAGCCATCACAAAACATTACCTGACGACCGAGCCGGCAATCTGCGGACTTTTCATCGACTGGCTCAACCGCCTGTTCAATCGACCGCAGTAGACTCCGACACGGGCCATTGAGTTTGCAATTGTAAACGCCCCATAGTCGAGCCTAACCGCCTATGTTGATAAATTCTTGCGGCTAAGGGAAATTTTATTGAATTTATGGATGTAAATTTTGGAAAGTTTTAGCTAACTTTACGTCCCAAAAACCTATAAACATTTTAGCCGTTATCAACCCCTTGCAATGACTGAGCAAGCCTACCATATCCCAGCCCTTCTGCCCGAGGTAATCCAAGGGCTAAACATCAATCCCGACGGGATTTACGTCGATGTGACCTATGGCGGTGGAGGCCACTCTCACGCCATTGTCGATTCGTTGTCGCCAAAAGGGCATCTCTATGGAATGGATCAGGATCTCGACGCGGTGTCGAGAGCTATGACCGACCCGCGCTTCACAATCATCAGAGGCAACTTCCGGTTTCTCGGAAATTTCCTGAGGTTCTATGGGGTTGATGGCGTTGACGGCATTCTGGCCGACCTCGGCGTCTCATTCCACCACTTCGACGACCCCTCGCGCGGATTCTCGTTCAGATGGGAAGGCCCGCTCGATATGCGCATGAACCAGTCCGCACCGACCGATGCCGCAAAAATTTTAGCCGACTACCCCGAGCAACGCCTCGCCGACATATTCTACCTCTACGGAGAGCTGAAAGCGGCGCGACGCATAGCATCGGCTATTGTCAAAGCCCGCCAGACAGCCCCGGTCGATACCGTGGAGCGGCTTCTCTCAATAGTCTCACCCCTGATAAACCCGCGGCAGGAGAAAAAAGAGCTTGCCCAACTGTTTCAGGCCCTGCGAATCGAAGTCAACGGTGAGATCGACGCGCTGAAAGCCCTCCTCTCGTCTGCGCTGAAAGCCTTGAAACCCGGTGGAAGGCTTGCCGTCATCACCTACCATTCCCTCGAAGATCGCCTCGTCAAGAACTTCATGCGCGACGGCGACTTCTCAGGCACCCCGCAAAAAGATTTTTACGGGCGCAGTCTCGCACCGATGAAGCTGCTCAACTCCAAACCGATTACCGCATCGGCCGACGAAGTGGAGCGCAATCCGCGTTCCCGCAGCGCTAAACTGCGCATCGCCCAGAAACTATAACCCGTCAACGACAGCGACACTAAAAACGAAATGGCATCATCAAACAGACAAACGGCTAACGACAGCGACAATGGATCGTGGTTCACGCGCATAAGGCACGGACGACTCCTGTCGACCGACTTTTTCGCCCGAAACTGGGTCATTGTCCTGACGATAATCATCATGTTTCTGATTTACATCACCAACAAATACCAGTGCCAGACCCGCATGGAAACCATACAGTCGCTGCAACACCGCCTTGAAATAGTCAAGACCGAGTGCGTCCTTCAGCACAGCCGCTACATGAGCCGCACACGCGAGTCGGCCATGCGTGAACTCGTCGACACCATGCACCTCGGGTTAAGCATACGAGAACTCCCACCCTATAAAATCAGCAGAGACCGATGAAAACGAAAGGAAAAGGGAAAGGTAACCGCGAGCATATACTTTGGAGATATTTCATCATATCGTTCTTCATATTCCTGTTTGCCGCCAGCATCGCAGTGAAATTGTTCAGCACTACCGTCATACACGCCGACAAGTGGAACGAGAAAGCAGCGAAAGAGATGTCAAAGGTGATGACCATCAAACCTGAACGAGGCGAGATTCTCGCCTACGACGGCAATGTGCTGGCCACCAACCTGCGATACTACACCCTGCGCCTCGACTACCGCAGCGAGCGGTTCAACGACGGGCGTCTGCTGCTGTCGATCGACTCGCTCGCCGACTCGCTCGCCCTCTATTTCCCCCACCGTGACGCCAAAGAGTGGAAGGCGCACCTGACCAAACCGCTCGACAAGAAGCCCGAAAAACGCCCGCGCGCCCACCTCATACTCCGCGACATCTCCTACGCCGACCTGGAGATGGTGCGCGCCAACTTCCCCTACCTCAACCAAAAGAACCGCAACCGTAGCGGCCTTACGATAGAATCGCGGTTGCGCCGACGCAACCCCTACGGCGACATGGCGCGACGCAGCATAGGCTCCATCTCCGAAGACTCCGTTACCGGCGAAGTGCATGGCGTATCGGGCCTTGAGATGGCTCTTGACTCGCTGCTCTACGGCGTTCCGGGACAAGCGAAGAAAATCCCTCTCACCCACAACATCGTCAACTGGACCGACATAGAGCCGATACGCGGCTACGACATACGCACCACCATCGACATCAATATGCAGGACATAGTCGAGAATGAGCTGAACGCCATTCTTGAGGAGAAAGACGCCGACTGGGGTGTCGCCGTGCTGATGGAGGTCGCTACCGGCGACATCAAAGCCATCTCAAACTTGGAGAAAAATCCCAAAACCGGCCGCTACATCGAGGGGATGAACCGCGCCGTGCTCGGGTATGAGCCCGGGTCGGTGGTAAAGACGCTCTCGATGCTCGTGGCTCTCGAAGACGGCATAGTCACAAACCTCGGTGAAGCTATCCCTACCGGCGGTTCATACGCCTACGCCGGCGGACGCCCCATAACCGACTCCCACTACACGGCATCGCTGCGGGTCGATGAAGTGCTCGAACACTCATCCAACATAGCCATGGCGCGAATCATCACCCGCGAATACGACAAGAAACCTTCGGCCTATTACAAACGCATCGAACGGTTAGGATTCTTCGATCCGATGAACACAGGCATCGCCGGAGAGCGCATCCCAAATTTCCCGCGCAATCCTTCTCGGCTGACACTGTCACGCGTAAGCTACGGCTACGCCACCGAGATACCGCCGCTGTCCACACTCTCCATCTACAACGCCATCGCCAACGACGGCAAATATGTCAGACCCCGTCTGGTCAAGGAGCTGATAGGCGAAGGCCGCGACTCGATTCTTCCAGTGACCTACATCCGCGACAGTGTATGCTCGGTCAAGAACGCCCGTATACTCCGCGAAATGCTGAAAAAGGTGGTGTGGGGCGACCGAGGCACCGGGAAACTGCTGCGCAACCCCCTCGTTGAAATCGCCGGTAAAACAGGCACGAGCTACATGGTCGACAGCGGGCACTACAACACTTCGAAAAAACGTCTGTCGTTCTGCGGATTCTTCCCCGCCGACAAGCCCCTATACTCATGTATCGTGCTAACCTGCCGCCCGCGTGAAGGTATGCGCGGGGCAGCGGCCACAAGCGGCATGGTGCTGAAAAACATTGCCCTAAAGATGTATTCCAGGGGGATGCTCAACAACTCGTCTGATTATCGAGAGAATCCCGTGCAAGGAAGTCGACCGACGGTATTCGCCAACACCGAGAGCCGCTACACCGCAATCAAGACCGGGCTCGACATTGCTTCGTTCCGCCACTTCTCTAAGCCGCAGCTAACGCCACCCGGCACCGTCCCATCTGTGGTCGGACTCGGATTGCGCGACGCTATCGCGACAATGGAGGAGGCCGGATATGAGGTGACGTTCACCGGCAGTGGATATGTGGCGGCACAAGCTCCGTTGGCCGGAACCCGCTTCATGCCGGGGGGCAAAGTCCACATAACCCTCTCCCAACATTAAACCATCATTCCAACAACTTTTCGATTTCAACTTCAAAGCAATGAAAAAACTTTCGCAGTTACTGTCAGCCATAACAATCGAAGAAATAAAAGGGGAGCCGGAGCGAGAAATCACGGCTCTCACCAACGACTCGCGCCAGGCCGGCCCGGGGACAATGTTTGTCGCCGTCAAAGGGGTGAGTGTCGACGGACACAGCTTCATTCCCACACTCGACCCGGCGACAGCCGCCGTGATTTGCGAGGAGCTGCCGGCGCACCTCAACCCTGACACCACCTACATACGCGTCAGCAATTCAGCCGTCGCCCTCGGATGCCTCGCATCGGAATGGTGGGGCAACCCCTCGCGCCGCCTCAGCCTTGTTGGTGTCACCGGAACCAACGGCAAGACGACAACAGCGACATTGCTCTACGAAATGGCCCAGATGATGGGGGAAAAAGCAGGGCTGCTGTCGACCGTGGTCAACTACATCGACCGGGAAGCCGTCGAAGCCCGTCAGACCACTCCCGACCCTCTGACAATCAACGCGCTGCTGGCACGCATGGTTGAAGCCGGATGCACATTCGCAGCAATGGAAGTCAGCTCCCACGCCGCCCATCAGCACCGAATAGCCGGGCTGCACTTCGCCGGCGGCATATTCTCCAATCTCACCCGCGACCACCTCGACTACCACAAGACTTTTGAAGCCTATCTCGAAGCGAAAAAAGCGTTCTTCGACGAGCTGCCGGCATCGGCGTTCGCACTGACCAACATTGACGACAAAGTCGGTGAGGTGATGCTACAGAACACCCGCGCCCACCGCCACACCTATTCCCTCCGCGAGATGGCCGATTTCATGGGACGCATTATCGAAAGCCGCATCGACGGCACTCTCATGAGCTTCAACGGCAACGAAGTCGAAACCCGTTTCACAGGCCGATTCAACGCCTACAACCTGACAGCCGTCTACGGAGCGTCCATCCTCATGGGGTGGGAACAGAACGACGTGCTGCGCGCCATGAGTATGCTCGTCCCGGTCGCCGGACGCTTCCAAGCCTTTCATTCCCCCAAAGGCTACACCGCCATTGTCGACTATGCCCACACTCCCGATGCAGTGGTCAACGTGCTTACCGCCATACGCGACATAATAGGAAACGGCGGCGAGATAATCACCGTTGTCGGTGCCGGCGGAAACCGCGACAAAGGCAAACGCCCGATTATGGCGCGCGAGGCCGCGCGACTCAGCGACCGCCTTATTCTCACATCCGACAACCCGCGGTTTGAAAATCCCGCCGACATTCTGGCCGACATGGAGGCCGGCCTCGAAGTAACCGACCGCCGAAAGACCCTCACGCAGATAGACCGACGCGAGGCCATACGCACGGCGTGCGCTCTCGCCAAACCCGGCGACGTGATTCTCATAGCCGGAAAAGGCCACGAAGACTATCAGGAGATAGAAGGGGTGAAACACCATTTCGACGACCGCGAGGTCGTCAACGAGATATTCAAAACCGAGTGTTAACGATGTTATTTATCCAATAGGGCAATTATGTTATACTATCTCTTTGAACTGCTGCAACAGACCGACTTTCCGGGAGCGCGACTGATGAGCTATATCACATTCCGCTCCGGAGCCGCACTGGTGCTGTCGATTTTCATAGCCATCTTCATCGGACGCCGCATTATCGACCGGCTACAGATGATGCAGGTGGGCGAGATAATCCGCGACCTCGGTCTCGAGGGACAGATGAAAAAAACCGGCACCCCGACTATGGGCGGCATCATCATAATCATATCAATCCTCATCCCCTGCCTTCTCATAGGCAACCTCTCCAACGTCTATATGCTGCTGATGATCGTGGCCACCTGCTGGCTCGGCACGCTCGGCTTCCTCGACGATTACATAAAGGTCGCCCGCAAAAACAAAGAGGGGCTCAAAGGCAAATTCAAAATCGTCGGTCAGGTGGGTCTCGGATTGATTGTCGGCCTGACAATGTACCTCAGCCCCGACATCGTGATACGCCAGAATCAGGAGGTGCAGAGCATCGAAAACAACGAGGTCGTCGACGTGATTTATGAGAGTGACGACATCAAGTCGACCCAGACCACCATCCCCTTTGTAAAAAACAACAACTTCGACTACGCCTATCTCACCGAATGGCTCGGCGACAACGCGCAGACCGGAGGATGGATTCTGTTTGTCATCGTGACGATATTCGTGATAACGGCCACCTCTAACGGAGCCAACCTCACCGACGGACTTGACGGTCTCGCCACCGGCACCTCGGCCATAATAGGTGTCGCTCTCGCCATCATGGCCTATCTCGGCGGCAACATAATCTATTCCGCCTATCTCAACATCATGTACATACCCCACAGCGCGGAGCTTGTGGTCTACATGGCCGCATTCATCGGCGCGCTCATAGGCTTTCTGTGGTATAACGCCTATCCCGCACAGGTATTCATGGGCGACACCGGCAGCCTCACGATAGGCGGCATCATAGCAGTCTTCGCCATATTGATACACAAAGAACTACTCATCCCGATTCTTTGCGCCATCTACTTTGTCGAAGACCTCTCGGTAATGCTTCAGGTGGCCTATTTCAAAGCCACCAAACGGCGTTACGGACAGGGGCGGCGCGTGTTCAAGATGACCCCCCTCCACCACCATTTCCAGAAAGCCGGCAACAGCGGCATAGACGCGCTTATACAGCGGCCTCTGCAGGCAATCCCCGAGTCCAAAATCGTGGTGAGATTCTGGATTATCGGCATTTTCCTCGCCGTGATAACATTTGTGACTTTAAAAATCAGATAATTAAGACTATAACAACGATAAAGCAATGAAACAGAAACGACTTGTTGTTTTGGGCGGAGGCGAGAGCGGCGTTGGTGCCGCCATACTCGGCAAAGAGAAAGGGATGGATGTGTTCCTCTCTGACTACGGAACCATTCCCGAACGCTACCGCCGACAACTCGACAGCGAAGGTATAGCATGGGAGGAAGGCGGCCACACCGAAAGCCTCATTCTCGACGCCGACGAAGTGGTGAAAAGTCCGGGCATTCCCCCCACGGCACCCATCATGCAACGCATAGCCGCAAAGAACATCCCCGTCATATCGGAAATCGAGCTGGCAGGCCGTTACACCGACGCAAAAATGGTGTGTATCACCGGCAGCAACGGCAAGACCACAACCACGTTGCTGACCTACCACATACTTAAAAACGCCGGGCTTAACGTCGGGCTGGCAGGCAATGTCGGCAAAAGCCTCGCCCTGCAGGTGGCCCGCGAGCACCACGACGTGTATGTCATCGAACTGAGCAGCTTCCAGCTTGAGAATATGTATGATTTCAAGGCCAACATAGCCGTGTTGATGAATATCACGCCCGATCACCTCGACCGCTACGACTATAAGATGCAAAACTATATCAACGCCAAGTTCCGCATCATCAACAACCTCACCGCCGATGACGCATTCATATTCTGGCAAGACGACCCCGTCATACAGGCACAGCTCCGTCAACTGAGCACAGAAGCGGCCATGTACCCCTTCGCCGAACATTGCGAGGAGGGCACCAGAGCCTATCTCGACGCTGAAGACGAGCTGGTCATCAACACCCCCGGGCACCATCTCGATATGCCGCGCGCCGACCTCGCCCTCAACGGGCTGCACAACCTCTACAACTCTATGGCCGCCGGCCTGTCGGCATCGCTGCTCGACATAAAGAAAGACGACATACGCCAGGCCCTGAGCGACTTCGCCGGGGTGGAACACCGACTGGAATATGTCGATACTGTCGATGGCGTGCGCTACATCAACGACTCAAAGGCCACCAACGTCAACTCATGCTGGTATGCCCTCGAGAGTATGCCGCCCGAAGGGGTCGTGCTGATTCTCGGCGGCAAAGACAAAGGCAACGATTACTCCGAGATACTTCCGCTTGTCACCGCCAAGGTCAAGGCCATAGTCGCCATGGGCAAAGATAACGCGAAAATCATCGACTACTTCACCGGCAAAGTGCCTGTGATACGCGACACTCACTCGCTTCAGGAAGCCATCGACGCTTGCGCCGGTTGCGCGACCGCAGGCGACACCGTGCTGCTGTCGCCATGTTGCGCCAGCTTTGACCTGTTTAAAAGCTACGAGGACCGCGGCGAGCAGTTCAAGAACGCCGTGCGCTCCCTCAAAAAATAACGCCTGACGATGAACATCACTCTCAACGACCGGCAAACCCAGCCAAGCCCCGCCTCCCCGCCACAGGCCGTCACCGTCCCCGAGGGGAAGCCCGACAAATACATTTGGGCCGTCTACATATTTCTCTGCATCGTCTCGGTACTGGAGATTTATAGCGCATCGTCGCGCGAAGTTACCGCCAACAACATTTTCGGCCCCATCATACGCCAGTGCATACACTTGGCCATCGACACGGCCATAGTGCTGGTGGTGTCGCGCATACACTACCGATATTTCAAAAGCGCGATTCCTCTGTTCATCACAGTGAGCGTCGCCATGATGGCCTACGTCTTGGTCAACGGAGAAATCATCAACGGCGCCCGGCGCAGCCTGACGATATTCGGGTTCCAGATGCAACCGTCGGAGATGATAAAAATGTCGGCGGTGCTCGGTGTCGCACTCGTCATGTCGTTGAGCCAGATGCCGCGGGGTGTCACTAACCGCGGGGTCGTGGTATCGGCGGCGATAGTGATTTTCTGCGGCGGCCTGCTGTTCTCGCAGGGTCTCACCAACACCACACTTCTTATGGCGATCAGTCTGTCGATGATGCTGATTGCCGGCATTCAGCTCAAGAAGTTCCTCATTGTGTGCATATTCTACGGTATGGCCGCAGGCGGCGGACTTCTCTACAAGATGCGCGACAAAGACAAGTCGGAACAGGAACAACAAACTACCGAGCAGGTGGCGACCGTAACCGTCAAGAAAGATGACGAGAAAACCCAGAACCGCCTTGGCACATGGCAGGAGCGCATCAACCGATACATGGGCGACAGCATACCCCTCTATGACCAGCCCATCACCACCAAAAACCGCCAGGAAGTCTACGGTTACATGGCGCAGGCCCACGGCGGTCTCATAGGGGTGCTGCCGGGCAATTCACGCGAGACATCGCGACTGCCTCTGGCTTTCAGCGACTACATCTATTCGATTGTGGTCGAGGACTGGGGTTTCGTTGGCGGAATGTTTCTGCTCGTAGCATATCTGAGTCTGCTTGCCCGTGCCGGCAACATAGCCACCCGCTGCTCACGCGTCTTCCCCGCTCTGCTCGTTCTCGGGATGGCCGTGATGATAGCTTTTCAGGCACTGTTCCACATGGCGATTGTCACCGGGGTGTTCCCCGTGTCAGGGCAACCGCTACCGATGATTTCCAAGGGTGGCTCATCAATGATGGTTACAGCCTTGGCGTTCGGAATCATGCTGAGTGTGAGCCGGTTTGCCGTGCGCAATGGCAAGAAAGAAGACATCAGACGTGAAAAAGAGGCTCTACCCGAAAGCCTCCGCGCCGACAACCCCACGCAACTCTGACAGTAACCTGATTCAAAACAAGACGCATAGCAATGGTAATCAACGATATATCACAAATTTCGACTCCCGACGACAACAAGTCGCCCCGCGTAATCATATCGGGAGGAGGCACCGGGGGGCATATCTACCCGGCCATGGCCATAGCCGCAGCCATCAGAAAGAACCATCCCGACGCCGCGATACTGTTTGTCGGGGCTAAAGGGAGGATGGAGATGGAGAAAGTCCCCGCCGCCGGCTACGACATCGCGGGCCTGCCCGTGAGGGGTTTCGACCGCCGCCGGCTGTGGCGCAACATCGGCGTGCTGCTTGACCTGCGGAAAAGCATGGCAATCTGCCGCCGTGTAATCGACCGGTTCAAGCCCGACATCACCATAGGTGTCGGAGGCTACGCAAGCGGCGCGGTGATGAAAGTGGCACAGAAAAAAGGGATACCCAATTTAGTGCAGGAACAGAACTCATATGCCGGGGTAACCAACAAACTGCTTGCCAAAGGAGCGGGGAAAATCTGCGTGGCCTATGAGGGTATGGAAAAATTTTTCCCTGCCGACCGCATAGTGATGACCGGCAACCCTATCCGCGAGACCATCGCAGAGCTGACCCTCACCCCTCAACAGGCCAAACAGGAACTCGGATTCCCCCCCGGAAAGCCCCTGCTGCTCGTCACGGGAGGAAGCCTCGGCGCGCGCACCATCAACGAGAGCGTCAACGGCGCGCTCGATGCCATCACCGCCGCCGGAGCATCAGTGCTGTGGCAGACCGGTAAAAACTGGACGACAACCGACGCCGCCGACCGATATCCCGATGTGAAGGAGGTGAAATTTATCGACCGGATGGATCTTGCCTACCGGGCCGCAGACCTTGTGGTGGCCCGCGCCGGAGCCTGCACTATCTCTGAGCTGCAACTGCTCGGAAAACCGGCCATACTCGTTCCGTCGCCCAACGTGGCCGAAGACCATCAACGCAAGAACGCCGAGGCTTTAGCCGTGAAAGATGCCGCGGTGATGATACTCGACGCAGACTGCCGCGAACATCTGGCCGACGAAGTGACTGCCCTGCTGCAATCATCAGACCGCCGTCAGACGTTGGCAAGCAACGTGGCCCGAATGGCGCTAAAAGGCTCGGCCGACAAAATAGCCGCCGAGGCCATCAAACTGATTGACAATAAACAACGAAACTGAATTTTCTAAAAATGAGCCATAAAAACTTTGACAGAGCATATTTTGTAGGCGCTGGAGGCATAGGCATGGCCGCGCTTGAACGATATTACCTGTCGCGCGGATGGAAAGTGGCGGGATATGACCGCACACCCACCGACCTGACCCGCGCCCTCTGCAACGAGGGGGTCGACATCACATTTGACGAGTCGGCCGAATCAATACCCGCATACTTCCGCGACCCTGAAAAGACATTGGTGGTCTATACCCCCGCCGTCCCCGACGAACATCCCGGATTCCAATACTTCCGCAACGGAGGTTTCACCGTCATGAAACGCGCCGCAGTGCTCGGTCTGATCACCCGCGACAGCAAGGGGCTGTGTTTCGCCGGGACCCACGGCAAAACCACAACATCGTCGATGGCCGCCCACATACTGCACAGCTCTCCCGCCGGATGCAACGCGTTCCTCGGAGGCATACTGCGCAACTACAACAGCAATCTGCTCCTGAGCGAAACGTCGCCCTACTCTGTAATCGAAGCCGACGAATATGACCGCTCGTTCCATCAGCTCACCCCATATATAGCCGTCATCACCGCAACCGACCCCGACCACCTCGACATTTACGGCACCGAGGAGGCATATCTTGAAAGTTTCGCGCATTTCACCGAACTAATACGCCCCGACGGAGCGTTATTAGTGCATGAGGGACTGAAACTGCGCCCGCGGCCCGCCAACGGCGTCAAGACTTATACCTACAGCCGCGACAAGGGTGATTTCCACGCCAGCGGCATCAAGCGCGGCCACGGAACAATAACATTTGACATCGCGTTGCCCGACGGCACTTCAATCGACGGCATAGAACTTGGCGTGCCTGTGGAGATAAACATCGAGAACGCCATTGCCGCCATTGCCGCGGTCTACCTCACCGGCGACCTTGATCGCAAAGCCGCCCGGCGCGCGATAGCATCGTTCATGGGGCCTAAACGGCGGTTTGAATTCTGGCTCAAAGAACCCGGAGAGCACGGCAAGGCCATAATCGACGACTACGCCCACCACCCCGACGAACTGCGCGCCAGCATCGCCTCGGTTAAGGCCCTCTACCCCGGACGGCATCTGACGGTAGCTTTCCAGCCCCATCTCTACAGCCGCACCCGCGACTTCGCCCCGGAGTTTGCCGAAGCCCTGTCGCAGGCCGACCGCGTGGTGTTGCTCGACATCTACCCCGCCCGCGAGGAACCTATCCCCGGCGTCACCTCCAAAATCATCCTCGACGGCATAAAAACCGATGATAAAATGATGATTAACAAAGAAGATTTGACCGAAACGATTAAAAACATTAACTTTGACATTCTGATGACGGTGGGAGCCGGCGACATCTGCGACCAGCTTCCGGCAATCGTTGAAAACTATAAATCGACTCATTAACAAAAAGAACCCTTAAAGCGTCGAAAATGAAGAAACGCACGTTGATAAGAGCCTTGTTATCAGTGGGACTGCTGGCATATGTCGTGGTGGCGATCTCACTCGCCGACACCATGCGCGCCGATGCGCGGTGCTCGGGGATGGTTATTGACATCGTCGACTCAGCTTCATGCCGCTTCGTCACCCGCGACGGCATCGACCAGGAGCTCAACGGACTCTGTGCCAAAGCCCCGTCGATGAAACTCCGCGACATCGACACCGACGCTATTGAACGCAAACTCGACCTCATCGACGACATCGAGGAAAGCGTATGCACGCGTCTGAGCGACGGGACGGTGCTGCTGCGTGTCATTCCGATGCGTCCTGTTGCCAGGGTATTTAACCCCGACGGCACATCCTACTACGTCAACAAGGCCGGGAAAAAGATGAAAGCGTCACTAAGATACCGCATGGATGTCCCTGTAATCGTCAACGAGGGGAACCCTTCATTTAATGCAGTGTCGCTGTTGCCGCTGCTCAACGCCCTCCACGGCGATTCGTTGTGGAACTCGCTCGTAACAACTGTCAAGGTGACCCGCGGGGGAGATGTGATACTTGTGCCGTCGATACGCGGCCATGTCATCAACATAGGCGACACTACCATGCTCGACGACAAGCTCGACAGAATGCTGACCATGTATCGAAAGGTGTTGCCCGTCAAAGGGTGGACAACCTACGACACTCTCTCGGTCAAATGGCGCGGACAGGTCGTGGCGACCAGGCGAAACAAGCAGCTTGCTGACGACGGTCTCGCCGGAGAGGAAATCATTGACGAGGAGGGCGATGACGAAGGCACCATGATGGCCGACAGCACCGCCGTCAAACGCACCAACAAACTATCATAGAAAACAAATCTAATATACGATATATGGAACAAAAATATATAGTGGCCATTGAGATAGGCAGCTCCAAGATAAAGGGGGCGGTCGGCTCTTTCGACAACTCCAACACCCTGACAGTGCTCGCTGTGGAGGAAGAAAAACTCACTGGCGACGAGCTGGGCGACAGCGTGCGCTACGGCGTGATTCAGAATGTCGACAAAGTGACCGGGTCGCTCCAGCGCATCTGCCGCAAACTGGAAAGCTCGCCCAACGTGTCGCCTCGTAAAATCCGAGGCGTCTACACATCGATTGGGGGACGTTCACTGATTGCCTCGACCTGCGAGGTATCGCGCCAGTATCCCGACGACATCGAAATAACCGACGCCTACTTTGAGCAGCTAAAACGCGAGGCCCGCGAGAGCAACACGCCCGCCGACAAAGAAGTGATCGACGTGGTGACCCGCGAATGCTTGATCAACAACATGAGCTACAAGACCAACCCCGTCGGGTTGCTGGGACGCAACATCAAAGCCACGTTCAACCTCATAACCTGCCGCACGCCCGTGAAACGCAACATCAACCGCGTGATCAACGAGCGTCTCGGGCTTGACATAAACGGCTACATCGTGCGACCGCTCGCCGAGGCCAATCTCGTGCTCACCGACGAGGAAAAACGTCTCGGCTGTATGCTCGTCGATTTCGGGGCGGAAACCGTCAGCGCGGTCATCTACAAAAACGGCGCGCTGGTCTACGCCGCTACCCTGCCGATGGGTTCGCGCAATATCACACGCGACCTGATGACCCTCAACTTCACCGAGGAACGGGCCGAGGAGACTAAAAAGGTGGCCGGCAACGCCGACATCCAAGATCAGTCGCAACGCCGCAAAAACCCCGACAATCTCGACTACACTGAAATAAACAACTATGTCGCAGCACGCGCGGGTGAGATTGTCAGCAACATACTCGAACAAATCAACTACGCCGAGCTTAAACCCGCCGACCTCCCCGGCGGCATAGTGCTCGTGGGCGGTGGCGCGAAGCTAAAAGGTTTCAGCAACCTGCTCGCGGCTCAAAGCAACATGAAAGTGCGCATCGGCTCACCCTCGGGACTGATACGCATCGCCGATGGCCGCATTCAGCCCAACGATGCCGTCGATGTAATCTCCATACTGGCCGACGCCGTCAAGGGAGTCCCCGCGGAGTGCATGGAACGCCCGGTAACCCATCAGGCCGCCGATCTCGACGACTTCGACGATGAAGATGACGACAGCGAATCGCGCATTGGCGAAGATTTCGGCGATAATCGTCGCAAGCCCAAAAAAGCCAAGAAAGAGAAGAAACAACGCCGCTACAACGACGAAGACGACGGTTTTGACAATGACGGCGATGAAGAGGATGAAGAAGCTCCGAAACCGCCGCGTTCAGGGTTCTGGCGGGCAATCAAAGACCGCATTCAGGACCGCGCCATCAAGCTGATGAGTGAACCCGAAGTAGGAGATGACGGTTATACCAATGGGGACGACGAGAAATAAACCAATTTCCGACTCTCATTGACTCAACCGTTTCAACTCCACAACCGAATAAACCAATAGAAGATTATGACTGACGAAATCAAAGATATACTCGATAACCCCGAATTTCTCGCCGAAGACCAGGCCGGAACCGACATAAAGGTAATCGGCGTGGGGGGAGGCGGCAACAACGCCGTCAACCATATGTACAACCAAGGCATCAAAGGGGTGTCGTTTGTGGTGTGCAACACCGACCGCCAGGCGTTGATAAATTCCCCCGTGCCAAACAAAGTACTGCTCGGCGACACCGGACTTGGAGCCGGCAACAAGCCCGAAGTGGCCCAGGCCGCGGCAGAGAGCAGTCTCGACCGCATCGTGCAACTTTTTGAGGACGACACCAAAATGGTGTTTGTCACCGCCGGCATGGGCGGCGGCACCGGCACCGGCGCGGCTCCCGTGGTGGCCCGCGTGGCAAAGGAGCGAGGACTCCTCACGATAGGCATCGTGACCATCCCGTTCCTCTTTGAAGGAGAGAAAAAAATCCTCAAGGCACTCAACGGAGCCGACGAGATGAGCAAAAACGTCGACGCTCTGCTCATTATCAACAACGAGCGTCTGACAGAAATATACCCCGACCTCGACTTCCTCAACGGATTCGCCAAGGCCGACGACACACTGTCGACAGCCGCGCGCAGCATCTCGGAGCTGATCACCTGCAACGGACATATCAACGTCGATTTCAACGATGTCGACACCACCCTGCGCAACGGCGGAACCGCAATCATCTCAAGCGGTTTCGGCGAGGGCGAACACCGCGTGACCAAGGCCATCGAGGACGCTCTCAACTCCCCGCTGCTCAAGAACCGCGACATCCTCGGATCGAAAAAACTGCTGTTCAACCTCTATTTCTCGCGCGAGGCCGAGGACAAGTTTGCGATGGACGAGGTGCAGGAGCTAACCAACTTCATGAGCCAGCTCGACTCGGGGGTAGATGTGATTTGGGGCGTGGCGTTCGACGAATCACTTGGCAACAGCGTGAAAATCACCATCCTCGCCGCCGGATTCGATGTGTCGGTAAGGGAGAAACCCGGCAACAAAAATGTCGTTTTCGCTCCAAAGACCGCAGAGAAAGACCCGGCGAAACGCCTCGGCGACGAATATGGCACAGAGAAAGTCGACAGTATGCGACGCATCAAGGAGGTGAACCGCTACATCATACTCTCGCCCGAACAGTTTGACGATGACACCGCCGTAGAGGCATTGGAACAGATGCCGGCCTACAACCGCGACCGCAAGGTAGTCGACGAGCTGAAAGCCGCGCGACACGACACAACGGCGCAAGCCGCGACAGCCATGGCGGAGCAGCCATCAAGCGTTGATACGGAACGCGCCACACCGCAATCCACAGCCAATAGCCATAACAAATCAATAGATTTCCTGACCGACTGATTCCCTCCGCAGGAACAAACCGACAGATGTAGACAACGATGGATATAACACTGCCACCAAAACTTGACGGTACCCGCGACATCATCGGCGGCAGCACCCGGCAGATAACCGTCATAGGAGCCAATGGCGCTGGCAAAAGCCGTTTCACCGAGGCTCTTGTGAAGGAGATGGAAGGGCGTGCGTTCCGAGTGTCGGCTCTCCATGCTCTCTATGGTAAGGACGCCCCGGGCTCACCACTGCCCGGATCTATCGACTCGCTCTACACCGAAGCGGTGGAACGAGCCACAATAGTCCGAAACGATGCGTCAAACCAGTTTGACCGCCTGATGGGTGTGCTGCTATGCGAAGAACTCGTCAACCTGTTGTCCTACAAAATAATGTCGGCCACTGACAGCACCGCTGCACTACAACCAACCCGTCTCGACACACTTATCGAACTGTGGCAGGAAATTTTTCCCGATAACCGCATTTTGCTTGAAGGCGGGCGTATGCTGTTCAGTCGCAGCTCCGATTCGCGTGCTTACTCATCGTTGCGACTGTCTGACGGCGAACGCGCTGTGCTCTATTACATCGGAGCGGCATTGCTGGCCATGGAGAACGCTGTGATTTTCGTCGATACACCGGGGCTGTTCCTGCACCCGTCGGTCAGCAAGGCTCTGTGGGACCGCCTCGAAGGACTGCGACCCGACTGCACATTCATTTACACCACCCACGACCTTGAATTTGCGGGAAGCCGCACCGACAATCTCGTGATATGGGTCAGAGATTACGACGCATCGGCCGTCAGATGGGACTATGACCTGCTTCCCCCCAACACCGGTCTGCCCGATGAAGTTTATCTCGCCATCATCGGTGGACGCAAACCTGTGTTGTTCATAGAGGGTGACGACACCCACTCGATCGACTCCAAACTTTACCCGCTCGTATTCAAGGGATACACCGTCAAAGCTCTCGGAAGCTGTAACAAGGTTATAGAAACCACACGCACGTTCAACGACATGAAAAGTTTCCACCACCTCGACAGCCATGGAATCGTCGACCGCGACCGCCGCGACGAGAAAGAGGTGGCATATCTGCGGCGCAAAAACATACTCGTCCCCGAAGTGGCCGAGATTGAAAACCTGCTGATGCTTGAAGATGTGGTGAAAGCTGTCGCCAACCATCGCAAACGCAATGAGAAAGTGGTGTTTGACAAAGTCAAAAAATCCATCATAGCCATGTTCAAGGCCGACGTCAGACAACAGGCGTTGCTGCACACCCGCCATAAGGTCAAACAGACGGTCGAATACCGCATAGACGGGCGTTTCCGTAACATCAACCTGCTTGAGGAGCACATCACCGGCTTGGTGCAGGAGATTAACCCGCGGGGAATGTACGAGAACCTGTGCCGGGAGTTCCACAGCTACGTCGAGAACAACGACTACCGGGCCATACTGAAAGTCTACAACCAGAAGACTATGATTCAGGGCAGCAACGTTGCCTCGCTCTGCGGCATCAAAGGAAGCCGCGACGAATATGTAAAAACCGTTATTTCAATTCTAAAGTCGGGCGGCGCGAACGCCGACCGCATACGCCGCGCGATTACCCGAGTGTTCGGGATAGACGGTATCGCAGACGCGGCCGACAACGCAACACCAAAACAGCAATGAGCAAAACAGGAATCTGGATAGAGGCGATGAGACTGCGCACACTGCCGGTATCGGTCGCCGGAGTGGTCATGGGTGCGGCTCTGGCGATGATGTGCGGAGAGTTCAAGGCCGTTCCCGTCACATTATGCCTCATCTTCGCCATTCTGGCGCAGATAGCGTCAAACTTCGCCAACGAGTACTACGACTACAAGGCCGGACTCGACGCTCCGGGCCGCGAAGGCCCGCGGCGAGGGGTGACCGAGGGCGACATCAGCCCCAAGGCTATGAAAACGGCCACATTCATAACCCTCGCGCTCGCCTGTGTCACCGGCTGCTGCATAGTGCCGCAGGGAGAGTGGTGGCTTTATCAGGTCGGGGTGTTTATCGCGCTCGGCGCACTGGCCTACAGCACCGGCCCCTACCCGCTGTCGCACCATGGACTGGGTGAAGTTGCCGTCTTACTGTTTTTCGGCATAATCCCGGTTAATCTCACCTTTTATGTGCAGACGCTGCATTGGGACCTCACCGCACTGTTCGCCTCATTCTCAGTGGGGTTGATGGGTGCTAATGTGATAATCGTCAACAATTACCGCGACTGCGAGGCCGACCGAGCGGTCGGCAAGCGCACCCTCGCCGTCATACTCGGACGCAGGGTGCTGGCCACGCTCTACCTGTTCAACGGTTTCATAGCCGTGGCGTTGATGCTTCCGCTGTGGATGCTGCTCCCGCCGGTTAGCTGGATCGTCCCGGTGCTGTATCTGGTGGCGCACACCGCAATCTGGTGGCGTATGAGCCTCCTCGACGGCCACAGGCTCAACCCCCTGCTGGGAATG
This sequence comes from uncultured Muribaculaceae bacterium, assembly GCA_947625935.1. Classification (GTDB taxonomy): domain Bacteria; phylum Bacteroidota; class Bacteroidia; order Bacteroidales; family Muribaculaceae; genus JAJPXC01. Next base: position 49,828 of record CANQQE010000004.1, on the reverse strand, counting down.
ACGGCAATCGCCATGGCCCTCTACGCCATCGGGACTCTAATCACTGCGATATCAATAATCTGACCGCCACATTATGCCGAAACCTCTGATTGAACTTAAAAGCGACCGCCTCTATTTCAAGGGGGTGTCGCTCGACAATCCCCACCACGCAACCATACCCGAAGGTCTTACAGTGATCGGGGGGCCTAACGGTTCAGGAAAGACCACCCTCGCCAACATAATCACATCGGGGTGGAACTTCCGCACCAACCTCATAACTTCTCCTCATGGCAAACTTTCCGTCAGACTGCTGCAATTTTCCGATATCCACTCGTTGACCGGCGTTGGCGCCGGTTACTACCAACAGCGTTTCGAGTCGTCAATGAACGATGACATACCCACTGTGGCCGAGGCGCTCGGCGATGCAGTCAACACCCCGGCGTGGCGACGGCTAACCATGCGCCTCAAGCTAAACGACATCGACAGCAAACGCATCAACTATCTGTCGAGCGGCGAACTAAGGAAACTTCTTATTATAAACGCATTGACCCGGTCGCCCGACCTGCTTATTCTCGACAATCCCTACATAGGTCTCGATGAAGCATCGAGGGCCATACTCGACGAAGCTCTTAAAGAGCTTATATCCCAAGGAGTCAATATAATACTGTTGTTGTGCAACCCGGGCGACCTGCCTGATGCCACCGACACCCTGATAACAGTCGAGCAAGGCAAAATCAACCCTCCCGTCACCAACGATGGCAATGCCGGGACGCTGCGCCACCGCATGGCCATACTGATGGATTACGCCATCGACACCGAGGCGATTCCTCCCGCACCCGATTTGACCGACAGACCGGCCGAAGTGGTGCTCAGGCTCGAAGGGTGCGAGGTGAAATATGGCCGACGCGTCATACTCAAGGATGTAAACTGGGAAATAAGGAAAGGAGAGCGTTGGGCATTGGCCGGCCCCAACGGATCGGGAAAGTCAACATTGCTGAGTCTCATACACGCCGACAACCCGCAAGGCTATTCCAACTCCATCACCATCTTTGACCGCAGGCGCGGAAGCGGCGAGACAATCTGGGACATCAAGCGTCGCATCGGTTATATCTCGCCTGAGATGCACCTCTATTTCAACGGCGGCGGCAACGTGGAGACCATTGTAGCCCAGGGACTCAACGACACGGTGGGACTGTATGTAAAAACGCTGCCCCACCAGCTCAATCTTGCCCGGCAATGGCTCAGGCTGTTTCACCTTGAAACTCTCGCCGACAGGCGTTTCAACACACTGTCGAGCGGCCAGCAGCGCATGGTGCTGATAGCGCGCACATTCATCAAACAACCCGAACTGCTCATTCTTGACGAGCCGTTGCACGGCCTTGATTCAGCCCGCAAACGCGCCGTCAGAGCAATCATAAACCACATCGCCTCTCGCAGCGACCGGGCGATGGCTCTGATTTATGTCACACACTACCGTCCGGAAGTGCCGGAGTGCGTGACCCACACCAAAACCCTGTCAAGGATTTGAACGCGGATGCCGCTTGCGGTAATCGTTGCGGAGCTTGATGTAGAAAACTATGAAACTCGACACAGCCGTTATGAGATTGGAAATCCATAACGGAGGATTGCCGAGAAGCACTCCCTGAATGAAAAAACCGACACTGCCAAGGGTGAGCATCGTGAAGCCGGGAAGCGATATGCCGTCGGTGTCACGCGCCCTGATAGTGTGAATCGCTTGAGGCAAGTAGCCGAATATCAAGCATAGGGAAGCCGAGTAGCCGATGATAGATGCTGTCAAGTCCATAATTGTGCCTTCATTGATAGTTGAAAACGTTAGTTTAAGGTAAATGCAAAAATAGCAATTATTGTTCAAACAACATCACCACATTCATGTTAACTTTATTTAACACAATGGGGGGGTGAATAGGTCAATATTTGTTAATTTTGAGGTTTGATTTAGTTACTTTGCCGCTTAGCGGTCTCATCAAACCCACATAAATGCTATTCAATTCATTAAAGTTTTTGCTATTCTTTCCGATTGTATGCATACTTTATTGGGCATTACCCGCCCGTTTCCGTAATGGTATGCTGCTCGTAGCCAGCTATTATTTCTATATGAACTGGGAACCTGTGTATGCCTTGCTGATTATGTTCTCAACGGTTACCACATGGGGAGCCTCTCTGATGATTGACAAAGAAAGCGACAAACGTCGCCGCAAACTGTGGCTCGGCGGGTGTATCGCAGTCAATATAGGCATACTGTTCATATTCAAGTACTTCAACTTCGTAACTGAATCGGTGTTCAATCTGCTCTCTATTGCAGGACTTCGTCTTGAAGTGCCACACTTCGCACTCCTATTGCCGGTAGGCATCTCTTTTTATACATTTCAGGCCATAGGTTATATCATTGATGTCAGCCGCGGCACTGTGCAACCCACACACAACCTCGCTCGTTATGCACTGTTCGTGTCGTTTTTCCCACAACTCGTGGCCGGACCTATAGAACGTTCGTCAAACCTGTTGCCGCAGTTTGACTATCGCCACCGATTTAACGCTTTGGAGACCATAGAGGGCCTGAAACTGATGATGTTTGGCTATTTCATGAAATTATGTATAGCCGACAATGTTTCGGGCTATGTAGATGCCGTGTATAACAATCTCCCCTTTCACAATGGGATGAGTGTGCTACTGGCATCGTTTTTCTTCACATTCCAGATATTTTGCGATTTCGGAGGCTACTCGCTGATAGCAATAGGTGCCGCCAGATGCATGGGCTTCACTCTGATGCAGAACTTCAAACAGCCTTATCTTGCCACTTCTTTTAAAGATTTCTGGCGCAGATGGCACGTCTCGCTCACATCGTGGTTCACCGACTATGTCTATATACCGCTTGGCGGCAATAGATGCTCCAAAAAGCGCCACGCAGCCAATACTATCGGGACAATGCTGATCAGTGGTCTGTGGCACGGCGCAAACTGGACATTCGTAGTATGGGGAGGGGCCCACGGTGCACTATTGGTAATGAACAATGTGAAGCGGCGTATAAAATGGCTGAATTTCAAAGAATCACGCCTCACAAAAGTCATCAACATTTGCTTCGTTTTCCTCCTGGTCATGGCGGGGTGGGTGTTTTTCCGCGCCAACTCGTTGAGCGACGCGTTGCTGGCTTTCAAAAAGATGTTCTCTGAACCCGGTATGCTCTACAAAGGTGAAGGCGTGCCGTCGATATTGCTCGGCCTGCTGCTAATCGGAATCCTGATGCTCCGCGAGATGTGGGTCGAGTATAAATGGAGCATTCCTATTATAACGGGCAAGTCAATGGCCCGCGACATAGCCTACACTGCTACGCTGATAATAGCCATACTGCTTTGCGGGCAGTTTAACGGAGGTCAGTTCATCTATTTCCAATTCTAACCACAATGAAGAAGTTAACAATATTCATAGTCGGGACTCTCGCAGTGATTGTAATTTTGGATTTTCTCGCCGGGACAGGTATGCGCAAGTATCTGAGTACTCATCGCCTACCGGGCGACTGCGCTTCAATAGACTACACGATAAAAGATATAAACGAAGATGTCATAATCCTCGGCAATAGCGTTGTACTCAATAGTCTGATGCCATCGGTTCTCTCTGACAGCTTAGACATGAGCGTGTATAATTCAGCTTCAAACGGACAGGGTCTGGACTTTTTCCATTCAATGCTCGACTGCCTGCTCAATCACCACACACCAAAAGCTATAGTAATGGGAATGAGAAATGACCTTTTCACTTCCGAGGGGATTGGCGACCGCTATTCCATACTTTCACCATATTACGAAATGGGATATGAGATAATCGACTCATGCCTCAATACATCGGGCGATCACGCCAAACTGCTGATGAAATCAACATTTTACCGCTATAACACTATCTGGTGGAGGATATTGCTTTACCATTTCATATCTCCCAACGAGAAAGGCATAAACGGTTTTATAGCCAAACCAGTGCCACCGATGCCGCCAAAACTGATAGACGTGACCGAGGAGGAGGAGGAACCACGCGACGCACGTCTCAAAACCCTCAACAAAATCATCGACCGTTGTCAGGAACGAGGAGTCAAACTCATACTTATCTATCCGCCGCTCTATTACAACCGTCAAGGTGAATCGAAAACGGGAATACGTGTCAAAGGACTTTGCGAGGCTCGGGGAATAACAGTAATAGACAACTCGACAGACCCCTATTTCATGCAACACCCCGAACTGTTCTATGACAACGCACATCTCAACGCAAACGGTGCGATTATATACTCACAACAGAAGGCATCGGAGTTGAAACGGTTATTATCAGATTAATACAATACTTAAACAAATCATCATATTCATGAATAAATTTATAATATGGTGCGTCTCAATCGTCACAGCGGTCTTCATGGCATCATGCGATTCTGACGAGGACACATACTCTTTCATCGGCGACTCACTCGTAGCGCGTTGGGATTTGCAAGATAGCTTTCCGATGCTCATCACTCACAACTATGGTTTGGGGGGATCGGGATTAAGCTATCTGCAAGATTATGCCGGCCGCTTGAAAGGTGACGTCGTCATAGTGTTGAGCGGCACCAACGACTATCGTAAAATAACCTCGCAGGAAGTGGCCGACCGATATGCCGCCGAATATGTTGACGCACTGTTGGATTTCGGTGCAAAAAGAATATACGCCATCTCAGTGCTTCCACGCGATTTCAAAAGCGACGATGACAGAAGCTGCGGCATAATCATGACGCTTAACGCCGCTATCGCCAAACAGATTGAAGCCGCCGGAGAAGGCCGCATAGTGTGGCTTGACGTCTACCACAAATTCCTTAATGACAAAGGTAAACTAAATCTCAACCTGAGCTACGACGGGCTTCATCTCAATCCGGCCGGCTACGAGATACTGACAACCGAATTAAATCATCACATCTTATGATAAAAAAAATATTGCTGGCGGCCGCAATAATCACAACTTCATTAGCGGCACACTCACAAATAGGACTTGGATTACGCGACTCGCGTTATGTAAACATAAACTACCGTTACCGGAACTGCTGGACCGCTAAATTCGAACAGAGTGTTTACTCAGAGAAAATGGGCTACCAGTATTTCAGAATCTACGCCGGATATGAACGCACTATTGGAATGTTCAAGGTCAAAGCGGAGCCATATTTCGGTATGACCTACAACAACAGTTACTCTAACGAGGGTATTGCCATAGGCGGCTGTGTCACCCCGCTTAAATGGCTCGCAATCGAGGCTGAGATAGTGCCCCACCACGACTCGGGGATGGGCTATACGACCTGCTATAACGCCGGCGTTGAATTTAAATGCACGCAACAGATAGCGGTTACAGCCGCACTGACCAACCGTCCAGAATACCGCGAAGCTGAACGCCGCGTACGATGCGGTCTGAAATTCAACGTCGAGAATCTGTGGGTGCACCCCCAACTCTCCATTCCCACCGAAGGGTATGCTAAAAATGTCAGGATACTCGTGGGGATGGGATACCATTTTTGAGGGGGATTGCTTAAATTCGCGGTCATGAACAGCATTGAACTGAGCGAGCGCGACATACGCGAAATGCTCGACCGCGAGGGGGCACGCATCAATTCGCCCCAATTCATCGAGGCTGACCCTGTGCAGTTTCCGCGTCAATATGACACCCGGCAGGATATAGAGCTGGCGGCGTTGCTGTCGGCAACAATAGCTTGGGGCAACCGCAAGATGATATGCGCCGACTGCGCCAAGATGCTCAGACTGATGGAGGGACGCCCCTATCAGTTCGTGATGGATCAGGCATATGAGGATCTGCCCGACGAGAACATACACCGCACATTTTTCGTCGATAACCTGCGCCATTATCTGAGAGGCTTCCGCTTGATATTCAAGCGGTACGGCTCGCTCGAAGGGTTGGCACGGCATATAGGCATAGCCGGCCATGAAATGCCCGCCTGGAAACTTGTCGAGGGGATGAACGAGATTATCCGCGAGGCCAACGGCGGGATGGCCGACAGCCGCTGCCTGCCGCAGAATCTGAAGACAACCGCGCTAAAGCGGGTAAACATGGCGTTAAGATGGCTCGTCAGGGATGACGGCATAGTCGATATAGGGATATGGAAAGTCCTCAAGCCAAGCCAACTGTTCATACCGCTCGACGTGCACGTCGGCAACACGTCGCGCGACTTGGGGCTGCTCACGCGCCGACAGGATGACCGCCGGGCCGTCGAGGAGCTGACCGCCGCGCTGCGTCGCTTCCGTCCCGACGACCCCACTTTCTATGATTATGCCCTGTTCGGATTAGGAATAGAGGGCAAAAAGAGCTGAAATTCCACAAAAACGCAGAAACGGCTTGAGCGGCAACCGCCCAAACCGTTTCACTATTTATTCCCGATGAAACAAAATTATTTTTTCAGATACTTGATCTGCTTCACGCATTGGCCCGATTCCATATATCTCAGAAAATACAACCCGGGGGTTAGCCTTTCAATGGTCGATTGCTCGTCCCCGTCAGCAACTTTATTGCCGTTGATGTCGTAAGCCTCGACTTGAATTGGCATATTGGATTGATATGTTCCATCTTCAATAATTCCGGGAATTGGATCTACTCCCGGGAAAAGGGGTTCTAACGGGTCTAAATCATTCCACCGAAGTTTACAGTCTATAGTGCTTTTTGCTACGCCATAAGAGTTTGACATGGATATGTGAATCCACGAGTCGCGCTTGGCCGGAATGCGGTCTATCGCGACATGGCCCAGGAACGGTTCAAGGATATATCGCGTGCGCATTCCACTGTCTCCGTCGATTTCCAGGCTGACGGTGAACCAGTCGCAACCGAGATATTCCACAGTGAAAAATCCAGTGAAATAACGTCCCGTTTCATCCATCAATTTCCCATTTTTGCGAATTTTCTTTATGGTAGGAGGCAACCCGATAGAAAGCAGATAGCGCGCCGACACAGTTTCCCCGTTAAGTTTGCCGGTGAAAGATATTCGCCCTTTTATATTCCCATTTATATCCACTTTATAATTATTGGGGTTATCAATCGCCGGAATTGTGAAAATACCGGTGCCCGACATAGTCCGAATCTCGCGGTAGTTGGCATCTTTGTCAAGAAGTTCATATCTCCAGTTGCCGTCGGTTATGTTGCCGCCGATATTGTTGATCAATCTGAAACTGTGACTTTCGTAAGCCGAAGCCGTCGCGTCGGCATCCACGTCGGTCGATTCGATTCTGAGAGGTGTCGCGAAGTCGGTTTCCCAGCCGATAGATTTCAGCACATCGATAGTCGTATCGTCTATCTTCTGGAACATATCACCCCTGCCTAAATCATAGTGCATGAGAGAGTTCGGGTTGTTGAGATAGACGAGTGACCTGTTGGGTTCAAAAACCGCAGGCGAGTATAGGATGTGGGAATTATCAGCCTTGGCCACATAGATTTTGCGCCCCCCTGTGGGCTGTACGAAATTAGCGAGTTCATCAAGATTAGAAATCCGCTCAAGTCTTTTGCCATTAGAATCGAAAATTTTTGTATCAAAAACCGACATTTTTCCACCAAACTGAAAATTAATGCTCCCCTTATATTCAGAGACTGAGGTTCCGAAACCAAGAGCCACACCTATGGCTCTCATTAAGGCGGTGGTCGCATTGACGCTGTTGCCGTGTGGCGCCGATTCATTGTGGGCGCAGTTCCAGTTCTTGTTCTTATTTAGCGTTATTATGGCATCATATATTTGATCATCATTAAAAGTAGTTATATTATGTATATTTCTATATAGTGCTGCTGGTAAATATATATCTGAGGATGGATCACTACTATGGGGATAGACATCGGTTATTACGTCCACATCGCTGTTGAGGTCGTCGTAGCAGATTCTCAGATAAGGCGGCTGCTTGAATCTCATGGCTTTTACCCATGCGTCGATTGCCACATCCAGGCATATTCTGATAGAGTCGGGCAGTAGCCCATCGGTATCATAGTGGATTTCGCCGGCATAAGGATTGATATTCTCATTAGGTTTCCCTGCGCATACCGGGGCAGTCTGCGACGGCCTGTCAGCGAATCGGTCTGTAAATCTTATCGCTTTCCGTTCTTGTCCTGACAAGGATAGGCAAATCGTCATGATGACGAATAAAATATTGAAACGTTTCATATTTTTTTGGATAATTGATTTTTTGACTCAAAATTGATAAATCTATTTTCGCTTGCAGGCTCATTTAATGAACTTGATGGTCTTGCGCCGGTTATCGCGGGTGGTGATGCACAACAGATACACTCCGGGGTCTAAACCCGAGATGTCGATGCGGTCTCCGTCGATGGCGCAACTGTTCCGCCGCCCCCATGCGTCGTAGATTTCGGCTCGCGCTCCGACGAGCATTCCCGCAGTGACTGAGAGTGCGTCGCCGTCGCGGGTTACCGACCAGTTCGCGTTGAGATTGACCCCCTCTATCCCCGCGTTCTCTTTGAGTTCGTTAATCTTATCCAGAATATACGGGTCGGTGATATAGTCAGTGGAACAAATCACATTACTCTTAGCCCGCGCCCAGCCATAATCATTACGCGTCATGCCAATCATATATGTTCCCCAGTTTATCCTATCGATTAAAAATGGAGTGAACCCTGTTTCATTTAAATTATCTACAGTACACCTAAACATTAGTTTTTCAAATCCGGGATAACTAAAACAATAACCTGGCGCACTATAACAAACGACTGCACTCGCAGCTCGTTCACTTTTGATTTTCAGGTTCCAGTCCCCCCACAGATAAAGGTTATTATCTGTAATTTCACGAATTGAATATTCGTATGAAACATTTTCGAGAAGTGGCTTCCCGGGACGGAGATTGAACAGCAGATCAACCTCATATAGAGTCTTGCCGCTTCTATCCTCAAATTTGATGCAGCCTTTGGTCAATGTGTCCCCTTCAGGGGTAAGTATTCCATCGCTATAATATTCGATAATCCTGCCGTTTTCATCTTTTTTTCTATAAGTACGATACCATGGAATTGTCTTGGTGTCGGAGGTCGTTATCGTGAACTCATATTCACCGCTGGGGCAGATTCGCTCCATCACCTTGACGAGTTTATTCCTTGGCTCCTTATAGCTATTGCTACTGGAGTATATCGAGAAAGATATGCGCCAGCAGTCTGTTCCGCTGAGTTTAGTGAATGTCGGATTATCTGGTATAGTGAATATATAATCAGAGTCCACAATACGTCCGTCTGCAAGTCTGATCTCGCTGGATAGGCAGGGATTTTCCCCTTTCAACGAATGTGTGACACACATCCCGACCAGTATCGAAAAAAACACAATTGTTCTCATCCTGTTAATCATTGAATTTAGAGTATTTAAGTGAATAGCCCCGTTAGATTTTGCTGAATTTGCGCGTGAACCTGTAGCCCCCGATATCGAGGACGAACACATATAATCCTGCGGTTAAATGGGAAATGTCTATTTGAGGATTATAAAAGTCCACAGTCCCGTTTTGCAGCTCGGTTGAGCGGATTGCGCCGATTTGATGGATGGCATAATTCCCCGATAAGGTTCTTGGTTCAGAAGCCTCACTGCAAACCGATTCAATCCGTATCTCGTTTTGAGTGACTACTATACCGGGATCGGGGTCGGGATCGGGCCTGAGAGAGATTGCTGGTTTGATTCGTATGGTTTTACTGCGCGTGGCTCCGTTATTATTGTAAGAAATAATTGAAAACTCGGTCCATCCGGTTTTGTCGACTGTAGCGTAGAAATAACCTTTTTTGAAATCGTCAACATCAAACCGCGCCGGGACACGACGTCCCTCATCCAATTGCTCAACAACCAAACGGGTTATTCCCTCCAAATTTTTTATGCAAATTTTCACATCGACAAGATTGTTGTCGAAGGAAGCTAAGGAAATCCCAAAGTCATTAATGCCGTCGTAGGATAAATCCACCGCTTGAGGGGTATAGTCCATCGCAAAATAATGAGCTGAATATGAATATGTCGGATGGCGGGGAACACAAAGCGACGCTCTTATCCTCAGATGTCCGTCACAGGTGCGGTAATAAACACTGTCTGGATAATGGAACTGGATATCCTCGTAAGAGATGTTCAAATTGTCATTATCTCCTAAATCATAGCCTATGCAATCCCATGTTCCATCTTTTTTCAATGCCGATATTCGCCAACCCTCGCCGCTGCCACTATCTCCGTCATTATATAAATGGTAGGGCTTGCAAAATTCCCTGATATCTATTGAATAATGCTTCGGTGTACTATTGGACGCCGTTAACGTTGTCGCACCATCATTTTGAATGTCGCTTGCCCCTTTGGCGCGCCCGATTGTAATATTCCCTTTGTAGGGCATTACATTTGAAGTCGTCCCATCGTAATGGGTGGATGAGCCTGAGCCTGAAGTACCGCTTGCAAACCACCCCAAATGGGTGGAAAAGATATATCCAAGATTGCTATCGGATATGTTGCGGATTAAACAACCTTTGCCAAATTCATATTGCAGAAGTTCTGTAAGCGGATTCATTGAGTCGGGATAAAAATAATTTAATGAGACACCGTCGACCCATTTTTCCGGTGCATATAAATTGCCTACATATGTTGAGAGACTCCCTTTTGTCGCATTTTCATATGGAGATTGTCCATTTTCCGTGAGTCTTGACCAAATGTCTGATTCGTAGAGCGTTGGCTTACGACCTAATGAGAGTCCATCCGTGGTGTCTGTATCTCGATAAAGGCCGCAACGAAAACCTAATCCCCGTGCTAAATCCCTGAGGGCAATAGTGACAAAATCATATTTGTTTTCAAGTTTTTCATCGATTGAGAACGAACAGTCATTTAATGAATTTCGATTATATGTAATTGTAATGTCAGGTAGTGATGGGTTGTCAAAGAATGACAGGTTCGGTATGCTGTCGATGAATCGTTGATTGTTTGAAAGGTCATACTCCAGTAGAATCACAGACTTTATGCGCATCGGATCGGTAGAATAGCCATATCCGCCTTCTCCAAAGTCCTCGTATAACGGGACTGCGACCTTGGAAAAGGCTCGTTTCCCTCTCTTTGACGGTAGATAGCCTGTTTCAACCCTTACAGTTATCGGAAGACTTGGGGGCAGATTTTCCGACATTATTTTACACGCATACTCAAAAGCTCCTTGTACCTCCTTTGAAATCGTATTGTCATACGTCACTTTGAATACCGTACCGCCATTTATCGGCCTAACAACTGGTAGGGATTTAAACTTGTCAAGATAACTATCTGTCGTGAACCCATAGCCGGCCGATATGGTGGCGGCATTGCAAGTCACAGTCCCGATAAATAAGAAGAATGTCAACAACATCCCGCTTCTTAAAAATTTAATCATAATGCAATATAATTTAGTTTAATTTATAATAACGCAAATATATAAAACTTTTATATCCACGGCAATAGAAAGAGAACAAATTTTCGCCTCATCCATCGACAAGTCTCTTTTTCGGTGATCTTTTCATAGACTGTCATAACGTCGCTGACTTCAGCCGAAGCCGCTATCTGCGTGTACCCGATGTCGTTCGTAGCCTGTTGTGCTCTGGTGGCCTCGAGCTTGGCGATGTTGGCGCCACAGGAGAAGATGGAGGATGGTAAGCAATCCGGCAAGCTGCATGAACCAGTCGCCAGGGGTTAGTGATGAAAACGCCGGCAGGACGAACGGAATAGAGAGCAAAAAGAGCTGAAATTCCACAAAAATCCCCTTTAAGGGGAAATATTTCAGCAAAAACGTCACCTCAAAAGGGAAAAATCAAGCCAAAACTTTCCCCTTTAAAGGGAAAACTTGGCCAGTTTGTGCCGTTGTGGACTTTCGGGCTGAACTACTGACAGATCCACACAAATTATACCGACAAAAAAGAGTGGAGCGCCGGCGGCGCTCCACTCTCAGTATGTGTGGGTAGTATTACGGTAGCTCTATGGAGGTTACAGATCGGTGGGAACTGCCACGATCTTCATGTTGTTGTCGCGGATGAAGCTCGTGATGTTGTCGCGCACGTCGGAGGGCTGGACATCGGCCTCGATGCGCCTCAATGCGTTAAACACCGACGTGCCACACTGGTAGACGTGACGGTAACTTTTGGCCACATCATCAATCTGCTCCTCAGTGAAGCCGTGACGGCGCATTACGTATGCGTTGATGCCATAGTAGACCGCAGGGTTATGGGCGATGATGACGTAAGGGGGGACGTTGGAGCCTATGCGGCAACCGCCCTTGATCAGCACCCAGTCGCCGATTTTGCAGCCCTCGTGGAGCATGGCGTTAGACGACAAAATCGAACAACGCCCCACGACCGTGTCGCCGGCTATCATAGCGCCATTGCCAATCACATTCTTGCCCTGAATCCAACTGTCGTGACCGATGTGACTTTCAGCCATGATGAACGAATCGTTACCAATGCGCGTGCCTTGACCCTCGCGGATGCTACGGTTGATTATGACGTGCTCGCGGATGACGTTGTTATCACCGATTAAGCAGAAGGTTTCCTCACCTTTCCAACGGAAGTCCTGAGGGTCGGCCCCGATGATGGAACCCTGATAGACCTTGTTGTTTTTCCCCATACGGGTACCGCCGATAATGCTTGTATAAGACATTATTTCGCAATTATCGCCGATTTCGACATTGGCGTCGATGAAAGCGAAAGGATGAATTGTCACATCTTTGCCGATTTTGGCAGATGGGTCGATGTGGGCTAACGGACTGATCATGGTTTTCTGTTTTTTGTTAGGTAATCGACGCAGGGGTTAACGCCCGCCGCCGAGCGACTGATACAAGTTGATTACAGCCTGAGATCTTGACAACTGAGTTGAGAGCTGGGAAATCTGCGCTCCGAGAAGACCTTGCTGGGCTGTCAGTACCTCGAGATAAGTCGAAGTCCCCAAAGTTAATAATTCTTGGGTATATTCAACCGATTTTTCAAGATTTTCTACCTGTTGGGCGAGATAAGTCTCTTTTTCGGCGCTCTTTTCATAGACAGTCATAGCGTCGCTGACCTCAGCCGAAGCCGCCATCAGAGTGTACTCGAAGTTGTTCATAGCCTGCTGCTGCTGTGCTTTGGTGGCTTCGAGTTTGGCGATGTTGGCACCGCGCGAGAAGATGGGTATGGTAAGCGAGCCGGCGAGTTGCACAAACCAGTCACCGGGATTGGTTATGAATCCGCCGATGAGATTGGTGAATCCGCCGTTGGCCGTGATGTTGAGCCCGGGGTAGAAGTTGGCGCGCGCCTGATTTGTAGCGTAATAGGCAGCGGCGAGAGTCTGCTCGGCCGCCCTCACATCGGGACGGGCGGCAAGCTCGCGCATCGGAATGGCTTCGCGGAGCATAGACGGAGCTACAAGGGTTGCCTCGGGACTCACCACCCACTTCTGAGGGGGTGTGTTGACCAGCAGCGACATCGTGTTGTTGACCTGATCAATAGCCACCTCTATGTCGGTGATCGAGGCGAGAATACTGTAGTAGTTGGCCTGGCTTTGCACAACAGCCGACTCGTTGAGGCGACCCGCAAGTTTGAGGTTTTTCATTGTCTCGACGCTCTCGGCCCACAGTTTAGCGGTCTCGCGGCTGAGTTTCAACTGAGCCTCAAGATTGGCCAAAGTGTAGTAGGTGTTGGCCACTGCAGCGATAATCTGCGACCTCGCAGCCTGATGGTAAGCCTCGCTCTGCAACAAGGCCGCCTGTGCGCCGCGCTTGGTGTTGAGCAGTTTGCCGAAGATGTCCACCTCCCACGATACAGCCGCCGGAAGCTGGTAAGTCCATGAGAACTTACCGCCGGAATAGGACGAGCCCGCGCCGTTGGGAGCGAGCGCCAGCGACGGGAAGAAGCTGAGTTTAGCCCCTTTGAGCTGCGCGTGCGCTATATCGACATTGAGTTTGGCATTGCGCAGGTTGGTGTTGTTGACCAAAGCCCGGTTTATCAGATCGACAAGCACCGGATCGGTGAACACCTGTTCCCAGCGCAGATTGCCGAACGCCGTCGAATCGGGCTGTGCCTGACGCGCCTTGACATATTCCTCAGTCAGGGCGGAATCCTGTGGCATCTCGAATTTTTTATAGATGTTGCAACTGCCGAGCATGATCACGCCCAAGGCCACCGCCGCAACTCTTGCCATATATTTAATTTTCATCGTTAAGTCAGTATCTGAATGAATGATTAATGAGAGTATTGCTCAATCTCAGCCTCAATTCCGCTGTTGTCGGTATCCTTCCACTTGATGGGGGTAATCTTTTCCTGAATCTTCTGGAAGATAACAAACAGTGCGGGCACAAAGAGCACCTGAAGCACCATACCTATCAACATACCGCCGATAGAGCCGCTACCGAGCGCGCGGTTACCGTTGGCGCCCACACCGCTGGCGAGCATCATGGGCAACAGACCGATAATCAAGGCGAGCGAGGTCATCAGAATCGGGCGCAGACGGGCACCGGCACCGGCAATGGCCGCATTGACTATCGACATACCGGTGTGGCGGCGTTCGAGCGCGAACTCAACGATCAGGATGGCGTTCTTGGCCAACAGACCGATAAGCATGATCAGGGCGATCTGAAGGTAGATATTGTTGGTGATGTCAAATATCGACGCGAATATGAATGTTCCCATAAGACCGAAAGGAATCGAGAAAATAACGGCGAACGGGAGGATGTAGCTCTCATACTGTGCCGACAGCAAGAGATAAACGAAAAGCAGACAGAGACCGAAGATTATGGCGGTCGCGCTGCCCGACGATGAGCTTTCCTCACGAGTCATACCGGCATATTCATAAGTAAATCCCGACGGAAGCGTCTCTGCGGCGACACGTTCGATAGCTTTCAGTGCGTCGCCCGACGAGTAACCCGGTGAGGGCGAACCTGTCACGGCGATAGACTGGAACATATTGAAACGGTTGAGCAGGTCGGGGCCGTAAACGCGCTGGAGCGTCACGAAATTGCTCAACGAAGCCATCTCGGAACCGTTGCGCACCTTGATGGCGGCAAGAGTCTCGGGCGAGACGCGGGCTTCGGGAGAAGCCTGCATCATCACGCGGTAAATCTTACCGAAACGGTTGAAGTTGGACACATACATACCACCGTAGTAGCCCTGAAGCGTCGACAGAATCGTCTGCGGGCTGATGCCGGCCTGTTTGGCCTTAGCGGCGTCGATGTCGACCATATACTGGGGGAAGGTGGGGTTGAATGTCGAGTAAGCCACTGAAATCTCGGGCTGCGCGTTGAGTTTTCCGAGGAACTGCTGCACGATGCCGAAGAAGTTGTTGATGTCACCGCCGGTGCAATCCTGCATCTTCAGCTCAAAACCGTTGGTCATCGAGTAACCCGAAATCATAGGGGGAGCGAACGCAACCACGCGGCCATCCTTGATCTGGGGCGTTACTTTGGCGTAAATCTGTTTCAGCACCTCATCGACATTCTCCTCGCGGTCTTCCCAGTTCTGGAGCTTGACGATGAACGTACCGTAAGTCGCACCCTGTCCGGCAAGGAAGCTGTAACCTGCAATCTTCTGGCTGTACTTCACAGCGGGAATCTGCTGGATCAGCCTGTCTACCTGGTCAAGCACTTCCCCGGTGCGTTCCTGAGATGTGCCGGGAGGCATATCGAGCATCACAAAGAGCATACCTGTGTCCTCGTTGGGCACAAGTGCGGTAGGCCGCGCCCTCATAAGCAACACGAGAGCCGCGATGGCCACAGCCACGATAGCGAACGATGTGATCTTGTGGTTGATGAAGAATCCGACAAATTTCTTGTAACGGGTGAGGATTTTCTCGTAGCCCTCGTTGAATCCTTTGTGGAAACGAGGTGTGAAAATGCCCATGATTGTCACGATGGCTGTGGCAACAGCGATGGCGCATTTCCAGGGCGACTCGAAGCTGTACCACCCCAGCACCATGAAAGTGATGGTGGCCACGAGGAAAATGAGGGTGATCGCGGGGCGTATGTCAAGGCGGAACGCTTTCTTATAACGTTTCTTCATGACTTCGCCCGCAGCCGAGTAGGCTTCGCCCATACGCTCTTTAAGGCTTGATTCACTGTCGTGGGCTTTAAGCAGCACGGCGCACAGAGCCGGTGAGAGGGTCAACGCGTTGACAGCCGAGAAGAAGATGGCGATGGCCATCGTCAGACCAAACTGGCGGTAGAACACACCCGATGTGCCGGGCATGAACGACACCGGGATAAACACCAGCATCATGACAAGCGTGATCGAGACGAGCGCGCCCGCTATCTCGCCCATGGCGTCGATTGATGCTTTGCGGGCATTCTGATAGCCCACATCGAGCTTGGCGTGGACTGCCTCGACGACCACAATCGCATCGTCGACCACAATCGCGATAGCGAGCACCAGAGCCGAGAGGGTGATGAGGTTGATTGAGAACCCGATCATCTTCAGCATGAAGAACGTACCGATCAAGGCGACAGGGATGGCGATGGCAGGGATAAGGGTAGAGCGGAAATCCTGCAAGAAAATATACACCACGAAGAACACAAGCACAAACGCCTCGATGAGGGTCTTGATCACCTCATGAATCGAAGCATAGAGGAAGTCGTTGTTGTTCATCGGGATTGCGAACTCCATTCCGTCGGGGAGGTCTTTGCTCATCTTGTCGACAAGAGCCACACAGTCGTTGATAATCTGCGTAGCGTTAGAGCCGGCGGTCTGGAACACGATAGCCATCGTAGCGGGATAACCGTTGAGCGAGTCGTGGAATCCGTAAGTCACCTTGCCAAGCTCAATCTCGGCGACATCCTTGAGATAAAGCACCTCGCCGTCCTCAGTGGCGCGGACAACTATGTCGCCAAACTCCTCGGGAGTTTCCAGACGGCCTTTATACTTCAATGTGTATTGGAACGACTGGTCGCCCTGTTCGCCGAAAGCACCGGGGGCAGCCTCGACATTCTGCTCGGCAAGAGCCGCCGTGATGTCCGACGGCATCAGGCCATACTGGCCCATCACATCGGGTTTCAGCCATATACGCATCGAATAGTCGGCACCGAACGACATCACGTCACCAACGCCCTTGACGCGCTGAAGTTCAGGGATGACGTTGATTTTCATGTAATTGTCGAGGAATGTCTCGTCATATTCGCCGTTGGTCGCATAGAGAGCCACACCCACAAGCATTGAGGTCTGGCGTTTTTTGGTGATGACACCCACCTGTGTAACCTCGGCGGGGAGAAGGTTCTGGGCCTTGGCCACGCGGTTTTGCACATCGACAGCCGCCATATCGGGGTCGAAACCCTGCTCGAAATAGATATTGATGTCGGCCGAGCCGGTGTTGGTTGCGGTCGATTCCATATAGGTCATGCCCTCGGCACCGTTGATTGACTCCTCAAGAGGAGCGATAACCGAATTAAGCACAGCCTGCGCGTTAGCGCCGGTATAGGTCGTCGACACTTGGATTGTAGGTGGCGCGATATCGGGATACTGGGTGATAGGGAGCGAGAAAAGTCCCAGAATACCCAGCAGGACAATAAAGATTGATATAACCGTCGACAGTACAGGGCGGTTAATAAAAGTGTCAAGTTTCATCTTGATTATGTGATGATGGGGTTGTTAGTTTTGTTTAGGCTGTTCAGCTTTTTTGGCGGCGTCAACAGGGTTAATCACAACTCCGTCGCGGACAGTTGTGCCGACACCCTCGACAGCTATGCGGTCGCCGGGTTTGAGACCTGACGTCACGACGAACGTCTTTCCATCGTTAAGAGACGATACGGTGATTGGGGCCGATACGACTTTGTTGCTGTCGTTGACCACATAGACAAACCGGCGGTCCTGCAACTCGTAAGTCGCTTTTTGGGGAATAACGATTGCGCTGTCTGAACGCTGGGGAATGAGAATCGCACCCGTGCTGCCGCTGCGCAACATCCCGTTGGGGTTGTCGAACAGAGCGCGAACCGATGCCGAGCCGGTAGCGTTGTCGAGCACTCCCGACACAGTAGCCACTTTACCTTTGAGCGGGTACATACCGCCGTTGGCGAGTTTGAGCGAAACCTCAGGCATATTCTTCACAGTCTCGGCGAGAGAGCGAGAGCCGTTGTCGGTCAACGCGAGCACATCTTTCTCGTTGAGCGAGAAATAGGCGTAGACCTGCGAGTTGTCGCTGACTGTCGTCAAAGGTATTGCCGACGTCGGCGAGGCGAGAGAACCCTCGCGGTTGGGGATAGTGCCTACCACACCATCGCTGGGCGAAGTCACCACGGTGTACGACAGATTTTTGCGGGCGGTGACGAGACTTGCCTGAGCCGATGCGAGGTTGGCGCGGGCTTGGCGAAGGTCGTTGTCGGCCATCTGCCACTCATATTCACTTATGATATTTTTGTCGAGGAGCTTGCGTTTGTTGTCGGCTGTGAGTTTAGCGGTTTCTACGGCTGTCTGAGCCACGTTTACCGCAGCCTGGGCTGATTCGACGGCTGCCTGGAACTGCACCTGGTCGATGGTGAAAAGAGGTTGTCCCTTTCTGACATGCTGTCCCTCGTCAACATGCACCTTTGTTATGAAACCTGTCACCTGCGGACGGATGTCGATATCGGTCTTACCCTTGATTGTGGCAGGGAAGGTGTTGTTAAGCTCCGATGTGCCATAGGCGATGGTCATCGTCGCGATGTCGGGGGCCGGAGCCTGCTGCTGTTGGTCGCCGCCGGAGCAAGATACCATTAATGCCGCGAGGCCGGTGGCGAGCAAAAGATTAGTTGTCTTCATTGAGGGAAAAATTAATTTTGTCATATTTTCCTTACCTTAAAAATAAATATACTTCGGAAATCTGGCGCAAAGGTAGTAATTTTCACATTATCAATAGACTACTAAAGTTATAAAAAATGTCATCACCATTGGCATTTTTCACTCTTTTTCTTCCCCAAAACAGAATCCCATTAGCCAAATTTGCATCATTAACGCTGTTTTACACAATTCCCGTGCCATCATGGCAATCATGTGGGGGTTAACGGGGTTCACACAGACGCTCTGACAAAACTTAACAGTTGGTGTTACAAAGAGGGTGCGATACTGTGAAAAAATGAATAAGGAGTTTGAAAACCGAGGGTTTGGTTGTAACTTTATCGCCGATCGGCGGCAAAATCGAGCCGATTGACCATAAATGGACGAAAAAAAACTTTTTCTTTTAGACGCTTACGCTCTAATCTACAGAGCATATTACGCATTGATGAGGTCGCCGCGTTTCACGACCAAGGGAATCGACACGTCGGCTATCTATGGTTTCTGCAACACGCTCGACGATCTGCTGCGCAAGGAGTGCCCCACCCATATTGCGGTTTGTTTCGACCCTAAGGGGGGTGAGACGTTCCGCCATGAGGCTTACCCAGAGTACAAGGCCAACCGCGACGCACAGCCCGAAGGGATAACAGTCGCTATACCCTATATAAAACAGATACTTGCAGCCTACAACATACCCGTTATCGAGATGGCGCGCTATGAGGCCGACGACGTTATCGGCACGCTGTCGCGATTGGCCGAGGCCGAGGGGTTTGTAACCTATATGATGACCCCCGACAAAGATTACGGCCAGCTCGTGACCGATAAAGTGCTGATGTATCGGCCCGCACTGAAACAACAGGGATTTGAAGTGAGAGGTCCCAAGGAGGTTTGCGAGCGTTACGGCATAGACCGTCCCTCGCAGGTAATCGACCTTCTCGCCCTTGAGGGTGACGCAGTCGACAACATTCCCGGCTGTCCGGGCGTGGGGGAAAAAACGGCATCGAAACTCATAAAGGAGTGGGGATCCATCGAAAATCTTCTTGACAATACCGACAAACTTAAAGGCGCTATCCAACGCCGCATAACCGAAAACGCCGAAAAAATACGCTTCTCCAAATTTCTCGCCACGATAAAGACCGACATCCCGATGGAGGTCGATTTCAACGACCTGCGCCGACGTCCCGAGAATATCGACAGCCTTCTCAAGATATTCAATGACTTAGAGTTCAAGACTCTTGCCAAGCGGCTATCGGTCAACACAGAGCCAAAGGCGACGCAACCGGCCGGGGAGCCGTCGCTCTTTGACTTCGACGCCACTGCCGATGCCACCGTGTCGGCACAGACAATGGCCCTCAACGCCAACTACCGCGCTCTGACCGAATTGTCTGAAATCGGCGAATTTATAAGCCGGGCCGCCTCATCTGAGGCTGTCGGCATGGCTATATCGGCGACAGGTGCCGACACAATGGCATCGCGTATCGAGGCGATAGCGTTCTCGGTAGCCACCGACGAAGCCGTCTACATAACGCTCCCCGCCGAATCGACGGCGCGCGACGAGGTCAAAGCCGTGATAGCACCGCTGCTGTCGGCCGACACTACAATCGCAAGCCACGACATGAAGCGCGACTACATATTGCTCAAAAACGAGGGATTGCCGCGTCCCTCAAAATTTTTTGACACCTCGGTAGCCCACTACCTGCTTCAGCCTGAAATGCGCCACACCCTGCCGATGGTGGCCTCAGCCGTGCTCAACTACCGCACACTGTCCTACGATGACGCGTCGCTCGACAAGCGCGCTGCCGGGGCAATCGCCGCCGACCAACGCGTCAGCCGCCTGTGTGAGGAGGCCGACGTTACGCTACGGTTAAGGGATGCGCTCATCCCCGAGCTCGACGAAGGAGGCTTCTCAGAACTGTTGCGCGACATCGAACTGCCGCTCATCCCGGTACTCGCCGAAATGGAATGGACGGGTGTGAGAATCGATGTCAAAGAGCTTAACGACCTATCATTAGCGCTGACCGAACGTCTGCAAGGGATGGAAAGCCAAGTCTACGAGCTGGCGGGATATGAGTTCAATCTCAGTTCTCCCTCACAGGTCGGAGAGGTACTTTTCGGACAGCTCAAACTCGATTCGAAGGCGAAACGCACAAAGAAGGGAGCTTACTCCACCACCGAGGAGGTGCTTGAGAAATACGCACACGCTCACCCCATAGTGGAACTGATTCTGAAAATACGCCGGCTGCGCAAACTGCTGGCTACCTACATAAACGCCCTGCCCGCTCTGATTAACCCGGTAACAGGCAAAATACACACCTCCTACAACCAGACAGTGACAGCAACCGGTCGGTTGTCATCGGCCAATCCCAACCTGCAGAACATCCCCGTCAGAAGCGACGACGGCCGCGAAATCCGCCGCGCGTTCATCGCCGACCCGGGCGACCTGTTCCTGTCTGCCGACTACTCGCAAATCGAACTCAGGCTGATGGCAGACCTCAGCGGTGACCACTCGATGATCGAAGCGTTCCGCGCCGGTGTCGACATCCATCAGGCCACAGCCGCCAAAATATACAAGGAACCGCTTGAAAGTGTCACCGACGACCAACGCCGCAGTGCGAAAACCGCTAATTTCGGCATAATCTACGGCATTTCCGCTTTTGGTCTGGCCGAAAGGTTAGGAATCCCCCGCGCCGAGGCAAAAGCCCTGATAAACGGCTACTTCGAATCTTATCCCGGAGTGAAAGAGTACATGGAACGTTCCATCGAACAAGCCCGCTCCGACGGCTATGTGACCACAATAATGGGACGCAAACGCTTCCTCCCCGAAATCAACTCGCGCAACGCAGTGGTCAGGGGGTATGCCGAGCGTAACGCCATCAACGCGCCCCTTCAGGGAAGCGCAGCCGACATAATCAAGCGCGCCATGGTAGACATATACGCCGCTATGGAACGTGAGGGACTTAAATCAAGGATGATTATGCAAGTGCACGACGAGTTGATATTCAACGTAGTGCCCGAGGAGTTACCGCGCCTGCAAGAAATCATAACCGAGGGTATGGTCGGAGCCTACCGCGGACGCGTGCCGCTTGAAGTGTCATCGGGTGTCGGACAGAACTGGCTTGAAGCCCATTAATAGCAACAGACGAGACTTATGAGAGAGACTCTGGAAATAGAATACAAACGAGCGTCGTCACTGCCGTTCACCGATGTGCAGGAGTTATCGCCACGCGGTCCGCGGCGCAGAGCCAAAGCCCGACGAGGTGGCCGCTGGTATCTGCTCAAAGGGCTAAGGCCCGAATTTGTCGATGACCCGGAGTATCTCGACTGGCTCAACCGCGAGTATGAACTTTTAAGCGAGGTCGTCGACCACCCTGGATTGCCCCCGGTAGTGGCCATCGAGGACGACAGCCCTATAGGCCCGTGCGTGGTGCTCGACTGGGGCGAAGGCGGACAGCTAAACCAGTATCTGTCACAAGACCGCTCATTAGTCGACCGCAAGGCTGTGGCCCGCGGCATTGTATATGCTCTGGAACACATACATAACCATGGAATGTGCCACGGAGATCTGAGACCCGAAAACATCAGGGTGTCACCCTTCGGCAACCATCCCTGGCTGATCGACATAGCCATAGACGACAACGATGCCTTCGCCTCATATGTGAAAAACCGCGGATATGACGAATACACCTCCCCTGAAGCAAAAGCGGGACATGGGGTAGACGCTCGCAGCGACATCTACGCCTTCGGCATGATATTACGCGAACTGAAACTGGGACAACGCTATGACTGGGTGATTAAAAAATGCACCAATCCCGACCCGGCAAAACGTTTTCAGTCGGCTTCCGAAATGGCCGATCTGATTCGCAGCGGCAAAATCTCCCATCTGCGCAATTACATCTTCATATGGATTATCGCAGCGGCGTTTATAGCCATACTGCTCACGATGGTCTTTGCGCCGACGCGACACCCTCTGCCCGAATCAAACGCGGCATCCGAGATGTTGCGCCACAGCACCGGCCGCTGACACGCCGCAAAAAATCCCATATTGAATCAACGCGAATCCATCCCCCAGAGCAGCTTATGGCGAAGGGTGGAAGCGAATGTGTGTCCCTGCCGCTGCACAACGCGGGTGGTAAATGGAGCGCGGCTCAACCTTATAGCGGTCCCTGCCGGGAGCGTGACCGACCTGCCGTCGAGGCTCACGCGATAAGATTGCGCCCGGGAAGTGGTGACCAAATCGACAACCGCCTCCGACGAGACCACAAGCGGTCTCATGGTGAGGGAATGGGCGGCAATGGGTGAAATAACCCAGTTGGGTGCCGTTGGCTCCACGATGGGGCCGCCTACCGAAAGGTTGTAGCCGGTACTGCCGGTCGGGGTCGACACTATCAGACCGTCGGCAAGATAAGTGGCGAGTTCATTGCCTGCTATGTGGGCCTTGACTGTAATCATCGACGCCGTTTCCTCCTTTAACACCGCCACCTCGTTGAGCGCATAGGGCCATTGCATAATCTCATGGCCTATCACCTCTATCCGCAGCAACGCTCGCTCCTCAATCTGGCATCGCTCGGCCATGACATCCTCAACCATGGATACAGCCTCGCTTATTGGCACCGCGGCAAGATAGCCCAGACGACCGGTATTTATGCCGAGAATCGGTATCCCCTTGTCGGCGACCCACTCTGCGGTACGCAGAAAGGTTCCGTCGCCGCCTATGCTCAACGCCAATGCCGCCGAGAACCGTCCGCCGGCGATTGTGTCCTGCACGGGAGGCGGCGAGGGAAGCACGCGGCACAGATAATTATAGAACGATGAATCCATCTCAATCCAGACGTTGCGGCGGCTCAACTCGTCAAGAAAAGACGCCACTTCGGCGAGATGTTCGTTTTGGTATTGATTGCCATAGATAGCTATTCTCATTTCAATATCGGGGTGGGGACAAGTGACGATGCGGTTAATCAACGGTCAGACTTCCAGATAATGGATAACCTCAAGAGCTCGGTCGCGCAATGACTTGTCGACAGCTCCGGCCGGACTGCTCACGCCGTCCACGCGGAAGCCGTAACGCTCAAGCGAGCGGGCTATCGACATCCCGTCGAGACGGTTCACCGTCAGGGAAACCTGTAGCCATCCCGACTCGTCGCGGCGAGGATGCACGCTGAGGTTAAGCAGATGCGCGTCACAGTCCTCGACAGCCCTCGCTATGGCCGAAGCTGAATAATCGGCCGGAGAGCAGGTAACCAGCAGGTCGGTTGTATCGGGAAGCGTGGCAAAACCTGTCATTATCTCATCTTTTGCTCTCAATTGTTTCTGTTTTTTATAATTTCTGACTACTTTTGCAGCTAATACAGCTCAAGTTGTTATCACAAATTTACAAATTATTTTGTAATTCCCACTATATATTCAACAATTTGACAGGTAAAAAGATTATATATATCGGTTATTGAACCGTCACAAAAGGAACAATTTAGATGACGAATCTGAGTGTAAACATTAACAAAATCGCCACTTTGCGCAACTCGCGCGGTGAGAACCACCCCGATGTGGAACAGGTGGCGGTCGATTGCGAGAGCTTCGGCGCACAGGGAATCACCGTACATCCCAGGCCCGACGAACGCCATATACGCCGCGACGATGTCTACAAACTGCGCCCTCTGGTCAAAACGGAGTTTAACATCGAGGGATACCCATCACCCGAGTTCATGGATCTGGTGCTAAAAGTCAAGCCAGAGCAGGTCACATTAGTCCCTGACGCTCCGGGCGACCTGACATCATCGGCCGGATGGGAGGTGGAGCCAAACATGGAATTTCTGACTTCTATTGTCGACCGTCTGCGCGAGGCCGGAATACGCTCGTCGATTTTCGTGGGAACCGATACCGACAACATACGCCTGGCGGCAAAGACGGGAGCCGACCGTGTGGAACTTTACACCAAGCCCTACGCCGACCTCTACCCGCAAGACCCCGAACGGGCCGTGGCTCCGTTTGTCGAGGCGAGCCGAGCCGCCCACAAGGCCGGACTCGGAGTAAACGCCGGACACGACCTAAGCCTTGAGAACCTCAAGTTTTTCAGCGAACGAATCCCGTATCTTAACGAGGTCTCGATAGGGCACGCCCTCATATGCGACGCTCTGTATCTCGGACTTAAAGAAACAATAGCACGCTACAAGGCTTGCCTTTCATAGGACAATTAAAAACCACAGTAAACAAAACTTACCGAACAAATAACCCAGTCAAATGTCAATACTCTCGTCAATTATGCTACAGGCCGCTCCGGCAGCCTTAACCGACTCGGTGGCCACTATGGCCGAAACCATCAGCCAGACGACCGCCGCCCCTATCCAGGAACTGTCGGTATGGGACCTCTGCACCAAGGGGGGATTTCTGATGATTCCTATAGTGCTGCTGTCGATAGTGTGCATATACATATTCATCGAACGTGCCATAGTCATCAACCGCGCCGCCCGCCACGACGACACTTTCATGCGCCGCATCAAGGACTATATACATGAAGGCGAAATCGAAAGCGCACAAAACCTGTGCCGTAGTAACGGTTCACCCTACGCCCGATTGATTAATAAAGGAATCTCGCGTATAGGCCGCCCGATGAACGATGTTCTGGTAGCGATCGAGAATACGGGCAACATAGAAATAGCCTCGCTCGGCAAAGGGCTTCCATGGTTGGCCACCACAGCCGCCGGCGCGCCGATGTTAGGATTCTTAGGGACTGTAATCGGTATGGTACAAGCGTTTTACGGCATCGCAAGCGCAGGAAACACTGCCGGAATCGCAGCTTTCTCCGAGGGAATCTATACCGCATTGGTGACCACAGTGGCCGGTCTCGTCGTGGGTGTCATCGCATTGTTCGCCTACAACTATTTGGTGGCGCGCATAAATTCGGTCATGAACCTGCTTGAGGCGAAAACAATGGAATTCATGGATCTGCTCAACGAGCCGGCCGAATAACTAAAGTTCATCAACATCATGGCATTCAAGCGACAACACGACATGATGGCGACATTCTCGATGGCGTCGATGACCGATGTCATCTTCCTGTTGCTCATATTTTTCATGGTGACTTCGACATTCGTGTTCCCGACGGCTCTGCAGGTCAATCTTCCCCAAAGTTCGGAGCAGACGGCCATCAAGCCGAGCACCAGAGTCTATATCGACAGCGAGCGCAAACTCTATGCGTCGTTCGGCGACGAACAGCCCCAACCTATGGAGGAAAACTCGCTTCTCACATTCCTACAACTCACCCTGCAGCAAAACCCCGACGGGTTCATAGCAATATATGCCGACGAGAATGTGCCTTACGGCGACATCGTCAAGGTGCTTAACCTCGGTGCGGCCAACAATCTCAAAATGGTGTTGGCAACGAAACCGACACAACCGAAACAATAACCTCAAAAACAGCCTCCGTCCCCACAGATGAACCGTTCACGCCGCGACTCCGTCATTGCCGCATTGCTGACCCTGCTGATTTATGCAGGTATTATCGTTGTGTGCTTCTTCGCTTGCCTGAAATTCCCGCCCGGAGGCGAACCGCTGCCGCTACCCCAACCCGAGGACGACGGAATATTGCTCGGCGGCGAGTATGTGATGCTCGGCGACGACCCATCCCT
Source organism: uncultured Muribaculaceae bacterium (assembly GCA_947625935.1). Taxonomy (GTDB): domain Bacteria; phylum Bacteroidota; class Bacteroidia; order Bacteroidales; family Muribaculaceae; genus JAJPXC01. The sequence goes on along the minus strand of CANQQE010000004.1, from coordinate 23,495 downwards.
TACGGTCAACTCGCCCGAGGAGGCCGCACCCGACGAGACTTCGACCGAAGCCGCCCCGGAGGCCGATGACATGGTGAATGCCGGCGAGTCCGCTGAACCGGCACCCGCGGTAACATCGAAACAGGAATCACCGATGAAGGTCAAGGAGAAACCAAAGCCCGAGAAGACCGGGCCCACCAAAGAGGAGATTGCCGCACGTGAAAAAGCACGCCGAGAGAAGGAGGCCGCCGACAAAATCAAAAAACAGATGACGTTCTCAGGGAAGGGTTCGGGGCAAGGTAAAGCCGGATCGCCCAACGGGAACTCGACCACAGGAGCTGCGTCAGGCTCGCCCGGACACAATCTGGCCGGTCGCACCATCGAGTCGTTTGACAAGCCCAGCGCACAGCTTTCAGGCGAAATACGCATACGCGTCAAAGTCAATGCTAAAGGTCAGGTAGTATCGGCAACCTACGAGGGAGGCAGCGGACCCGCCGCCGCAAACTCTACCGTGCGCCAACGCTGTGTCAACGCATCGCGGCGGTCGCGCTTCTCGGTGCGCACCGACTCCGACGGCGACCAGTCGGGCATAATCACATGGAGGTTCAGATAACGCTACGGACTTCACGCAGTCAGAGAAAAAGCCGCAAAACCGAGGATTCACTCACCCCAGTCGTCGGTATCGAATCCAGCATCGGAGTTAGCCTGCATATAGAGAGTGCCATCGATGTAGACTCCGTGACAATCCACGATATCTTCATAGACGATAATTGGCTTTGCAAGTTTTTCACCGGTTTTCTGTCCATACTCCACTTGCTCAGTGAGAAGCCTATAGCCGTCTCCGGCCTCGCCATTGTAGTATTGCTGAATAGTTTTTTCATAATGCAGTGAAATAAAGCGTTGGTGATTATATGATTATTTTTGCGAAGATAGAGAAAAACTACCCAATCCACCCCCCGTGTTAATATTAGTCAACAGATTTCGTTCGATGAAATTTGTGTATCGATTAATGGTGGTGGCAGAAGTGGCGTCGAATTAGGAGTATGGGAAGGAACGTCAGAGGGGGAGGCGGCTGATCAGCTCGTCGCCAAGACGTGTCTTTTTGTCGATATGGTCGAGTACCATGCAGACGAAGGGGTCACGGTCAAACGCTCCGCGCACTTGCTCGAAGTCGCTTTCCTGACGCGCCTCGGTACCATCGACACCAAATCCCACCTTGCTGACAAGCGAGAACTCTTTGCGGGCGTCATCATAGAGCATCTTGTCGAGCCCGACGACACTCGCTCTCCAACGGTCGACGATGGTCTTGACATCGGCTGCGGTGAGCTCGCTGACCTCCTTGCCATACCATTCCTTGAAATGCTCCACGACCCATGTCCATTCCATGTCGTAGTAAGCGGCATGGAGTGAGCGGAAACGCTCCTCGACCTGTTCGAGGGTCGTGACCCGCTGCTCGATTATGTCGCGAATCAGTGCGGAAATCTCGCTTTTAGGGGCAATCATACCGCTGATGTCAACCCATTCGCCCGCCCCGCGGAAATCGGTGGGTTTCAGACGGACGGCGATATCGGCGTCATCGGTAATCACGCTGCCTTCAAGGCGTTTGATGACAGAGTTGCCCATGAACTTGTCGATGGCCATCGAGTAGTAGTCTTTCCCTTTATGCAGCGCGCGGTTTTCAATCGTCATACCCTGGTAGGCGTAATGGTCGGCGGTCGCGCCGGCCACTTCGGCGATTGAATCGAGCAGCTTGCGTCCGTCCATCATCTTCGAGATGGTGTAGGGACTGAGCAGATTGAAGTTTATGAGGTCGAGCAGGCGGGGATCCTTGCGACGGTCGCGTTTGGGCCACTTCTGAGCGTCGCGGATAGAGCCGACGCTCTTTAGGTTAACACCGGGCACAAGGTATGTGCCGCCCTTGTTCTCTATGAGATATGAGAACGGCAGACGCGAAGTGTCGGGGTGGCCTACATGGCGTCCCATCACGAGCGAGAAGGCACCAATCTTGGCGGGCCACAGGATGTAGGAGTCACTGGTCGTTTTTGACCCTCTCTCGACTATGCCCTGATGGATTGGGCCGAGCTTGTACATATGATTACTCTGATTAGAGCCTGACCCTGCGTTAAGGAAAGAGAACATACCGGCTATGAGGAGGCTTGACTTGTGCATCGTCACGGTATAGGGGCCGGCAAAGATGGCGCAAGCCTCGCCGTTCTCGCAAGAGCAGTTGGCAAAGAACAACGAATCGTGAGCCGAGAAAAGGTGGGTAAGGTGTGTGCCCTGCCCCACAAACACATGACGCAGCACTACGCCGTCCTCGACCCGCGCGCCTGCGGTCATTATGAAATCTTCGGCCATAACGTTTGCTCCCACTTTGACAGGGTCAATCTTTGACGAGGAAATAGTTCCGTTGGTGAGAGATGTGGCACCCTCGATACGCGCATAGGCACCCACATTGACATCGGTAAGAACACCTGAGTTGATAATTACAGCATTATTCCCGACCGAGCCGCGGTCGCTGCGCGCCTTGTCGGCTTCGGCCTGAGCCATTTCAGCCATGCGGGCGGTGAGCTTCGGATTGTGGCGGTACATGGCAATCATGTAGGCAGTCTGTGCCGACATATGCTCGTAAATGGGCACCTCGCGGCCACCTGTCTCATTAAGCACCGAGACTTCAGAGCCTATGCCGAAAGTAGCGCCGGGCTTTGTTACCATGCGGTTCAGATTCTCGATGAAAACCCCGTCGGCGATGTTGTAGTTGGCGATATAGTTGGCGATGTCGCTGATATAGACGTTGTCGCCGACGCTCACGTTGTGGAGGGTTGCGTTGTATATGCCGGGCAACACCTTGATTCCCCCTTCAAGGGTGAACTCACCGCAGGTTGCCCCGAGCGAAATCTCGCCTGAGAATTTCACGTTGCGGTAACGGGCGGAGTCAAACGACTCGGTCACCGTCACGTCAGACCAGTCGGTGGCCTGACAGCCGTTGGCGGTCAATGCCGCTATTTCATCAGAAGATAAGTGTCTCATAATATTCAATAACAGTTCCTATATGTTTTTATCTCTACGTCAGAGGGCGTTGCAACATCCTCTTTCCGCGAATATAGTGACAATTCCCGACATTTCACTCCTCCGACCCAGTCCCAACGCAAAAAAACGCATCATTTCATTTTTAAGTGAAACTCTTGTTTTATCTTTGCGTTATAATATCAAAAGCAAGACCCACCCGTGAGCTAAGTTGAACTTATACTCCTCAATAACAGTGATAAATGCACTGTCTATACCATTCAATTCCTCGGAGATGAAATGAATGAGCTTGATAAATTTGTTGCGAAATTCAAAGAGGATTCCATGTTAAATGCCGATTATCGCGCCATTATACGCTATGTGGAACAAATAATCGAACGCGGAGCATTTGAGCGTTATTTCCGCAACGAAGGAAAGCTGTGCGGTTCGGTGGTGGCACTCCCTACTTTACGTTCAAAACTGCGTTTATATGCCCTTAGGTTATCGGATAAGATAATAATTCTCGGTAACGGAGGTGTGAAGACAACACGGACATACGAGGAGGACAATGTGCTCCAAGGTTATGTCGTGACCTTGCAAAAATTTGAGGAACTCCTCAAATCGGGTGTTAAGGACGGCTCGGTAGTTATTACTGAGAATATAATTGACACTGATAAAACGTTTAAGCTATGAAAGAGAGGTTAGATTTACTTCCACAATTGTTTTCAGAAATTCCCGCAGAAGATAGAGAGAGCGCAAGGCTCACCTTTGCAATATCTGACCGCATATATGACCTAATGACAGAACGCGGATCGTCAAAGAAACAGTTTGCCGATGCTTTGGGGCGCCGTCCGAGTGAAATTACCAAATGGCTTAGCGGACAGCATAACTTCACAATCTCAACTCTCACCATGCTTTCCACTTTTTTCGGGAAATCCATAATCAAGGTATAGCAACAAATTTAACTAAATAAATGACAATTTGGGTGATTTATTGGTTAAAATATATTAATTTAGGGATGACAATGGATGATGAGGGGCTTAAAATTTGCGTAGGTATGGGGAATTTTGTACTTTTGTTATCGTAAAAATAAGGAGGAGGCGGCAGCTTCCTCTATTTTGTTATTTTAAGTAACTATTTTTGTTACTTAAAGTGACGCTATATCGTTATTTAGGTAACCGCATTTTGTTACTTCAAGTAACTATATTTCGTTATTTAAGTAACCGCATTCTGTTACTTCAAGTAGCTCTATTTTGTTACTTTCAAGTAACCCAATTGTTATTTTAAGTAGCTCTCTTTTGTTATTTTAAGCAATATGATTGACAAGCAGTTATTAGCCGAGACCGTCAACGCCGCCATAGCCGGGACTGATATGTTCCCAGTTGAAATCCGCGTGGAGCCCGGCAACAACATAGTTGTGGAGCTTGACAGCGAGACGGGTATCGACATCGACACCTGCGCCGCCATCACCCGCAAGATCGAGGCCGCATTTGACCGCGACAAGGAGGACTATGACCTTGAGGTTGGATCGGCCGGCCTGACGGCTCCCTTCAAGGTCAGGGGCCAATACCTAAAAAACATCGGCAACGAGGTTGAGATACTTACTCGCGACGGCCGCAAGCTGAGCGGCACGTTGACCTCGGTCGGCGAAGATGAGTTCACGGTCGAAATCCCGGTCAAGGAACGACCCGAAGGAGCCAAACGCCCCGTCACGGTCATGAAGGCGGAGACTTTCAGGATGGCCGACTGCAAATCAGTGAAATATTCAATAAAATTCAAATAAAGAAAAAATATAACCCCTTATGGCAAAGAAAGAGGAAGCTCCCAACATGGTGGAGCGGTTCGCCGAGTTCAAAGAGCTTAAAAACATCGATAAAACCACAATGATCAGCGTGCTTGAGGAATCGTTCCGCAACGTGCTGGCCAAGATGTTTGGCACCGACGAGAACCTTGATGTCATCATGAACCCCGACAAAGGGGATGTGCAGATATTCCAAAACCTCACCGTGGTTCCCGACGGTGAAGTTACAAACCCCAACCTCGAAATCAGCATCAGCGACGCACGCGCCGACAACGACCCAGACGCGGAGCTTGGGGAGGAACACACCAAGGAGATCATCTTCGCCGACTTTGGCCGCCGCGCCATCCTCAATCTGCGCCAGACACTCCAGTCAAAAATCCTCGACCTTCAGAAAGAGGCTATCTACGCCAAATTCAAGGAGCTTGAAGGAGAGCTTGTGTCGGGCGAGGTTTACCAGACCTGGTCAAAAGAGACCCTGCTTCTCGACGATGACAAGAATGAGTTGCTTTTGCCCAAAAACGAGTCTATCCCCGGCGACTTCTTCCGCAAGGGTGAGACGGTCCGCGCCGTGATAGCCAACGTAGACAACAAGAACAACAACCCCAAAATCACAGTGTCGCGCACCAACGAGAACTTCCTGCGCCGCCTGTTTGAGCTTGAGGTACCTGAGATACATGACGGACTGATAAACATACGCGCGGTTGCCCGCATCCCGGGAGAGCGCGCCAAAATCGCTGTGGAGAGCTACGATGACCGCATCGACCCGGTGGGCGCGTGTGTCGGCGTTAAAGGCTCCCGTATTCACGGTATAGTCCGCGAGCTGCGCAACGAGAATATCGACGTCATCAATTACACCGCTAACCCCCAACTGTTTATCCAACGCGCTCTCAGTCCCGCTAAAATCTCGTCGATACGTCTCGACCAGGATGAGAAGAAGGCTGAGGTGTTCCTGCGTCCCGAGGAGGTCTCGCTGGCAATCGGCAAGGGTGGTCTGAACATCAAGCTCGCCTCGATGCTCACGGGCTATGTCATCGACGTCTACCGCGACACAGAGGAAGCCGACGAGGAGGACATCTTCCTGGATGAGTTCAAGGATGAAATCGACGCATGGGTAATCGACACCATCAAGGAAACCACCGGCGCGATGACCGCCAAGGGTGTGTTGAAACTCAGCCGAGAGGAACTTATCGAGAAAGCCGACCTTGAGGAATCGACAGCCGACAACGTCATCCGCGTGCTGAAAGCTGAGTTTGAGGATGACGAGCCAAGCGCAGAGCCGACCGAGGACAATCAGCCCGAAAGCGAGGAGGAACCGCAGGCGTAACGTTGCCCGGCCCCCCTCCCCTACCTCACGCTCTAATTAACGAAAGCAAAACCCCGATAATATTATATGGCGAAAACGAAAATCAGTAAAGTAGCAAAAGACCTAAACGTCGCACTCCCGACGGTTATAGACTTTCTGCGCAAAAAAGACATCACTATCGACGAAGGCCCCAATGCCCGTATTGAGGATGACGTTCTTGAGCTTCTTGTGAAAGAGTTCAAGGGTGACAAGGACTTGAAAAACAAGTCGAACCAATTCACCACCGAACGCCAGAAGGACCGCGTGAAGCCCGCCGCCAAGGAAGGCCCCCGCCCCACCGTCGAAATAAAATTGCCAAGCGAAACCAACAAGCCAAAAATTATTGGGAAAATTGAGCTTGACCGTCACGGCAATCCAATAGTCAACAAGGCTGAAAAGGCGGCTCCCGCAGCCAAAGAGCAGCCTGAGGCAGCTCCCGAAGTGAAACCGGCGGCATCCGAAAACAAGCCTGCGCCGGAAGCCGCAGTAAAAGTCGAGCCTGCGGTGAAAGAACAAACCACACCGGCAGCAGCCGCACCGGCATCCAATCCCGTGCCCGAGCAGCCCAAGGAGCAGCCCAAGAAGGAGGAGAAAGCTGCCATCAAGGAGACGCCTAAAAGGGAGACTCCCGCAGCCAAACCCGAGCCGGTGAAATCCAAGCCCGCAAAAGCCGCCGAAAACAAGCCAGAACCCAAGGCAGAGAGCCCGAAGGAGGAAAAACCCGATGCAACAGCCGAGGCTTCCAAAACCGACGAAATTTTCAAGGTTGGAGTCCCCTCGACCGGATTATCGATCAACGTTGTCGGGAAAATCGACTTATCGGCCATCAACCAATCGACTCGTCCCAAGAAAAAAAGCAAGGAGGAGCGTCGCAACGAGCGGATAGCCAAAGCCGGAGCAAACGGCCAAGGCGCTAACAACGGCGACCGCAAAAAACGTCGCCGCATCGGGGGCAAGGAGAAGGTCGATATCGAAAAGGCCGGCAACCAGCCCGCTTCGGGCGGAGGCCAGAACCGCAGCAATAACAATAATAACGACAACAAGTCATCGCGTCGCGACCGCGGCAACTCGTCAAAGGGAGACCGCAACCGCCGCCCGGTACATACCGAGGTCAACGACGAGGATGTACAGAAACAGATAAAGGAAACACTCGCCCGCCTTACCAGCAAGGACAAAGGGCAGAAGAAAGGCGCGAAATGGCGCAAGGAGAAACGCGAGAGCTTCGCATCGCGAGAGCGTGAGGCGGCAGAGCTTGAAGCGGCAGAAAGCAAGGTTTTGAAGCTCACGGAATTTGTGACCGCCAATGACCTTGCAATAATGATGGACGTGCCCATCAACAACGTCATAGCCACCTGCATGAATCTGGGAGTTATGGTGTCGATCAACCAGCGTTTAGACGCTGAGACCATCAACATCGTAGCCGATGAGTTCGGTTTCTCCACCGAATATGTTTCGGCAGAGGTAGTGGAGGCTATCGCTTCGGAGGAGGACCGCGAGGAAGACCTGATGACTCGTCCACCGATCGTGACGGTCATGGGCCATGTCGACCATGGTAAAACCTCGTTGCTCGACTACATCCGCAACGCCAACGTCATAGCGGGAGAGGCCGGCGGCATCACCCAGCACATAGGCGCCTACAACGTCAAGCTCGACGACGGTCGACGCATCACGTTCTTAGACACCCCGGGTCACGAAGCCTTCACGGCGATGCGTGCCCGCGGCGCGAAGGTTACCGACCTGTGTATCATCATCGTCGCCGCCGACGACAACGTTATGCCGCAGACGGTGGAAGCCATCAACCACGCATCGGCAGCCGGCGTCCCCATTGTATTCGCCATCAACAAGATAGACAAGCCCGCCGCCAATCCCGAAAAAATCAAGGAGGAGCTTGCCAACATGAATTACCTTGTCGAGGACTGGGGCGGTAAATACCAGTCGCAGGATATCTCGGCCAAAAAAGGTATAGGAGTGAAAGAGCTGATGGAGAAAGTGCTTCTCGAAGCGGAGATGCTTGACCTGAAGGCCAACCCGTCGCGCAAGGCCACCGGCTCGATCATCGAGTCGTCGCTCGACAAGGGCCGCGGCTACATCGCCACCGTGCTGGTGCAGAACGGTACGCTCAAAATGGGCGACACCATTCTCGCCGGAACGCATTACGGCAAAATCAAGGCGATGTTCAACGAGCGCAACCAGCGCATCACTGAGGCCGGCCCTGCAACGCCTGTCCTTATCTTGGGATTGAACGGCGCGCCAACAGCCGGCGACACCTTCAACGTGATGGACTCAGACCAAGAGGCCCGCGAAATCGCCAACAAGCGCGAGCAGCTTCAACGCGAATTGGGCTTGCGCACCAAGAAGATTCTGACTCTCGACGATATAGGCCGTCGCAAGGCCATAGGCAACTTCCAGGAGCTTAACATCATCGTCAAGGGAGACGTTGACGGATCAATTGAGGCGTTAAGCGACGCCCTGATCAAGCTGTCGACTCCCGAAATCCAGGTCAATGTGCTTCACAAGGCCGTTGGCGCCATCTCGGAGAGCGATGTCACCCTCGCCGCCGCATCAGACGCCATCATCATCGGCTTCCAGGTGCGACCCTCGCAAGCAGCTCGCCGCGAGGCAGAGCGTGAAGGGGTCGAGATACGTCTCTACTCGGTCATCTACCAGGCCATCGAGGAGGTTAAGGACGCCATGGCGGGTATGCTCGCGCCTGAAATCAAGGAGGAGATTACCGGTACGGCCGAAGTACTCCAGACCTACCACATCTCGAAGGTTGGCACCATCGCCGGAGCGCAAGTGCGCGAAGGTAAAATCAAGCGCGGCTGCAAAGTGCGCCTGATCCGCGACGGAATAGTGCGCTACACCGGAGACCTCGGTTCGCTGAAACGCTTCAAGGATGACGTCAAGGAGGTGCTGACAGGCTACGAATGCGGCTTGAACATAGCAGGCTACAACGATATCCAGGTGGGCGACATCATCGAAGGATTCGAGGAAATCGAAGTCAACCGCACCCTGTGACACAGAGTGAGGAAATAACCCTCTAACCGTCCCTGAAATTGTCAACAGCCTACATAGGCATAGGTTCAAACATAGGTGACCGCCTCGCTCAAATCGAGCTGGCGGTCGCTTTAATTGAATCGGCTTTGGATTGCAGGGCCCGCATTTCACCCGCAATCGAGACCGAGCCCTGGGGTTTCGTGTCGGCCCACCCGTTTCTCAACATCGTCATCGCCGCGGAATGGAATGGTTCAGCCCACACCCTGCTTCAAAAGCTGAAAACAGTGGAACGCTCAATCGACGCCTCGCCCCACCGCGACTTATCGGGCGCATATATCGACCGCCGCATAGATATAGACCTGATAGCCTTGGGAGATAAAATAGTCAATGACCCACCGACACTGACGCTACCGCATCCGCGGATGCTTGAGCGCGAATTTGTCACGACACCGCTCAAAGCACTCGACCCACAGTGGCGACACCCTCTGACAGGCCAACCGCTGGATTGACCGCATTGGTTAACTTTATTTTTGATACAGTGACATAAATTTAAACTTTATCAACAATAGAGCCAGTCGCCCGGTATTGTCGGCAACGAAATTAATCCATAACTTTGCGGCGTAGAAACAGACCGGGAGTATCTCCCCGATACCTAACATAGACTAACTATAACAATATCTATATACCAATTATGCACAGCAAATATCTGAAATGCAGCATACTGTTATTGCTGACCCTAATCGTCGCACCGATAATCAAAGCCGCCGACTCGCCAGTGAAGCGAGAAATGCGCTCATCGTGGGTAGCGACCGTGTGGCGTCTTGACTGGCCGCCGAGCGTGATAACCGCCACAGGCGACGAGACGCAAATCAACCGCCAAAAGAAAGCCATGACCACCCTTCTTGACTCATTGGCCATCAATAACTTCAACGCCATCAACTTCCAGGTTCGCTCACGCTGCGACGCAATGTATAAGTCGAGCTACGAGCCATGGTCGACCGACTTAGTAGCCACCCGAGGCATGGACCCCGGATGGGATCCGCTGGAATGGGTAGTGGCGGAGTGCCACAAACGCGGACTGGAATGCCACGCATGGCTCAACCCTTACCGCTACGAGTCGAGCATCTCGGCGACTCCGTGGGACGGCCCCAACGATTACCGCAACACGCACCCGGAATGGATAATGGAGCATGACAACTCGTCGATACTCAACCCCGGATTGCCGGAAGTGAGACAACGTATCTGCGACGTAATCAAAGAGATTCTGAACAACTATGATGTCGACGGTGTGCTTTTTGACGACTATTTCTATCTCGGCGGCACGCCCAACTCATCGGACGCAGACCTCTACAACGCCTACAAGGCCGATGGCGGCACACTCAGCCAAGCCGACTGGCGACGGGAAAATGTCAACATAATGATAGCCGACGTGTACCGCACCATCCAGGAGACGAAGCCGTGGGTGCGTTTCGGGGTCTCCCCCGCCGGCATAGCTGCCACACAGGCCACCGTAGCCAACAAATACGGGATGCGCCCCTGCCCGTCAGGCTCAGACTGGCAATACAGCAGCATCTTTTCAGATCCCTTGGCATGGATCTCACGCCAGAACTTAGACTTCATTTCACCACAAGTCTATTGGACTATCGGCGCGTCGACCGACTACGCCAAGGTCACCCCGTGGTGGGGAGAAGTCGCCGAGAAGTTCGGCCGTCACCTTTACGTCAGCCATTCGATATCGACCCTGCACCTCAACAGCAAATCGCCCGAAATGAGCAGCCAGGAATACCTGAAGGCCAACAGCAACATGGATATGGCATCGGGCCCCAACAACGAGACATATGAGGAATATGCCAATCAGGTGCGCCTCAACCGCAGCAGCTCGCTTGACGGAAACCCGGGGTCGATATTCTATTCGACGAAATATATCTATTCATTGTCGCCAAAATTCGGCCACCATCTGAAAAAGACTGTGTTCAACACACCGGCCATCATACCGACAATGACGTGGAAGCCTGGTGAGAACCCGGGGGTTGTGACGGAAGTCAGCCGCTCGGGGAACAAACTTAGCTGGACGGGTCATGACAACGTTCGCTACACGGTCTACGCAATCCCGGCCGACCTCCCGGCCGAGAACTTCCAATGCGAGGCGGAATATCTGCTCGGCACGAGCTATAACACGGAATTTACCATCCCTGACAACAGGTTGACAGGATATGAATACGCAGTGTGTGTGCTTGACCGCTACGGCTATGAATACTCACCGGCGTTCGCAGGGAGGCCGACAGAGTCACTGGCAGCACCGGCATTGACATTCCCGGCCGCCGGAGCCGCCGTGGAGTTTCCGTTTGAGTTCAACTGGGCCGCTGTGGACAAAGCCACATCCTATATCGTCGAGGTGGCGACAGACCCTGAGTTCAGCCGCAATTCGCTACTGTACACGCTGCCTTGCAACGGCACCGACTGCTCGACGACCCGTATGCCCGGACTCGATACCGACAAGACCTATTACTGGCGAGTGCGCTCATGCGGCATCTCAGCCAACGACGGCATCTCGGAGAGCCGCGGGTTCTCGATGACGAGAATGCTCATCACGTCGCTGACCGACGGTGCAACCGACGTTGAGCTCACTCCGTTGATAGAGTGGAGCATAGCTGACCGCAAAGTCAACGTTGAGATGTCGACCAAGGAGACATTCTCGACGCTCGCTTTCAGTGAGGAAGCTAATGGCGGTTCCTGGCAGACACCGGCGGGGCATTTAGCCGGACTGACCACATATTACTGCCGCCTGTCGTATGAGAAAAACGGGGAGGCGATGACATCGCCCGCCGTCATGTTCACGACCAAGGAGGAGGTCCCCGGCCCTGTCTCAATCAGCTATCCCACAGACGGTGGTGAGTTTTATGCCGACGATTATATCCGTGCGGGCATCGTCCCGGGGTACTATCAGGTGACTTTCCAACTCGACGAGAAGGAGAATATAGGCAACCGATTCATCCAGGAAACGTCGCAGGTTCCAAACTGGCATAGCCGCAACAAAGCGGGGGAAATGGGCAAGACACTTGAGAAAGGGAAGCTCTACTACATGAGGGTCCGCGGCAACTACCGCACCGCCGACGGCAACAACTATTCGGCATGGTCGCCCGTGGTGTCGGCTTACTACCGCGGTGACAATTCGGGAGTGGAGGAAATAGAAATCGATCCCAACGACACCGAGTGCGAGTGGTTTAACCTGCAGGGTATCAGAATCAATCGCCCATCGTCGGGCCAAATCGTGATACGCCGCAAGGGTCAGCGCGCCGACAAAGTACGCATCAAGTAGTCTGGCGTCACCCCAAAAAGTTATCAGCGGTGGGCCGCCCAAAACTAAGAGGGACGGCCCACCGCTGCGTTTTGTGTGAAAGTTTAACAATGACGGCGAGAGCGGCTTGCCCATGGGCAAGCCCTACCTGGGTGATTCGCAACAATTTATTAATAGAGATGAGGGGAGGAAAACGCAGGGGATGTGGTGGCGGGCGGGGGTAATTTTGCGGGTGATTGCATTGTCTAATTTATAAACCAAATTATAATCAGGATGTTACTGAATCTTTCAACCGAGGAGATGCTGGGGGTGTGGAAGCTGAAGCGTTATTTCGAGCCGCTGAGGAGCGATTGCGAGCTGTCGCGCACTGACGGCGTCGACCTTGACCGACTGCAGATTATGGAAATGAGGGAGTGGTATCTGAATCTGCTCGACAATGGTGACCTGTCGCTGATGGAGGTTAGCGAGATGGCGCGCGACGTTGCCCTGAAGCATCAGGATGACGGTAGCGCGACCATCACTCTCCCTGCGGAGTGCCGAAGGGTGGTGGAAGTGAAGCTCGAGGGGTGGCGGCAGACGGCTATCATAGTCGGGCCAGATTCGCCCATAGCGTCATTGCAACGATCGCCTTACAGCCGCGGAGGGAGCGAGGAGCCTGTAGCGGTCGCCCACCAGGGGTATCTGCACCTCTACACTCCGGTATCGACCGCTTCGCGCATCGTCTCGCTGAAATGCGTGCTTGAGCCCGCCGACGGTTTCTACCGGCTTGATGAACGCGCCTTGGCGACCATCCCCGCAGACACATTAACAAACTAAACAAAATCGAGAATATGGAGATAACAAGAACACGGGAGGTGCTTGAGGCCGCCCACCGGGCATGGCTGAAGCTCGCCGACCTGCGCCAACGCCGGGAGCGCTACAAGAATTTCACCTATGGCCGCCAATGGAACGACATAGTCTATGACAGTGACGGGCGCACCATCAGCGAGGAGGAACTTGCATCGCGCTGCGGGCGCACACCTCTGACCAACAATCTGATCAGACAGATGGTGAAATGTGTCATAGGCCGTTACAGGGACAGGCGCGCCCAACAAGGGGCCAAGGCCGACAGCAGAGTCAGGAAAGCCTACAGCGTGAACCAGCTTAATGAGCTTGACTGCCGCACGCTTGAGGAGTTTCTGATTTCGGGATGCGCGATACAGCGAGTAGTCAAGGAACACCGACCCATGGGCCAGGGGGTGTGGGTGGACAACGTCAGCCCCCGCCGCTTTTTTATCAACAGCATCAACGACATCAGGGGATGGGACACGGAACTAATAGGGATGCTGCACGACATGAGCCTCGCCGAAGTGGTGATGAGATTCTCGCACGGCGACGCAGCCACAGCCGACCGGCTCAGGGCAATCTACCGCGACATGAAATCGGGCGAGACGAGCGACGGTTTTTTCACGGCCACCGCCGGACGTTGCCGCGTGGTGGAGGTGTGGACTATGGAAAGCTGCGAGACAGTGGAGTGCCATGACCCCGAGACGGGAACCATGAGCCGACTCAGCACAGAAGCCGCGGAGGGCCTGAGACGTGAAAACCGCCAACGGCAATCGGCTGGCCGCCCACAACTGAAATGGCGCAAAACGACGGATATACAATGGCACTGCCGCTACATCTCGCCGCGGGGTGACCTGCTTCATGAACGCTGCTCGCCGCTCGCATCGGGCCAACATCCATTCATAGTGAAGCTCTACCCGCTTGTCGACGGGGAGATCCACTCGTTTGTGGAGGATATAATAGACCAACAGAAATATGTGAACCGCCTGATCACATTAATCGACCATGTTATGAGCACCTCAGCCAAGGGTGTGCTCCTGTTTCCCTACCGACAGAAGATAAGCAACATGAGCTGGGAAGATGTGGGGAAGCAATGGTCGGCGTGTGACGGAATAATCCCATATGACCCGAGAAACGGCGAACCCGCCCCGCAACAACTCGTGAGCCGCGGCGGTGACATCGGGGCCTATGACCTGCTTGATCTGGAGATGAAGCTGTTTCGCGACATCTCGGGCGTGAGCGAGGCTCTCAGCGGTCACGGGACATCGGGGGCCAAAGGGAACTCGATGTATGAGAACCAGGTGCACAACGCGACCGTGGCTCTCGCCGATTTGTTGGATACGTTCGGGGGGTTCATAGAATGGCGCGACAGAATCATGATTGAGAATATTGATATTATCAATTAACCAACAAACAGAATGATGGGCAAAGATAAGGCCCATCCATGATTGTATATTTGCAAATATAATTGGTAAAACAACATTATTGACGATATTATTATGGCAGAATTAAGGGAAATCAGAGACCAGGATTTCAAACGCGAATGCCGCCGACAGACGAAAATGGCATTTGAACGGGGAGAAATCCCGTCGGCGGGGGAGATAGTGGCCCGCGCCGTCGGAAGCGACGCACCGGGGTATTATCTCGACTATGATTACGCACTGACGACGCTTTACAGAGTGCGCAACGGGATGAAGCCCCGCCGACATGAGAAACGGCTGATGTGGGATGAGATAGAGGGTAAGGTCAATGCCGTGATCGCATCGGGAGAGGAGCCGACAATAGCCGCCGCTCTCAACCGCGTGCTCGCCGACGAAAGGGCTTCGCGCTATTTCATCACTCCCGGCTACGGGAAGAAGCTCTATGAACAGTTGCGCCGCCGCCGACCACGCCGGCAATCGACCGAAAATGAAACCTTAACGAGAAAATGACCATGACAACCATCAGTTTATCAATCAGAGCGATAGAGCGCCAGATTTTCGCCCTATCGGCACTCAGAAGCTATTACAACAAGGAGAAACGAGCACAGGTGCCGCTGCTCACAACGGACCGGCGTGACGCGTTGGAGCCGCTAATCAGAGCGGCAATAGGTGAGACGGCTCTGAAAGCCGGAGGGACCGCCAACCTATCGGGGGAGGGGGATATAGTGGATGTGACTGTCGGCGGGGACGACGCGTCTGTGAGAAGCATTATCGAACAGGGATGCGCGCTGCGTGTGCTTCAGATGGCAAACATCGGCTATGACAGCAATGCCGCCGCGGACTACGGCAAGGAGGCCGAAGCTGTAATCGAATCGGTGCAGGCGGCTTTGGCGGGACGCTCGACGGGTGGAAGAATCGTGCCTAATTTTTGGTGACAGGGATAACAAGGGGACGGGTTGCGACGTTAAGATAATGATGACCGACGTGATGACACCCGAACAGCGGCACCACTGCATGAGCAGCATAAGGTCGCGCGACACCCGCCCCGAAGTGACGGTGAGGCGGTATCTGTGGCAGCACGGATACCGCTATCGTCTATACAAGAAGGAGCTTCCGGGCCGGCCTGACATAGTGTTGTCGAGGCTGCGGACGGTTATCTTCATCAACGGCTGTTTCTGGCACGGCCATGAGTGCCACCGCCGTTTCCCCAAGACCAACCGCGATTTCTGGCTGAGGAAGATAGAGCGTAACCGGGAACGCGACCGGGATGTCGCGGCACGGTTGCGGCAAATGGGGTGGAACGTCATCACTATCTGGGAATGCGAGCTGGCCAAAGTGCGGCGTGATGAGACACTTGAGCGTCTGATAACGACACTGCGGGCGTTTGAGACCGAGCCGAAGGCTCCAAGCCCGTACAGCTTCCCTGAGGCAGACACCGAGCTCGCGGCGGAGGCTGAACTCGAATGGGGGGAGTGATGATTTTTTCCGAGGGGGCGCGTCTTGGGGCGGCCTGCCCGTGGGCAGGCTCTACCGGGGAGGGATGGAATGGATGTGGAATAATGTTTTGGGAATGGGTGGATTTTTTGTAATTTTGCGTGGCGGTAGTTTTCAGAGAGTTACCGCGTCAATACGTCCAAGACCAATATATCACAACAATGTTAGATAAAATCAATCGACTCAAGGAAGAAATCGCCGCGCTGACGGCAAGCGACGCAGCCGCCGTGGAGGCACTGCGCATAAAGTATCTGAGCAAGAAGGGATCTGTCTCACTGCTTTTCAACGATTTCCGTGAAGTCGCGCCACAAGATAAAAAAGCGATAGGCCAAGCACTTAACGAGCTGAAGACAATGGCCACTGAGAAAATCAACTCGCTCCGGGAGTCGACAGAGACCACCGACGCCGCGACCGACGGGCTCGACCTGACACGCACCGCCTCGCCCATAGCGCTCGGCACACGGCATCCGCTGTCGATCGTGAGGGAGGAGATTATCGCCATCTTCCGCCGTCTCGGTTTCACCATCGCCGAGGGTCCGGAGATAGAGGATGACTGGCACGTTTTCTCGTCGCTCAACTTCGCTCCCGACCATCCGGCACGCGATATGCAGGACACATTTTTCATCAACAGGGAGCCTGACGTGCTGCTGCGCACGCACACGTCGTCGGTTCAGAGCCGCGTGATGGAGCGTCAGAAACCGCCGATCCGCATCATCTGCCCCGGCCGCGTGTACCGCAACGAGGCAATCTCGGCACGCGCCCACTGCTTCTTCCATCAGGTAGAGGCCCTGTATGTCGACAAGAATGTGTCGTTCGCCGACCTTAAACAGACGTTGCTCTATTTCGCCCAGGAGATGTTCGGGCCGGAGACTCAGATACGTCTGCGCCCCAGCTATTTCCCCTTTACGGAGCCGTCGGCTGAGATGGACATCTCTTGCAACCTGTGCGGCGGGAAGGGATGTTCGTTCTGCAAAGGGACGGGTTGGGTAGAGATACTCGGCTGCGGCATGGTTGACCCCAATGTGCTCGAAGCCTGCGGCATCGACCCGAATGTCTACAGCGGTTTCGCCCTGGGCATGGGAGTGGAACGCATCACGAATCTGAAATATCAGGTGAAGGACTTGAGAATGTTCTCGGAAAACGACCAGCGTTTCCTTGAGGAGTTTCAGGCCGCACACTGACACGAAGATAACTAAGTATCATCAGGGAAAACGGCGTGAATGATGACAGTAAAAGAGCGTTACGCACGGTGCATCGAGTGGTTTGAATCAAACAACCCGCTACCCCAGACCGAACTGCACTACGAGTCGCCCTATCAACTGCTTGTGGCCGTCATATTATCGGCCCAGTGCACTGACAAGCGCGTCAACATGATCACACCTGCCCTTTTTGAAGCCTACCCTACGGCCGCCGACATGGCGGCCGCCACACAGGAGGAGATTTTCGAGTATATCAAATCGTGCAGCTACCCCAACAACAAAGCCCGCAATCTCGCCGGCGCGGCACGGATGCTTGTCGATGAGTTCGGGGGGGAGGTCCCCGGCGAGCTTGACCAGCTCGTTAAAATCCCCGGAGTAGGCCGCAAGACTGCCAACGTGATGCTGTCGGTGGTGTTTGACAAGGCCGCTATGGCGGTGGACACCCATGTTTTCAGGGTGTCGGACCGCATAGGGCTGACGACAGGCTGCACCACGCCGTTGGCGACGGAGAAGGCGTTGATGAGGCATATCCCGGCCGATATAATACCTAAGGCTCACCACTGGCTGATATTGCACGGGCGGTACATCTGCAAGGCCCGCCGCCCCGACTGCCTCAACTGCGGGGTTAGAGATGCGTGCCGCTATTACCAGACCGGGGGTAAAGTCACCAACAAGCCAAAACGATAGAATCGCCGCCAAGATGGAAGCCACATTTCTGTTTCTCATAGAGGTAATAGGCACCATAGCGTTCGCCATCAGCGGCATCAGGCTCGCATCGGTGAAACGATTTGACTGGTTCGGCGCCTACACCGTCGGTCTTGTGACGGCAATAGGGGGCGGAACGCTGCGCGACGTGCTGCTCGACATTCCTGTGTTCTGGATGCAGACGTGGTGGTATCTGGCCGTCACTGGGGCCGCTCTGGCGATAGTGGTGCTGTTCAGGCATCTGCTCGTACGCCACGACCGTATGTTGCTGATATTCGACACGATCGGACTGGCGTTGTTTGTGGTCATCGGCATACAAAAAAGCCTGGCCACGGGCTACCCGATGTGGGTTGCGATAGTGATGGGAATGATCACGGGCGCGTTTGGGGGCGTGGTGCGCGACATACTCATCAACGAGGAACCGCTGTTTTTCCGCAAGGAGGTCTATGCCACGGCGTGCATAGCCGGGGGCGTCGTCTACTGGCTTATAGCGATCGGCGGTGGCGGCGACATACTTCAACAAGCGGCGTGCGGCCTGACGGCGATAGCGTTGCGTCTTTTAGCGGTGCACTACCGATGGTCGTTGCCGGTGCTAAAAGGGTGAACAACGACACTGACAATTATGAACAATAAGTAACTAAAAAGCAATACGGAACAGAGATAATGGAGAGGGAAGACACCATGACAAACAACAGACGGACGGCTGTGATACAGTTCGTGAAATACGCCTTGGTGGGGGTGATGAACACGTTGGTAACGCTGATCGTAATCTATGTGACCAAGTCGTTTTTAGGCATCAAGCCGATGGGGGCAAACGCCATAGGCTACGGTTGCGGGCTTGTCAACTCGTTTATCTGGAACAAGACGTGGGTTTTCCATTCGCGTAAAGATTTCAAGCGCGAGGCGGTAAAGTTTCTGGTTGGCTTCGGGCTGTGCTACGCACTGCAGTTTGTGATAGTGTGGGCGTTGACTTATCGCACTCCGCTTGGGGCGATGCAGTGGGTGATCGGAGGATTGACGTTCAGCGGCTACGCGGTGGCGACATTGGCGGGCAACGTCGGTTACACCGTGGCCAATTTCATCTATAACCGCACAGTGACGTTTAAATAAACGAAACTAACTAATAATTTGTTTTTTAATTGCATAGAATGCAATTAGTACAGATAAATTGTTTTATCTTTGTATAAATCAAACCTATAGAGCAATGGCAAGACCAATAAAAGAAACACCGATATTGTTTGGCGAGGATGCCCGCAGATTTGAAGAACGCATGAAAAACCCGCCAAAGGAGACACCAGAAGTTCGTAACCGTCGCAAAGCCAACTACCAGGCTGCGATGTCTATGTTAGTGAAATAGCCCATATGACTCCAACTCAAATTGCGGAAACATACCAAATACGTCGCCTTGGAAAAGATGAATCAGTCAAATTCTTCAACTGTGGTGACGATGACCTGAATGACTTTATCTTAAACGAATCACAACATTATCATAGGACAAGATTAGCAGTAAGCTATGTCATTGAACGTAGGGACACCAAGCAGGTAGTCGGATTTTTTAGTCTTGCAAACGACAGGGTATCTTTATCGGATTTTGATAGTAGAGCGGATTTTAACCGATTCCGAAAAAAGCGATTTATTAATGAAAAACGTATAAAAAGTTATCCTGCCACAAAAATTTGCAGGCTTGGTGTTGACATCTCTGCAAAAGGATTGTCATTAGGGACTTTCATGCTCGATTTCATAAAGTCTTATTTCGTCATAGATAATAAAACCGGATGCCGGTTCATAACTGTTGACGCATATGTTGACGCTGTGCCATTTTATACCAAGAATAATTTCTTGCCATTGAGCAAAGATATCGACTCAGAGCCCACCCGACTTTTATTTTTTGACTTGGAAGAAACAGATGAATAATGGCCCTTCGGATTGAAAATTTTTCAATCGATATCTTTTTGTGGCGAGAAATAGCCGGCAGGGATGAGGATGCCGAGCAGGAGGTTGAAGGCAAGCCCGACAGAACAGACCACCAACATAAGTGTCGAATCAGGCGAGAGGCCGCCGACAAGCAGGGCAAATACCATCAATGAGCCGATGGCGCACCACAGCCATGGCAAAACCCGTCGAGACACACTGCTCGGAGAGGAAACAAGCGACAGGAAACTGCGAAGATTGCGTGATATCACAGGAATCATAAACGCACCCACGCACATACACGCTATCGAGACTCGGTTGAGCCACTGGGCCGACAGCCATCCGGTGAACATCAGCACCGTGAGGCCTACATATAGGGCAATGACAATGTAGATGTCGCGTACCACGCTCCGGGGGACAAATTTATCTGATTGATTCATAAGGGTTGGCTGATTTTAGTGTAGAATATATAGGAGGCGATGAAGACACCGATCATCATAAGGCCGGCGAGAATCATAATCCAACCGTAGCCATAGCAACGCTGACGGAAGCTGTAGTACACGCGATAGCCTACGCAGGTCAGAAACGGGAGGTAGCCTAAAGCGGCCACAATCACAGAAAAAGGGATGAACTGCACCACCACAATGGCAATCAAAGCCAACGAGCCAAATTAGCGTGCAAATCCGGGATTGGGATAATCGGGCTGTTTCATACAGAAATAACACCCGTTTCAAGAAGCTGATTTAAATTCATCACAAATTAACATTTGTTGAGGTTAGCGATAAGACCTACGCAAATTGGGAGTTAGCATTCCATTCTATGGTTAAATCAATTCAATACGTAGATTCTCCCCTCGGGTTGTAGAGGCGCACAATGGTGCAACGGTCATGCGAGTTGATTGCCAGCCGGTTGGCGGTCAGCCCATGGGCTGACCCTACAAGTTGTCTGAAATTTGACACGTCTCCTACTTAGCCAACCGGGTGCGACGCCACAGAGCTGCGATAGTGACGAGGATTCCCACAGGCAGTATAAATCCCCATCTTATGGATTTTGTGATTGAATCAGGGTCGACTGTCTCTACTTCGGATGAGCCGAAAGCCGACATCAAACCCATGGCAGGTATTGCTATTGCAACTACGACGAGTATTGTACCGACAATGGTTAAAGTTTTACGGAAACGCAACTCGCCCTGAGTCTTGCAGTTGATAAAATAAGGGCCGATTATGTTGCCGAACGGGATTGCGAGACCAAGCAACGTAAGCAACAGCATTTTTCGTTCAGTTGTCATATTCATGTTAAATGTGATTTAGGCTTATTGTCAGACATATCAGCGCAAAGTTATAAAAATTCAGGGAGAAAAACGCAGAGAGGATGGGGACGGGAGGGGATAATTTTGCGGTGTAATCACTAACTAAAAAGTTTTTTAAGTTTATGGATGATGAAATCAAATTCAATGGGCCTGCGCACGCGGGGTGTGAGGATGAACCGGCAGGGGAAACCGGGGCGGCGGGAACAGCCGCCGCCGGAGCCTCTGCCGAAGGGGAAACAGGGGCAGCCGCGGTGGGGGAAGCGGAAACAGACAATGACGCAGCGGCGACAGAGCGGGAAACCACCCTCCGGGACCCTGTGGGGCCGGGCGACGATGGAAATCAGCCGGAACCGCAAGATGTGGCGCGCGGCGGCGAAGGTGGCGATGAGCCCGGAGATGGCCCGAGTGTTGAAGCACTGGTTGCTGAGGCTGAGCGCCGCGGTTATCTTAGGGGACGTAATGAGCGCATTGAGGCACTGATGGCTGAACCGGGGGTGTGGGAGGAACGCGAAAGCGGGCCGACTATTCTGAACCGTCCGCGCCGAAGCATATGGGATTGAGGTAGCATTGTGTAACTAATCAATATTTAACAAATTAAAAATTATGGGATTATTAAAAGGTATCGCCAAAGCGATAAAATCAGTGAGCAATTTAAAAAAGTCGAAGATACAGATGGAAAGGAGAGGCTACAGAGACCTCAACAGGAAGACGCTGGGGGATATGATCATGCAGTTGACGGAGTGGGTGAAAAGCGATAACGGGATTGTGACACTGTTGGTGGCCCTGTCGGCAGTGGCTCTGTGGATGGCTCTCGGAGGTGACGGGGATATAATGGCTGCGAGCGGAGTGGTCATAGCCGGAACCGCGGGTGGCAAGCACGTCGTCGACGGGCCGCTGACCACGTCGTTGAGCGAGGAGTCGTCGCCCGGACTGCTCCGCAATGAGATTGACGACCGCATAGTGAAGATACGCCCGATGTCGACCCCTATCGACCAGATTTCGCGCTGGGGCGGCTCCCGCGCCTGCGGCAGCATGGTGGTGGATTATTACTCGGTCGACACGAAGCCTACGGTCAGCACCGTGTCGGCGGCCTACGAGGGCGACGGCCCGTCGGGCGACTCCCCTGTGGAGCTGCAGGTGACCGACCCCCAGATTTTCGAGCCGTCGGAAACCATTCTCGTCCCTGACGTCAAAGGCACCGATTCCAAGGGGAATCCGTCAGGCTCGCTCGTGCTCTATGTGGTGCAGCGCACCGCCAACGGCACACTGTATGTGCTGCCGGCGAACTGCTATGACAATAACGGCAAACGGAATATGCCTGACTTGGCCAAAGGCACCAAACTGATCAGAATGGGGCGCGCCGCCGCCGAACTTGACGTGCAGACGGCACAGTTTGAGGCGTTGCCTAAGAAAGCGCAAAACTATTGCCAGATATTCAAGGCTCAGGTGGAGCAATCGACGTTCCAGAAAATCGCCAACAAAGAGGTGGGTTGGGATTTCTCGGACCAGGAGGAGGTAGCCATCATAGATATGCGCTTGGGGATGGAGAAAAACTTCCTGTTTGGAGTCAAATCGCGAATCTATGACACCGAGAAGCGCAACGAGGTGTTGCTCACGGGGGGCATCTGGGATCAGACCGACCGCCAAGTCACCTATACCAAAGGTGCGATCAGCAAGGATAAACTTGTTGAGCTTACCCGCGAGGCGTTCACACAGAACGCCGGTTCGACACGCAAGCTGCTGATCGGAGGCACAATGCTCATCGACGCGCTCAACCGCATGGATCTGACCCGCATCGCCACCGCCAGTGACCGCGTGACGAAATGGGGAATCGATTTCACCGAGATAGGCACCAAGTTCGGCACGCTCTATGTGCTGGCGAGCGAAGTGTTCGATGAATGCGGCCACGCCTATGACGGTATGGTCATAGACCCGGAGTATATCACGAAATATTGCCATGTGCCGTTCCGTACGGAGAAGCTCGACCTTCGCCGCTCAGGGGTTAGAAACACGGACGCGATCGTAATCACCGAGGCGAGCTGCCTTGTGCTGCGCTATCCTCAGACCCATCTGCGCGTGATCGGTCAGTAACCGGCTCAGCCGCAAACGCGAAGAGGCTGTCTAACAACCAAAGTGAAGTGACCCCCAAAAGTTGGACAGGTTACTAACTATCCGATTTGAGAAAGAGTTCGGTATTGTACCGGACTC